>NZ_JALAGU010000014.1 GCF_022712275.1 Corynebacterium sp. | reverse complement strand
GTCGGCGATGCCGGCGCGGTCGAGGCCCTTCGACAGGAACTCGCGGATCTTGATGTCCTCGGCGAGGTAGTCAGCGTACTGCTTGTCGGCGTACCAGCGGGAGCGCCACTCGGAAGTGATACCCAGCCGGAGGCCGTGGGGGTGAATCTTCTGGCCCACTACTGAGCACTTCCCTTCTGGCTCTCGACAACCACGGTGATGTGGCTGGTGCGCTTGCGGATCTGGAAGGCCCGACCCTGGGCGCGGGGCTGGAACCGCTTGAGCGTCGGTCCCTCGTCGGCGAAAGCCGCGGAGATGACGAGCGAGTCGGGATCCAGGCCGAAGTTGTTCTCGGCATTCGCGGCGGCGGAGGCCACGACCTTCGCGACCGGCTCAGAAGCCGACTGCGGGGCGTAGCGCAGGATCGCCAGCGCGTCCTCCACGGACTTGCCGCGGATGGTGTCGATGACGCGACGGGCCTTCATCGGGGTGACCCGAACGAACTTGGCCGTGGCGCGTGCGGAGTTGATGGTGTCGGACATGACTATCGCCGACCCTTCTTGTCGTCCTTGATGTGACCCTTGAAGGTCTTGGTCGGGGCGAACTCGCCCAGCTTGTGACCGACCATCGAATCGTCGATGAACACCGGGACATGCTTCCGACCGTCATGGACGGCGAAAGTGTGACCGATGAAATCGGGGAGAATGGTCGAACGGCGCGACCAGGTCTTGATGACCTTCTTGGTGCCGGCGTCGTTCTGGGCGTCCACCTTCGCGAGGAGGTGTTCGTCCACGAACGGGCCCTTCTTGAGGCTGCGTGGCATTCTCAACTACCTCCTTTAGCGCTTCTTGTTCTTGTTGGCACGGCGACGGCGGACGATCAGCTTGTCGCTCGGACGGTTGGGCTTGCGGGTGCGGCCCTCAGGCTGACCCCACGGGGAGACCGGGTGGCGACCACCGGAGGTCTTACCCTCACCACCACCGTGCGGGTGGTCGACCGGGTTCATGACGACACCGCGGACGGTCGGGCGGACGCCCTTCCAGCGCATACGGCCGGCCTTGCCCCAGCGGATGTTGATCTGGTCCTGGTTTCCGACCTCACCCACGGTGGCGCGGCAACGGATGTCGACGCGACGGATCTCGGTGGACGGCATACGCAGGATCGCGTACTTGCCTTCCTTACCGAGCAGCTGGATGGAAGCACCGGCGGAACGGGCCAGCTTGGCGCCGCCGCCCGGCTTCAGCTCCACAGCGTGGATGGTGGTACCGGTCGGGATGTTGCGCAGCGGCAGGTTGTTACCCGCCTTGATGTCAGCCTGGGCACCGGTCTCGATGACCTGGCCCTGCTTGAGACCCTTCGGCGCGATGATGTACCGCTTCTCGCCGTCGGCGAAGTGAAGCAGCGCGATGTTCGCGGTGCGGTTCGGGTCATACTCGATGTGGGCGACCTTGGCGGGCACACCGTCCTTGTCGACACGACGGAAGTCGATGACGCGGTAACGGCGCTTGTGTCCACCACCCTTGTGACGGGTGGTGATGTGGCCGTGGACGTTGCGGCCACCGGTCTTGGACAGCGGGCGCAGCAGAGACTTCTCCGGGGTCGAACGAGTGATCTCGTCGAACTCGGACACGGAACTCTGGCGGCGACCCGGCGTAGTCGGCTTGTACTTGCGAATAGCCATACTTCTGCTCTCTCTTTACCTGTCGGTATCCGCGGCCTAGGCCGCGCCACCGAAGATGTCGATGGGCTCGCTGCCGGCGACCAGGGTGACCATGGCGCGCTTGGTGGCCTTGCGCTGACCGTAACCGGTGCGGGAGCGCTTACGCTTGCCTGCACGGTTGAGGGTGTTCACGCTGGCGACCTTCACACCGAAGATCTCCTCGACGGCAATCTTGATCTGGGTCTTGTTGGAGTCCGGGCTCACCAGGAACGTGTAGACGTTCTGCTCCATGAGACCGTAGGACTTCTCGGAGACGACGGGGGCGATGATGACGTCCCGGGGGTCAGCGATGGTGGTCACTTGGCCTCCTCCTTCTTGCTGGACTGCTCGATGAAGCCGTTGAGCGCCTCGACGGAGAAGACCACGTCGTCCGCGTTGAGGACGTCGTAGGTGTTCAGCTGGTCGAAGGACAGCGCGTGGACAGCCGGGAGGTTGTTCACGGACTTCCAGGCGGTGACGTCTTCGCGACCGAGGACAACCAGGACCGTCTTGCGGTCGGTGAGGCGCTCCAGGAAGGAACGCGCCGACTTGGTCGACGGGGTCTGGCCGGCGACGAGCTCCTCCACCAGGTGGATGCGCTCGTTGCGGACGCGGTCGGTCAGAGCACCGCGCAGGGCGGCGGCCTTCATCTTCTTCGGGGTGCGCTGGTCGTAGTCACGCGGCTGCGGACCGTGGACCGTGCCACCACCGGTCATGTGGGGCGCACGGGTGGAACCCTGACGGGCGCGACCGGTGCCCTTCTGGCGGAACGGCTTCTTACCACCGCCGCGGACATCGCCGCGGGTCTTGGTGGCGTGGGTGCCCTGGCGCTTCGCGGCCAGCTGCGCCACGACGACCTGGTGCATCAGCGGCACAGAGGGCTCGACGTCGAAGATCGACGCCGGAAGCTCAACGGTGCCGTTGGTGGATCCGTCAGCGGTGTGGACGTTGAGGGTCAGATTACTCATGCGTGTGCACCGCCCTTCACTGCGGTCTTGACGGTGACGATGCCACCGTTGATTCCGGGGATGGCACCCTTGATCAGCACCAGGTTGGACTCGGCGTCCACCCGGGCGATCCTGAGGTTCTGCAGGGTGACGCGCTCGTTACCCATGCGACCTGCCATGCGGGTGCCCTTGAAGACACGACCCGGGGTGGCGCAGGCGCCGATGCCGCCGACGCGGCGGTGGGCAGCCTGGTTACCGTGGGAGGCGCCCTGGCCGGCGAAGCCGTGGCGCTTCATGGCGCCGGCGTAGCCCTTACCCTTGGAGGTGCCGGTGACGTCAACGTAGGTGACGTCGGCGAAGAGCTCGGCGGTGATGTCCTGACCGACCTCGTAGGCGGAGGCGTCCTCGACGCGGATCTCCGTCACGTGGCGGCGGGGGGTCACGCCGGCCTTCTTGAAGTGACCGGCCTGCGGCTTCTTGACCTTACGCGGGTCAATGTCGCCGAAGGCGATCTGGACGGCATCGTAGCCGTCGGTTTCCTTGGTGCGCACCTGGGTGACGACACAGGGCCCAGCCTCGACGACGGTGACCGGGACGACCCGGTTCTCCTCGTCGAAGATCTGGGTCATGCCGAGCTTCTTGCCCAGGATGCCCTTGATCTCGTTTTCGCTCATAATTCTGCTCCGCTGCTCAGTTCCGACTCAAAGACCAGGATTACTGGATGTTCACGTCGACGCTGGCCGGAAGATCGATGCGCATGAGAGCGTCAACGGTCTTCGGCGTCGGGTCGAGAATGTCGATGAGCCGCTTGTGGGTGCGCATCTCGAAGTGCTCGCGAGAATCCTTGTACTTGTGCGGCGAACGGATGACGCAGTACACGTTCTTCTCGGTGGGCAGAGGCACAGGGCCGACCACGCGGGCACCGGTACGGGTGACCGTCTCGACGATCTTCTTGGCAGAAGCGTCGATTGCCTCGTGGTCATAGGCCTTGAGCCTGATGCGGATCTTCTGTCCCGCCACGCTAGTCCTCTTCCTCGTTCCCCGTTCCAATGACGGGTGGGTGTCTTCCCTGCCCGATGGCGTGGGAACTTCTTGTTTCTTGGTTAACGCTGTCCGGCTTATGAAGCTGGCACAGACGCCAGTGTCTTCATGACCGTGCGGGTTCCTGCGTCGAATCCGGGACGGGGAGGGGAGGCAATCACCGCTGCGCCGTCACTGACCGGAAACGACCGGGGAACCCCAGCCATCCGAGGAAGAGCCCCCCATGATGCGTGGGACCTTCGCTTAACTGCCGCTGTTTATTTGCCATGCCCCACTCCGGCTCCCGCAGGACGGACAAGTCCGTGACCCTGCGCTGGAACCCTTGGCCGCCCCGGAGGGCCTCCGTGTGGTTCATGCTCACTTCACCATCGTCACCGTCTTGCGTCCGGAGGTGTTCCGGGCGCGCAGGAGACGTGTCAAAGCAACGAGAGGTATTAAAGCACGTCCGACCGGCGACAATCAAGTCCGGGGAACCGTCCACCGCGTAGCATGGTGAACATCACACCGTCATGGCGGTCGGGATGTGGATCACGTGGTCCCGAACTGCAGGACATTCAGCTTTCACAGGTGTCTACCATGGACACAGAAGAGCTTCTGCACCGCGCAGGACACACACCGACCAGCTACCCAACGAAGGATGCCCCCACATGAGCAACTCCACGCCCGCGGACGAGAACACCGGTAACACAACCCCCTCGTCCTCCGCCTCCTCCACCACCCCGGCCGTCCGCGACGACGGTTCCAACCTGGTCACCGACCACGGTCGCACCTCCGTCGCCGACGTCGTCGTCTCGAAGATCGCCGGCATGGCCGCCCGCGAGGTCACCGGAGTCCACGGCCTCGGCGGATCCACCGCCCGTGCTCTCGGCGCGCTGCGCGAGCGCATCCCGGGTGGACGCGTCAACGTCCAGCAGGGCATCTCCGTAGAGGTCGGCGAGCGCCAGGCGGCCGTCGACATCTCCATCGTCGCCGAGTACGGCGTCGCCATCCACGAGCTCGCCGAAGCCATCCGCCGCAACATCATCATTTCCGTCGAGGAGATGACCGGTCTGGAGGTCACCGAGGTCAACGTCACCGTCCACGACGTCCACCTCCCGGGTGACGACGACCGTGAGAGTGAGGACGTCGAGCCCGAGAAGGCTCCCCGCGTCCAGTAACCGGGACTGCAGAGACCATGGCTGACCCCACCTCCCGTGCCTCCTTCCGGGACGACCCGGAGTACGTCAAGCGGCGCCGCCAGGTGATCCGTGAGAATCATCCGGATCACGGCGGCTCCGACGAGGCGCTTATCGAGGCACTCGACCGACTCGACGCCGAGTGGCAACGACGCACCCGGCCCCGCCCGGAATTCAACGACATCCACCTGCCCGGGTTCATCCCGGACGATGTCGCGCGCCAGGCCACCGATCTCGCCGAGCAGTACACCGACGAGGTCTACCGCCGGGCCGAGGAGATCCGTGACCGGGCACGCCGGGTCGTCGACACCCAGACGCCGAAGCTGCGCAAGGTCCGTAAGACCGCGGGCAAGGCGGCGTCCTCCATGGTCCGCTCCGTCCAGGGGCATCTCCCCCGCAAGTTCCCGGGTGCCCGCCGGTACACGGACACGGGCACCACCAGAGACTCCAGCAACTCCAGATCGGAGAAACAATGAGGTACGCAACCCTCTTCGGCGTACTCGTCGGCTTCCTGCTCGCCGTCGGCGCCCTGTGGGCCGGGATCACCGGTTTCCTCGTCGTCGCCGTGCTGTGCGGTGTCGGCGGCATCGTCGGCGCCCACCTCGAGGGACTGATCGACCTTCGGGCCGTCTTCAGCTCGGGGCACCGCGGACGGGGCTGATCCACCGTGGAGCCCACTTCCCCGAACACCTCCCCGAGCACTTCCCCGAGCACTTCCCCGAGCACTTCCCGGAGCACCACAACGATTGACGACCGGATCCCCCGGCAGTTCGCCGTCCGCGGCGCACTGTCGGTACCCGGCGTCCTCAGTCATTCCTCGGGCATCAACCGCTTCACCGGTCGCAGTCTGCCGCGCGCCGAACTGCGGTGGGACGCCGGACACCGCTCGGTCAGCGTCGACATCCAGATCGCCGTCGCCTGGCCCAGTCCGGCGGTGGACGTCGCCAAGACCGTCCGTGAGACGGTCGCGCAGTGGATCACCGACGGAACCGGGATCGCCGTCTCCACGGTCAACGTGGGTGTCGGTGCCGTCGTTCCGGCCGAACGCGTTACCGCCACCGATCTGGCAGACGCCCCGCGCTCCCCCGAGCTCGAACCGGTCGTCGCCACTCCGCTCACCGTCACATCCCCCACGGTTGAGCGCACGGTGCCCGAAGCCGGTCACCCGGTCACCCGCGAACATACTCCGCTGACACCGGTGCGCGCCGGACGCCCGCAGCGTCCTGACCATGTCACCACTCCCCCGGCACCGGAACTCGACGAGGTGCAGACCGCGCCGCGCGCGCCCCTCACTCCGGTGGACGTCACGCACTCCCCGGCGATCGAGCCTGAGACACCGACGCCACGTCCGGTCATACACGACATCCCGACGCCGCCCGGTCCCCGCCTGGAGAACATCCCCACCCCGCAGGGACTGCCGGTGAAGGCCGTGCCCACCCCGCAGGGGCTTTGCGTCACAACGTACCCGCAGATCAGCCGTCACAAGGTGATACCGGTGACGGTTAACCGCCATCCCCGCATCACCCCGACCGTCGTGCGGCACAGCGGTACCGGGGATGCCGGTGGCGCTGCTGACGCCACTGACGCCGGCGGCCGACCGTTCGAAGGAAAGGAATGAGCACATGAGTGAACAGTCCACGGCGCCGGCACCGGTACCCGCGGCGTCCCCGCGGGCGCGGTGGTGGACGATCCTCCTCGGCCTGGTTCTGCTGGCCACCGGCGGTGTTGCCCTCCACGATCTTCTGGTCGTGCAGGAGTCGATCAGTACCGACCAGCTGCTGGCCCCGGTCTATGACTGGATCGGCGAGGTCAGGTATGCCGGCTGGGTCCTTCCCTCAGCGATCGGCTGCGCTCTGGTGGCCCTGGTCCTGCTCGTGGCGACGCTGCGTCCGCGTGCTCGGACGCACCTCTCCTTCGGGGAGGACGCCGCCCTCTACGCCCGGCCGGTCGATGTCGCCCGCATGAGTACCGCGGCCGCCCGACAGGCAGGTGGCGTGCTCCGTGCGTCCACCGTCGCGACCCGCAAGCGCATCACCGTGACTGTCACCACCGCCGCAGGTGACCAGGACGAACGCGACGCCGTCTCAGCGGGTGTCTCGGACCAGGTCGGACATCTCGCTGCAATGCTCGATCCCGAGCCGGCCGTCGTCGTGAAGGTCGTCGCCTCGACACCGGGAGGTGAGGATCGGTGAACCGTGGAAAGGCGGGCTTCAACCGCTTCATCACCTTCCTGCTCTTCCTGGTCTTCGCGGGCCTGGCCACCTGGGGCATCGGCCTGGCGATCGACTGGGAGTTCGCCCACCGCATCGGCGAGTACGCCGACCGGGACTTCTGGACCGGGCTGCCGGACAGGGAGAACTACGATGACATCCTGCGCATCGCCGCTCTCGTGCTCTTCATCCTGGGTCTGGTGCTGCTGGCGGTGAACATCGAGCGCAAAAGGCTGGGCCGGAAGACCTCGCCGGCCTCCGGTACCGCCGGGGTGATCAGTATCCATCCGGCTGATCTTGCGTCCGCCGTCGCGCAGAGCTTCGAGACCCGTGACGACATCCGTTCTGCGACGTTCCGGGCGGTGCAGGACCGTTCGACCGATGTCCTCGAGATCCGGCTGCGTGCCACGGCGGAGGCCGATGTCGCAGACCTGCGTCAGGCCTGTACCCGGGCCTCTGCTGACATCAGGGCCGCAGTGCCCGGACAGGACATCCGGCCCCGGTTCCTGCTCCAGATAGAGCAGGTCAAGCAGAACAACTGATCTGGCGTACGGCCTGACAGGGTGCGTTGACGTGGCGCGCTGAAGTCAGGGACCACGGGGCGGCGGACCATCTGGTCCGCCGCCCCTGTCGTGGCCCGGCAGTGCACTCCCCCTCACCGACGGCCATCCCGTAGTGGACCGTCACCGGATCCCGAACCGGACATGACGAAGCCCCCGCCTCCGATCCCTGGGGATCAGTGGTGGGGGCTTCGTGGTGCCTGTGTCAGGCGGTGTGTACCTGCATCCGGGCCGGGGCCCGGACACCCAGGTCAACGAGACTAGTCGTTGATCTTGGTGACACGACCGGCGCCGACGGTGCGGCCACCCTCGCGGATAGCGAAGCGCAGGCCCTCGTCCATGGCGACCGGCTGGATGAGCTCGACGGACATGTCGACGTTGTCGCCGGGCATGACCATGTCGGTGCCCTCCGGCAGCTTCACGACGCCGGTGACGTCGGTGGTCCGGAAGTAGAACTGCGGACGGTAGTTGTCGAAGAACGGGGTGTGGCGGCCGCCCTCGTCCTTGGACAGGACGTAAACAGAGCCCTCGAAGCTCTTGTGCGGGGTGTAGGCGCCCGGCTTGGCGATGACCTGGCCGCGCTCGACATCCTCGCGCTTGAGACCGCGGAGCAGCAGGGCGGCGTTGTCGCCGGCCTCAGCGGTGTCGAGCAGCTTGTTGAACATCTCGATGGAGGTGACGGTGGTCTTCTGGGACTTCTCGCGGATACCGAGAATCTCGACCTCGTCGTTCAGGTTCAGGACGCCCCGCTCCACACGACCGGTGACCACGGTGCCGCGGCCGGTGATGGTGAAGATGTCCTCGACCGGCATCAGGAACGGCTTGTCGGTCTCGCGCTCCGGGTCCGGGATGGCGTCATCGCAGGCCTGCATGAGCTCGACGATCTTGGCGGTCCACTCCGGGTCTCCCTCGAGAGCCTTCAGAGCGGAGATGCGGACGATCGGGGCGTCCTCATCGTAGTCCTGCTCGGCGAGAAGCTCGCGGACCTCCATCTCGACGAGCTCGATGAGCTCCTCGTCGTCAACCATGTCGCACTTGTTCAGGGCGACGAGGATGTAGGGGACGCCGACCTGGCGGGCCAGGAGGACGTGCTCACGGGTCTGCGGCATCGGGCCGTCGGTGGCGGCGACAACGAGGATCGCGCCGTCCATCTGAGCAGCACCGGTGATCATGTTCTTGATGTAGTCGGCGTGACCCGGGGCATCCACGTGGGCGTAGTGGCGCTTCTCGGTCTGGTACTCCACGTGGGAGATGTTGATCGTGATGCCGCGCTCACGCTCTTCCGGCGCCTTGTCGATGGCGTCGAAGGCGAAGGCCTGGTTCAGGTCCGGGTAGGTGTCAGCCAGAACCTTGGTGATGGCAGCGGTCGTCGTGGTCTTGCCGTGGTCGACGTGACCGATGGTGCCGATGTTAACGTGGGGCTTCGTGCGCTCGAACTTAGCCTTCGCCACTTTTGTCCTCCTGGACTTCTCGGTGGCCACGACTCTCGCGACCACTTGTTGTGTATCTCCCGTGACAGGGAGTCACCGCCGGATGCGGTGGCCTGTCCCGGGCCTTACTTACGCCGGTAACAGCATCAGACAGTGTGATTGCCGGGCGGGGTTCACCCACTCCATCCGGACGGACCGAGGTCGGTCGGCCGGACACACTGCGGCTGGGTAACGGCCAGCACCCAGCATCCTAACGCACAAACCCTGTCCGTGAAAACCGGGCCTGACGTGAGGGATACGGAGTGCTGACCCCTACCCCCGTGGCGTCCCTCCGATGAACATCTGTTCACCGGGGGAACCCCACGGATGGTGGGGCACCGGGGGGGGGCGCTAGGCGTTGCCGTTGCGCTCGGCGATGATCTCCTGGGCCACGGACGAGGGGACCTCACCGTAGGAGTCGAAGATCATGGTGTAGTTCGCACGGCCCTGGGTCTTCGAACGCAGGTCACCGACGTAGCCGAACATCTCGGACAGCGGGACCTTGCCCTTGACGACCTTCGCACCGGAGCGGTCCTCCATGGAACCGATCTGGCCACGACGGGAGTTGATGTCGCCGATGACCTCACCCATGAACTCCTCAGGGGTGGTGACCTCGACAGCCATCAGCGGCTCGAGGAGGACCGGCTTCGCCTTGGCGACAGCCTCCTTCAGAGCCTGGGAACCGGCGATCTTGAAGGCCATCTCGGAGGAGTCGACCTCGTGGTAGGCACCGTCGATGAGGGTGGCCTCGATGTCGACCAGCGGGAAGCCGGCGAGATAGCCGTACTGCATGGCGTCCTGGATACCGGCGTCCACCGACGGGATGTACTCGCGGGGGATGCGACCACCGGTGACGGCGTTGGTGAACTTGTAGTTCGGGTCCTCGCCTTCCTCCAGGGTCTCCGGGTCCGGGTTGTACGGGGCGATGCCGATGATCACCTTTGCGAACTGACCGGAACCACCGGTCTGCTTCTTGTGGGTGAACTCGACCTTCTCGACCGTCTTGCGGATGGTCTCGCGGTAGGCGACCTGCGGGGCACCGACGTTGGCCTCGACCTTGAACTCGCGCTTCATGCGGTCGACGAAGACGTCGAGGTGAAGCTCGCCCATGCCACCGATGATGGTCTGGCCGGTCTCCTCGTCGAGCTCGACGGTGAAGGTCGGGTCCTCTTCGGTCAGGCGCTGGATGGCGACACCCAGCTTCTCCTGGTCGGACTTGGTCTTCGGCTCGATGGAGACCTTGATCACGGGATCCGGGAAGTCCATGGACTCCAGCTGGATCGGATCGGTCAGCGAGCAGAGGGTGTCACCGGTGGTGGTCTCCTTGAGACCGATGAAGGCGTAGATGTTACCTGCGTGCGCCTTCTCGACCGGGTTCTCCTTGTTGGCGTGCATCTGGAAGAGCTTGCCGATGCGCTCCTTCTTGCCGGTGACGGCATTCAGGACCTGCTCGCCGGGCTCGACGGAGCCGGAGTACACGCGGACGAAGGTCAGCTTGCCGAAGAACGGGTGCGCTGCGATCTTGAAGGCGAGCGCGGAGAACGGCTCGTCGTCGGACGGCTTGCGGGTGAGAGCCTCGTCCTCGTGGCCCGGCTTGTGGCCCTCGATGGCCTCGACGTCCAGCGGGGACGGGAGGAAATCAATGACAGCGTCCAGCATCGGCTGGATACCCTTGTTGTGGTACGCGGTACCACAGAGGACCGGGTAGATCTCGGAGGCGATCGTCATCTTGCGGATGGCGCCCTTGATCTCGTCGATCGTCAGCTCCTCGCCGGCGAAGTACTTCTCCATGAGAGCTTCGTCGGACTCGGCGACGGTCTCGAGCAGCTTCTCGCGGTACTCGGCGGCCTTGTCGGCCAGGTCCGCGGGGATCTCCTCGATGGTCGGCTCGGCGCCGACCTCGACCTTGCCGCGCCAGGTGATGGCGTTCATGTTGAGGAGATCGACGACACCGTCGAACTCGTCCTCGGCACCGATCGGCAGCTGCATGACCAGCGGCTTGGCGCCGAGGCGGTCGATGATGGTCTGGACGGTGAAGTAGAAGTCAGCGCCCAGCTTGTCCATCTTGTTGACGAAGCAGATGCGCGGGACGTCGTACTTGTCGGCCTGACGCCAGACCTGCTCGGACTGGGGCTCGACGCCCTCCTTACCGTCGAAGACGGCGACAGCGCCGTCGAGGACGCGCAGCGAGCGTTCAACCTCGACGGTGAAGTCGACGTGACCGGGGGTGTCGATGATGTTGACCTGGTTCTCGTCCCAGAAACAGGTGACGGCGGCGGAGGTGATGGTGATACCACGCTCCTTCTCCTGCTCCATCCAGTCGGTGGTGGAGGCGCCGTCGTGGGTCTCGCCGACCTTCCGGTTGATACCCGTGTAGAAGAGGATACGCTCGGTGGTCGTGGTCTTACCGGCATCGATGTGAGCCATGATGCCGATGTTGCGGACCTTCTTGAGGTCCTTCTGGACTTCCTGTGCCACTGTGATTCCTTAAACTCTCGTGGGTTACCAGCGGTAGTGGGCGAAGGCGCGGTTCGCCTCAGCCATCTTGTGGGTGTCCTCACGACGCTTCACGGAGGCACCGAGACCGTTGGAGGCATCCAGGATCTCGTTGGCGAGACGCTCGGTCATGGTGTTCTCGCGGCGCTGGCGGGTGAAGGTCACGAGCCAACGGAGCGCGAGGGTGGTGGCGCGGCCCGGGCGGACCTCGACCGGCACCTGGTAGGTGGCGCCACCGACACGACGGGAGCGGACCTCGAGGGCCGGCTTCACGTTGTCGAGGGCCTTCTTGAGGGTGAGGACCGGGTCGGTGCCGGTCTTCTCACGGCAGGTCTCCAGAGCGCTGTAGACGATGCGCTCAGCGGTGGACTTCTTGCCGTCCAGCAGGATCTTGTTGACCAGCTGGGAGACGATGACGTCGTCGTAGACCGGATCCTTGACGATCGGGCGTGCGGGGGCGGGACCCTTGCGAGGCATGTTTTACTTCTCCTTCTTCGCGCCGTAGCGGGAACGGGCCTGCTTGCGGTCCTTGACACCCTGGGTATCGAGGGAACCACGGACGATCTTGTAACGGACACCCGGAAGGTCCTTCACACGACCACCACGGACGAGCACCATGGAGTGCTCCTGGAGGTTGTGGCCCTCACCGGGGATGTAGGCGGAAACCTCGATGCCGGAGGTGAGGCGAACACGGGCGACCTTACGGAGCGCGGAGTTCGGCTTCTTCGGGGTGGTGGTGTACACGCGGGTGCACACGCCGCGACGCTGCGGGGAACCCTTGAGGGCGGCGGTCGCAACCTTCGCCGTCTTGTCGTGGCGGCCCTTACGGACCAGCTGCTGGATAGTAGGCATGAACCGACTTTCTTGTTTCAGTACTTCGGTCGACGGTGCCGTCGACACTGCCGGCCAACGAGACCTCTCCCCGGACACTCGGCGCACTTTGTTTTAAACGTGCCGAAACCCCTCAGCCGCTCTCGCTGGCCTACGGGGTGAGTTTCATCCTGCTGATTCATCATCGGTGACCCAGGGGCCACACCGTCTCTCGACGGCCGGATGAGTCCTGATACGGGGACTGGGGTTGGACACTACCGTATGCGGAGCGTACAGCCAAATCCCTTCAGGACGCAGCGCTGGTGCGACTGTGCCGCCGGCGTGACCCCTCGCTCCACTTTCCGCGTCCCGTTTCCGCTCCACTCTCAGCGTCCTCTCCCCGCATCCTCTTGCCGGGTCCCCTCCCCGCATCCTCTCCCTGCGTACCCGCCTCCGGCCGCGCAGGTGGGGCCGCACAGCACGGATCCCGCATCCCAGGTCGTGTTTCTGGGCGGTACCCTCGTGCCCGCGCACACAATCATGACGGAGCAGGCTTCTCCGTTGTTCGCGAGCGCGGAAAACGTGACGGTTGTGTACGAGTGCACGGCTACCACCGGGCCACCGACAACTACGCCGGCCGACACTTCCCCCACCGACGACAGAGCCCGGACCCCGCAGTGCAGGATCCGGGCTCACATGTCCGGTTGGGCCGGAACTACTTCATGACTAGTTCATGTCGATGTCGTCCAGTGGGACGGCAGCACCGGTGAAGTCACCGAAGCCGTCGTCACCGTAGAATCCGGAGCCGTAGGAGTCCGGCATCTGGTACGCGGCGGCACGGGCCTCCGCGGTCGGCTCGACAGAGATGTTGCGGTACCGGGAGATACCGGTACCGGCCGGGATCAGCTTACCGATGATCACGTTCTCCTTGAGGCCGATGAGCTTGTCGGACCGCTTGTTGATCGCGGCGTCCGTCAGCACACGGGTCGTCTCCTGGAAGGAGGCGGCCGACAGCCAGGAGTCGGTGGCCAGCGAGGCCTTGGTGATACCCATGATCTCGGCACGGACCTCGACCGGGCGTCCACCGGTACGCACGGCCTCCTTGGAGGCGGCGACGGCGTCGGCGTGGTCGACGAGGGAACCCGGGAGGTACTCGGTCGAACCGGAGTCGATGACCGTCACGCGGCGCAGCATCTGACGCACGATGATCTCGATGTGCTTGTCGTGGATGGCCACACCCTGGTCGCGGTAGACCTTCTGCACCTCGTTGATGAGGTGCTGCTGGACACCACGGCGACCGAGGACGCGGAGAACCTCGTGCGGATCGGCGGCACCCTTGAGGAGCTGCTGACCGACGGTCACGTGGTCGCCCTGCTTGATCTGACGCTCGAAGTCGCCGACCTTGAGGACAGCCAGGCCCTGACGCTTCGAGAGCTTCTCGTACACGACCTCGTCGGAACCGTCGTCCGGGACGATGGTGAGGGTGTAGAAGTTCTCGTCGTCCTCGATGCGCACGGTGCCGTCGACGGAGGCGATGGGCGCCTTCGCCTTCGGGACACGGGCCTCGAAGAGCTCCTGGACACGCGGCAGACCACCGGTGATGTCGCCACCGACACCACCCTGGTGGAAGGTACGCATGGTCAGCTGGGTACCGGGCTCACCGATAGACTGCGCGGCCACGATGCCGACAGCCTCTCCGATGTCGACCTTCTTGCCGGACGCCATGGACCGGCCGTAGCAGGTCGCACAGACACCGGTGGAGGTCTCACAGGTCATGACGGAGCGCAGCTTGACCTCGCGCACACCGGCCTCGACCAGCTTGTCGATCTCCGGGTCGCCCAGGTCGACACCCGCGGGGATGATGACCTGGCCGTTGTCGTCGGTGGCGTCCGCGGTCAGGAAACGACCCTGGACAGCGGTCTCGACGAACTCGGCGCGACGGAAGGCACCGGTCTCGGCACCCTGGGCGTCCAGCACCGGGTCAGCGAGCGGCATGGTGACGCCGCG
Organism: Corynebacterium sp.; assembly: GCF_022712275.1. Classification (GTDB taxonomy): domain Bacteria; phylum Actinomycetota; class Actinomycetes; order Mycobacteriales; family Mycobacteriaceae; genus Corynebacterium. The sequence continues at coordinate 6,550 of NZ_JALAGU010000014.1, read as the reverse complement.
CCTGGTACCGCAGTCGTCCTCGCGGACGATGACGTCCTGGGCCACGTCGACGAGTCGACGGGTCAGGTAGCCGGAGTCGGCGGTACGCAGAGCGGTGTCGGCCAGGCCCTTACGGGAACCGTGGGAGTTGTTGAAGTACTCCAGGACGGACAGGCCCTCACGGAAGGAGGTCTTGATCGGGCGGGTGATGTAGTCACCACGCGAATTCGTGACCATGCCCTTCATGCCGGCCAGGGTCCAGATCTGACGCATGTTGCCGGCCGCGCCGGACTTCACGATCATCGGGATCGGGTTGTCGTCCGGGTACAGCTTCTCCACGGACTCACCGACGAAGTCGGTGGCTTCCTTCCAGAGGTCGACCAGGGAGTTGTAGCGCTCGGTGCCGTTGATGGCACCGCGGCCGAACTTCTTCTCGATGACCTGGGCGCGCTGCTCGTAGCGGTCCAGGATCTCCTTCTTGTTCGGCAGGACCAGCACGTCGTGCATGGTGATGGTCACGCCGGAACGGGTCGCCCAGTAGAAACCGGCGTCCTTCAGCTTGTCCACGGTCTGCGCGACGGTGATCATCGGGTAGCGTGCGGCGAGATCGTTGATGATCGCGGCCTGCGGCTTCTTGGCCATGACGCCGTCGACGAACGGGTAGTTCCACGGCAGCAGCTCGTTGAAGAGCACGCGGCCCAGGGTGGTGGACGCCAGCCAGGTGTCGCCCTTGTTCCAGCCGTCGGGGAACTGCTCGGCCTCGACCTCGGCGGTCGGACGCAGGTGGCTGATCCGGACCTTGATCGGAGCCTGGAGACCCAGGACGCCGCGGTCGCGGGCCATGATCGCCTCGGCGAGAGAGGAGTACACGCCCTTCTCCGGGCCGTTCTCGTCGGCCGGGGTGTAGCGACCCTGGCCACCGATCTCGTCCGCGGCCTTCGGCATGGTCAGGAAGTACAGACCCGTGACCATGTCGAGACGCGGCATAGCCAACGGCTTACCGGACGCCGGGGACAGGATGTTGTTGGACGCCAGCATGAGGATGCGGGCCTCGGCCTGCGCCTCATCGGACAGCGGCAGGTGGACAGCCATCTGGTCACCGTCGAAGTCGGCGTTGAAGGCCTCACAGGCCAGCGGGTGCAGCTGGATGGCCTTACCCTCGACCAGGACCGGCTCGAAGGCCTGGATACCCAGGCGGTGCAGGGTAGGCGCACGGTTCAGCATCACCGGATGCTCGGAGATGGCGTCCTCCAGGACGTCCCACACCTCGGGGCGCTGACGCTCCACCATCCGCTTGGCGGACTTGATGTTCTGGGCGTACTGCTTCTCGACCAGGCGCTTCATCACGAAGGGCTTGAAGAGCTCCAGGGCCATCTGCTTCGGCAGACCACACTGGTGCAGCTTCAGCTGCGGGCCGACGATGATCACGGAACGACCGGAGTAGTCCACGCGCTTACCGAGCAGGTTCTGACGGAAGCGACCCTGCTTACCCTTGAGGAGGTCAGAGAGGGACTTCAGCGGGCGGTTGCCCGGTCCGGTGACCGGACGACCACGACGACCGTTGTCGAACAGGGCGTCGACGGACTCCTGCAGCATGCGCTTCTCGTTGTTCACGATGATCTCGGGGGCACCGAGGTCGAGCATGCGCTTGAGGCGGTTGTTGCGGTTGATCACACGACGGTAGAGGTCGTTGAGGTCGGAGGTCGCGAAGCGGCCACCGTCGAGCTGGACCATCGGGCGCAGCTCCGGCGGGATCACCGGGACAGCGTCGAGGACCATGCCGGCCGGGTCGTTGCCGGAACGCAGGAACGCGGCGACGACCTTGAGGCGCTTGAGGGCGCGGAGCTTCTTCTGGCCCTTGCCGGAGCGGATGGTCTCGCGGAGGGTCTCGGCCTCGGCTTCGAGGTCGAAGGACCGGATGAGGGTCTGGATCGCCTCGGCACCCATGCCGCCGGTGAAGTAGTCCTCGTAGCGGTCGAAGAGCTCGTTGTAGATGCCCTCGTCGACGATCATCTGCTTCGGGGCGAGCTTGACGAAGGTGGTCCAGATCTCGTCGAGACGTGCGACCTCGCGCTCGGCGCGCTCACGGATGTGGCGCATCTCGCGCTCGGCGGCGGTCTGGATCTTGCGCTTGGCGTCGGCCTTGGCGCCGGCGGCCTCGAGCTCGGCCAGGTCTGCCTCGAGCTTCTCGGAACGCTCCGCCAGCTCGGCGTCGCGGTCGTTCTCGACCTCCTTCTTCTCCAGGAGCATCTCGGCCTCGAGGGTGGACTGGTCGTTGTGACGACCCTCGTCATCCACGGAGGTGATGATGTTCGCGGCGAAGTAGATGATCTTCTCGAGATCCTTCGGGGCGAGATCGAGCAGGTAGCCCAGACGGGACGGCACACCCTTGAAGTACCAGATGTGGGTCACCGGCGCGGCGAGCTCGATGTGGCCCATACGCTCACGACGGACCTTGGACTTGGTCACCTCGACGCCGCAGCGCTCACAGATGATGCCCTTGTAACGGACTCGCTTGTACTTGCCGCAGGCACACTCCCAGTCCCGGGTCGGGCCGAAGATGCGCTCGCAGAAGAGGCCGTCCTTCTCGGGCTTCAGGGTGCGGTAGTTGATGGTCTCAGGCTTCTTGACCTCGCCGTGGGACCAACGACGGATGTCGTCGGCGGTGGCGAGACCGATACGGAGCTCGTCAAAGAAATTGACGTCCAGCACGGGGACTCCCTTTCCCCTCCGTGGTTCCGGAGGGCGGTAGTGCGGTGAAAAGTGGGAAGGTGTCTGGGTTAGACGACGTCGGTCTCGGCGTCCGGACGCTCATCGCGGGACAGGTTGATGCCCAGCGCAGCGTTGGCGTGGTCGAGTTCGTCGTCATCCGTCGAGCTGAGCTCCATCGGAGTACCGTCCGCGGCGAGCACCTCGACGTTGAGGCACAGGGACTGCAGCTCCTTGAGGAGGACCTTGAAGGACTCGGGGATGCCCGGATCCGGGATGTTCTCGCCCTTGACGATGGCCTCGTAGACCTTCACACGGCCGACAACGTCATCGGACTTGATGGTGAGCAGCTCCTGCAGGGTGTAGGCCGCGCCGTACGCCTGCATGGCCCACACCTCCATCTCACCGAAGCGCTGTCCACCGAACTGGGCCTTACCACCGAGCGGCTGCTGGGTGATCATGGAGTACGGACCGGTGGAACGGGCGTGGATCTTCTCGTCAACCAGGTGGTGCAGCTTCAGCATGTACTTGTAGCCGACCGAGACGGGGTACGGGAAGGGTTCACCGGAGCGACCGTCGATGAGCACGGCCTTGCCGAACTCATCGGTCAGCCGGGTGCCGTCGGAGTTCGGGTTGATCGAGCGGAGCAGACCGGAGATCTCCTCGTTCTCGGCACCGTCGAACACCGGGGTGGCGACCAGCGACTCCGGCGGAACCTCGTAGAGGTCCTCCGGCAGCGTGTCCAGCATGGCCTGGACCTTCGGGTCCTCGGACTGGGTGTCCACGGTCCAGCCGTACTTGGCGAGCCAGCCGAGGTGGGTCTCGAGGACCTGACCGATGTTCATACGACGCGGAACACCGTGGGTGTTCAGGATGAAGTCGATCGGCGTGCCGTCCGGCAGGAAGGGCATGTCCTCCTGCGGCAGGATCTTGCCGACGACACCCTTGTTGCCGTGGCGGCCGGCCATCTTGTCGCCGTCCTGGATCTTGCGCTTCTGGGCGACGTAGACGCGGACCATCTGGTTGACACCGGGGGCCAGGTCGTCGTCGTCCTCGCGGGAGAACACGCGGACGCCGATGACCTTGCCGGTCTCACCGTGGGGCACCTTCATGGAGGTGTCGCGGACCTCGCGGGCCTTCTCGCCGAAGATGGCGCGCAGCAGGCGCTCCTCCGGGGTCAGCTCGGTCTCACCCTTCGGGGTGACCTTACCGACGAGGATGTCGCCGTCACGGACGTCGGCACCGATGCGGACGATACCGCGGTCGTCGAGGTCTGCGAGGACGTCCTCGCCGACGTTCGGGATGTCGCGGGTGATCTCCTCCGGGCCCAGCTTGGTGTCCCGGGCGTCGATCTCGTGCTCCTCGATGTGGATCGAGGTGAGGAGGTCCTCCTCCACGACGCGCTGGTTGAGGATGATGGCGTCCTCGTAGTTGTGACCTTCCCACGGCATGAACGCCACGAGGAGGTTACGGCCCAGCGACATCTCGCCGTTGCGGGTGCCGGGGCCGTCAGCGATGGCCTGGCCGGCCTCGACGCGCTGACCCTGGTCGACCAGCGGGACCTGGTTGTAGCAGGTGCCCTGGTTGGTGCGCTCGAACTTGCGCAGCATGTAGGTGTCGCGCACGCCGTCATCGTCCATGATGGTGATGTAGTCGGCGGAGACGTACTCCACGGCACCGGCCTTCGGTGTGACGATGACGTCACCGGCGTCGTAGGCGGCACGGAGCTCCATGCCGGTACCGACGTACGGGGCCTCGCCACGCAGCAGCGGCACAGCCTGCTTCTGCATGTTCGCACCCATGAGGGCACGGTTGGCGTCGTCGTGCTCGAGGAACGGGATCATCGCGGTACCCACGGAGACCATCTGCCGCGGGGAGACGTCCATGTAGTCGACCTCGGTGGCCGGAACGACCTCGACGTCGCCGGCACGGAGACGAACCTCGATCTGCTCGTCGACGAAGCGACCGTCGGCGTCGACCGGGGTCTTCGCCTGGGCGATGACGTGGCGGTCCTCTTCATCGGCGGTCAGGTAGTCCACCTGATCGGTGATGACACCGTTGTCGACACGACGGTACGGGGTCTCGATGAAACCGAAGGGGTTGACGCGGGCGTAGGTCGCGAGGTTACCGATCAGACCGATGTTCGGACCCTCAGGGGTCTCGATCGGGCACATGCGACCGTAGTGGGATGCGTGGACGTCGCGGACCTCGAGGCCGGCGCGCTCACGGGACAGACCACCGGGGCCCAGGGCGGACAGACGACGCTTGTGGGTCAGACCCGACAGCGAGTTGTTCTGGTCCATGAACTGGGACAGCTGGGAGGTTCCGAAGAACTCGCGGATGGCCGCGGAGACCGGGCGCACGTTGATCAGCGAGGTCGGGGTGATGGACTCAGCGTCCTGCGTGGTCATACGTTCTCGCACGACACGCTCCATGCGGGACAGGCCCACGCGGATCTGATTCTGGATCAGCTCACCGACGGTACGCAGGCGACGGTTGCCGAAATGGTCGATGTCGTCGGTGCCCAGCGGGATCTCGGTGCCGTCCGGGGAAGTCATGGACTTCTCACCGGCGTGCAGACGCACGAGGTACTCGATGGTGGTCAGGATGTCCTGCTCGGTGAGGGTCATCTCACCGGTGTCGCCGTCGAGGCCGAGCTTGCGGTTGACCTTGTAGCGGCCGACCTTGGCCAGGTCGTAGCGCTTCGCCTTGAAGAAGCTGTTCTCCAGCAGTGCCTGGGCGGAGTCACGGGTCGGCGACTCACCGGGACGCTGCTTGCGGTAGATCTCGAGGAGGGCCTCGTCGGTGTTGGCGACGCCGTCCTTCTCGAGGGTGGTCATCATGATCTCGGAGAAACCGAAACGCTCGGTGATCTCCTCGGTGGTCAGACCCAGGGCCTTCAGCAGGACGGTGACAGGCTGGCGGCGCTTGCGGTCGATGCGGACACCGACGGTGTCGCGCTTGTCGACGTCGAACTCCAGCCACGCACCGCGGGAAGGGATCACCTTCACGGCGTGCAGCGGACGCTCGGTGGACGCGTCGATGGACTCGTCGAAGTAGACGCCCGGGGAGCGGACGAGCTGGGACACGACGACACGCTCGGTGCCGTTGATGATGAACGTGCCCTTGTCCGTCATCATCGGGAAATCACCGATGAAGACGGTCTGGCTCTTGATCTCGCCGGAGAGGGCGTTGGTGAACTCCGCAGTCACGTACAGCGGCGCGGAGTAGTTGATGTCCTTGTCCTTGCACTCGTCGATCGTGTTCTTCACGTCGTCGAAGCGCGGCTCGGACAGGGTCAGGGACATGTTCTCGGAGTAGTCCTCGACAGGGGAGAGCTCTTCGAGGATGTCCTCGAGACCGCTGGTGACGCGGGTCCCTTCCTCTGCCTGGGCCTGCCGACGGGCACGCCACTCCGGCGTGCCGACGAGCCAGGCGAAGGACTCTCTCTGAACGTCGAGAAGACCGGGCACCTCGATCGGGGCATCGATCTTCGCGAAGGAGTATCGATGCGAAGCCCCGGGGATTCCGGCCGTGGAACTGGTCTGGCGGGAGACTGCCAAGATGGGTCCTTCCAGCACCTCACGTGTCTGCCGGGGTCTTGAATCTCGGCGAACACGGTTGCTTGAGCGTACGGTCTGTGATGGTCTGTGAGGGACTGACGTCCCGGTGGTTCGTCCCCGGAAGATCATTCCGGGCGTAGAAACACTTAATGGACCTTGTCAAGTGGTGTTTTCAATCCATCACCCGTCAAGGTCGTCGGTGTTCTCCGCAGAACCGCCGGAGATCAGTCCAGCGCAAACGTCAACCTTATATCACGCACGGACATAAGTCCACCCGCGCCCCCTGGTCTTCTCCCCCC
>NZ_JALAGU010000013.1 GCF_022712275.1 Corynebacterium sp. | reverse complement strand
GTGGGGGACCAGCCACCAGCGGGCGGCACCGGGGGACATCGCGTCCGCCAGCAGGGCCGCTGTGAGTGTGTCCGCCCCGTCGAGGGTCACCGGGGCGCGGCGGGCCGCGGCCTGGGTGAGGACACCGACCATCACCGTGAGATCCGGGGTACCCAGGATGCGGAGGATCTCCCGGACGGATCCGGCGTCCCACGGGCCGTTGCGGTAGCCGCGGGCGCGGAACATGGCGTCCCGCACGGTCTCCACCGCATCACGCCACACCGCGACGTCCGCGCCGATCTCGTGGCGCACCACGGCGACGGGCTCCTTGCGGCATACCGTGGCGGTGACCGCAGCCGACGAGATGTCGGTGGCGGAGCTTCCGCTGCCACTGAGCAGCAGCAGCGGGACGCCGGAATCGACCGCGTGGTCCGTCAGCGCCGCCCCCTCGGCGAGACGCTCTTCGACCTCGTCGGCGTCCAGACCCACTGCCGCGGCCGGGGCGACCGGGTGGACCCGGACATCGACGCCGACGGTGGACGCCAGAGAAGCCAGGCGGGACCCGCCGGCGGTGGTCTCCGCGGCGAACGACTCTTCCGCCGTGACGGACAGGAGCGCAGGTGGCTGCCCGGTGTCCCCGGTGAGGGAGGTCGTCAGGGCCGTGTCCCGGGCCCAGGCGGCCAGGGCGGGCAGCAGTGCGGTCGGGGCCGTGGTGGGCATCTGGCTAGACCGTGTCGCCGATGTTGACCTGCGGGGCCGGGGTGCGCATCCTGCGGATCATGGTCGCGCGGGTGAAGGCGTAGAAGCCCAGGGTCCAGCGGCCGAAGGCACGGTCCGGGAAGCGCTCGTCGACGAGCTTGTTGACCTTGCGTCCGAGGAAGAAGCCCTCGATGACCAGCAGGACGATCACGAAGAGCATGATCAGGGAGACCAGGTTGGCGATCTCCGGTGCGCTCATTCCGATGATCATGACCAGCACGACGATCAGGGCGATCGGCAGGAACATGTTCATCATGTAGCGCCGGGAATCCACGTAGTTGCGGACGAAGAGCTTCTCCTTGCCCTGGTCGCGGGGCAGCAGGTAGTTCGGGTCGCCGGCCATCATGCGCTCATTGGCCTTGCGGCGGGCGACCGCGGCCTCCTCGCGCTCACGCTTCTTCTTGTCCTTGAACTCCTCCTTGCTCATGGACTTCTTCTCGGCCTTCTTCCGCTCCCTGGCCTCCTTGGGCGTGAGCGGGGCGTCATAGTGGGCGCGGCGGGTACCGGCCTGCCGCTCGACATCGTTCCGCCGCGGGGTGGGGCGGCCCTTCTTCGGGGTCTGACCCTTCGGGAGGGCGGCGTCCTCGAAAGTATCCTCGAAGGCGCCGATGTTCTCGTCTGCGGCGTTGTCGCCGGGGGTGTCGGCTTCTCTGTTCCAGGGCAGTTTCACACCCCACAGGCTAGAGCACGACGGGGGAGGTGTCCCAACGAGGTCCCGTTGCAGGGGGGAGAGTGCCGCGGGCACCGCCACGGGAATACACCGCTGGAATTGTCGGTTGAACGGGGGTAGCGTGACAACCAACCGCAATACCGAGGAGGAACAGATGACCGCTCCCGAGAAGACCACCGGCGTCGAAGTGACCGGTGCCGCCGCCGCGAAGGCTGCCGCTCTGCTGGCCCAGGAGGGCCGTGACGACCTCTCCCTGCGCATCGCCGTGCAGCCGGGCGGTTGTGCGGGACTGCGCTACCAGCTCTTCTTCGATGACCGCAGCCTCGACGGCGACCACGTCGACCACTTCGACGGCGTGGATCTTGTCGTGGACAAGATGTCGGCCCCGTACCTCATGGGTGCGAAGATCGATTTCGCCGACACGATCGAGTCCCAGGGGTTCACCATCGACAACCCCAACGCCGGCGGTTCCTGCGCCTGCGGCGACTCTTTCAGCTGACCGGCTCCGCGCCGACGCGAACGACCCCACAGGGTGGATCCACGGTGATCCACCACCCTGTGGGGTCGTTACTCTGTGCCGGAGGGGCGGCGTCCCTCCCCGCTACCTCCCGCGGCGCGCCCTAGAGCTGGACGGGGTAGTCCTGCTCGTCGATGTCCGGGTGGATCCGGTTCTCGACGAAGATGCCGTGCCAGATCATGAACGCGATGACGGTCCACAGGCGGCGGGAGTGGTCCGGGCCGCTCCCGGAGTTCATCGCGACGCGGTGCTCGTCAAGCATCGCCAGAACCTCCGCCTTGTTGAAGATGTCCTCGGTCCGGGACTCTTCGATGGTGGTACGGGCCCAGTCGTAGAGCTCCGGGCCGGCAAGCCAGTGGCGGATCGGCACGGGGAAGCCGAGCTTCTTCCGGTTGATCACGTGCGGGGGAACGATGAGCTCCATGGCACGACGCAGCGCGTACTTCGTCGTGTCGTGGCTGATCTTCAGGTCGTAGGGGATCGTTCGGGCGACGTCGAAGACGACCTTGTCCAGGAACGGAACGCGCAGTTCCAGGGAGTTGGCCATGGTGATCTTGTCTGCCTTGACGAGGATGTCACCGCGCATCCAGGTGAACAGGTCCAGGTGCTGCATCCGCGACACCGGGTCGAACTGTTCCGACTGTGCGTAGATCGGGGCCGTGACCTCACGGTGGTCCCACTCCGGCCGCGCGATCTTGAGGACGCGTTCGAGCTGCTCGTAGTTGAAGGAGCGGGCGTTGCCGTAGTAACGCTCCTCCATCGGTGTGGTTCCGCGCAGGAGAAGGGACTTGCCGCGCTGGCCCTCGGGCAGGGCCTGACCCAGCCTGTTGAGGACCTTCTTGATCGGGGAGGGGACCTTGTCGAACGGGGCGAGGGACAGGGGCTCCTTGTAGATGGTGTAGCCGCCGAAGAGCTCGTCGGCGCCCTCACCCGAGAGCACCACCTTGACGCGCTCACGCGCGGCGGCGGCGACGAAGTAGAGGGGGATCAGGGCCGGGTCAGCCACCGGGTCGTCGAGGTACCAGATGATCTTCGGCACCGCGGCGGCGAATTCCTCGGGGGAGACGACCTTGACGACGTGTTCCACGCCGATGGCCCCGGCGGACTCGGCGGCGACATCGACCTCGGAGTACCCCTCACGCTCGAAACCGGTGGTGAAGGTGATGAGATCCGGGTTGTGCTGCTTGGCCAGTGCGGCGATCGCGGTGGAATCGATACCCCCGGAGAGGAAGGAACCCACGGTCACGTCGGCCCGCATGTGCTTGGCCACGGAGTCCTGCAGGGCGTCCGCGATCTTCCGGAACAGGGCGTCTTCGCTGCCGGAGGGTACCGGGACCGGGGTGAAGTCGGGGCGGAAGTAGCGCACTGCCTTCACCTCGTCGCCGGGATGCAGCGTGGTGTGGCAACCGGACTCGAGGCGACGGATGCCGGCGTGGAGGGTCTCCGGCTCCGGGACGTACTGCAGATCCGTGTAGTGGACGATGGCCCGGTCGTCAAGGCTCTTGTCCAGACCGATGGCCTCTGCCATGTCGAGGATGGACTTCTTCTCGCTGCCGAAGACGGTGCCGGCCGCGGTCGTCGCGTAGAACATCGGCTTGATGCCGAACTGGTCGCGGGCGAGGAACATGGTGCGTTCGGTGGCGTCCCACACGGCGAAGGCGAACATGCCCCGCAGGTGGTTGACGACGTCCTCGCCCCAGTGGTGGTAGCCGACGACGATGGTCTCGGAGTCGCCGGAGGTGTTGAAGGAGTAACCGGCGGCCTGCAGCTCCTCGCGCAGTTCCAGGTAGTTGTAGATCTCACCGTTGAAGGTCATGGAGTAGCGGGCGGGCTCGCCCTCCGGACCCCACTGGAGCGGCTGGTGGGAGTGCTCCAGATCGATGATGGACAGTCGGTTGAAACCGAAGACGACGTCGTCGTCGTTCCAGGTCCCGTCCTCGTCCGGGCCGCGGTGACGCATGCAGGGCAGGGCGTGGGCCACGGGGTCGACGAACCGGGGTGCGTCGCCGAGGGCGGTGAGAATTCCAAGAAGTCCACACATGAGCTGTAGAGGTCATCTCCATACTTATAGGGAAGGCGGCCGGACGGGGAATGCCACGGCGGAGGCCGCACCTGCCGGTCGCGGGTACGGGAGACAACGATACTAGGCACACACCCGCCGCACGCCAGTCGGCACTTCCGGTGCAGGCGGGGGAGGTGCGGCAGGACGCCAGGGGGGTCGGCGGGAGACAGAGGTATCCGTACGGTCAACCCCGAATAGGGCCGTTGTATGCCCGACACTGTGACCTAGATGATGGACGCCGGGAAGGCATGCACTATTGTCGTTCATTGATACGGAAAGTGCGGGTAGTCCTCTGCAGGTGACCCCGCGCAGCTTCCGGTGAACACGACGTGTGATTGAGGAAGGCATACTCGCGTGGAACAGCGAAAAGTTCACGGTATGGCCCGCAAGCTGGGACTGGCCGGCGCTCTGGGACTCGGTGCCCTGGCCCTTGCCGGCTGCGACGCCACTCCCCCCGACAACGGTTTCTTCCATGCCCTGCGCATGGGCTGGCCGGACGGCATCACCCCTGAGTCCAAGTCCATGGGCAACTTCTGGGTCTGGACCTGGGTTGCCGCATGGATCATCGGCATCATCATGTGGGCTCTGATGTTCGTGGTGATCTTCCGGGACAGCGCCAAGCGCGCCAAGAAGGCCGGTAAGGGGGAGTTCCCGCGTCAGACCGCCTACAACGTCAACCTCGAGCTGACCCTGACGACCGTCCCGATCCTGATCGTCATGGCCCTGTTCTTCTTCACGGTGCAGACCCAGGACGAGGTCACGGCACTGGACAAGAACCCTGAGGTCACTGTCGACGTCACCGCCTACCAGTGGAACTGGAAGTTCGGCTACGGCGAAGTCAAGGGGAACCTGACCCCCGACGGATCCGACTACGACGGCACCGACGAGCAGAAGACCTCCGATTCGGCACTCCTCTCCGCCCCGAGTGAAGAGGTTGACGAGCACGAGCCTGCGGGCCCGATCCACGGCAATTCCTCCGAGGACTACTCGTACCTCAACTACGACAAGATCGAGACCCTCGGTACGTCCGAAGAGGTTCCGGTCCTGGTTCTGCCGAGCAATACCCCGATCGAGTTCAACCTTGCGTCCTCTGACGTGATCCACTCCTTCTGGGTTCCGGAGTTCCTCTTCAAGCGCGACGCCATGCCGCACCCGGAGAAGAACCACCAGGAGCGACGCTTCCAGATCGCAGCCATCGAGGAGGAAGGTGCCTTCGTCGGCCGTTGTGCCGAGATGTGCGGTACCTACCACGCGATGATGAACTTCGAGATCCGTGTCGTCTCCCCGGAGGCCTTCACCGAGTACCTCGATTTCCGTCAGTCGAACCCGACCGCCACCAACGCGGAAGCATTGAAGTCGATCGACGAAGCGCCGTACGCCACCAGCACCCGCCCCTTCCTCCCGGACCGTGCCGGTACCCGTTCGGTGGACGGCGACAACTACATCGGCGACGAGGCCGCGTAAGCGGCAGGAACTCCAAAGGAGAGAACAATGCGGCAGACAGCCAAGTTGATGTACGGCCTGGCGGCGTTCCTGGTCGTCATGACGGTCCTGTATTTCTTCGCGACCGCCAAGCTCAACGACAACGGAAACGGTCAGGGAATCGAGTGGGCCGGTGGTACCGGCCTGGTGCTCGCCACCCTGCTGTGCCTCTTCCTCGGTGGCTACTTCCACCTGACCAATGCCAAAGCCGACATCGAGCCGAAGGACTGGGAGCAGGCCGAGATCGAGGACGGTGCCGGCGTGCTCGGCTTCTTCTCCGCGAGCTCCGGTTGGCCCTTCCTGATGGCCTTCGCCATCATGCTCATGGGCTACGGCATCGCCTTCTTCCACATCTGGCTGATCCTCATGGGTGCCGTCATGCTGGTCTGGGCGACCATCATGCTCAACCTGCAGTACGGCCTTCCCCCCGAGAAGGACTAGGGGCGCTCGACCCGGTCGTGAAGGACAACGCCCGGCCCACCGGAAACGGTGGGCCGGGCGTTGTCCTGTGTCCGGGGGGTCTGCCTGACGGCTCAGCTGTTGATGATGAGCTCCATGGCCTGCTGTGCCTTGCCGGACTCCAGTGTCTCGCGGGCCACGGCGACCTGCTCAGTGAGGACGGTGCGCAGATCCGAATTCTCCCAGCCCTTGACCACGGCGAGTGCGGCAGCGGAATTGATCAGGACTGCGTCCTTGACCGCACCCTCGAGCTCGCCGGCCATGAGGCGGCGGGCGATGTCGGCGTTGAACGCGGGGTCACCGCCGCGCAGGGCGTCCTCCTCGTAGATGTCGAGACCGTAGGTGCGCGGGTTGATGGTGAACTCCCCGGTGCGTCCCTCGCTGTCGACGGTGACGACCTCAGTCGGGGCGCTCACGCTGATCTCGTCCATGCCGTCGAGGCCGCGGACGATGAGCGCGCGGACGCCCTGGTGCGCGAAGGCGCCGCCCATGATCGGCATCATGTCGCGGAAGGCGCAGCCGACGAGGGCGTACTTCGGGGTCGCCGGGTTCGTCATCGGGCCCAGGAGGTTGAAGAGCGTGGGAACGCCGAGCTCGGAACGTACCGGACCGGCGAAGCGCATCGCGGGGTGGTAGGTCTTCGCGAACATGAAGGCGAAGTGGGTGCGCAGCGCATCGGCATGGATGGTCGCCGGGTCGCGCTCGATGTCGAGTCCCAGGGACTCCAGGACGTCCGCACCACCGCACAGCGAGGATGCCGCCCGGTTGCCGTGCTTGACGACGGTCACACCGGCGGCTGCGACGACGAAGGAGGCCATCGTGGAGATGTTGACGGTGTGGTGTCCGTCGCCACCGGTGCCGACGATGTCGACGGCATCTCCGATGTCGCTGAAGTCCACCCGGGTCGCGAACTCACGCATGGTGTTCGCGGCGGAGGAGAGCTCGGCGGCGGTGATGCCCTTGACCCGCAGGCCGTAGGAGAACGCGGCGATCTGGGAGTCGGTGGACTCTCCGGCCATGATCTGACTGACGGCCCATGCGACCTGGGACTCACTGAGCTCCTCGTGACGCCCGATGCGGTCGAGAACGCCCGGCCAGGTGAAGTAGCTGGCAGGAAGCTTGTCCTGTCCGAGCGCGGGAACGTGGTCCGGACTGTGGGCCGGAGTAGCCATCAGATCTCTCTCTTCTCCTGACTCATGTCAGGTTGATGGGGCGTTTGTCATGCACACCGTGGATGGTGCACCAGTTCAGTCTATGCCCCCGTCGGGGGAGTGGGCGCGCGTGGGAGTCGGTCAACTGCGGGGTCGTCGGATACACTTTCCGGAGATGGTTCGGGGCTCTCCGCGGGAGCAGTTCCATCCACCCTCTTCCGGGGGTGGACAGGGAGGGGTGCGTGGTTCCCGTCGGGGGCCGGGCGGCGCAGGGGAGGGGTCTTCACCTGCAGGGACGCCATGCGTCGGACGGGGTCATCCAAAAGTTCCCGTCTAGCCCCGTTTGTGGTCAATTCCCAGGGAACGCCGATTCCTGACCTGCAGTTTTTCAGAAACTGCGGCCTTAAGGGGGGTCGCGAATCGACTACGGGGGCCGTACACGTCATAATTGTGGACGTGACGAGCGCAGTTGGAAACCAAGGTATGGCAGCACCACAACGTGTTGCGACGCTGAACCGACCGAACATGGTCAGCGTCGGCACGATTGTGTTCCTGTCGCAGGAATTGATGTTCTTCGCGGGACTCTTCGCGATGTACTTCGTGTCGAAGGCGAACTCGGGTGGTGACTGGCCGTCTCACCCGACAGAGCTGAACGTGCCCTTCGCACTCGGTATCACCGTGATCCTGGTGTCGTCGTCGTTCACGGCCCAGTGGGGCGTGTTCGCCGCCGAGCGTGGAGACGTCTTCGGCCTCCGGAAGTGGTACGCACTCACCATCGTGCTGGGTGCCATCTTCCTGATCGGCCAGACGTACGAGTACATCCACCTCGTGCAGCACGGGACGACGATCTCGAGCAGTGTCTACGGGTCGGTGTTCTTCATCACCACCGGCTTCCACGGCGCACACGTCCTCGCCGGCGTGCTCGCATTCGTCGTGGTGCTCCTCCGCACCGCGAAGTCGAAGTTCACCCCGGCCCAGGCCACCGCAGCCGTCGTCGTGTCGTACTACTGGCACTTCGTCGACGTCGTGTGGATCGGCCTGTGGATCACGATTTACTTCATCCAGTAGGCCGAACGGGCCGATGTGTGACGCTCGGCCGTTAAGCCCATCGCATTCCGTATGACGAGTTAAGGGAACAAGATGGATACCAACCACAGCATGACCGAGGGGGAGCAGCCCGTGACCGGCTCCCCTGAGGCATCCACAACACGCAGGAAGCGCCGCTCGCGGCGTAAGCTGCGCCGGACTGTCGCCGGAGCGCTCGCGCTCGTGCTCGGCCTCTCCGGTGCAGGACTGATCGCCCAGGCAGTGACCCCCGATGCTCAGGAGGCGACGGCTGACGTCGACGCCGAGTCCCTGATCAGCCAGGGTAAGGAGATCTACGAGGTCGCCTGTATCACCTGCCACGGCGCCAACCTCCAGGGTGTCCAGGACCGCGGTCCGTCCCTGGTCGGCGTCGGCGAAGGCGCCGTGTACTTCCAGGTCCACTCCGGCCGTATGCCGATGAAGCGCAACGAGGCCCAGGCCGAGCGCAAGGACGCCCGCTTCAACGAGCAGCAGACTCTTGCGCTGGCAGCCTACGTCAACGCCAACGGTGGTGGCCCCGGCATCGTGAAGGACGCCGACGGCGCCATCGCGATGGAGTCTCTCCGCGGTTCCAACAACGACAACGGCAAGATCGACCCCTCCGACGTCGCCCGTGGCTCCGATCTCTTCCGCCTGAACTGTGCGTCCTGCCACAACTTCACCGGTCGTGGTGGGGCACTGTCCGGCGGTAAGTACGCGCCTGTCCTGGACAACGCCAATGAGCAGGAGATCTACCAGGCCATGCTCACCGGCCCCCAGAACATGCCGAAGTTCTCCGACCGTCAGCTCACCGCTGACGAGAAGAAGGACATCATCGCGTACATCAAGTCCGCGAAGGAGACCCCGTCCCAGGGCGGCTACGGTCTCGGCGGCATTGGCCCGGTCACCGAGGGCATGCTGATGTGGATCGTCGGCATCGTCGTGCTCATCGGCGGAGCTATGTGGATTGGAACCCGGTCATGAGTGAAATCAAGAGCAGTTACACCTCGGACGAGATCGCGGCGATGAGCGACGAAGAGCTCGCCCGCCTCGGCACCGAGCTCGACGGGGTCACCGTCGCATACCGCAAGGAGCGGTTCCCGGTCGAGGATGACCCGGCTGAGAAGCGCGCCGCCTTCGGCATCAACGTGTGGTTCGCACTGTCCGTGGTCCTGGGTATCGCCTTCGTGGCGGTCTACCTCTTCTGGCCGTGGCAGTACAAGCACCTCGAGGATGACGGCCTGTGGATGTACACCCTGTACACCCCGCTGCTGGGTGCGACCGCCGGCCTCTCGATCATCTGTCTCGGTGTGGGTGCGGTCCAGTTCTCCAAGAAGTTCGTCCCCGAGGAGATCTCGGTCCAGACCCGTCACGACGGTCCCTCCGAGGAGATCGACCGTAAGACGATCACCGCGCTGCTGAACGATGCGTGGAAGACCTCCACCCTCGGTCGCCGTAAGGTCATGATGGGCCTCGCCGGCACCGGTGCAGCCCTCATGGGGCTCGCTGTCATCCTCCCGCTGGGTGGCATCATCAAGAATCCGTGGAAGCCCAAGGCCATGGGCATCCAGGGTGACGGGACGCTGTGGACCACCGGCTGGACCCTCGTCGAACAGGGCGAGAAGGTCTACCTCGGTCGCGACACGGCGGCCATCGCCGAGGAGCACAACGGGCACTACAGCACCCAGGGCGTCAACCGCCTGGTGCGTGTCCGCCCGGAGGACCTCGACGCCGGCGCCATGGAGACCGTGTTCCCCCTCTCCGAGGAGATGGTGAACGACGGCGAGAAGTACGACGCCGACCGCGATGTCTACGAGGAGCACATGCACTCCGTGCACGGCCCGCGTAACTCGGTCATGCTGATCCGTCTCCGCCACGAGGACGCCGTCAAGGCTGTCCAGCGTGACGGCCAGGAGGACTTCCACTACGGCGACTACTACGCCTACTCGAAGATCTGTACCCATATCGGCTGCCCGACGTCCCTGTACGAGCAGCAGACCAACCGAATTCTCTGCCCGTGCCACCAGTCCCAGTTCGATGCACTTCACTGGGGTAAGCCGGTCTTCGGTCCCGCGGCGCGAGCGCTGCCGGAGCTGTCGATCAACGTCGATGCGGACGGTTACCTCTACGCCGACAAGAACTTCATTGAGCCGGTCGGCCCGGCATTCTGGGAGCGTAAGTCATGAGCACATCCACCAAGCCGTCCCGCATGGCGATGGCCGCCGACAACATGGACCAGCGGTACACCATGGCCGCCGGCATCCGGAGGCAGATCAACAAGGTCTTCCCGAGCCACTGGTCCTTCATGCTCGGCGAGATCGCGCTGTACTCCTTCATCATCCTTCTTCTCTCGGGTGTCTATCTCACCCTGTTCTTCGACCCGTCGCTGTCGAAGGTCATCTACGACGGTGCCTACGCACCGCTCAACGGTGTCGAGATGTCCCGTGCCTACGAGACAGCCCTGAACATCTCCTTCGAGGTGCGCGGTGGCCTGTTCATCCGCCAGGTCCACCACTGGGCGGCCCTGCTGTTCGCAGTCTCGATCGTGGTCCACATGCTGCGCATCTTCTTCACCGGTGCGTTCCGCAAGCCGCGTGAGGCGAACTGGGTCATCGGCTGCGTCCTGCTGCTGCTGTCCGTCGCTGAGGGCTTCATGGGCTACTCCCTGCCGGATGACCTTCTCTCCGGTGTGGGTCTGCGCATCATGTCCGCCATCATCGTCGGACTGCCGATCATCGGTACCTGGCTGCACTGGATCATGTTCGCCGGTGACTTCCCGGGTGACATCATCATCCCGCGTCTGTACATCGCCCACGTGCTCCTGATCCCGGCCATCCTGCTGGCCCTGATTGCCGCCCACCTGGCCCTGGTCTGGTACCAGAAGCACACCCAGTTCCCGGGTGCGGGGCGCACCGAGCGCAACGTCGTCGGTGTCCGCATTCTCCCGGTGTTCGCGGTCCACTCCGCGGCATTCGGCATCATCACCTTCGGAGTCATCGCCCTGATGGCCGGCCTCTTCCAGATCAACGCGATCTGGAACCTGGGTCCGTACAACCCGTCGCAGGTCTCCGCCGGTTCCCAGCCGGATATCTACATGCTCTGGACTGACGGTGCCGCACGTATCATGCCGGCGTGGGAGCTCTATCTCGGTAACTACACGATCCCGGGTGTGTTCTGGGTTGCACTGCTGCTGGGTCTCCTGGTGGTTCTGCTGTTTGCCTACCCCTGGATCGAGCAGCACTTCACCAAGGACAACGCGCACCACAACCTGCTGCAGCGTCCGCGCGATGTGCCGGTCCGTACCTCCCTCGGTGTCATGGCCATGATGGCGTACTTCGTGCTGACCCTCTCGGGTGGTAACGACCTCTTCGCCCTGCACTTCCAGATCTCGCTGAACGCCATGACCTGGATCGGTCGCATCGGCTTCCTGGTGCTGCCTCCGATCGCCTACTTCGTCACCTACCGGATTTGCCTGGGTCTCCAGCGCAACGACCGCGCGGTGCTGGAGCACGGTATCGAGACCGGCACCATCCGCCAGCTCCCCAACGGTGGATTCATCGAGGTCCACCAGCCCATCGGCCCGGTCGACGAGCACGGTCATCCGATCCCGCTGGAGTATGCCGGCGCCCAGGTGCCGACCAAGCTCAACCAGCTCGGCTTCGCCGGTCAGCCCGGCCGGGGCGGATTCTTCCGCCCGGACCCGGAGGACATCGTCGAGAAGGTCTCCGAGATCGAGGAGGCCAACGAGCACGAGAAGATCGAGATGCTGCGTCGCCTCAACGAGGCCAACCGCGCCGCTCTCGAGGACAAGGGCCACTCCAACCCCTAGGACCGCTGAGTTCCGCCCGTCATACACGCAGACCCCGGGCCCACCGTCACACGGTGGGCCCGGGGTCTGCGTTGTACGGCTGCATTGTCCGGAGGACGCTGATCCGTGACGATCGTGTACAGAGTGGCCTACCCCGACTCGCTCACGCCGCAGAGATAGTGGAGAAGATCGAGTGTCGCCAAGACGTCAGAGACCGTACGGTGCGTCGGGCGGTGGGCAAGGTCGAAAGCGTCCGCCAGGGTCTGCAGACGGTAGCGGCCCACACGGGAGCGGGGGACGAGGCTACGTGCGGTCTCTGCGGTACACAGGGTTGACGACGCCGTCCGTGGGGCGCTGTGCGTGGCGCTGATCCCGGCGTCGATGAAGGCGAGGTCGAAGCCGACGTTGTGGCCTACGACCGTGTCATGGGCGAGGAAGTGGGAGAGTTCCCCGAGGACGTCGTCGACCGGCGGGGCCTGACGCACCTGTCGGTGGGTCAGACCCGTGAGAGAGGTGATGATCTCGGGAATGGGCCGTCCCGGATCCACCAGGCGATGGAAGAGGGCGACTGGACGCCCCTCACGCACCCGTAGAGCCGCGATCTCGATGATGCGGTCGCTGTCGGGGTCCAGTCCGGTGGTCTCGCAGTCCACGACGACGCAGTCCCGGAGGCTCCGGCGGAGGCTCTCCCGGAGCTCGTCGTGCGCGGAGCGGGGGGTCATGGGGTCCCATTCTAGCGGTGCTCAGAGGCACTGAAGTGTGACTGCTGTGATTGGAGGGAAGGTTACCGGCCGGTGGTGAGTTGCGATCTGCCATTTGTGATGAGTATCACAGCAGCTGACCGGGGACGGCTGATGTGACCTGTGTCTCTGTGTCCTGTCGCGTGGTCGCTGGCGACATTTCTGCTGGTTGCGGCGTTATCGAACCGTGATCTTCAGTAGTTCACCAGTTGTAGTGATATCTCTATCTGGGCTTGGTCACGGTTGGATAACGGCGCCGAGTTCAGCTTCGCGGGTCTCGTCCGCTGGACACGGAGCGTGATCGTTTCGTAATCTCATCGTGACCTTGAGGGGCGCGGTTCGAAGAGCGTCCCCGCAACGATCTCGAAAGGCAATTTCCTCCTATGGGTAAGCACAGTCTGAAGAACGGTTCCCCCCGGCGCAACATCGTGGCCGCGGCTGCGATCGGCGTCGGCGCCGTCGTCGCACTGCCTGCGACCGCCCAGGCTGCCCCCGTCCAGGTTCCCGGCACCGACTTCTCCGTCGACGTCCCGAACGAGGTCCTGGACGCTGCCGGCAACTACGTGGACACGAGCGCCTTCACCGGAGCTGCTGCCGCCGCCGAGTCGGCCGTGGCCTCCGCCGCCCCGACCTCCACCGGTCAGAAGATCGCCGACGCTGCGATGTCGAAGCAGGGTGCCCCCTACGTGTGGGGTGCCACCGGCCCGAACTCCTTCGACTGCTCCGGTCTGACCTCGTGGGCCTACAGTCAGGTCGGCAAGTCCATCCCGCGCACCTCCGGTGCCCAGGCCTCCGGTGGAACCCCGGTGTCCCTGAATGCCCTGCAGCCCGGCGACATCATCTCCTACTACTCCGGCGCCTCCCACGTCGCGGTCTACATCGGCGACGGCAAGATCGTCCACGCCGTGAACGAGGGCACTCCCGTCCAGGTCAACGACATCAACTACATGCCGATCAACAACGCCGTCCGTTTCTAGGACCGCACTCCCGGCTCTGGCGCCGATACTCCTCACGGGGTGTCGGCGTCGTTGTTCTTCAATCACATCAGCACCATCTGTCACAACTTCGTCAGTTGCCACCCTAAGGTTGCAGTTCGGTCACGAAGTTGTGGCAATATGTTCAACGGATCGACCTTCCCCACCCGAAGAGGTACTACAACCGTGACCAAGCGTTACACTGCCCGCCACCGTGCCACCGCTCCCGCCGCCCGTACCCGGCCGGCCATGCGGACAGTCGCCGGACTCGGGCTCAGCATCGGCACGGCTGTCGCCGGTGTTTCCGTGGCACAGGCGGAGCCCGCTGCACCGGCTCCCGCCGACAATGCCGCGGACCTTTCCTCCACCCCGGTGGACACCTCCCCGCTCCCGTCGGATGCGGACGGTCTGCTCGACCGACTCAACGAGATCTCCCGCCAGGCCGAGGCGACCAGTGACAAGGTCGAGGAGAACCGCGCCGCCCTGGACGGCGCGCGCACGCTGCTTGACCGCTCGAACGCCGCCCTCGACTACTACACCCAGGCGTCGGACAAGGCCGTCGCCCGTGCCGAGGCGGCCCGGGGCCCGGTCACCGAACTGTCCCAGTCGCTCTACCGAGGTGCCACCGTGGATCCGGTGACCGCCGCCATCGGTTCCGCCAGCCCGCAGGACGCCATCGACCGCAGTGCCTACGGGTCGGCACTCAACGCCACCCGTACCGCCACGGTCGAGAACCTCCAGACCTCCCTGTCCGACGCTGCGGCGTCGAAGTCCCTCGCCCTGCGGTCGAAGGCCACCGCCGACTTCCAGCTCATCGAGTTCGGACAGCGTCAGGCAGACCTTGACGCCCGCACTGCCGAGCTGGACTCCATGAAGGAGCAGATCTCCGAGGCCGTCGACGCGATGCCGCAGGACCAGAAGCAGCGGTGGATCGACCGCAACGGTCCGATCCAGGTCGACGTCGAGGAATTCCTCAACGAGGCCTCCGCCGTCGCCGGCGGCGTCGTGGGTGCGGCGATGAGCAAGCTCGGCAGCCCCTACTCCTGGGGTGCGACCGGACCGGACGCCTTCGACTGCTCCGGACTGATGTTCTGGGCCTACCAGCAGATGGGCAAGTCCATCCCGCGAACCTCCAGTGCCCAGATCGCCGGCGGCACCCCGGTCTCCCGTGACCAACTCCAGCCTGGCGACATCGTCGGCTACTTCTCCGGTGTGAGTCACGTCGGCATGTACATCGGTGACGGCAAGATCGTCCACGCCTCCGACTACGGCATCCCCGTCCAGGTCGTCAGTGTCGACAGCATGCCCTTCGCCGGCGCAGCCCGCTACTGAGAGCTGTAATGCCCGCCCGGTCCGAGCATCGCGTCCTGCTCGTCACCAACGACTTCCCTCCGACCTTCGGCGGAATCCAGAGCTACCTGAGGGACTACTGCCTGGAGCTGGAACGACGCGAGCCCGGCCGGCTCGTGGTGCTGGCGTCCACGCAAGACGCCGAGGCCGCGGCGGCCTATGACGCCACTCTGCCGTTCCCGGTGGTCAGGTGGCCCCACCGCATCCTGTTCCCCTTCCCGGCCGAGGCCCGCCGGATGGCACAGGTCATCCGCGAACACGACATCCACACCGTGTGGTTCGGCTCCTCGACACCCTTCGCTCTGCTGGCGAACGCGGCACGGCGGGCCGGTGCCCGACGGATCGTCGCCTCCACCCACGGCCACGAGGTCGGTTGGTCCATGGTGCCGGGCGGGCGCTCCGTCCTCCGCTGGATCGGACGCTCCGTCGACTGCCTGACCTACGTCTCCCGGTACGCCCGCGGGCGCTTCATGGCGTCCTTCGGCCCGACGGTCGCCTGGGAGCCGATGCCCGGTGGGGTGGACTCCGCCCGTTTCCGACCGGACCCGGAGGGTCGGGAGACGGTGCGGACCCGGCACGGCATCGACGACCGCAGGGTCATCGTCTGTGTCTCCCGGATCGTCTCGCGCAAGGGGCAGGACACTCTCGTCGCCGCCATGCCGCGGATCCTCGACCGGGTGCCGGACGCCCACCTGCTCATCGTCGGTCCCGGTGACTACGCCGAGACGCTGCGCACCATGGTCGGGGAGCGGGGGCTCGGGGACCGGGTGACGCTCACCGGCCCGGTGGATGCCGGGGAACTCGTCGCCCACTACTGCGCCGGCGACGTCTTCGCCATGCCGGTGCGCACCGAGGGCGGCGGCTTCTCCGTGGAAGGTCTCGGCATCGTGTTCCTCGAATCCCAGGCCTGTGGCGTGCCCACGGTCGCCGGGGACGGGGGAGGAGCCCCTGAATCCGTCCTCGACGGCCGTACCGGTGACGTGGTCGACGGAACCGACACCGACGCCGTGGCCGACGACATCGCCCGGCTCCTGGCTGATCCGGAGCGGGCGCAGAACTATGCCTCGGAAGGACGCCGCTACGTCGAAGAGGCCTGGAACTGGCACATTCTCGGCGAACAGCTCTCCGCCGTGCTCGACGGCGACGGGCGTCGCCCGCCGAGGCACAGTTGGAACTGGCGGGGCTGACCGATACCCTGGGAGGGTTGCACAGGGCGACTGCCGCTGTGTTCTGGCGTGTGATCTGAGAGGACGTGGACGCGGACGTGTCAACGAGTGAACAGCTGACCATCGGTATCGACATCGGCGGGACGAATCTGCGCGCCGCGGTCGTGGACGGGACCGGCTCGATCATCGATATCGAGCAGCTCCCCACCCCGAGTTCGGTCAACGCGCTCGAGACCGCCATCAGCCATGTCGTCGGCATCCTCCGCGGACGCCACGAGGTCACGGCTGTGGGGCTGGCTGTCGCCGGGTTCATCACCGCGGACCAGACCTCCGTCCGCTTCGCCCCGCATCTGCCGTGGCGGGACATGGAGGTCCGTGACAGGCTGACCCGTGTCCTGGGCCTGCCGGTGGTGCTGGAGCACGACGCCAATGCCGCGGCCTGGGGTGAACAGATCCTCGGACCCGGCCGCGACGCCGGTACCTGGGCCTTCTTCGCCGTCGGTACCGGTATCGGTGGCGCCCTGGTCACTGACGGCCACATCTACCGTGGCGCCTTCGGCACAGCACCGGAGTTCGGTCACCTCACCGTGGTCCAGAGCGGACGCTCCTGCCCCTGCGGCAAGCGTGGCTGCCTGGAGCGCTACTGCTCCGGCAGTGCACTGGAGCTCACCGCCCGCGAGTTCATCGCCACCGGTCGGCACCCCCGCAGTGCCCTCGCCCAGCATTACCACTCCGCCCCGGAGGGCATCACCGGCCGGGCCGTGGTCAACCTGGCCCGTGAAGGCGATGTGCTGGCCTGTGAGGTCATCGCGGACTTCGCCCGCTGGCTGGGCCGGGGCCTGGCCGTCGTCCAGGAGATCCTCGACCCCGAACTCATCGTCCTGGGCGGCGGCGTGAGCCGTGATTCGGATCTCTACCTGACCGAGGCCGTCGCTGAAATGGCGCAGAATGTCGTCGGCGCCGGACACCGCCCGCTCGCGAGCGTGGAGACGGGAGTGCTCGGAGCGGACGCAGGTATGATCGGCGTGGCGCTTCTCGCCGGAGCAGTGAACCCCTGAGAGAGGAAATTCCGTTGCGTAACCGAACCTACTGGTGGTTGAAGAATGTCGTGATCGGTCCCTGGCTGTGGCTGATCAACCGACCGTTCGCCCGTGGGCTCGACAAGATCCCGTCTGAGGGGCCGGTGATCCTGGCGTCCAACCACCTGGCCGTGATGGATTCGCTCTACCTGCCGCTCCTCTCGAAGCGGCAGATCACGTTCCTGGCGAAGAAGGAGTACTTCACCACTCCCGGTTTCGCCGGCGGTATCCAGAAGTGGTTCTTCTCCTCGGTGGGGCAGGTGCCCATCGACCGCGGCGACAAGGATCAGCAGGACGCCGCCCTGCACACCGCCCTCAAGGTCCTCGCCGAGGGTGACCCGCTGGGCATGTACCCGGAGGGCACCCGTTCCCCGGACGGCCGTCTCTACCGTGGCAAGACCGGGATGGCGCGAATAGCCCTGGAGTCCGGTGCCATGGTCTACCCGGTCGCCATGATCGACACCCAGAAGGCGAACATCGCCGGTTCCTGGCTCCTGCGTCCCTACCGTATCGGTGTGGTCGTCGGTGATCCGGTCGACCCCGCGGACTTCGCGGGTGCCGGGGACGCCTACGCCCAGGCCCGCGCCCTGACTGACCATGTCATGGAGCAGCTCGCCGCCCTCTCGGGTCAGGAGTACGTCGGCGACACCTACGCCGCCGACGTGAAGAAGTCCCTGGAGGCCGGGCAGGGGTACCCGGAGGGCACCGAGCCCGGTAAGGGCCGGATCCACGGGACGAAACCGAAGCCGAAGTTCCTGCGCTACCGGCTCTGAGCAGGTTCCGGGGCAGATTCCCGGGCGGGGAGGGTCGTCCGGGGGGACAGGCCGCCGACGGCGAGCCACGCGGCACCGAGCAGCACCAGCTCGGAGCCGACGATCTTCATCAGCAGGTTCCAGTCCATCTCGGCATTGTGCGTCGAGGGGAACCAGGTGTGCAGCATGAGCCGGGTCGTCACCACGATGAACACCGCGCCGAGCACGATGCCGCCACGGCGTCCTCCCCACCACCAGGACACCACCGCGACGAGCGCCATCGGCACGACCCACACCCAGTGGTGCGCCCAGGACACCGGGGACGCCAGCAGCGCGAGCAGGGAATTGGTGCACACCGCAGCGGTGACTGCGCCGACGGCCAACTGACGCAGCATGACGACCACCACCGCGATGAACGTCAGTACGGCGAGCACCATCCAGATCCGGGTCTGTGCCGGATCCCCGGTGAACCGGGCGACCATGCCGCGCCAGGACTGGTTCGCGGAGTACATGAGTCCACCGATGCGTGTCGGGTCACTGACGGTCTCGGTCCAGTACCGGTGCGAGTCCGCGGGAAGGAAGGCCCAGGCCGCGGCACTGAAGAGAACCCCGGAGATCAGGGAGGTCGCTGCCTCGCGCCACTGCCGACGGAGCAGGAAGTACAGGCCGAACACGGCCGGAGTGAGCTTCAGTGCGGCGGCGAGGCCGATGAGCGTACCGCGCGGCCATGGCGTCCTCGGAAGGAGCAGGTCGGCGATGACCAGCAGCATGAGCAGGATATTGATCTGTCCGTACTCGAGGGTGGAGGCCACCGGCCACATCCAGGTGGCGAGGAGGGCGGTACCTGTGCCCAGGGCCCACAGCGTGCCGCGGGAGAGTCCGCGTCCTGCCTCCCGGGCGAGAGCCGCGAGCACGATCACCACGGTGAAGACCAGCGTCGCCACACTGACCAGAGTGAACAGGATCTGTCCGACGTCGAGGGGCAGCATCGCCAGGGGGACGAAGGCGAGGGCGGACAACGGGGGATAGGTGAACGGCAGGCTGATCGTCCCGACGCTGAAGACCCCCTCATAGAGGGAGATGTCGTCCAGGACCGCCCGACCGCCTTCACGGTAGACGTCGAAGTCGATGTGGTACGGCACCCCGTCCCCGTTGACCACGTACGTGACCAGTGCATGTACCCCGGAGGCCACAGCGAGAACACCGAATACCATCCACAGAACCAGCGCACCGCTGGAAGCTCTATTCACGGGAACTCAGCCTACGTCGAATTGAGGTTTCCTGTGAACTACGGCAGGGTGGATACCTGTGTCAGATTCCGTGGGGACAGGTGTGCCGGTCGCGTCCGACAGTCAGCAGGCTGCCGGAACCTCCGGCGAACCCACCCACACCCCCACGTCGAACAGGCTGCTCTGGGCGGACTGCGCCAAAGGCCTGTCGATCATCGCGGTCTGCTACATGCACGTCGTCACCGGTGTGCCCGGCGGCCAGGGCTCGGGGTGGCACTGGTTCAACGATGTCATGGACCCGATCCGGATGCCGATGTTCTTCCTCATCTCCGGACTCTTCGCCCACCGCGTCATCGAACGCACCCTCGGTGACCTCTGGTACCGGCGGCTGTGGTTCCTCCTGGTACCGTACCTGGTCTTCACCCCGGTCCAGGCAGCGATCAGGATCGACATGGTCGAGGACGTCACCTGGCGGAACCTCGGCCGGGCGATCCTGTTCGGCGACCCGGGCATCTGGTTCCTCTATGCGTTGATGGTCTTCAACATCGCCGCCTGCCTGCTGCGTCGCGTCCCGCCGCCGGGGGCGGTGGCTCTGTCGGTCGTCCCGGCGATCTGCGTCGCCGCCGCCGGCCTGACCCAGTACAACGAGATCACCCACATCACCGCCTACATGCCGGCCTTCTTCCTGGGGCTGCATTTCCGGGCGGTGTTCTTCCTGCTCGCCGCCTGGGCGACGGACTGGCGTGTCATCCTCGGTGCGGTCGCGGCCTACGTCGGCTGGGAGTGGGTCATGGACCTGCTGGTCGACCACGTCAACCCGGACGGCTGGACCACTGCAGAGGCGGGGCTGATCAATCTCACCGGGATGGTGCGGATCCTCACCGCGGTGCCCGTGGGCATCATTGTGGCGGTGTGGATCTCGCGTACCCCGGTTCTCTCGACCGTCTTCGCCGGTATCGGGCGCCACACCCTGCCGATCTACGTATCCCACCATGCGGCCCTGTACCTGGTCAATGAGGAGATCATCCGTCCCCTCGTCGAGAGCGACCCGGAGCGCTGGGAGTTCCTCACCGGCATGAACTTCCGGATCTTCCTCGGTTTCGCGGTGTGTGCGGTGACCGGCTGGATCTTCTACCGGATCGGCAGGCTCCCTGTCATCGGGTGGATCCTCTACCCGCCGGCTCTGCCACGCCGCCGCCTGAGCCCCGGCGACTAGGCTGAGCTCCCGTGCGCTACTTCTATGACACGGAATTCATCGAGGACGGCCGGACGATCGATCTGGTCTCCATCGGTGTCGTCGCCGAGGACGGTCGCGAGTTCTACGCCGTCTCCTCGGACTTCAACGAGCGACGGGCGGGAAGCTGGGTGCGGCGCAACGTCCTGCCGCAGTTGCCGCCCCGGTCCGATCCGGCATGGATGCCGCGGGCGGTGCTGCGGGAGCGTCTCTACGAGTTCCTCCTGCCGGACCACACGCCCGGCGACTGGCTGCCGGCGTCGCTGCGTCCGGAGATGTGGGCGTGGCTGGGAGCCTACGACCATGTCGCCTTCGCCCAACTGTGGGGCGACATGACCGGCCTGCCGCGGGAACTCCCGCGCTTCACCCGGGAGCTGCGCCAGCTCTGGGAGGACGCCGGACGCCCGCAGCTCCCGGACGAGCCGTCGAACGCCCATGACGCGCTCGCCGACGCCCGGTTCAACGTCACGAAGTACCGGTTGTCCGTGCAGGCGAGAGACGCACGTCACCGCTGACGCGGGAAGACGGGGCGGTTTCACTGTCTGGACGTGTGTTCTCGTATGATGACGCACATGGGTTGGACTATTGACGCACCGCTTGACGAACTCCCCGATCTGCCACCGCTGCCGGGAGAGCTCGAGAACCGTTTCCAGGATGCCGTCGCGCGCGACGCGAAGCAGCAGCCGGGCTGGGACCAGGGGCATGCGGACCGCGTCCGCAAGATCCTCGAGTCCGTGCCCCCGATCGTCGTGGCGCCGGAGATCCGTCGCCTGCGCGCGCAGCTCGCCGACGTCGCGAACGGCCACGCTTTCCTGCTCCAGGGTGGTGACTGCGCCGAGACCTTCGAGTCGAACACCGAGCCGCACATCCGCGGCAACGTCAAGACTCTCCTCCAGATGGCCGTCGTGCTGACCTACGGTGCCTCGACCCCGGTCGTCAAGATGGCCCGCATCGCCGGCCAGTACGCCAAGCCACGCTCCGCCGACAAGGACTCCAACGGTCTGCTCAACTACCGTGGCGACATCGTCAACGGCATCGAGGCGACCGAGGAGGGACGCCGCCACGACCCGTCGCGCATGGTCCGCGCCTATGCGAACTCCGCGGCGGCGATGAACCTCGTCCGCGCCCTGACCAGCTCCGGCACCGCCGACCTGGCGAAGCTGCACGAATGGAACCGTGAGTTCGTCGCCAATTCCCCGGCCGGTGCCCGTTACGAGGCCCTCGCGGAGGAGATCGAACGCGGCCTGGAGTTCATGCAGGCCTGTGGTGTCACCGACTCCACCCTGCAGCAGGCCGACATCTACTGCTCCCACGAGGCCCTGGTCCGCGACTACGAGCGTGCCATGCTGCGTCTGGCCCACGGCGAGAACGGTGAAGACGTCCTCTACAATCTCTCCGCCCACCAGATCTGGATCGGTGAGCGTACCCGCGGTCCCGAGGACTTCCACATCGCCTTCGCCGCGCTGGTCGGCAATCCGGTAGGTGTGAAGATCGGCCCGACGACGACCCCCGAGGAGGCCGTCGCCTACGTCGAGAAGCTGGACCCGGACAACGAGCCGGGCCGCCTCACCCTCATCAGCCGTATGGGGTACGACAAGATCCGTGACGCCCTGCCTCCGATCGTCCAGGCGGTTGAGGCCACCGGCCACAAGGTGATCTGGCAGTGCGACCCGATGCACGGCAACACCTACACCTCCTCCAACGGCTACAAGACCCGTGACTTCGACCGCATCATCGACGAGGTCCAGGGCTTCTTCGAGGTGCACCGTGCACTCGGCTCCCACCCGGGTGGCGTGCACATCGAATTCACCGGTGAGGACGTCACCGAGGTCGTGGGCGGCGCCCAGGACATCACCGACGTCGACCTGCCGTCGCGCTACGCCACGGTGGTCGACCCCCGACTGAACACCCAGCAGGCGCTTGAGCTGTCCTTCCTCGTCGCCGAGATGCTGCGTCGCTAGTCTGTCGCTAGTCTGTCGCTAGTCTGTCGCCGGTCGGACGCTAGATCGTCCGCAGGGTCACCGTGGTTCCCTCGGTGACCCGTGTGCGGGGGCCGGGGGACTGGGTGATGACGCGGCCGCCCGACCGGCCGTCGATCTTCACCTCGAAGCCCTTGTCCTCCAGCGCCTCCGTCGCGTCTTCGGCGGACTTGCCGATGACGAAGGGGACCTTGACCTGGTCGGAGGGATGGAGGGTCACCGTGTTGTTCCGGGCGGGGTCCAGGCGGGTTCCGGAGGTCGGGGAAGTCTCCGCCACCTTCCCGGCGTCCTCGTCGGTGTCGGAGACAGCGTCACCGGTCACCGGGTTCAGCCCGGCGTCACGCAGCGCCTCCGCAGCGTCCTCCATGGACTTGCCGGCGAGATCGGGGACGGTCACTGCCGAGGAGATGACCAGGTGCACCTCGGAGCCGGAGGGGACTTCGGTGTCGGTGTCCGGGTCGGTGGTGATCACGTCACCACCGTCGACGTCCGCGTCGAACTCCTCGGTGGTCCCGGAGACCTTCAGTCCGGCATTCTCCAGGGTCTGGGTGGCCTTCTTCTCGGTCATGCCGGACACGCCGGGCACCTTCACCGGGCGCGGGCCCTTGCTGACCTGCACCGTGATCTCGGTGCCGGTATCCACCGTGGTGCCGGAGGAGGGGGAGACTTTCGCGACGACGCCCGCCGGGGCGTCGTCGTCCCAGACTTCGTCGCCGACCGTCCAGGTCAGCGTCCGGTCCTGCAGCTTCGACCGGTAGGACGCCAGGGTGTCGGTGTCGCTCGGCTCGGGGACGGTCGGCCGACCCCGGGAGACCAGTACCGCCACCTCACTGCCGCGTACCACCCGTTCGCCGGACCCCGGGTCTGTCCCGGTGACCGCGTCCGCCGGATCGTCGTCTGACCAGATCTCGGAGACCGTGGAGGTGAAGCCCGCCTGCTCCACGGCGGAACGGGCGCCGGTCACGTCCTGGCCGAGAACCTGCGGGACTTCACCGTAGCGGCCGGAGGCGACCCACCAGGACCCCACGGCGACGGCGATGACCATGACGAGGACGAGGGCGGTCCACAGCACGGTGCGGACCGGGCGACGGTTGCTCAGCGGCGGTCCCGACGGGGCGGGGACCGGCTCGGGGACCCGGCGGGTGACGTGGGTGGGGTGTTCCTCCACACGACGTGGCGGCTCCGGCTCCTGGTAACTGGTCTGCGCGGTGTGCTGGTCGGGGGTGACCTGTGGGACCATGCTCGTGGCCATTGCTGCGTCATCCCAGCTCAGCCGGTCGCTGAAGACCGACCCCGCCAGTGCCCGGTGGACGGCGGAGTTCTCGGGGACCGGCACGCGGAACGCCGGAAGTCCCAGATCCCGGACCGTGTCACGGACGGCCTCGAGGAACTGGGACCCGTCCTCGAAGCGCTGGACCGGGTTGCGGCGGGTCGCGATGAGCACCAGGTCGTCGAGCTCCTGCGGGACACCGGCGATGACCGCCGACGGGGCGGGGACATCCCGGTCCAGCCGCATCGCCGCGGTGTCCCGGGGCGTGGCGC
Organism: Corynebacterium sp.; assembly: GCF_022712275.1. Classification (GTDB taxonomy): domain Bacteria; phylum Actinomycetota; class Actinomycetes; order Mycobacteriales; family Mycobacteriaceae; genus Corynebacterium. The sequence continues at coordinate 45,059 of NZ_JALAGU010000013.1, read as the reverse complement.
CGCGGAACGGTGGGTGGCCGGTGAGCAGCTCGAAGAGCATCACGCCGGCGGAGTAGACGTCGCTCTGCGGGCCGGTGCTGCGGCCCTGCACCTGCTCTGGGGACAGGTAGGCGGCGGTGCCGATGACCGGGCCACCGCCGGCAGCGGACTGCTGGCGGCTCGCCCGCACCAGCCCGAAGTCCGCGAGCTTGACCTGGTGGTCGTCGCGGATGAGGACGTTGTCCGGCTTGACGTCCCGGTGGACCATCCCCTCCCGGTGCGCCAGTGCGAGAGCCTGCAGCACCGGCTCGGTGACCGCCAGGGCGGCGTGCGGCGGCATCGGGCCGCGTTCGCGGAGCAGTTCACGCAGCGTCCCGCCGGGGACCAGCTCCATGATGAGGAAGACGAGGTCGCCGTCCTCGCGTTCGTCGGTCCCCTGGTCGAAGACGTTCACCAGGCAGGGATGGTCCAGCCGGGCGACGGCACGCGCCTCACGCTCGAACCGCGTCCGCGCGTCACGGTCCGCGGCCAGGGCCGGGTCCATGACCTTGGCCGCGAGATCGCGGTCGAGGCGGGTGTCGATGCAGTGGTAGACGGTCGACATACCGCCGTGGGCGATACTCGCCCCGATACGGTAGCGACCGTCGAGCAGATCGCCGGCCTGGAGCTGTGCTGCCACGGTGGGGGGATCGCCTCCTGGTTGTGTCGGTGGTCGTGTCGGTGGTCGTGTCGCTGGTCGTGTCGGGGACAGACGGGTACCCGGCGATTATACGGGGGAGGGCGGTTAAGGTAGTAGACGTGAGTAACGACAACAACACTTCCCCCGACGGCTCCGGCCTCGTCCTGACCTCCCCGCTGTCCGGGATACCCGCCGGCGAACGACTGCTGACCGTCCCCGATGTCGCCGATCTCCTCGGCGTCATCGTCACCCGGGTGATGGACGAGCTCAACCGTCACCGGCTCATCGCCGTCGACGTTGACGGAGTGCGCCACATCCCCGCGCGCTTCTTCACCGACGACGCCGAGATCAACAAGTTCGTGCCCGGTGTCATCGCCCTGCTCGCCGACGGTGGCTGGGAGGACGCCGAGATCCTCGACTTCCTCTTCACCACCGATGAGTCACTGCCGGGGCGACCCGTCGACGCCCTCCACGGGCACCTCGCCCGCGAGGTCATGCGCCGCGCCCAGGGGATGGCCATCAGCTGATTCCTCCGCTGAGTCATCCTGGCGTAGGCAGGTCCGCGCCAGCCACCACATCACCAGGCCCACGAGGATGAGCCAGGGGATGTTGTAGAGCCGGTTGTTACCGGAACCGTCGAAGGTCATCGACAGCACCATCGCCAGCCAGGCCACGGCGAACACCGCGCGGCGGTCCCGGATCCACAGTCCGACCAGGGCCAGGGGCGCCATGTAGTACCAGGGCAGGACCACCGCGTTGAACAGGCAGGTCGCCACGTACGCCACGGTCGCCCCGACGAAGGCCTCCTTCACCGAGCGGCGCCACACGGCCCAGGCGATGACGAGGATCAGCACCATCACGACGGTCGAGACCGGCCGGACGACGTCGATGATGTCGTTGAAGAAGATGTTCTCGTTGACCGCGCCGATCGGGCGTACCAGTACCGAGGCGACCAGCGAGGGCACCGCCAGCGGGTTGATCACCTTGGAGTTGCCGCTGATTTCGGAGACCCAGCCCCAGGACTGGCCGCTGGCCACGGTCACCAGGGCGAGCATGCCCACCGACACCGCCAGGCACGCCACGCCACCGGTGATGAGAGTGACCGCACGGCGCAGCGTCCCGTGCCGTACATCGGCGACGACCTCCTTCACCGGACGCCGCACCGGGGCGTCCTTCCCGAGCGGCCCGGCATAGCGGGCGACGAAGATCCACACCAGGAACGGCAACGCGATCGCCGCCGTGGCCTTCAGGGCGATACCCGCACCGACGAGGACCGCACCGAGCAGTGCTCCCCGCACCGCCGGCAACCGGACCGCGGCGAGCAGCCCGGTGCACACCAGCAGCATCATGGTGACCTCGTTGTGCATGCCGCCGACGAGGTGGATCACCGACAGTGGATTGGCCACCCCCAGCCATACCGCGAGCGACGCATTGACCTTCAACGCGGCGGCCAGGCGGGCGACGGCCCACACCAGACCGGCGAAGCAGGCCAGTGAGAAGATCTTGTAGACGATCACACCGGCGGTGACGTTGTCACCGGTGACGCTGACGACGCCCTCACCGATCCACATGTGCAGCGGACCGTAGGGGGTGGTGGTGTTGCGCCAGTCCGGACTGACCTCGAAGAACACCCGTCCCGGGACAGCGGAGGCACCGACCTCGTAGGGGTCGAAACCCTCGTGGCTCAGTGTCCCCTGCATGAGATAGGAGTAGACGTCCCGGCTCATCAGCGGGCCGGCCAGCAGCAGTGGTGCGGTCCACGCCACCAGCGGGGCGACGCCGAGGGCCTCGCCCCGGCGCAGCAGACGTCCGCCGAGGACGGACCAGGAGACCACCATGGCGAGAACACCCAGCCACAGCACCACCACGAGGATCCCGGCGAAGTGCCCGAAGCTGAGGTTGGTCAACCCGAGGGACTGCAGCACACCACCACGCGTACGGGTCGCGCCGACGGCATGGGAGGTCAGTGCCATCACCAGTGAGCCGACGGCACCCAGGACAATCGCCGTGCGTCGCGACATGCCACGCACCAGGGCGGTGACTGTGGACGCCATCTCAGCTCCTGCGCTCGGTGAGTTGCTCGGCCACGGCGACGAGCTCATCGACGATGTCCTGCCCCAGGTGGCCGGTCCGCAGCGCGTCCACCGCCTTGTCGGTGAGTTCCCGGGCCCGGCCGGTGTTCTGTGCGGCGGCCCCGGAGTCCACGATGATCTGCCGCAGCTCGTCGACCTCGTCGTCGGAGCGCACCGTCCCCATGCCCTCACGGAGCCGGGCGGCGGCCGCCGGATCGCTCCGGTCCGCGGTCGCCAGGGCGCGCATGACCAGCCAGGTGCGCTTGCCCGAACGCAGATCGTCACCGGCGGCCTTGCCGGTGACCTGTGGATCACCGAAGACGCCGAGATGGTCGTCCTCCAGCTGGAAGGCGATGCCGATCTCCCGGCCCGCGGTGCGCAGCAGGTCGACCGTGCGGGCATCCGCGTCCCCGAGTGCGGCTCCCAGGTGCAGCGGTCGCTCAACCGTGTACGCCGCGGTCTTGTAGGTGTTGACCTTCTCGGACATCGCCGGATCCTCGGACCCGCTGTTCTCCAGGGCGATGTCGAGCATCTGCCCCGCGATGACCTCGGTACGCATCTTCCGCCAGGGCTCCCGGGCACGGGCGAGGGACGCGGCGTCCACCCCGGAATCCACGAGCATGTCATCGGCCCAGGCGAAGGCGAGGTCGCCGACGAGGATGGCCTGGCTCTCGCCGTAGCCGACGGCGTCCCCGGACCAGCCGTCGGCCCGGTGGGACGCCTCGAAACGACGGTGGGTCGTCGGCCGGCCGCGCCGGGTGTCGGAGTGGTCGATGATGTCGTCGTGGATCAGGGCGCAGGCCTGGATGAACTCCAGGGACCCCACCGCGCGCAGCAGGTCCTCCGGTCGGGTCGACCCGGACAGCGTCCCGCCGCCGCCGTCGAGGGCGGCGCGCACCCCGGCCCAGGCGAACAGCGGACGCAGTCGCTTGCCGCCACCGGTGACGAACTGCTCGAGGGCATCCACCCCGTCGGCGACGACCGGATCCAGGCCGTCGAACTCGGCGTGCCGGTCGCGGAAGAAACGGTCCAGTTCGGCGTCCACCGCGGCAGGGACGTCCACCAGGGGCCTGTCCAGGGTCCAGGAGGTCGGGGCGTAGGTCATTCGAAGGCACTCTCCGGAGGCGATGGGCGGACATGAACGGATTCTGACGGCTCCATAGTAGGTGGACCGGGGAGACCCTCGCTCAAGCGCCCTGACACGTCTTCTATGATCGTCAGGTATGTCACCCGCGCCACGTCCAGAGTCACCTGCCACCACACCACCGCCGCCCAGCCTCCAGGTGGCGGTCTCCGACACCCTGAAGCGCGGAACCCCTGGACGTGTTCCCTTCTCCGTGGAGTTCATGCCGCCGCGCGACGACGCCGCCGAGGCCCGCCTGTGGTCCGCCGCGGAGGCCTTCCACGACCTCGGGGCGAGCTTCGTCTCGGTGACCTACGGTGCCGGTGGTTCCAGTCGGGCCCGCACCGAGCGTGTCGCAGGACGCCTCGCGGTGAAGCCGCTGACCACCCTGCTGCACATGACACTGGTCGGTCACACCGAGGAGGAACTGCGCGACATCCTCCGTGAGTTCGCGTCCCTGGGGCTGACGAACCTGCTCGCCCTGCGCGGCGACCCGCCGGGGGATCCGACGGGGGAGTGGCAGGGCATCGCCGGCGGGCTGAGCCATGCCGTCCATCTCATCGAACTCGTGCGCTCGATGCCGGAGTGCGAGGACTTCGACATCGGTATCGCGTCCTTCCCGGAGAAGCACTACCGGGCGGAGAGCCTGGAGACGGACACCCGCTACACCGTGGAGAAGTTGCGTGCCGGAGCGAACTACTCCATCACCCAGATGTTCTTCAATGTCGACCACTACCTGCGGTTGCGCGACCGGCTGGCCGCCTACGACCCGGTGCACGGTGCCAAGCCGGTGATTCCGGGCCTCATGCCGATCACTTCGCTGCGGTCGGTCCGCCGTCAGGTCGAGCTGGCCGGCTGTGAACTGCCCCGCGACATGGAGGAACTGTTCACGAAGGTCGCCAACGGTGACGAGCAGAAGAATGCCGCGGCGATCCGGGAGGTCGGTATCGAGGTGACCACGAAGATGGCCGAGCGGCTGATCGCCGAGGGAGCCCCGGACCTGCACTTCATGACGATGAACAATGTCCGGGCGACGCAGGAGGTGCTGCACAACCTCGGTATGGCGCCGGCCTACGGACCGAAGTTCGGCCAGGACATGGTGCGCTAGAGGCGGACCGGAGGATCCTCCGGCTCAGCCGCGGGGGCGGGCGAGGATCCCGAAGGGGCGGGGGTCGGTACCGAACCGGAAGTCGCGCAGGACATCGCGGAAACCGAGTTCACGGTAGAGACTCCAGGCGGCGTTGGCCTCGTCGGGCACTTCCGGGGTGGAGAGCAGGGCCACCGGACGCTGCAGCCGTGGCAGCAGGTTGTCCATCATCCGGCGGCCGATGCCGTGGCCCTGGTAGCCGGGCATGACATGGACCTCGGAGACCTCGTCGAAGTCGTCGAGGGCGGTGGTGGCGTCCTCGATCGACATCCCGGCACCACGCAGGCCGCGGAAGACCTCCCGGTACCACCAGGAGGAGGGGGTTCCGGGGAAACCGTACGCGATACCGACCACGCGCTGGTGGGGGGCGCGGGGGTCGGCGTGGACTGCGGCACCGTGGTCGAGCGCGACGGCGGCGGTGAAGCCGGGGCGGGTCGAGTTCGCGGCCCAGAGAATCCGGCGCTGGGTGAACGACGACCGGGGGTAGTCCATGGCCTTGAGGTGGAGTTCGACAAGCTCGTTGACCCGCTGCAGGTAGGTCTGCGGGGATATGTCGCAGACGCTGACGGTGGAGTCCATTTCTCGTTTCACGGTGCCGGTCACTCCTCCATGGTGCCAAAGGTGACCGCTTCCGAGGAGCATGTGGAACGTATGTTCGATTAACCAGACGGGAGAGAAGTGGACGTCCGGATGCTGCCTAGTGTCCCTGTCAGAACATGAAGACAGGAAGAGCCGAGGTAAGGAGGCGGACAGTGTCAACCACGGACAGGACGACGGACAGGACGACGGACAGGACCACGACGGCGAAGGTGACGCGCCTGCGACGGGGTGGCTCACCGCATGTGACCGCCGCCTCCTACGTCGACGAGGCGGAGCGTCTGCTGGAGCGGGCGCGCCGGGAACACCAGCCGGCCGAGCGCATCACCTGGGCCTACCGGGCGGCCCTGCGCGGCGCTGGAGCGGCGATCGAGGATGTGCGTACCGGGAAGCGACGTCGGACCTCCGGCAGTGCCTGGGCGCGGCTGCGTGCCGCCGTGCCCGGGATGGCGGACACTGTGGAGCGCTTCGAGATCTACGCCCGGTTCGTCACCCGGGTGGAGATGGGGCTCGAGCGTGAACTCCGGGACTCCGACGCGGACAGCTTCTATGCCGCGGTCTGCGATTTCATCGACGAGGTCCGGGGCATGGTGGGCTATCTGCCGGAGGTCGCCTGAGTCTGATGGTAGCCCCGGGAAGATTATGGGAGAGGTGGAGGCGGAGTGGGGTAGCATGGGCGTCATCAGAAAGTGGTCCAGAGGATGACAGGTCGGGAAACTTTTTCGGACCCCCGTGCGTTGGACTAGATGACCTACCTAACCCGTGGCCGAACAGGCGGTCCGAGAAGAGACAGGGGAGGACGACAGTGGCACTGTCAGAGCAGGAACAGCGGATGCTGGAGGAGATCGAGCAGGCGCTCATCGCCGATGATCCGGCATTCGCTGAACGCAACCGCACGGCGGCCCTCGGTGGGGTGACCGTAGGTATCCGGTCGATCGCCGTGTTCCTTGTCGGACTGTGTGTACTCATCGGCGGCATTGCGCTGGCGCAGAGCAGTCTCTGGTTCGTGATCCTCGGCCTCGTCGGTTTCTTCATCATGTTCGCCGGCGGCCTCATGGCGTTCCGGTCCGACAGAACATCGGCCAAGAAGGGCTCGAAGAAGAACTACGGCGGCAAGCCCAAGGCATCCGGTAACTCCGGCGGAATCGCCGACCGCATGGAGGACAGCTTCCGCCGTCGCTTCGACTAGGGCAGGCAGCCCCGGCTTCCCCGGTCCACACCGGTGCCTCCGCAGGACAATGATCCTGCGGAGGCACCGGTGTTTTTGTGTGGGGGCCGACCGGGGATCCCCCGGATCCCCCACTTCCACCCACCACTGCTTCCTCGCCGGGCTGGCCGGGTGACGGATGACGTCGGGTGAATGTGGGGAATGGGGAGTTTGTGACGGGGGATCACGTATTCATGCTGGTCCTGGGTGGGTTCGGGGCGGCAACCAAGAAGATTCGTGTCGGAAATAGCTACGTGTCACTGGTGTGACTGTCGGTACAAATGGGGCTGAAGTGCTCGGAAAGCGCTCACCGAGCAAGAAACCTCCCACATCTCCCCACTGGATCCGCGAGTGCAATCCTTGCAGGTAGACGAGTATTTGTGGATGTTCTGTCTTGACCTGTGGGTCCGTTTTCTGCAGTTATGTGCCGGCGGGGCATGGAATGAGTGGGGGAATGTGGGGTAAGGTGGGCGCCAGCGGAGCAGGAGAGTGGTTCCGTGACAACTTCACAGCGACAGCACACTGCATGATCACCAGCGGCCGGTCACCCGGGGAAAGGGGTCGACGACATGTTCTTCGGCACCTTCACTCCGAAGCTCGACGACAAAGGACGACTCACACTGCCCGCGAAGTTCCGTGAGGAACTCGCGGACGGACTCGTCGTCGTCAACGGGCAGGACCACAGCCTCACGATCTACCCGCAGGCGGAATTCCAGGTCCGCGCACGCAAGGCCGCGGAGTCGTCCCGGTCAAACCCCCGGGTGCGGGCCTTCGTCCGTCGCCTCGGTGCCAGCGCCGACGAGCAGACGCTGGACAGTCAGGGGAGGATCACCGTCGCCCCGGCCCACCGCAGCTACGCGGGGCTGACCAAGGAATGCGTGGTCATCGGGTCGGTGGACCGGATCGAGGTATGGGACGCCGACGCCTACGAGAGCTACCTGTCCGAGCACGAGGCGGACTTCGCCGAAGGTGACGACGACGCTCTCTCCGGCTTCCTCTAGCCGGACCCTGTTATCCGCAGCGTGCACGACCCCGGGCTGTATGCCGGCCCTCATCTGCGCGGACGATCCGCTTGATGTACTTCCCCGACGTCAATCGGACCCGCGCAGGTGAGGCCCCGTATGCAGCCCCTCCCTGTACCTCCTGTACCTCCTGTACCTCCTGTACCTCCGACTCCGATGAAAGGCCACACCATGTCAGAACCGTCCCGCCGGATCAGTGGTGAGTTCGGCCACGTCCCCGTGATGCGGGACCGCATGGTTGAGCTGGTCGGCGCCGGAGTCGAGGGCACCGGTGCCAGCCGTCCCGTCATCGTCGACGGCACGCTCGGCGCCGGCGGACACACCGAGGTCTTCCTGGAGACTTTCCCGGAGGCTGTCGTCGTCGGTCTGGACCGCGATCCCAACGCCATCGCCCAGGCACAGGACCGGCTCGCCCGCTTCGGTGACCGGTTCATCGCCTACCGCACCCGGTTCGACGGCCTCGGCGACGCCCTCGACGACCTGTCGGCAGACGGGCGGCTGCCCGGGGAGTTCTCCACCACCGGCGTCTCCGGCTACCTCTTCGATCTCGGCGTCTCCTCGATGCAGCTCGACCAGGCCGAGCGCGGCTTCGCCTATGCGCAGGACGCCCCGCTCGACATGCGGATGGACCCGGACTCGTCGCTGACGGCCGCCGAGGTACTCAACACCTACAGTCACGGCGATCTCGCCCACATTCTCAGCGCCTACGGGGACGAGCGCTTCGCCGGCAAGATCGCCTCGGCGGTCCTGCGGGAGCGTGAGCAGGAACCGTTCACCACCTCGGGTCGTCTCGTCGAACTGCTCTACCGCACGATCCCCGCGGCGACCCGTCGTACCGGCGGTCACCCGGCCAAGCGGACCTTCCAGGCACTGCGTGTCGAGGTCAACGCCGAGCTGGATTCCCTGGCCGCGGTAATCCCGGCGGCGACCGACCGGCTCGGGCTCGGCGGCGTGGCGGTGTTCATGAGCTACCAGTCCCTCGAGGACAAGATCGTCAAGAAGGCGCTCGCCGAACTCACCGCCAACCGCACCCCGCCGGGACTGCCCGTCGATCTCCCGGACACTGCGGCGTCCTTCGAGCTCGTCACCCGCGGTGCGGAGAAAGCGGGCGCCGCCGAGATCGAACGCAACCCCCGGTCCGCACCCGTGAGGGTGCGGGCGGTCCGCCGGATCCGACCGAGACCCGGACACTGACCCCGATGTCGACCACCACCGACCAACCACTCTCCAGGACAGCGAGGCACCCAATGAGCACAGGAATCATGACCGGCACCGGCACCATCGGTACCCGCGGGAAGACGCAGGAGCGGACGCCCTCCCGCGCCCGTACCACCGATACCGGAAGTATCCGCGGAACCGGTACCAGGGACCGCCGCCACCGCCTGGTTCCGCCGCGCACCGGGTCGCTGCAGCAGGTCTCGGTCCGGGGACGCCGCGTCTCCACCAGAGAATCGGGCGCCCCCGGCTACCTGAAGCTCGTCGTCGTCCTCGTGATCCTCGTCGCCGTCGGCATCGGCGCCACCATGTTCCTGTCCGGCAAGACCACGGAGCAGGCCTTCGTCCTCAAGGACGCCCAGGCGCACAGTGACACGCTGTCCAATGAGCTGGAGTCCCTCAACCGCGACTACAAGGAGTTGAGCTCCTCGGAGAACCTCGCTGCGGAGGCATCCCGCATGGGCATGGTCGTGCCCGGTCAGGCAGGCGTCCTTGATGTCCAGGGGGACCAGGTCAACGAGACCCGTCCGGCCGATCCGGTGGACGACTCCGCCGTCATCGACCTCGACGCCACCCGCAGTGGCGTGCCCCGGACCGACCGTCCGACCACGGACCAGTCGGGAACGACCTCCGACGGTCCGGTCGCCACGGTCGACGGTGACGGAGCGCCGGTCGACGGGGACTCCGGTGACGGCGCCCCGGTCGCACCGATCTCACCCTCGGCGGCGTCGGGCAACGGTCAGCTCCCGTACTGACTCGGGACACCGACCCGATGTGACCTGCCGTGTCCCACGGGTGCGGGATCGGCCGGTTGCGCCGGGTAGGGTAAGACATTCGTGACCGGGGAGGCCCGGAAGAACCGGGAGATGGGAGACCGATACCGTGGAACAGGACCGGACTGACCGGCGCAGCACGCGTCGCGGCGTACCCGGCAACTCCTGGCGGACGCTGGACACCAGCCCCGGGCGGTTCCAGATCCGCGGTACCGTCGTCGTGGTGGTGGTCGTCGTCGTGGCCCTCGTGCTCATGGCCCGACTGGTCCAGGTTCAGCTCCTCCAGCAGGACGGGCTCGCCCACAGTGCTTCCGAGCAACGCACCGTACAGACCCCGCTGTACGCCGACCGGGGTGCCGTCACCGACCGTGACGGCCGTGATCTCGCATACACCATGAAGGCCTCGATGATCGTCGCCTTCCCCAACCAGCTCGAAACCTACATGGCCGACCGCTACAAGATCGACAAGCGGACCGAGGACAATCCGGAGGGTGCACTGCCCCCGGACGAGCAGCTCGACGAGATCGTCGAGGAACTGCCCGCCATGCTCGAGGGCGACACCGAAGCAGTGAAGAAGGAGGACCTGCGCGAGGCGTTGACCTCCGACAAGAACTACGTCCGCCTGGTGCAGAACGTCGACCCCGACATCGCGGAGCGGATCGTCGCCCGGTGGCCCGAACTGTCCACCGAGAACCAGGACGTCCGCCAGTACCCCAACGGTGCGGTCGGCGCGAACATCGTCGGCAAGTACGGCTGGGTCGGCGACGGTATCGAGGGCGGGCAGTACGGCCTCGAGCTGTCGCAGGACGCCCGCCTGCAGGGCACCAACGGCAGCGTCACCTCCGATGTCGGCGACTCCGCTGTCATCCCGGGTACGGTCCGTGACCGCCACCCGGCCGTCGACGGCGACTCCTTCCAGCTCACCCTCGACACCGACGCCCAGGCCTATATCCAGCAGCAGGTCCAGCAGGCCAAGGAGAAGTCCGGCGCGGAGTCCGCGTCCGCCGTCGTCCTCGACGCGAAGTCCGCCGAGGTCATCGCCATGGCGACCTCGGACACCATCAACCCGATGGGTGACCTCAACAAGCAGGTCGACCAGGGCAAGGAGTTCACCAACCGGGTCGTCGAGAACGCCTTTGAGCCGGGTTCGGTCGCCAAGGTCATGACCGCCGCCGCAGCCATTGAGGAGGGCAAGACCACCCCGGACGAGGTTCTCCAGGTCCCCGGCACCATCGAGATGTCCGGCGTGACGGTCAAGGACGCCTGGGACCACGGGGTCGTGCCGTACACCACCACCGGTGTCTTCGGTAAGTCCTCCAACGTGGGCACGCTGATGCTCGCCGACCGGGTCGGCGAGGAAAAGTTCGCCGAGTACCTCCATAACTTCGGCATCGGCCAGGCCAGCGATCTCGGACTGCCGTCGGAGACCGCAGGCTACGTCCCGGACCTCGACCAGTGGTCCGGCGGCACCTTCGCCAACCTGCCCATCGGTCAGGGCATGTCGATGAACCTGCTGCAGATGACGAGCATCTACCAGGCCCTCGCCAATGACGGCGTGCGTGTCACCCCGTCACTGATCAGCTCAGTGACCTCGCCCGACGGTACGGAGATCCCGCAGGACGATCCGGAGGAGATCCGTGTGGTCTCCCCGGCGACGGCCCGCACCGTGGTCGATATGTTCCGGGCGGTGAACCAGACCGACCCGACCGGCATCCAGCAGGGCACCGCGCCCGGCGCCGGCATCGAGGGCTACCAGACGGCCGGCAAGACCGGTACCGCCCAGCAGATCGACCCTGACACCAAGGCCTACTCGAACTCCGACTACTGGATCACCTACGCCGGCATCGCCCCGGCCGACGATCCCCGGTTCGTCGTGGGCATCATGCTCGACAACCCGCAGCGCAGTTCCGACGGCAGCGGCGGTCAGTCCGCCGGCCCGCTGTTCCACGACGTCGGTTCGTGGCTGCTCGACCACTACAACGTGCCGCTGTCCGCCACGGAGGCACCTCGACTCATCCTGGAGGCCCAGTGACAGCGACCAGCCCGACAAGCCCGTCACATCCGACCCGTCCGACCCTCGCCCGCCTCTCCGAGCTGACCGGTGGCCGCCTCGTCGACGTGGACGGTACCGCGGCGACCGCTGAGCAGGGACGTCAGACCGTCGCCACCGCGGCCATCGACGCCCGCGACGTCCCCGCCGACGGACTGTTCATGGCCGTTCCCGGCACCCGTGCCCACGGCGCCCGGTTCGCCGGACAGTCCGCCGGGCACAGCGTGCTCACCGACGAGGAAGGTCTCGGCGTCCTCGCGGAGGAGTCCTGGCAGGGGACCGTCCTCGTGGTCGACGACTGCCGGCAGTGGCTCGGCCCTGTCGCCGCGGAGATCCACGGCCACCCGTCACGGGACATGACCGTCATCGGTGTCACCGGCACCAGCGGCAAGACGACGACGACCTACATGATGGAGCGCGCCCTGCTGGGGCGTCGCCATGTCGGTCTCATCGGCACCACCGGTACGCGTATCGACGGCCGGAAGATCCCGACCTCGCTGACCACACCGGAGGCCCCGACCCTGCAGGCGCTCTTCGCCCGGATGCGCGATGAGGGGGTGACCCATGTGGTCATGGAGGTCTCCTCCCACGCCCTGGTCCTCGGCCGGGTCCGTGGCGTCGATTTCGACGTCGCCGGGTTCACCAACCTCTCCCAGGACCATCTCGACTTCCACCCCACGATGGAGGACTATTTCGACGCGAAGTCCCTGCTGTTCACCGAGCCGCAGGACCCGACCGCCGAGTTGCCGGTGTCCGTCGTCTGCGTCGACGACGGGTGGGGCCGGCGCCTCGCAGAGCGTACCGGGGACGACACAGTCACCGTATCGACCGGTGGCGAGGCCGCGACCTGGCAGGTCAGCGATGTCGCCGTCCACCCCGACGGTACCCAGCACATCACCGTGGACCGGGCGGAGGGGGCGGTCGATTTCGACCTGTCGATCCCGGGCGCCTTCAACGTCGCCAACGCCACCCTCGCCCTGGCCACCCTTGTGGCGGCAGGGGAGGACGCCTCGATCGCCGCGGAACTGGCCGAGGTCAGCGTGCCGGGCCGGATGGAGAAGATCTCCGGATCCTCCCCGCAGACTGCCGTGGACTTCCTCGCCCTGGTCGACTACGCCCATAAGCCGGGCGCCGTCACCGCGGTCCTCGACACCCTCAACGGCCAACTCGACCGAGCGGCGGCCGGTCGGGGCGGCACCTCACGAGGTCGTCTCGGTGTCGTCCTCGGGGCCGGTGGCAACCGTGACCACGAGAAGCGCCCGAAGATGGGGGCCGCCGCAGCTGCCGTGGCAGACCTCGTCATCGTCACAGACGACAACCCGCGTGATGAGGACCCTGCGACGATCCGTGCCGCTGTCCTCGCCGGTGCCACCGACGCCGCGGCCCGGCGCACCGACGGGGTGACACCCGGGATCCGGGAGATCGGTGACCGCGCCGAGGCCATCCGCGCCGCCGTGGCCTGGGCCCGCTCCGGCGACGTCATCGTCGTGGCCGGTAAGGGCCATGAATCCGGGCAGATCATCGGGGACACCGTCGTCGACTTCGACGACCGGGTGGAACTCGCTGACGCACTCTCCGACCTCCCTGAACACAAGGAGTCTGAAGCATGATCGAACTGACCGCAGGAGAAATCGCCGATGTCACCGGCGGCACCCTGGTCGACGGCGCAGACCCTGACACGGTGGTGACGGGGCCTGTGGAGTTCGACTCCCGCCGCATCACCGCCGGCAGTGTCTACATGGCACTGCCCGGCGCCCGTGTCGACGGGCATGACTTCGTCGGCCCCGCGCTCGAGGCCGGGGCGTCCCTCGTCATGGCCGGCCGGCCCACCTCGTTGCCCGAACTGCTCTGCCCGGTGGTCGGGGAAGAGGAGGGGACGCAGCGCAACGCGTCCTACCTCGACAACGACCCCGACGGGGCGGGGGAGCGGGTCATCACCGCGGTGTCCCGGCTCGCCCGACACAGCACCGACGTGCTCGTCGCGGAGAACGGTCTGACGGTCATCGGGGTCACCGGCTCGGCCGGTAAGACCTCGACCAAGGACCTGCTCGGTGCGGTGTTCTCCCGCGACGGCGAGACCATCGCCCCGCCCGGCAGCCTCAACAACGAGATCGGTCACCCGTACACCGTGCTCAAGGCCGGCCGGACGACGAAGTACCTCGTCGCGGAGATGTCGGCCCGTGGTCGCGGTCATATCGCCCACCTGGCACGCATCGCCCCGCCGCAGATCGGTGTGGTCCTTAACGTCGGCACCGCCCACCTCGGTGAGTTCGGTTCCCGCGAGGGCATCGCGCAGGCCAAGGGCGAGCTGGTCGAGGCACTGCCGTCGGCCGCCGACGGTGGTGTGGCGGTGCTCAACGCCGATGACGACCTGGTGTCCGGGATGGCGCCGCGCACCACCGCGCGGGTCGTGTACTACTCGGCCGACCAGGGCGCCGACGGCACCGCCGACTACCGGGCCTCGGACATCACCCTCGACGAGGTCGCCCGGGCGTCCTTCCTCCTGCACCACCCCAAGGGTGATCCGGTGAAGGTCAGCCTCGGCGTCTTCGGCGCGCACAATGTCGCCAACGCCCTGGCTGCCGCGGCGGCCGCCATCGAGTGCGGTCTGGCCCCCTCGGAGGTCGCGGCGGCGCTGACCGGCTACGTCGCCGCCAGTGCGAACCGCATGGACGTGCGGACCCGTCCCGACGGGCTCACTGTCATCAACGACTCCTACAACGCAAACCCGGACTCGATGCGGGCCGGGATCGACGCCCTGGCGCACGCCACGTCGACCCGTGCCGGCAAGGAGTCCTGGGCTGTCCTCGGCCAGATGGCGGAGCTCGGGGAGGATGCCGTCGGTGAACACACCGGCATCGGCGGGTACCTCGCCGAGCGCGGCATCGACCGGCTCATCGTCGTCGGCCACGGCGTCAACCAGGATGCCCTGGCCGCCGCCGGTACCGACGGCGGGATCTGGACCCGGCAGGTCGACGATGTCGACGGTGCCGTGAACCTTCTCACCGGCGCGCCCACCCACCCCGGCGACGTCGTCCTCGTCAAGGCCTCTTATTCTGACGGACTGTGGCGCGTGGCCGAAGGCCTCCACGCCGCCGTCTCCAATTCCTCCCAGGCAAGGTAACCGGCACATCCCATGATGCAGATCATCGTCGCAGCGGCAGTCTCGTTCTTCGTCGCCATCTTCCTCACCCCGGCCCTCATCAAGCGGTTCTCCGCTGAGGGCATCGGGCAGGAGATCCGTGAGGAAGGACCGAAGTCCCACCTGCGCAAGCGTGGCACCCCGACCATGGGCGGTATCGCCATTCTCGTCGGTATCACCGTCGGATACCTTGTCGCCGTCATCGTCGGCCTGGCGACCAACGGTGCCGGCCCCGGTGCCTCCGGCTGGCTCGTCCTCGGCCTCACCCTCGCCCTCGGTGGCGTCGGGTTCGCCGACGACTACATCAAGCTGGTCATGGGCCGGAACCTCGGCCTCAACGCCCGGGCGAAGCTCGCCCTGCAGCTCATCATCGCCGTCGTCTTCGGCATCCTGATCCTGCAGTTCCCGAACTCGCACGACCTCACCCCGGCGTCGACGAAGCTGTCCTTCATCCGTGACATCAACACCTTCGACCTCAAGGTCGGCGGTGCGGTGATCGGCACCATCATCTTCCTCGTCTTCATCTACATCGTCATCTCCGCCTGGTCGAACGCCGTGAACCTCACCGACGGACTCGACGGCCTGGCTGCCGGTGTCTCGGGTATCGTGCTCGCCGCCTACGTGGTGATGACCTTCTGGCAGTTCCGCAACTCCTGCTCCGTGGACGCCGCGGTGAGCTGCTACCAGGTGCGCGACCCGCTGGACCTCGCGATGCTCGCCGGCGCCGGACTCGGCGGTTGCCTCGGTTTCCTGTGGTGGAACGCCGCCCCGGCCAAGATCTTCATGGGTGACACCGGCTCCCTGGCCCTCGGTGGTCTCGTCGCCGGTCTGTCCATCACCTCCCGCACCGAGCTGCTGATGATCGTCGTCGCCTTCCTTTTCGTCATGGAGGCCGCCAGCGTCGTGATCCAGGTCGGCTCGTTCAAGACCACCGGACGCCGCGTGTTCCGCATGGCGCCCTTCCACCACCACTTCGAGCAGGGGGGCTGGGCGGAGACCACGGTCGTCGTCCGGTTCTGGCTGCTCTCCGCACTCTTCGCCATGGGCGGTGTCGCGCTGTTCTACAGCGAATGGCTCCGTGGCGCAGGCCTCTAGGAGAGACACACCGTGACCATCACCGAAGCACTTTCGTCCGGCCGGGTCCTCGTCGCAGGAGCCGGGGTGGCCGGCGCCGGTGTCACCCGGATGCTCGCGCCGCTGGGCTGCACCGTGACCCTCGCGGACGACAACACCGACCGCGGGCAGGAGCTCGCGGCACAGACCGGTGCGTTCGCCGTGTCAGTCACCGAAGCACGGGACGCACTGGGCGAGGTCGACCTTCTGGTCACGTCCCCGGGCTGGCGTCCGGACTCCCCACTGCTCGTCGCCGCCGCTGACGCCGGTGTGCCGGTCATCGGTGACATCGACGCCGCGTGGCTGGCCGACCGCGCGGGCCTCTTCGGAGATCCGCGGACCTGGCTCGCGGTGACCGGCACCAACGGCAAGACGACCACTACCGCCATGCTCGCCGCGGTGCTCGCGGCGGACAGTCGGTCGGTCACCGCCGTCGGCAACATCGGTACCCCGCCCGGTGATGCACTGCTCGCCGAGCCGCGGGTCGACGTCCTCGCCGCCGAGGTCTCCAGCTTCCAGCTGCACTGGGCACCGCATTTCGCGCCAGACGCCGGCTGCGTCCTCAATCTCGCCGACGACCACCTCGACTGGCACGGCTCCTTCGCGAAGTACGCCGCTGACAAGGTCCGCGTCCTGACCGGGAGGGTGCCGGTGCTGGCTCTCGACGATGCCGCGGTGCTGGACAGTGTCCGCGACACCGGTGTCGTCACCGGAGCGCACCGTGCCGTGACCCTCGGTGATCCCGCGGACGACACCACCGGTGCGTCCGTGGTGACCGGCGTGCGCGACGGGCAGATCGTCGAACTTGACGCAGCCACCGGGACCGTCACGACACTCGCCCCGGCCACCGGGATCTCCCCGGCGGGTCCGGCGGGTGTGGCCGACGCCACCGCCGCCGCCGCCCTGGCCCGGGCCGTCGACGTCTCACCGCAGGCCGTGTCCCGTGCCCTGGCCGGGTTCACCGTCGCCGCCCACCGCGGTCAGGTCGTCGCCACCACCGACGGCGTGGACTGGGTGGACAACTCCAAGGCGACCAACCCGCATGCCGCCGAGGCCGCACTGCGCGGACTCAACGACGTCATCTGGGTCGCCGGAGGACAACTCAAGGGAGCCGCTGTCGACGGTCTCGTCGCCGCGGTCGCCCCGGCACTCAAGGCCGTGGTGCTGCTCGGTGTGGACCGTCGGATCCTGGCCGACGAACTGGCGTCCGCCGCACCGGGCGTCCCGGTGACCGTGGTGGATTCCACCGACCCGGCGGCCGCGATGGCCGAAGTCGTCGCCGCTGCCCGGGCTGCCGCGACCGCAGGCGACACGGTCGTTCTGGCTCCCGCCGCGGCCTCGCTCGACATGTATCCTGGCATGTCCCGACGTGGCGACCTGTTCGCCGAATACGCACGCGAGTCGACACTGAAGTGAGGACGGGACGCAGATGAGTGACCGTACGACACAGCGGCCGACCGCGTCGCGACGTCCCCGGCAGAGGGCGTCCGCCGACGCGTCCCCGTGGAAGGGGCTGCAGGAGAAGTGGCGCCGACTGCTGGATTCCCCGCAGCTCGACTACAAGGTGATCGTCCTGGTCACCGGTATCCTCGTGGCACTCGGCCTCATGATCTCCCTGTCCTCGTCGATGGTCACCTCACGTGGCGCCGACGGCTCCGGCAGCGTCTTCGCCCAGTTCCTCCGGCAGGCGGTGATCGTCCTCGTCGGCCTGGCGGTCATGTGGGGCGCACTGTGGGTCAGACCTGCGAAGCTGCGTGCCTGGGCGCCGGGCTTCCTGTTCGTGGCCTTCGCCCTACTTCTCGTGGTGCTGGTCATCGGTGTCGGCGACGACATCGGTTCACGGTCCTGGATCGCCCTGGGACCGTTGTCCTTCCAGCCTTCCGAGATCGCCAAGCTCGCACTGTCCGTGTGGGGTGCAGCCGCGGTGTCGATGCACACCCGGCGGAGCCCGGACATCAGGAACGGGCTCGGACCGTTCATCATGGTCTCCTTCGCCATCCTCGGTCTGGTCCTCCTGCAGCGCGACCTCGGCATGATGTTCTCCCTCGCCCTGGTGGTCCTCGCACTCCTGCTGTTCAGTGGTGTCGCCACCCGGGCCTTCGGTGTGGCGGTGGGCATTATCACGGTGGTCGGTGCCCTCGCCATCACGGCGATGAGCTACCGGTCCGACCGGATCAGCACATGGTTCAACGCCGTCCGTCTCAACTTCGATGACGAGACCGGTCAGGCCGCCGCCTACCAGGCTCGTCAGGGCCTCTACTCGCTGTCTGACGGCGGCTTCCTCGGAGTCGGTCTCGGCCAGTCCCGCGCGAAGTGGAACTATCTGCCGGAGGCCACCAACGACTTCGTCTTCGCCATCATCGGTGAGGAGCTCGGCATCCTCGGCGCCGGCGCGGTGATCCTCCTGTTCACCATCCTCGGCTGGTTCGGCATCCGTACCGCGATCAGGCAGACGGACCCCTTCCTCCGGCTGCTCGCCGCCACCCTCACCGCCGGTGTCGTCGGTCAGGCCTTCTACAACATCGGCTACGTCTGCGGCCTGCTCCCGGTCACCGGTGTGCAGCTGCCGCTGATCTCGGCCGGCGGCACCTCCGCCGTCATCACGCTGGCGACGCTGGGTCTGCTGGCCAACTGTGCCCGTCACGAACCCGAGACCGTCTCGTCGATGCAGCATGAGGGACGCCCCTGGTTCGACCGCGTCCTGCTGCTGCGTGAGCCGGCGCCGTACACCTCCGGTGCCGAACAGCGCGACCGGGTGCGCCCGCAGGCCCGCCGCTACGGGGAACCGGTCACCCGTCGGTCCGGTCCGCGGTCCGGGGACTTCGTCGACCGCCGGGACGCCCGCCACCGGAGTGCCCGGGCAGGGTACCGTGATACTCCGGAGCGCGACGACCGGACCCGGTCCCGCGAGCAACGTCAGTACCGCACCGATGAGCCCAGGAGGCGTCACCGTCCGTGAATGATCCATCCCAGTCCGCCCGACCCCTGTCCGTTGTTCTCGCAGGTGGAGGGACGGCCGGACACATCGAGCCGGCACTCGCCGTCGCCGAGGCACTGCGCAAGGCACAGCCCGGTATCCGGGTGACCGCGCTGGGCACGGAACGCGGACTCGAGACCCGGCTCGTTCCGGAGCGGGGAGTGACCCTCTCCCTGATCCCGGCGGTCCCGGTGCCCCGCAAGATCAACAAAGACCTCGTCACTTTCCCCTTCCGGCTCGTCGGTGCGCTGAACCGGACCAGACGTACCCTCAATGACCTGGACGCCGATGTCGTCGTCGGTTTCGGCGGCTATGTCTCCGGACCGGCCTACCTTGCCGCGAAATGGGCGAAGGTCCCCACTGTCGTCCATGAGGCGAACGCCCGCACCGGCATGGCCAACCGGCTCGGTGCCAGGCTCGGCGCCCGGGTCCTCGAGGCCGTGGAAGGCTCGGGACTCAAGGGTGCCGAGGTCGTCGGCATTCCGGTACGGCAGTCACTGCTGGAGCTCGACCGCGCCGCACTGCGTGCCGAGGCCCGCGAGTTCTTCGGCCTCGACCCTGATTCGCCGGTGCTGCTGGTCACCGGTGGAAGCCAGGGTGCGGCGTCCATCAACGACGCCGTCAGTGGTGCCGCCCGCACGCTCGGGGACGCCGGTATCGGTGTCCTCCACGCCTACGGTAGCAAGAACAGCATCCACGTCGAACAGGTCGACGGTGCCCCGGCCTATGTGGCCGTACCCTACATCGACCGGATGGACCTCGCCCTGGCCGCGGCGGACATGGTGCTCTGCCGGTCGGGTGCAATGACCGTCGCCGAGATCTCCTCGTGTGGTCTGCCGGCGGTGTACGTGCCGCTGCCGCACGGCAACGGGGAGCAGGAACTCAACGCCCGTCCGGTCGTGGACGCGGGCGGCGGCGTCATCGTCAAGGACGCCGAGCTCGACCCCGGCCGGGTCGCCCGCGAGATCGTCCCGCTGCTGCGTGACGCCGAACGCCTCGCTGCCGCCGGTGAGGCCGCCCGCGGCGCCGGGCACCGGGACGCCGCCGACCGTATCGCCACCGTCGTCATCGAGACTGCACGCAGGAAGTAGACCATGAACGCGAATCCCATCACTTCCATCGACCAGCTGCACCGGGTGCACATGGTCGGTATCGGCGGCTCCGGTATGTCCGGTATCGCCCGTATCCTGCTCGACCACGGCATCGCCGTGAGCGGTTCCGACATGAAGGAGTCCCGGGTCGTCCTCGCGCTGCGCGCCGCCGGTGCGCGGATCTCCGTCGGCCACGACGCCGCGAACCTCACCTCCGGGGGAGAACTGCCGGACGCCGTCGTCATCTCCTTCGCCGCCATCCCGCACGACAACCCTGAGCTCGTCACCGCCACGGAGCGGGGGATCCCGCTGCTGCGCCGCAGTGACCTGCTGGCACTGCTCATGGCGGACCGTCGTGCGGTCCTGGTCTCGGGCACGCACGGCAAGACATCGACGACCTCCATGGCCGTGGTGGGACTGCAGGCCGCGGGTATGGACCCGTCCTTCGCCATCGGCGGCCAGCTCAACCGGGCCGGCACCAACGCCCACCACGGCACCGGTGACGTCTTCGTCGCCGAGGCCGACGAGTCCGACGGATCCTTCCTGTCCTACTCGCCGACCGTCGCGGTGGTCACCAACATCGAGGCCGACCACCTGGACTTCTACGGCACCGAGGAGGCCTACCACGAGGTCTTCGGCGCCTTCGCCGGGCGCGTTGTCCCCGACGGTTACCTCGTGACCTGTGTCGACGACCCGGGCGCAGCGGAACTCGCCGAGCGCGTCGTCGCCGGCGAGGTCGAGCTGGCCGAGGGGGCACGGGTGCTGGGCTACGGCACCGCAGCCGCCTTCGAGGCCCACCCGACGGTGCCGGTCGGCGCGGTGGTCGTGGACGCCGGAACGACCGTCTACGGTGGTTCGCAGGCCACCGTCCGGTTCCCGGAGTCCGACACGGTCCGTACCGTCACCGTGCGCACCCCTGGCCGCCACATGCTCCTCAACGCCACCGCTGCCGTGCTGGCCGGGGAACTGGTCGGGTCCGACCTCGACGAGGTGATCGACGGTGTCGCCGCCTTCGACGGTGTCCGCCGTCGCTTCGAGTACCACGGCACCGCGGGGGGTGTCGAGGTCTACGACGACTACGCCCACCACCCGACCGAGGTCCGGGCCGTGCTCTCGGCCGCCCGCGACAAGGTCGCCGCCCGCGCCGCCGCGGAGGGGGCCGAGGGCCGTGTCATCGCGGTCTTCCAGCCGCACCTCTACTCCCGCACCATCACCTTCGCCGAGGAGTTCGCCGCGGCCCTGTCCCTGGCGGACACCGCTGTGGTGCTAGACATCTACGGTGCCCGCGAGGACCCGGTTGAGGGTGTGACCTCCCGGATCATCACCGACCGCATGACGGTACCGGTGGTCTACGAGGAGCGTTTCAGCGATGTTCCGGAACGGGTGGCCGAGGTCGCCCACCCCGGTGATGTCGTGCTCACCGTCGGTGCGGGCACGGTCACGATGCTCGCCGACGAGATTCTGCGGCGACTGGGCGGGGAGGCCTGATCCCCGTGGCCCGGAAGAGCCGGAAGGACAGGAACCGGAAGTCGCGTCCGCGCTGGCTGCTGCCCACCGTGGCGGCGGTCGTCGTCGTGGTCATCGGCCTCGTGCTCGTCAGTCAGCTGCTGACCGTCAAGAAGGTACAGATCGACGGCACCGTCAACCAGGACGCCGCGTCAGTGCAGGACGCCTCGGGCATCGACGACGGTGACCGGATGGCCGGAATCGACACCGGTTCGGCCGCCTCGGCGGTCTCCTCGCTGCCCTGGGTGGACACGGTCACGGTCTCGCGGTCCTGGCCGTCGACGGTGAAGATCACCGTCACCGAGCACACCGCAGTCGGTGTCCTCGATGACGGTGGCACGCCTGTCGCCGTCGACACCGGAGGACACCAGTTCCTCCGTGATGTCCGGCCCGAGGGTGCGACCCCGATGCGGGTCTCGTCCACCGACCAGGACGCGGTCACCGCCGCCGCGGAGGTCCTCCGCGCCCTGGACGAGATGGACCCGGAGTTCCGGGCAGGGGTCACCGAGGTCGACGCCCCCGCGTCCGACAGCGTCACGCTCAAGTTCGGTGACGACCGGGAGATCTTCTGGGGGACCTCCGACCGAGCCGACGAGAAGGCGGAGGCGACGCGCATCGTGCTCACCCGCGAGGGTGCACGGTGGAATGTCTCGAATCCGGCACAGCCGGCCGTCCGGGACTGAGAAAAGTCCCGCAACCCTCAACCTTGAGTTGAGGGATACGACACGCCACAGAAAATGTTCCGGCAATTCTGCGCCGTGTCCCTCAAGATGGGTTCCACGAGCGAGGGCCTGAACAGCAGCAGATCAGCACAGGGAGAACACGCAACATGAGCGACTTTGACAACCACATCGCCAAGATCACCGTGGTCGGTGTGGGTGGCGGCGGAGTGAACGCCGTCAACCGGATGATCGAGGCGAACCTTCAGGGGGTGGAGTTCGTGGCGATCAACACTGACGCACAGGCGCTGATGTTCACCGACGCGGACTCCAAGCTCGACATCGGCCGGGAGAAGACCCGCGGTCTCGGTGCCGGCGCCAACCCTGAGGTCGGCCGTGCCGCGGCCGAGGACAGTCGGGACCAGATCGAGGAGATGCTCGAGGGCTCCGACATGGTCTTCGTGACCTGTGGCGAGGGCGGAGGAACCGGTACGGGCGCTGCTCCCGTGGTCGCGCAGATCGCCAAGAAGCAGGGCGCGCTGACGGTCGGTATCGTCACCCGCCCTTTCGGCTTCGAAGGTCGCAAGCGTGCGAAGCAGGCCCTGGAGGGCATCGACGCCCTCAAGGACGTCTGTGACACCCTCATCGTCATCCCGAATGACAGCCTGCTGAAGAACAGTGATCCGGCACTGCAGCTCATGGAGGCCTTCCGCCTGGCAGACGAGGTCCTGCACTCCGGTGTCGAGGGCATCACCAAGCTCATCACCACCCCGGGCATGATCAACGTCGACTTCGCCGATGTCCGCTCCGTCATGACGGACGCCGGCTCCGCCCTCATGGGTGTCGGTGTCGCCCGTGGCGACAACCGTGCCAAGGAGGCTGCCCAGGCGGCGATCAACTCCCCTCTGCTGGAGTCCACCATGGAGGGGGCGACCGGCGTGCTGCTGTCCTTCGCCGGTGGCGGCGATCTCGGCCTGTTCGAGGTCAACGAAGCCGCGTCCCTGGTCGAGGAACTCGCCGACGAGGACGCCAACATCATCTTCGGCACCATCGTCGACGATTCACTGGGTGACGAGGTCCGCGTGACCGTCATCGCCACCGGTTTCGACGACTCCGCCAACGTCAACGCCCTGCCGAGCCGCGGTCAGCACCGCGCACCGGAGCCGGTGGATCCGGTGCAGGCCGCCGAGCAGCCCGACCAGTCCCCGGCGCCGGCTGTGGCCCGCGAGACCCGCGGACCTGAGTCCCGTCAGGGGATCTTCGGCCAGGACGCCGCCCCGGACCGCTCCCAGCGTGCTGCGGCCCAGTCGCGTCAGCAGCGGGAGAATGACGGTCTGTTCACTCCGCACGAGGACGCGGCCCGCAACGGCCGGGGCTCCCGCCGCCGCGAGGAAGCGGAGGATGACCTTGATCTCCCCGACTTCTTCTGAGTCCGTGGGAGACGACCGCAGGGACCGGAAGGTCCGTAAGGTCGTCACCGACCGCAACGGCGGTGTCTCCGACGGCGTCTACGGCAGTTTCAATCTCGGTGACCATGTCGGGGACGACCCGGCCGCCGTCGCCGCCAACCGGGCCCGTCTGGCGTCCCTGCTGGAGCTCCCGGCCGAGCAGATGGTCTACATGGAGCAGATCCATTCGCCGAACGTCACGGAGGTCACCGCTGAGCTGCTCGACAGTCTCCACGGTAACCCGGTGGAGGTGACTGATGCGCTGGTCACCACGTTGCCAGGTGTGGCACTGGTCGTCCTCACCGCCGACTGTGTGCCTGTCCTGCTCTCCGATGAGGAGGCGGGTGTGGTCGCCGCGGTGCACGCCGGTCGGACCGGTGCCCGCAACGGCATCGTCCCGAAGGCTGTCGATGCGATGGTGGAACTCGGTGCATCCCCGGCCCGGATCCACGCTCTGCTCGGTGCAGCGGCGGCAGGGGAGGACTACGAGGTTCCCGAGGCCATGGCGGCCGATGTGGAGTCCCGTCTCCCCGGGTCCCGGACCACCACCAGGGTGGGCACCCCGGGTCTCGACATCAGGGCCGGGATCACCCGGCAGTTGCTGGGGCTCGGTGTCAGGTCCATTGACGCTGATCCGCGCAGCACGGTGGCAGAGGAGAACTTCTTCTCCTACCGGAGAGAAGGCACCACGGGCCGGCAGGCTTCAGTGGTCTGGATGCCCTGACACCGGTACCTTTGGACCAGAGAACGACGAGCGACGAAAGTGAGAGAGACCATGGCAGAGGGATTCATCGAGAAGACCAAGGGCTTCTTCGGTTTCGGTGCTATCGACAGCTTCGACGACCGGGACTACCCCCGGGACGACTTCCAGGACGACTTCCGGGACGACTTCCGGGACGACGACCGTCGTGAGGAGCGCCGTCCGGTGCACGAGGACCATTACGGTGCCCCGTCGGGTCGACACGCCGATCCGGCCCCCACCCGGGAGCACAGCCGGTACGGCCGTCCGGAGAGCGCACGCCCCGGCGCCGCCCTCGGTGACCGTGTACCCGGTCGGCCGGCGGTCGCCGAGCCTGCCGTGGTTCCGGCGCGTACCCCGGAGCTCGTCATCGTCGAGGTCCGTGAGTACCGCGACGTCAACAAGGTCACCCCGGAGTACCGCCGTGGCGACATCGTCGGGTTCAACCTCAGTGACCTCGACAAGGCCGAGGGGCTGCAGTTCCTCGCCTACGTCGGCGGGCTGGCCGCCGGCCTCGACGGCAAGGTCGAGAAGATCGGAGGTTCCCGGAACTTCGCCCTGCTGCCCGAAGGCATCCGACTGAACCTGGACCAGAGGGACACCCTCGAGTCCCGGCTTTCCGGGGAGCGGTAACCGACTGTGGCAACTGCGCTCTACATCATCGCTCTTGTCCTGCGCGTCTACTGGTTCATCCTGTTGGGCAGGGTGATCGTCGAGATGATCCGGTCCTTCTCCCGCCGGTGGTCCCCGTCACGCGGGTTTGCGCTGGTCGCAGAACCGATGTTCGTACTCACGGATGTCGCCGTGAAGCCGCTGCGGAGGCTCATTCCGCCGATCCGGTTCGGGGGAGTGGCGCTGGATGTCTCGATCCTGGTGCTTTTCTTCGGACTGTCGATTCTCGTCACGATTCTCATCACCGTCGCCAACGGCATGGCGTGACCGAGAAACCAATATCGCAATATCCGTTGTGTCCCGTTCGCGGGGCCGCTACACTGGAATCGTCTTCGTGGCCCTGAGTCCACGGAGATGTCGTGTGTAGTGACCGAAGCCGTCGTCTTCCCTGGAATGTGGGTCCGGGTGAGACGGCGGCTTCTTCATTTTCCGGGGGTTCCGGTGGATCATTACGGGGCTTCTGTTGCTAGTGGGGTTGAAGTTGCTGTATAACTTTGCTGTTAGATTGCACTTGAGGTTGAACTTCAGACTCTCGTCTGCGGTGCCTGCTAGGATCTGAACCTGATACACCGACTGTGAAGGGAACTACCGATGCCGTTGACTCCCGCTGACGTTCATAACGTGGCCTTCAGCAAGCCGCCGATCGGCAAGCGTGGCTACAACGAGGACGAGGTCGACCAGTTCCTCGACCTCGTCGAGGACACGCTGGCCGAGCTCGAGGACGAGAAGGAGGAGCTCCGCTCCCAGCTCGAAGCCGGTGCCTCCGCAGCCCCCGCTGCCGAGGTGTCCGGAGCCGCTGCTGCCGCGTCTGCCGCGGATCCGGAGGAACTCAACCGTGCGACCGCCGCTGCGCAGTCCGCGGAAGAGGGCCGCTCCCGCGCCGAGGCCCGGGTCAAGGACCTGGAGCTCCAGCTCAAGAACGCGCAGACCGCTGCGCGGGCCGCCGAGGAGCGGGCAGCCAAGGCCGAGCGCGCTGCGGCGGATGCCCAGAAGGCCTCCGAGCAGGGTGATAAGGCCGCCCCGGCCCAGCAGGTCGCTGCCGCGGCCGGCGACGGCAACGCCTCCGCCGAGACCCACATGCAGGCCGCCCGCGTCCTGTCCCTGGCCCAGGAGATGGCCGACCGTCTCACCGGGGATGCGAAGCAGGAGGCCCAGTCCATGCTCTCCGAGGCGCGTGCCGAGGCAGACAAGACCCTCGACTCCGCCAACAGCACCTCTCAGTCCCAGCTGGCCGATGCCAAGCAGCGGTCCGAGAAGCAGCTCGCCGATGCCAAGCAGACCTCCGACAAGCTCCTGGCCGATGCCCGTCAGCAGTCCGACACACTGGTCAGCGACGCCCGCCAGAAGGCGGACACTCTCCTCGCCGACGCGACCGCCCAGTCCGAGGCCCAGGTCCGGGCCGCCCAGGAGAAGGCCACTTCCCTGGAGCAGGACGCTGAGCGCAAGCACACCGAGATCATGACGACCATCAAGAAGCAGCAGACGACCCTTGAGGGACGCATCGAGGAACTGCGTACCTACGAGCGGGAGTACCGTACCCGTCTGAAGACCTTCCTCGAGTCCCAGCTCGAGGAGCTCAACAGCCGGAGCACCGCCGCCCCCGCGGCGAACAACATCAACTTCGGCAACAACAAGTAGTAACCGGAGTCACTGACCCCCATGCTCGCCCTCTCCCTCATCCTGTCCCTCCTCGGGTTCATCGCACTACTGGTGGCCCTGTACGTGGGTTCGGCGGTGTGGGCGTGGGTGTGTGTGGGGGTCGCTGCTGTCGGCGTCGTGCTGTTCGTCGTCGACCTGGTTGCACTGAAACGACGGTAGAGGGGCTATACTGACCCCCTGGTGGGTCCTGCGCCGCCGTGCGGGACCACCACGTGCACTGATCCGGCCATCACCGGGGAGCACTCCGGAAGAACCGGACACCGGGCGTTGAGCCCCGTGTCCCCAGTAGAACCGGACGGGACCGCGGCACGTCACGCCGCACGATGAGCGGAACTCCCCACGACATTCGACGGTGGGGGAGATCAAGCGGGGTGGTACCGCGCGACCGGCAACGGGAGCGTCCCCGCGGACTTGAGACGAACAACCTTCAAGGAGTCCGCGATGACCACCCCCGCCGGCGGTGCTTACCCCCGTACCGACATGAGTGACGGAACCAGTTCGTTCCCGCTCATGGAGCGCAACGTCCTGTCCTACTGGGCAGAGGACGACACGTTCCAGGAGTCGCTGAGGAACCGTGAGGGCGCCGAAGAGTACATCTTCTACGACGGCCCGCCCTTCGCCAACGGCCTACCGCACTACGGCCACCTGCTCACCGGCTACGTCAAGGACATCGTCCCGCGCTACAAGACCATGCGCGGCTACAAGGTCCCGCGCGTCTTCGGCTGGGACACCCACGGTCTGCCCGCCGAGCTCGAGGCGGAGAAGCAGCTGGGCATCAAGGACAAGGGCCAGATCGAGGAGATGGGCCTCGCCGCCTTCAACGACTACTGCGCCGAGTCTGTGTTGCGGTACGCGGGGGAGTGGAAGGACTACGTCACCCGTCAGGCCCGCTGGGTGGATTTCGACAACGGCTACAAGACCATGGACCTGTCCTACATGGAATCCGTGATCTGGGCCTTCAAGACCCTCTACGACAAGGGGCTCATCTACCAGGGCTTCCGCGTCCTGCCGTACTCCTGGGCCGAGCACACCCCGCTGTCGAACCAGGAGACCCGCCTGGACGACTCCTACAAGATGCGTCAGGACCCCACGGTCACCGTGACCTTCCCGGTGACCGGCGCCTGGCCGGGCACCGCCGCGGTCGACACGCTCGCCGCGCACCCCGAGCTCGCGGACGCTGCCGCGATGGCGTGGACGACCACCCCGTGGACCCTGCCCTCGCACCTGGCACTCGCCGTCAACCCGGCGGTCACCTACGCCCTGGTCAAGGTCGCCGACGACGGGGCCGGGGCGGTCGCAGGGCAGAAGGTGCTGCTGGCCAAGGACCTCATGGGCGCCTACGTGAAGGAGCTGGGTGGGGCGTCCGAGGCCGCCGAGGTCATTGCCGAGTTCACCGGCGACCAGCTCGTGGGCCTGACCTACATCCCGCCCTTCGACTACTTCGCCGACCGTGCGGAGCAGGGTGCCTTCCGTATCCTCGCCGCCGACTACGTCACCACAGAGGACGGTACCGGTATCGTCCACCAGGCCCCGGCCTTCGGTGAGGACGACATGACCACCTGCAACGCCGCAGGTATCGAGGTCGTCATCCCGGTGGACATGGACGGCAAGTTCACCTCTCTGGTGCCCGACTACCAGGGTCAGCTCGTCTTCGACGCCAACCGGCAGATCATCCGGGATCTCAAGGAGAAGGCGCGGATCGTCCGCGACCAGACCATCGAGCACTCCTACCCGCACTCCTGGCGGTCCGGCGAGCCGCTCATCTACATGGCGCTGCCCAGCTGGTTCGTCTCCGTCACGACATTCCGTGACCGTATGGTCGAGCTCAACCACGACCAGATCGAGTGGATCCCGGAGCACATCCGCGACGGCCAGTTCGGCAAGTGGCTGGAGGGTGCCCGCGACTGGAACATCTCCCGGTCCCGCTACTGGGGTTCCCCGATCCCGGTGTGGGTCTCCGATGACGACGCCTACCCGCGTATCGACGTCTACGGCTCCCTCGATGAGCTCGAGGCGGACTTCGGCGTCCGTCCGGACTCCCTCCACCGCCCGTACATCGACGAGCTGACCCGCCCGAACCCGGATGATCCGACGGGGAAGTCCACCATGCGGCGCGTCCCCGACGTCCTCGACGTCTGGTTCGACTCCGGCTCCATGCCCTTCGCCCAGGTGCACTACCCCTTCGAGAACAAGGACTGGTTCGACACCCACTCGCCGGCGGACTTCATCGTCGAGTACATTGGCCAGACCCGTGGCTGGTTCTACCTGCTCCATGTGCTGTCCACCGCGCTCTTCGACCGCCCGGCGTTCAAGAAGGTCGTCTCCCACGGCATCGTCCTCGGCGACGACGGCCTGAAGATGTCCAAGTCCAAGGGCAACTACCCCGACGTCAACGGTGTCTTCGACCGTGACGGCTCCGATGCGATGCGCTGGTTCCTCATGAGCTCGCCGATCCTGCGTGGCGGCAATCTCATCGTCACCGAGCAGGGCATCCGTGAGGGCGTGCGCCAGGCGATGCTGCCGATGTGGAACGCCTACTCCTTCCTGCGGCTCTACGCCCACACCCCGGCGGAGCGTTCGACCACGTCCACCAACGTGCTGGACCGCTACATCCTCGCGAAGCTGCACGACACGGTCGTCGAGGTGACCGCCTCGCTGGACGCCACGAACATCGCCGCGGCCACCGACGAGATCCGGCAGTTCTGTGACGCCCTGACCAACTGGTACGTGCGCCGTTCCCGTGACCGCTTCTGGGCCGGCGACGGTGAGTTCCCGGAGGCCTTCAACACCCTCTACACCGTGCTGGAGACCCTCTGCCGTATCAGCGCCCCGCTGCTGCCGATGACCACCGAGGTCATCTGGCGCGGTCTGACCGGTGGACGCTCGGTGCATCTCACCGACTGGCCGGACGCCGAGGAGTTCCCGGCGGACGCCGCTCTCGTCGCAGCGATGGACGAGGTCCGCAGCGTCTGCTCCGCGTCGTCCTCGCTGCGGAAGGCGAACAAGCTGCGCAACCGTCTGCCGCTGCAGAGCCTCACCGTGGCGCTGCCGTCCTCGGCACGTCTCGCCGACTTCACCGACATCATCGGTGACGAGGTGAACGTCAAGGAGGTCATCCTGACCGATGACGTCAGTTCCGTGGGACGCTTCGATGTCGTCGTCAACGCCCGGGTCGCCGGCCCCCGCCTCGGCAAGGACGTGCAGAAAGTCATCAAGGCCGTGAAGTCCGGCAACTACACCGTCTCCGGGGCCGGTGCGGTCGTCGCCGACGGTATCG
Source organism: Corynebacterium sp. (assembly GCF_022712275.1). GTDB lineage: Bacteria > Actinomycetota > Actinomycetes > Mycobacteriales > Mycobacteriaceae > Corynebacterium. The sequence goes on along the minus strand of NZ_JALAGU010000013.1, from coordinate 14,912 downwards.
GTCTGATCGAGGGGGAGTACTCCCGCAAGCTCGTCGCCGTCGACCCGGAGCGCACCGCCGAAATCCCCGGCACGGAGGGCCTCGTCGTGCTCGACATGACGCTCACCGAGGAGCTGGAGGCAGAGGGCTGGGCCGCGGACCGTATCCGGGGGATCCAGGACGCCCGCCGCACCGAGGACTTCGACGTCTCCGACCGGATCAGCCTCGTGCTGTCCGTCCCGGAGGGACGACGGGGGTGGGCGGAGGCCCACATCGACACCATCGCCCGTGAGGTTCTCGCCACCACGGCTAAGGTGATCACCGGTGAGGTTCTCACGCACGACACCGGCGACGGCTGCACGGTTACCGTGGAGCGCGTCACCGGCAACTGACGCCGACCGTCAGCTTCAAGAGCAACAGACCATCCCGACGGAACACCGCCGGGACCTGATCTCCGACAGATATGCCGGGGTGACGGTCCCGGCGGTGGTGTTCTCTCGGACCGGGTTAACTTAGTTTACTTCGGTATATATCAAGGAAGGTCGCCCTACGGTGACAGAGAATCAGATACAGAGGTCACAGGCGACGTCGTCGTTCCTGACCGCTGACCAGGAGGGCTATCAGAAGGGCCTCAAGCACCGCCACATCCAGATGATGGCCATCGGTTCCGCCATCGGTACCGGTCTGTTCCTCGGCGCCGGCGGACGCCTCCACGACGCCGGCCCGTCCCTGTTCATCGCATACGCGGTGTGCGGCTTCTTCGGCTTCCTCGTGCTGCGTGCCATCGGCGAGCTGGTCATGCACCGCCCGAGCTCCGGTGGCGTGGTCTCCTACGCCCGTGAGTTCCTCGGAGAGCGCGCCGCCTACCTGCTGGGGTGGAACTATTTCCTCCAGTGGGCCATCACCGGTATCGCCGACGTGACCGCCTTTGCCCTGTACCTGAAGTTCTGGCCGGTCTTCGACCCGGTACCGCAGTGGGTGCTGGCGCTGGTTGCACTGGTCGTCGTCGTGGCCTTCAACATGATCGGCGTGCGCGTCTTCGGTGAGCTGGAGTTCTGGTTCAGCTTCATCAAGGTCGCCGCTATCGTGATCTTCCTGGTCACCGGCATTGTCTTCATCCTCACCGGCCATGAGATCGGAGGGTTCTCCGCCGGTCTGGACAACATCACCGACCACGACGGCATCTTCCCCGAGGGCGTCGTCCCGCTGGCCGTGGTGACCTCCGGTGTCTTCTTCGCCTATCTCGGCATAGAGGTCATCGCGACCGCCGCCGGTGAGACCGAGAACGCCCGTGACGAGATGCCGCGTGCGGTGAACAACGTCGTCTGGCGCATCCTGGTCCTCTACTGCGGTTCCGTGCTCGTCATGTCGTTCCTGCTGCCGTACACCGAGTTCAAGGCGAACGAGAGCCCGTTCGTGACCGTGTTCTCGAAGGTCGGTGTCTCCCAGATGGGCGACATCATGAATCTCGTCGTCATCACCGCGGTACTGTCCTCCCTCAACGCCGGCCTGTACTCCACGGGACGCGTCATCCGCACCATGTCCCACGCCGGGTCGGCCCCGCATGCACTCGGCCAGCTCAACAACCGTGGCGTCCCCTTCGGTGGGATCGCCCTGACCAGTGCAGTCATCATCGTCGGTGTGGTCATCAACTACGTCGCCCCGGGTCGTGCCTTCGACATCGCGATGAACCTCACCGCGGTCACGCTGATCCTCACCTGGGGTTCGATGATCATCGCCCAGATGAAGTTCCGGAAGCGGGCCGAGGCCGGCGAGTTCGAGCGTCCGTCCTTCCGGATGCCGTTGGCCCCGGTCTCCAACTGGGTCACCCTGGCTTTCCTGCTGCTCGTCGTCGTGCTCGTCGCCTCGGGCGACTCGATCGGCTTCTGGACGGTCATCGTCTCCGTCCCGATCATCCTCGTCGTCTGGTTCTCCTGGCGCTGGGTGAAGCCGAGTGTGGAGCATCGCCGTGAGGAATTCGCGCTCAAGGTCGACCGCTCCTCCGTGAACCCGGCGACGTAGCCCGGGCGATCTAGGATGGGGGCCGTGACAGGTTCCGGGACAGGTGAGCGACGCTGGGTGGTGCACGTCGACATGGACGCCTTCTTCGCGTCCGTCGAGCAGCTCACCCGGCCGACGCTGCGTGGCCGTCCGGTCCTGGTGGGAGGGGCATCGGGCAGGGGAGTCGTCGCCGGGGCGTCCTACGAGGCGCGGGTGTACGGTGCGCGCTCGGCGATGCCGATGAGCCAGGCCGTGCGACTGTGCCGCGGGAAGGCCTCGGTGGTGCATCCCCGCTTCGTGGTCTACTCGGCGGCATCCGAACGCATCTTCGGGATCCTCGAGCGCGAGGCGGGCTTCATCGAGCGGCTCAGCGTGGACGAGGGCTTCGCCGAACCGGCGGTCCTGGCCGGTGCCACCACGCAGGACGCCGAGACGTGGGCACACGCCCTTCAGGACACCGTTGAACAGGAGACCGGACTGGTCTGCTCCATCGGTGTCTCCACCGGGAAACTCCACGCCAAGATGGCCTCCGACCTCGACAAGCCCCACGGCGTGGCCGTCGTCGGCGCGGACCACCGCGACGAGGTCTTCGGCCCCCGTCCGGTCGGGGAGATCGGCGGCATCGGTCCGGTCGCGCAGGCCCGGCTCGCCGAGGTCGGTGTGACCACCATCGGCCAGTTCACCGCCATGGACGACGCCGACGTCCGCAGTCTCCTCGGTTCTGTCGGTACCCAGTTGCTGGGGTACGCCCGCGGCGTCGACCCCCGACCGGTCGCGGCGAGGGGACGTGCCAAGCAGGTCTCCGCGGAACGCACCCTCGAGGTGGACGCCGCGACGACCGCCGCAGCTGACCCGGTGCTCGTCGCGTCGGCCACCGCCGCGCACACCCGGCTGAAGAAGGACGGCCGGGCGGCCCGGACCGTCACCGTGAAGACCCGTACCGCGGACTTCCGTGCCCATACCCGGTCACTCACACTCGCGGTGCCGACCGAGGACCTCGAGGACATCATCGCGGCGTCACGCTCGGTGATGCCGCACCCGGAGGAGTCCGGGGCGGTGCGACTGGTCGGCGTCAGCCTCTCAGGGCTGACCGATGAGCGGCAGGGGGCCCTGTTCCCGGAGCTCTCCGAGATCGGGGCCCGGGAAGTGGTGCACGTCGACGCACCCGGACCGGACCCGGTGGTGGAGTCGGCGCCGGCCGCCGAATCCTACGGTCGCTGGCGCGCCACCCAGGATGTCCACCACACCGGGTTCGGTCACGGGTGGGTGCAGGGCACCGGCGGCGGTGTGGTCAGCGTGCGCTTCGAGACCCGTGCCACCGGGCCGGGACGGACGCGTACCTTCCCGGTCGACGACCCGGACCTCAGTCCTGCGGACCCGCTGGAGTCCCTGGCGTGGGATCCTCCCGCTGCACCGCCAGCTGACACAGCAGCTCCATCCGTGCCTGTGCGGGACTGAGTACCCCACCGGACCGGGCACCTGCCGCGGCCAGGGTCGCCCCACCGCCGTCACCGCCGTAGACGGCATCCACCCCGCCGGCGGCGACCCTGGTGCACAACACGACGGGCACTCCGGCGTCCAGGGCACGGCCGATCCCGGGGGCGAGCCCGCCGGCGTTGCCCGACCCGAAGGCGGCGATGACCAGGCCGTCGGCACCCGCTGCCAGTGCAGCGTCCACCAGGGTGCTGTCGGCCCCCTGGTAGGCGGTGAGGATGTCGACGCGCAGGCCCGACAGCGGGACCGGAGCCTGACCGCGGGAGACGAGGGGCCCCGGGCGGTGGACGGGGGAGTCCGGTCCCCCGAAGGCCCGGTCCGCGGTGGTGTGGACCTTCCGCACCCCGTAGGCGGGGACCGTCACACCACCTGTCACCACGACCGGGCCGGTCGCTGTCGCCGCTGCGGACACGGCGTCCCGCAGATTGGCGGGGCCGTCCGGGTCGGCGTGGTCGGCGGGACGCTGCGCACCGGTGAGCACCACGGGTCCGCCGAGCAACCGGTCGACGGCCATGGCGGTCTCCTCCATCGAGTCGGTGCCGTGGGTGACGACCACCGGTCCGCCGACGGCGTGGACCGCAGCCAGCAGGCCGTCGAGGTCGGCCAGGGTCATCTCGGAGGAGTCGAGGTGAAGGGCGTCGGTCGCGGTGACGTCGTCGGGTGTGAGCCCGGCGTCCGCGCAGAGGTCTGCGGCGGTGCGTGTGGGTCGTAGGGTGCCGTCGGGACCTGCGGTGCAGGCGATGGTTCCGCCGGTGGCGAGCAGGGTGACGGGGAAGGACGCGCTCATGGGGACACAGACTACTGGTGTGACGCAGGGAGCGTGGGGTGGGTAGGCTGATTCACCATGAAATACTCCATGAAGTCCGTTGCCGTCGTGGCTGCCGTCGCCGCAGGTCTGTCCATGTCCGCCTGCTCCTCCGATGACGATGACTCGACCGACGCGACCACCAGTGCCGCGACGACCACCCGGTCCACCGCACTGCCCACCGCCGCCGAGCTCAACGACGTGCTCAACCGGGCTGTCGACCCGGCGATCCCCTCCGACCAGAAGGCCGACACCGTCGAGGGTGGTGACCAGGCCCTGGAACTCTTCGACGTCATGACGCAGTCGAAGGAGGAGTCCGGTGCGACCCTCGAGGTCGTTGATCCGGTGCTGCCCGGCATCCTGCCCGACACCGCCTCCGTGACCGTCAACTTCATCATCCCGGACCGCGACCCGATGCCGGTCTCGGGTGTGGAGTTCATCCGTGAGAACGACGTCTGGAAGCTCAAGCGCGAGTGGGCCTGCACGCTCATCGAGAACGTCGCCCCGGACAATGTGCCGCCGCTCTGCGCGGCGGACGTCGCCGAGGAACTGCCCGAGGAAGTCCCCGAGGACGCCCCGGCTCCGGAGGAGGCCCCTGCCGAGGAAGCGCCTGCGGAGGACGCCCCGGCCGCCTAGTTACCGCCTAGTCCTCGTCGGAGGACCAGGTCGAGGTGGTGCGGGACTCCTGCACCACCGTCACGGGGGAATCCGGCTGACCGTAGGTGATCTCGGTCGTCGTCTTCACCGACCCACTCACCGGCAGGGGGTGCCGCAGGTCGAGGGTCAACGAACCGGTGGATTCGGTGGTGGAGTCCATCACCTGCAGGTCCGTGCCCGCCATCTGCTTGACCGTGGGGGTCCGTTCAACGTCCACGTCGAGGTTCACCTGCGAGCCGCTGCGCGAGGCGATGGTGTAGGTCACCGTCTGCCGCATCGACACCCCGGACCCGGAGTCGCTGACCTGGCCGGTCACCGTCCAGCGGGCACCCTCACCGACAGCCTCCTCCGGGAAGACGAGGGGGAGATCGGTCATCAGGGTGAAGCCCTGCTCCACACTGGCACGGGCTGAATCGGTCGCGTTCTCCGGCGCAGCGAAGGACCGGGAGCTCACCTTGCCGTCGTCGCTGTACTTCTGCACCATGCGGAAGCCCTCGGCGGTGGCGATGTCCTCGTTGCGGTCGTCGTTGTCACCGCTGGGAGTTCCTGCGGTGACGGTGGCCGCCAGGCCCTCACCGTTGTCGGATGCGGTGGTCGCCGTCAGCGGCAGTTCCATGGTGACCTCGGAGTAGGGCAGTTCGCCGTCGGCGGTGCCCTGCTCGTCACCACCGGTGGTGTGCTGGCCCAGCCCCTGGGCGACGGAGAAGGTCGTCTGCTGCTCCTCCTCGTCGGCGGACCAGACAAGGGGGTCGGTGGGGGACGTTCCGGCGTCCAGGAGCTTCACCGCGACGCCGTCTACGGCGGACTCGACGGGATCGGTGCGGTCAGGTTCGTCATCCGACGAGACACACCCGCTCAGGCCCAGGGTCGACCCCAGGGCGACGGTGGAGACCAGGACTGCCACGGTGGAAGGAAAGGATCGTCGTCTGTGCACGACCGTCACGTTACCAACCTCTCCTGGCACACCCGCTAGGATGGAGACCCGTGACCCAGGCCCCCTCTTCCCGACCCTCCGCTGAGACCGCGGATTCCCGCCCGGCCCGCAGCAGGTCCGGAGCTGTTCCCCGGGCGTTGGCGGTTCTGGTGGGTGTGGTCGTTCTCGACCAGGTGACCAAGTGGGCCGTCGTCGAGTTCCTCGAACCACGGACCAGTTACCCGGTCCTCGGTGAGTTCGCCCGCCTCTACCTCATCCGTAACTCCGGGGCCGCGTTCTCCATGGGGGAGAGCGCCACCCCGGTCTTCGCTGTCATCCAGCTGCTGGCTGCACTGCTGTGCGTCGTCCTGGCGTTCCGTGTGCGTAACCCGTGGACGATTGCGGCGGTCGGCATGATCGGCGGCGGGGCGGCCGGCAACTTCATAGACCGGGTGTTCCGGGATCCGGGCGGACTGCACGGCCATGTCGTGGACTTCATCTCGATCGGGGATTTCGCGATCTTCAATGTCGCGGATTCTGGCATCACCGTCGGCGTGATCGTGTACCTCATCTACGGGCTGTTCATTGAGCCGAAGCAGCAGAAGGAAGAAGCGGAACAGGAGGAGCAGGCATGAGCGACCGTGAGTCGAGGATGATGCCCGTGCCCGGTGGCCTGGCGGGCATGCGGGTGGACGCCGGCCTGTCGAAGCTGCTCGGCCTGTCCCGCACCGTCGTCGCCGAGCTCGCCGAGGCGGGCGACATCGTCCAGGACGGGAAGACCGCCGGCAAGTCGGACCGGCTCGTCGACGGTGCCTGGCTCGACGTCACCCTTCCTGCCCCACCCCGTGACCTCGCCGCCGAGCCGGCCCGTGTCGTCGAGGGCATGGACATCCTCTACTCCGACGACGACGTCATCGTCGTCGATAAACCGGTCGGTGTCGCCGCCCATCCCACGATCGGCTGGGAGGGCCCGACCGTCACCTCCGGTCTGGCCGCCGCCGGGTACCGGATCTCGACCTCCGGACCGCCGGAGCGCAAGGGGATCGTGCACCGCCTCGATGTCGGCACCTCCGGTGTCATGGCGGTCGCGGCGTCCGAGCGCGCCTACACGGTCCTCAAGCGGGCCTTCCGCGACCGCACGGTCGACAAGACCTACCATGCGCTCGTCCAGGGGCACCCGGACCCGACCGACGGCACCATTGACGCGCCTGTCGCACGTCATCCCGGCCACGGCTGGAAGTTCGCCGTCCAAGACGGGGGACGCCACGCCGTCACCCACTACGAGACCATCGAGGCCTTCCGCGAGGCCACCCTGGTGCGTGTCCACCTGGAGACCGGACGCACCCACCAGATCCGCGTCCATTTCTCGGCCCTGCACCACCCGTGCGCCGGTGACCCGATGTACGGCGCCGATCCGACGCTGTCGAAGCGGCTGGGTCTGGTGCGTCAATGGCTCCACGCCGTCCACCTCGGGTTCCTGCACCCGGACGGCCGGTGGATGGACATCGAGTCGCCGTACCCGGCGGACCTGCAGACCGCGCTCGACCGGTTACGGGAGACGAACTGATGGGCAGGTTCCGGTCCGCCGAGCAGATCCCTGCCGACAAACGGACGCGGCGCAGGCTCGAGTGGGAGGACACCCGTCGTCCCGCCTGGGTGATGTGGCTGTCCGTGGCCTGCCTCATCGCCCTGGTGGTGACCGTTTTCGCCCTGTCGAACTCCGACCGGATGTCGCAGGCCACCGCGATCAACGGTGATGTCCTCGGCCCGGAGACCGGCGAGTCCACCGAAGACTATCTCGCCCGGGCCGGTGAGGCTCTCGCCGAAACGACCGGGGATGCCCCGCGGTGGGCCCTGGTGTCCCCGGAGGGCCCGGCGGATGTCGCCGCCCTGACCGCGCTCTTCACGGACCAGCCGGGTCTGCGGGTGAGCACCCTGCTCGCCGGTGGGGTGCAGTGGGCCCTGCCCGAGCCCTCGGTCGGCCACCGCCGTGAGGACGTCTTCGCCCGGGCCCGTCACCGTGTCGCCGTTTCCGCCGGCATTCCGGACACCGATGAGGCGCTGGGGATCACCGGCGTCATCGTCCACGGGACGCCTGCCGAGCTGCACTCCCTGGCGGCCACCCCCGGGGTGCGCGCCGTGGAGCCGCTGCCGGAGGACGCCGTCTACGGCCGGTTCGGCATGCGTCCGCTGGAGGACACCCCGCCTGCCGAAGACCTGCCCGAGGATCTGCCGGAGGCTCCCGCGCCGTGATCTGGGGAGTCGCCTGCTACCTGATGTGGGGCTTCTTCCCCGCATTCTTCCCGCTCCTCGAGCCGGCCGACCCGATGGAGATCCTGGCCCACCGTTTCGTGTGGACCCTGGCGTTCGTCGCCGTCGTCCTGCTGCTGCTCGGGCGCAACCACGGCGGTGGCTTCCGCTGGCTCCGTCAGCTCTCCCTGCGGCAGTGGGGACGCATCGCCGTGGCCGCCGTCCTCATCGCCGGGAACTGGGGCCTGTACATCTACGCGGTGAACAACGACCATGTCGCCGACGCCGCCCTGGGATACTTCATCAACCCGCTGGTCAGCGTCCTTCTCGGTGTGCTCGTACTGCGGGAGCGACTCCGGATGATGCAGTGGGTCTCCGTCGGCGTGGCCGGGGTGGCGGTCATCATCCTCACCGTCGCCCTGGGGACGCCGCCGGTGGTGTCACTGGCGCTGGCGTTCTCCTTCGGGCTCTACGGTCTGATGAAGAAGAAGGTGCCACTGCCCCCGCTGCGGTCGCTCACCGCCGAGACCCTGGTGCTCGCCCCGGTGGGCGTGCTCTACCTCGCCTGGCTGCAGACCCAGGGAACCAACACGATGGTCCAGGGCGACCACGGCGTGGGTCACGTGCTGCTGCTCATGACCGCCGGTGTGGTCACCGCACTGCCGCTGCTGTGCTTCGCCCGCGCCGCCCACGAACTCTCACTGACGACCTTGGGAATGATCCAGTACATCACTCCCGTGCTGCAGATGCTGTGGGCGGTCTTCGTCGTCCACGAACACATTGAACCGGCGCGCTGGGTCGGCTTCGGCCTGATCTGGGTGGCGGTGATCATCTTCACCACGGACACACTGTTCAATGTGCCGCGGCGTCCGAGACTGACCCAGCCCACTCATCCCAGCCCGAAGACCCGGTCGACGTAGCGGTTGCGGAACACCCCGTCCGGGTCGACCTGCGCCCGTAGATCCGCCACGGTGTGGAGATCGTCATGCACCGTCGAGAGTTCCGCGAACCCCAGGGTGTGGTGCTTGCCCCAGTGGGGGCGTCCTCCCGCGGCGACGAGGATCGGCTCGATGACCCGGAAGAACTCGCGGTAGTCGTCACGGTGGTAGCGGTGCGCGGCGATGTAGCAGGACTCACGTCCCTTCGCCGTGGACAACGGCACATCGTCAGCGGCGGTGGCGCGGACCTCGATGGGGAAGCCCACCGGGATGCCGCAGGTGTCGATGACGCGGTGGACCTCGGCGAGCACCTCCGGGGCGTCCGCCAGGGGCACGGAGTACTCCATCTCGTTGAACCGCACCCGGCGCTTGGAGACGAAGACGTCGTGGGCGACGTCGGCGTACTCACGCTGGGCCAGGGCACCTGCGGAGACCCGGTTGAAGAACCCGGTGGTCCTCGGGGCCATGGACATGACCCGGCACATCGCGCCGTAGGCGGCGTTGCTCACCAGTTCATCGTCGATGACCGACTTCCAGCGCGGCACCGGCCCGGGGACGGTGCCCCGGTCGGACAGCGGGTGACGGGTGTTGCGCTTGACGTGGGCGACGTCGGTACCGGGGAACCAGTAGTACTCCAGGTGGTCGACCTCGTGGGCCAGGGCGGCGAAGTTCTCCACCACCGGTCCCAGCGGCTCGGCCTTTTCCACGGCGGAGAGGATGAACGTGTCCACCACCGCCATCGTCACCTGCGTCAGGACGCCGAGCGCGCCGATGCTCACACGGCCGTACTCGAAGAGCGGGTCACCGGGTCCGGCATCATGGACCACACCGTCGGCGGTGACGATGCGCAGCCGCCGGACCATGCCGGCGAAGCCGGTGTACCCGACACCCGTGCCGTGGGTGGAGGTCGACAGCGCACCGGCGAGCGCCTGCGGATCCACGTCACCCTGGTTGGCCAGGGCGAGCCCGTGTGGCTTGAGCAGTCCGGGGATGTCCCGCAGCCGGGTACCGGCGAGGAAGGTGACCTCCATGGCGTCCTTGTCGACGTGGACCAGGCCGGTCAGGTTGTCGAGGTTGACCAGGATGCCGTCGGTCACCGCAGTCGGGGTGAAGGAGTGCCCCGCGCCGACGGTCTTCACATGCATACCACGGGACGCGGCGTCCGTGATGACGCCGAGGAGTTCGGCCTCGGTCGCGGGCTGGACGAACGCCTGCGGGTGCGCGGTCTGTGCACCGGACCAGTTGTGCCAGGTGGTGGTCATACGAAGCTCTTTCCTTCGCCGCGGTACGTGGGCCAGTCGGCGATGACGTGGGTGGTGTTGTCGGCGGGGTCGCGGGAGACGACGGTGACCCGGTCGGTCCACTCGGACTGCTCGCCGGCCTTGGCGTGACGGAACCACACCTGGTCACCGAGGCCCAGGTCGCGGGCGGCGGCTCCGCGCAACGGGGTCTGGACCTCACCGGCGCCCTCCGTGGCGGAGAAGGACAGTCCGGCGGGGTAGTCCACGGTCGGCACGCGGTCGGCACCCGGGACACCGGAGGCGATGCGTCCGCCTCCGGCGACGGTGACGATGTCTGCGGCGGCACGGCGTACCACCGGCAGCACGAACCATTCGGCGGCTGCGGGGGAGAAGGTGCGGTAGTGGTCGAAGAGTCCGGAACCGATGATCCCGGAGCCCGCGCCGATCTCGGTGACGGCGTCCTCGGCGGCGGTGGTCTCCGCCGAGCCGGTGCCACCGCCGTTGACGAACTCCAGCTGCCCGCCGTGGGTCTCGACGATGCTGCGGACCGCGGCGACGACCTTCGCGCGGCGCCCGGCCAGTTCCTTCACCGAGGCTGCCTTCATCGCCGCAACTGCCGGGGAGGTGTCGGTGGTGCCGGCGACCTGTCCCTCGTAGGCCATGATGCCGACGAGTTCCACACCGGGCCGGGCGCAGACCTGCTCGGCCAGACGCGTGGCGTCCTCCACGGTGTGCACCGGCGAGCGACGCGCGCCGAGGTGGAGCGGGCCGACGCTGAGTGAGGCGTCCACGTCGAGGCAGACGCGGACGGTACCGGCGCGGTCCTCGGGCGGGGACGCAGCGTCCAGCAGGTCGAGGTGCTCGACGCTGTCGACCATGACGGTCACCGCGTCCAGGTAGCGGGTCTCCGCCGTGAGCTGTTGCATCAGTGACGGAGTGACACAGGGGTAGGCGACGAGGATGTCGTCGCTGACCTGTCCGTCGACGAGCCAGAGAGCCTCACCGAGGTGGTAGGCCAGCAGGCCCTTGATGCCCTCGCACTCCAGAAGGCGGGAGATCAGCGGGCGGATACGGACGGATTTCGTGGCCAGTCGGACCGGAGTGCCGGACGCCCGGCGGACGAGATCGGCGGTGTTGGCGAGGGCGGCGTCCAGGTCGAGGACACTGAACGGCGCCTCACGGTCTGCGACGGCGGCGCGGACGGAAGGACGGGGAACACTCATTCCCGGATAATTCCATATTTGTGGTCCTTACGCAGCTGAACACCGTATGATTCTTCGTCATGACTGTGACGACCACTCCTCAGACACTGGATGCGCTGGACAGCCGACTACTGTCCGCCGTACACCGCGCCCCCGGCCACGTCGGCCCCGACGGACCGGTCGGACGCTGGGAAGGGATCGACGGTAACGAAGACTGGGCCGAGGAGATCCGTCGGCTGAAGAAGGCCCGCAATGCCGTGATCCTCGCCCACAACTACGAGCTGCCCGAAATCCAGGACATCGCCGACCACACGGGCGACTCCCTGGCCCTGTCCCGCATCGCCGCGGAGACCGACGCCGAGGTCATCGTCTTCTGCGGCGTGCACTTCATGGCAGAGACCGCGAAGATCCTCTCGCCGGACAAGACCGTCCTCATCCCGGACGCCGAGGCGGGCTGCTCCCTGGCGGACTCCCTCACCGAGACCGAACTGGCGGAGTGGAAGGCCGAGCACCCGGACGCCCTGGTGGTCAGCTACATCAACACCACCGCCGCGGTGAAAGGCCTCACCGACGTCTGCTGCACCAGCTCCAACGCCGTCGACGTGGTCGCCGGACTGCCCGCGGACAAGGAGATCCTCTTCGGTCCGGACCAGTTCCTCGGCGCCCATGTGCGCCGCCAGACCGGCCGCGACAATATCCACGTCTGGGCCGGGGAGTGCCACGTCCACGCCGGGATCTCCGGGCCGGAACTGGCGCGCCGGGCCGAGGAGAATCCGGACGCCGACCTGTTCATCCACCCTGAGTGCGGCTGCGCCAACTCCGCTATCTACCTGGCGGGTGAGGGCGTCATCGCCCCGGAACGCGTCCACATGCTCTCCACCGGAGAGATGCTCACCTCGGCGAAGGTGGCGTCCGACGCCGGACGCGGCAAGGTGCTCGTCGCCACGGAGGTCGGCATGCTCCACCAGCTGCGCGGCGTGGCCCCGGACGTCGACTTCGCACCCGTCAACGAGCGGGCGGCGTGCCCGTACATGAAGATGATCACCCCGGCGGCGCTGCTGCGCTGTCTCGCCCTGGGCGCAGACGAGGTCGACGTTGCCCCTGACGTGGCGGAAAAGGCACGTCGGGCGGTGGAGCGGATGATCGCTGTCGGAAATCCGGGCGGTGGGGAGTAAGTTTGTCCGCCGTGCCTGTTACCAAGACTTCGCGTCGGGAGATGTTCCCGGCTGATCAGCGTTTCCCCTACACCGCCCCGCTGGGCGACCTGGGCTGCGCACCCTCCCTGTTCACCACTCTCGCCCGGACCGCCCTGTCGGAGGACCTCTCCGACGGGGACGCCACGACGTTGGCCACCGTTGCGAAGGGCGAGACCGGACGCGGTCTGTTGGTCGCCCGGTCCGGTGGCGTGGTCTCCGGTATCGATGCCGTCCGCTCCATCCTCGTCGAGGCCGCAGAGCCGTCCTTCGCCGCCGTGCTCGGTGGGGCGGTCGCGCTGACTGACGCAGTGGCCAACGGTGCGGTCGTCGCGCCGGGCGACACGGTGGGCGTGCTCACAGGTCCGGTGCGCGCGATCCTGCAGCTGGAGCGCACGGTACTCAACATGCTCTCCCACGCCTCCGGTGTGGCGACGCAGACCGCGGCCTGGGTGTCCGCGGTGGAGGAGACCGCGCCTGAGGACCATTCGGTCGCTGTCCGGGATTCCCGTAAGACCCTGCCGGGGCTGCGTCTGCTGGAGAAGCGGGCCGTGGTCCACGGCGGCGGAGTGCCGCACCGCTACAACCTCTCTGACCAGGCGATGGTCAAGGACAACCATGTCACCGCCGGTGGTGGAGTGGTGGACGCCTACCTGGCCGTGCGTGCCGCGCACCCGGAACTGTGGTGCGAGGTGGAGGTCGACAACCTCGTGCAGCTGCGTGAGGTGCTGGCGCTGAAGCGTCCGCCACAGCAGGTGCTACTGGACAACTTCTCCGTCGTGGACACGGTCGTCGCGGTCGGCATGCGTACGGAGAAGGCGCCGAATGTGCTGCTCGAGTCCTCCGGTGGTCTGACTCTCGACGTGGTCGGAGATTACGCGGCCTCCGGCGTGGACTCCGTCGCCGTCGGTGGGCTGACCCACTCTGTCACTTCCCTGGACATCGGCCTCGACCTGGAGTGACGCGCTTGCCCTCCCCGGTGGAGGCAGGGTGGGGTGGGCTTCAGATCTGCGTCAGGCACAGATTCGGTCATCCGTGGCACGGATATCGCGATTCGTGCCTGACGCAGATTTGCTGCAGCGGGGATGACCGCAGGGATTCTCGCGTAGGCTCATTTCTCATGCCGAAGCAAGGGCTGAATCTGCCCGAGGTCATAGAGAAACATGATGCTGGTCGTGCGGTTGCGTCGCTGCGGAACTACTACTGGTCCAGGTATCCAGGCGACGAGCCATCCGAGCGGAAGAGTTACACGGGTGCCTGATTCGACGAGTTCGATCCATCAGCTACTCGGAGCAGTAAACTGAATGAGTTCACGGCTGTCGATCTGGTGTCAGTTGAGCTACTGAGCGTGTATGTGCCGGGTGTGGCGGCTCGCCGCCTGCTCCTAGATCCGGATTTTGGGAAGCAGGTTACCTTTCTCCTGGAACGAATTCCGATCGGTATGCCTCTGTGGGAGGCTCGTGAGCCAGTCGATGGCCAGTGGGCTCCTTGGAAGTCGGAAGAGCTTCTCACCAGTGTGCGGGGCATCGGGGTTACTACTGCATCCAAGCTGATTGCGCGCAAGCGACCGCAGTTGTACCCGGTCATTGACAAGGTGGGTCGGGACCTGGTTCGACCGGCGGATGTGATGAACGGCTGGAAGCTTCGTCGGCACTGTGCATGAGGCGTGTCAGGACAACAGCTTGCATGGGTTCCCCGCCGATGTCCATGATGAAGCCGGGCTTCCGACCGATGTGTCGCTGCTCCGGATCTTCGACGTCCTCGTCTGGATGGAGGGTAGGGCTCAAGCCACTAAAGGTGGTTCTAAATACTCGATCGTCGAGGCAGCTTGCTGGAACGGCCCCAGAATCCAAGGCGGCACGATTCCGAACCTAGGCGGCTTTCAAGAAGTTTGCGGTCATCGCTTGACAGCACGCCAAGCTCTCACCTGGTGTTTGTTGCGTAAAAAGTAAAGAGCATCTTGCGGCCGTGTCTGCATAGATCGTAGTTGTAGCCGGATGCGGTGGCTCCGGTAGCTCTTCCGTCGAAAGAATTGATCTGGTGGACATTGGTCCTGATCTGGAAGAGATGTTGCCGACCGAGTTTCTCGACAAAGATAGATGCGATTGCGGTGGAGGCAATTCTGACATTCTCGAGGGTGCAAGCGGGGGGGGGGGGGAGTTGGGGCATTGGGGAGGGGTTACAAATATTTAGGAAGGACGGTTTATTGTTTTAGGGGAGTTTTTGGGGGGTGGGGTAT
>NZ_JALAGU010000012.1 GCF_022712275.1 Corynebacterium sp. | reverse complement strand
GTGACCTGCGGTTTCTCCCCGAGCTCGGGGTGCGGGAAGGCGGCGTCGTCCAGGTTCTCCCAGAGATCCGGGGTGTGCACGGGCCCCGGGGGGACGGAGGGGAGGTCACCGAACTGGGAGGGACGGCGCGGTTCCTCGACGGACTCGACGGACCCGGCAGCCTCGACGGCTTCGGGTGTCCGGGCCGGCGGATCCGCGGGTCGGGCGGTTGCAGTGGTTGCAGCGGTCGCCGCAGCCGGCGCATTTTCCGCGGGAGCCTCGGCGGCGAGTTCCTTCACACTGAGGGAGAGAGTGACCGGCACACCGATCTCGCGCTCGAGGACCTCACTGATGTGTGCGCTGAGCTTCTTCTCCGTTTCCGTACGTACCCACTTCGACGGTGCGGTGAGTACGGCGATCCCGTTGACCAGGACGACCGGGTCAAGCTGCTGGAGCAGGGACCGGGAACGGGGTGTGACCTCGGGGAACTCGGCGGACGCGGCGTCCGACGTGACCCACCGTGTGACGAGGTTCGCCCAGACGGTGGGAAAGTCCTCGGCTGTGGTCATCGTGGGCGGGTCCTTTCATTGCAGGGCGGGCAGATCAGGAGAGCGGAGAGCAGAGAATGCAAGAGTACCCGGCGCGTGGAACACGCTCCGGACGCCGCGTTGATACACAGGGGACACCAGAGGTTCACCGGACAGAAACCCACCGGGATGTGGATAACCCGGCACTGGTGTGGCCTGCGCATCCACAGGTTTGTGCACACCTGTGGATAACTTTTCCCGTGTTGTTGTCAACAGGCTACTCCACCGTTGTGGACAACCCCAAGATGACTGTGGAAAACTCTCTGACCTGCGTTTATGCGCCCTAAACTACACCTTTACGGTTCGGGGGCGGAAAAAGTTGTCCACAGGTTGTGGGTTCCACCGTTGTGAGCTGGTGACGCAAAAGCCTGACCTGCACGGGGAAGTCTGCGAGCCAGCTGTGAGCCTGTCCCACCGGTGTCCGGACCATCCCCCTGCCCCGGTGGATAAATGACAAGGTTGTGATGCGTGTCAGATTTTGCACAGCGAGGTCAAGCCTGTAAATTGGCCATCGTCTCTGAGTGTCACTGAACGACGGACCCTGTCCGACGCTCCCGATACTCCCCCGCCCGGAACTACTGGGGCGGACGGTCGGCACTGCACGGGTCTCCCCCGTCGCCGTCGGCCACACCAACAATGACCGCATGAACCGCGGTCGGCGACCGGAACGCGGCGTCCTCTCCCCTCACTGGGGCCGGTGCCCCGCCCTGGAACGCCGAGCGCGGACGACAGAACAAGGAGTGAGTACCGTGGCCAAGGGCAAGCGTACTTTCCAGCCGAACAACCGCCGTCGTGCCCACAAGCACGGCTTCCGTACCCGTATGCGCACCCGCGCCGGCCGCGCCATCGTCTCCGCGCGCCGCAGCAAGGGCCGTAAGTCCCTCACCGCGTAACTATCGCGCGGTACGAAGTCACACCACCGCAGTGCTTCCCGAAGAACACCGCCTCCGGTCCACCTCCCTGTTCGGGGAGACGGTCCGCCGAGGCAGGAAAAAGGGAAGTCGCACTGCGGTGGTGTACGTGTATGAGGGGCAGTTCGAGGGGCCCGGTGCCGGACGCCCGACCGCTGCACCCGTGACCGTGGGGGGGCCGCGCGTCGGCCTGGTCGTCTCCAAGGCGGTGGGAAACGCCGTCACCAGGCACGCCGTTTCCCGACGCCTGCGTCATACCGCCGGCCGCGTCCTCGTTGACGAGGACCTGGCGAAGACGCTGCGTCCTGACCTGTCGATCGTGCTGCGCGCCCTCCCGGCCGCCGCGACCGCGACCTCCGGGGAGCTGGAGCGGGATGTGCGACACGCACTCCGCCGCCTCCTCGGCTGACGGTCGGGGAGACGGTCAGGCTGACGGCCCCGCCCCCGGCGACGTGTCCACCGGGCGGGCCCGCGTCCTCCGGCGGATGATCCTCGGTTACCAGAACTACCTTTCACCCCTTAAACTGGGGCCGTCGTGCCGTTTCACGCCGTCGTGCAGCGCCTACGCCCTCACCGCCTTCGCCCGGTTCGGAGTGGTGAAGGGTTTTGTCCTGAGCGCCGCGCGGCTGGCGAAATGCGGCCCCTGGCACCCCGGCGGATGGGACCCTGTCCCGCCTGCGGGGAGTCGGCGTCACCGGCGGTAGCACCATACCCTCCGCCGCATCCCCGGCGTCCGCAGACAACCAGCTCGTCCACGCAAGGAGAGTCCACAAGCAGTGCTCAATTTCATCTACTACCCCATCTCATGGGTGCTCTGGTTCTGGCATAAGGCCTGGGGCCTCATCCTCGACCCGGACTCCGGCGTCACGTGGGCCCTGTCGATCATCTTCCTGGTGGTCACGCTGCGTCTGCTGCTGCTGAAGCCGAT
This sequence comes from Corynebacterium sp., assembly GCF_022712275.1. Classification (GTDB taxonomy): domain Bacteria; phylum Actinomycetota; class Actinomycetes; order Mycobacteriales; family Mycobacteriaceae; genus Corynebacterium. The sequence goes on along the minus strand of NZ_JALAGU010000012.1, from coordinate 48,173 downwards.
GATCAAGCAGCTCCGCTCCGGCCGCAAGATGCAGGAGATGCAGCCGCGGATGCAGGAGATCAAGCGCAAGTACGCCAAGGACCAGCAGCAGCAGGCGCTGGAGATGCGCAAGCTGCAGAAGGAGATGGGCGTCAACCCGCTGGCGTCCTGTCTGCCGATGCTGGTGCAGATCCCGATCTTCATCGGCCTGTTCCACGTGCTGCGCTCGTTCAACCGCACCGGTACCGGTACCGGCCAGCTGGGGATGTCCATCGAGGAGACGCGTAACACCGCGAACTACGGCTTCGGTGTCGACGAGGTCCAGTCCTTCCTGGACGCCCGTCTCTTCGGTGCGCCGCTGTCCTCCTACATCTCCATGCCGACGGATTCCTTCGGCGCCTTCACCGATGACGGTTCGGTGGACTTCACCCGGGCGAACATCGCCTTCGTGGTCATTCCGATGATGCTCATCGCCGCGGTCATCATGCACTTCAACGCGAAGCACTCGCTGGCCCGCCAGGCCCGCAAGAAGGCGGAGCAGGCGAAGACGAAGAAGAAGGGCGCCAGCACTCCTCAGCAGGACATGATGGAGAACCAGATGGCCATGATGCAGAAGCTCATGGTCTGGGTCATGCCGGTGCTGTCCCTGCTCGGTGCGTACTTCTGGCACGTCGGCCTCGCGGTCTACATGCTGACCAACACCACCTGGACCTTCTGCCAGCAGATCCTGGTCTACCGCAAGATGGACCGGGAGGAGGCCGAGGAGAAGGAGGCGAAGCTCGCCGCGAAGCGGACGAACGCCCCCAAGCCCGGCAAGAAGCCGAAGGGTCAGGCACAGGCGCAGGCGACCTCCACCGCGGTCCTCGAGCACGCCGAGGATGAGAAGGACGCCAAGGACGCCACCACCCCGGTGAACCCCTTCACTGAGGCTGAGTCCCAGGCAGCCCCGGCCGGCCCACCGCTGACCGAGGAGCAGGTGAAGACCTACCGCTCCGAGGCGGCCGCCATGAGTCCCGAGAAGCTGGACTCCACGATCGACGAGATAGAGACCCAGCTGAAGAACCCGGAGACGAAGAAGCGGGCGAAGAAGCAGAAGCGTCTCGCAGTGCTGAAGCAGTACCGCGACGAGCAGCAGTAGCTTCCGTCTCCCCAGACACCCCCGGCCGGCGACCCACTCAGGTCGCTGCCGGGGGTGTCGTCTGTCCGGAGGGGCCACCGGCTAGGATGGACGGCGTGACTGAGCCTTCCTCTCCTACTCCCCCCGCTGCTCCGGAGAACGCCGCCCGCGTCTTCGGTGACCGGCTCGACCTCGCCGTGCGCTATGCCGGGTGGCTGGCGGATGCCGGGGTGGTCCGTGGTCTCATCGGACCCCGCGAGGTCGGTCGGCTCTGGGACCGCCACATCCTGAACAGTGCGGTGATCGGTGAGGTCATCGAGGAGGGGGCACGCGTGGTGGACGTCGGGTCAGGCGCCGGACTGCCCGGAATCCCGCTGGCGATCGCGCGCCCGGATCTGCGCGTCCAGCTCGTCGAGCCGCTGCTGCGACGGGCGACCTTCCTCAGCGAAGTCGTCGAGGATCTGGGGCTGGACAATGTCGAGGTGCACCGGGGGCGTGCCGAGGAGAAGGCCATCGTGACGGCGGTCGGTGGTGCCGATGTGGTCACCTCCCGCGCCGTGGCTCCGGTGGGGCGCCTGATGGGCTGGTCCCTGCCGCTGGCGCGCAAGGGTGGGTTCGTCCGTGCCCTCAAGGGGTCCAGCGTCACCGAGGAGTTCCAGCGGGACGCCCTGGACATCCGCAAGGCCGGCGGTTCTGAAGGACGCGTCCTCACCGTGGGTGAAGGCGTGCTCGATCAGCCCACCTTCGTCGCCGAGGTCGAGCGGCTGCGCTGACTCTTCGCTGACCGGTTTCACGTGAAACGGTGGGGTGCTCTCGTGCGTCGGCTGCCGTTGTCGCGGTGACTGAGTGGGACTAGGCTGGGGGCGGTAACCGAGGGGACCGCTGCCCTTGTTTCACGTGAAACACGTCACCGGTGGGCAGCAGACGCGACGCAGACCTAAGAGATAGGAACTCCATGAGTCCAGTTGAGTGGGACGAGACCCCGATCGCAGAGGCTGCACGTCGTGCGTCGATCATCCAGAACTCCTCGAAGCTGTCTCTCCCCCGCCCTGAGCGCACCCGCCTCATCACCGTGGCGAACCAGAAGGGCGGCGTCGGCAAGACCACCTCGACCGTGAATTTCGCCTGGACTCTCGCGCTGCACGGCATGAAGGTCCTCGTCGTCGACCTCGACCCCCAGGGCAACGCCTCCACCGCCTGCAACGCCGAGCACCGGATGGGCACCCCCTCCAGCTACGAGCTGCTCATCGGGCAGAACAAGGCCGAGGAGACCATCCAGCAGAGCGAGTCCAACCCCAACCTCTACTGCATCCCCGCGACGATCGACCTCGCCGGCGCGGAGATCGAACTGGTCTCCATGGTGCGCCGCGAGTACCGGCTGCATGACGCCCTGAACGACGACTTCCTCGAGGAGTACGGCTTCGACTACGTCTTCATCGACTGCCCGCCGTCTCTCGGCCTGCTCACCATCAACGCGATGAACACCGCCACCGAGGTGCTGATCCCCATCCAGTGCGAGTACTACGCCCTGGAGGGCGTGGGACAGCTTCTGAGCAACATCAACATGATCCGGATGCATCTCAATCCGCAGATCCACGTCTCCGCGGTACTGCTGACGATGTACGACGCACGCACCAAGCTCGCCGAGCAGGTCGCCGACGAGGTCCGTACCCACTTCGGGTCGGTGGTCCTGGACAATCTCATCCCGCGCAGTGTGAAGGTCTCCGAGGCGCCGGGCTACAGCCAGACGGTACTGCAGTACGACCCGGGATCCCGCGGTGCGATGGCCTATTTCGATGCCGCGGTGGAGTTCGCGGCCCGAGGTGACTATCTTCCGACGGAAAGCACTGCGCCGATCGGCGTGGCGCCGGAGCTGCGACTGGAGGCGGAGCGGTCATGACCGAGAAGAAGAAGGCGAAGAAGCCTGCACACCCGCAGCTGCCGAAGATGGACACCCACCGCGGTGGTCTCGGACGTGGGCTGTCCGCGCTGATTCCCACCGCACCCTCGGGGCCGCGGCTCGGCGAAGGTGCCGCCGACGTGATCCTTGGTCCGTCGACGCGGTCGGTCACCTCCGAGAAGGCCGCTGCCGGTGGTGCGCTCGGCGCACTCGGCCTCGCCAAGGACGCCCTGGTGTCCGCCGCGGTGACAACTTCCGGGTCCCCGGAGGTGGAGAAAGCCGTCGTGGACGCTGCCGACGCAGCGACGGCTGATGCGGCCGGCACTGCGGACACCGGTGCCGTCAACGAGTTCGGTGCAACCTACCGCGAGATCCCGGTGTCGGACATCCGCACCAACCCGAAGAACCCGCGTCAGGTCTTCGAGGAGGAGGCGCTCGGCGAACTGGTCCACTCCATCCGCGAGTTCGGCCTGCTGCAGCCGATTGTCGTCCGTCCCCTCCCCCAGGGTTCCGACACCGCCTTCGAGCTCATCATGGGTGAGCGTCGCCTGCGCGCCACCGAGCTCGCAGGTCTCGAGGTCATCCCCGCGATCGTGCGGGAGACCGATGACCAGGACATGCTGCGGGACGCGCTGCTGGAGAACATCCACCGCGTCCAGCTCAACCCGTTGGAAGAGGCGAGCGCCTACCAGCAGCTGATGGAGGAGTTCGACGTCTCCCAGGCGGAGCTGGCCCGTCGGATCGGCCGGTCCCGCCCACTGATCACCAACATGATCCGTCTGCTCCAGTTGCCCGTACCGGTGCAGCGCAAGGTCGCCGCCGGCGTCCTCAGTGCCGGTCACGCCCGCGCCATTCTCGGTGTGAAGGCCGGGGCGGCGGCCCAGGAGGCCCTTGCCGGACGCATCGTCGCCGAAGGCCTCAGCGTCCGCGCCACCGAGGAGGCCGTGGTACTCCTCAACCGTGGCGACGGTGCCGAGGAGAAGCCGAAGAAGCGGGAGCCCCGGGAACAGCCCGAGGCGGTCCGTGAATGGGCGACGTCCGCGGCCGATGCGCTCGACACCCGCGTCACCGTGCAGATGGGCGCGAAGAAGGGGAAGATCGTGGTCGAGTTCGGCGACTCCGATGACTTCGAAAGGATCACTGACCTGCTGAAGCTGCCCCGGGACTAGTCCCAGACGGTAGACTTCGGCTGAACCAGACGGCCGGTGAGGAGTACGGGTGGAGATCAGGTACAGCGCATTGAGCCATGACGGGGGCTCCCAGCTCGAGGAGCAGGCGTCCCGCGACATCTTCTGGGAACTGCCGGTCGGAACGCGTCCGGACGACCCGGAGTTCGACAAGCAGATGTGGATGCAGTCCGTCCTTCACCGCTGGGGCATCTGCGGCTACACGGCCTATGTCGCCACCGGGGACGAGGGATCGGTGGAGCGTCCCGCCGCCACCGTCTTCTTCGCGCCCTCGGGTTACTTCCCGGGTGCCGCCGCACTCCCCTCGGGCCCGGCGTCCTCTGATGCGGTGCTCATCTCCACCGTCTTCGTCGACCAGCCCTACATGGGCCTCTACCTGGAGCACAGCCTCATCGAGACGGTCCTCACCGAGGCCGAACGCCGCGGTGTGAAAGCCGTGGAGGCCTTCGGGCGCAATGACTCGGGCGAGGCCATGGACATGTACATCCCGGAGGGCTACCACGGCTGGGAGGAGCGTCCTGAGGGCGCGGACGACGCGCTGGAGGCCGCCCCGGTGCTCTCCGCGGACATCCTCGAGCAGGAGGGCTTCTACGTCATCGGCCCGCACCGTCGCTTCCCCCGGTACCGCAAGGACCTCAACGCCGGATCCAACCTGTTCTCCGCCTTCGGGGATGACGCCCACGAGATGCTCAATGACCGTGGTCCCCTGGCCACGGTGCTGGGCGGCGGACGCTAGCGCAAGGCGCTAGAGGCGCCCCTCCTCGGCCAGCAGCTCGGAGAAGGAGTACTGGCCGGTCTCCGCGACGTCCTTGTCGAACATGTAGAGCCGCTTGACAGCGACGACGAGGGCTTCGGCGATCGCGTCACGGGTGTCCGGATTGGTCAGCAGGGCGACGTCACCGGGGTTGGTGATGTATCCGGCGTCCAGCTGGACGGTCGGCATCTTCGTCGTGCGCAGCACGTCCCAGGTACGCCCGTGGGGGCGGTTGTCGCCCAGCGGGGTACGCGCGGTCACCTCACGCTGGATGAGGCCCGCCAGGCGTTCACCGGTCATCGAGGACGCCCCGGCCTCCGAGCCGTAGTAGAACGACGCCGCCCCGCTGGCCTTGTCGTTGGGGTACCAGTCGCAGCGCAGGGAGATCATGAGGTCCGCACCGAAGGCGTTGGCCATCGACGCGCGCTCCATGTTCGACGGGTTGTCCGTCCGCGGCCGGGAGAGGATGGTCTCCACACCTGCGGCGATCATGCGTCCCTCGGTGCGGGTGGCGAGATCCCAGAGGATCTCCTCCTCCGCGATGTCCCCGTAGGGTCCGCGGACGATGCTGCCGTTGTCCCTGCCACCGAAGCCGGGGTCGAGGACGACCCGCTTACCGGTGAGCTGGGGGCCGGCGGCGCGGATCTGTTCGCGTTCACGGATCGCCTGCGGGGACCCGCCGGTGATGCGCCGCCCCAGGTAGGACAGCGAGCGCAGTGTGGCGGGACCGACGATGCCGTCCGGATTCAGTCCGGCGTTGAGCTGGTAGTTCGCCAGTGCCTCATGGGTCAGCGGGCCGAAGTGACCGTCGACCCGGGAGGTGAAGAAACCCAGGTCGTGGAGGTGCTCCTGGAGCTCGCCGACATCGTCACCGACCAGGAAGTGGCCGGGACTCTGCAGGGACAGGACGCGGGCCCCCAGGGAGTAGGACGCCTCGCGCAGCGCCCGGAGCGTGCCGTCGGTGATGTGACCGTCGGCGACGATGCCGCGGTGCTGCTGGAAGCCGCGGAGGGCGGAGTCCAGTTGCTCGTCGAAGATCTCGTCCTCGGGGCGCCACCGCTGGTTCGACTCGCCGGTGGCGTCCCCGGAGAACCCGTCGATGAAACCCAGACGTGCCAGGGTGCCCCGGACCTCGGCGACGCGGGGTCCGCTGTCACCCAGTTTGTACACTTCGCCGTACACTGCTGCGATGCCCTGCTGCTCAGACCAGCGAGTCGAGCGCGTCGGTGAGCTGCGCCTTCGACTGCTTGCCGTGGAACTCCGCGACCTTCTTGCCGCCGTCGAAGACGAGCAGGGCCGGGATGGACATGATCTGGTACATGGAGGCGAGCAGGCGCTCCTCCTCCACGTTGACCTTGGCGACGGTCGCACGGCCGTCGTACTCTTCGGCGATGTCACGGAGGACCGGTTCCATCTGCTTGCAGGGCCCGCACCAGCTGGCCCAGAAGTCGACGATGACCGGCTGATCGGCGTCGATGACGGAAGAGCGGAACGTGTCCTGGGTGACGGTGACGGCTTCTGTCATGGGAGATCCTCCTGGGGTTGTGGGAGTGACAGACGATACCCCGAGAATACCCGTGGAAGGGTGCTATCCGGGCATTGACGCGGTCACCGGAACAGAGTCAGAGTGCGGCGAGGTAGGCCTCGGCATCGAGCGCGGCGCGGCAGCCCGAACCGGCTGCGGTGATGGCCTGCTGGTAGTGGTGGTCCACCAGGTCGCCGGCGGCGAAGACACCCGGCAGCGAGGTGGCGGTGGAGGGCTCCGCGACCTTGACGTAGCCGTTGTCCTGGAGCTCGACCTGTCCCTCGAAGACGGTGGTGCGGGGATCGTGGCCGATGGCGACGAACATGGCGTCCATCGGGATCTCACGGGTCTCACCGGTGACGGTGTCCCGGAGTTTCAGGGCCTGGACAGTCCCCTCCCCCAGCACCTCGTCGACGGTGGCGTTCATGATCATGTCGATCTTCGGGTTGTTGCGGGCACGCTCCTCCATGATCGCGGAGGCACGGAACTCATCGCGGCGGTGGATCAGCGTGACCTTCTCACCGAACTTGGTGAGGAAATCGGCCTCCTCCATGGCGGAGTCGCCGCCACCGATGACAGCGATCTGCTTGCCCTTGAAGAAGAAGCCGTCGCAGGTGGCGCAGGCGGACACACCGTGACCCAGCAGCTCCTCTTCGCCGGGGACGCCGAGGTAGCGCGGTGCGGCGCCGGTGACGAGGATGACGGACTTCGCGTGGAACTCCTCGTCCTCGGTGAAGACCTTCTTGACCTCACCCTCGAGCTCGACGCGCACGACGTCCTCCATGCGCAGGTCGGCACCGAAACGCTCGGCCTGGTTGCGCATGTTCTCCATGAGGTCCGGGCCCATGATGCCCTCCGGGAACCCCGGGAAGTTCTCCACCTCGGTGGTCTGCATCAGCAGTCCGCCGAAGTCCATGCCCTCGAACACGAGGGGCTTGAGTTCGGCACGGGCCGCGTAAACGGCGGCGGTGTAGCCGGCGGGGCCGGAGCCGATGATGATGACGTCGTGGAGGGTGGGGTTCTGCTCGCTCATGGGGTCCGATCTTAGACCCCACAGGCTCACGCTGTACGCGTGTCCGCTGTGGGCGAAACCCGGACCGTCGGGACCAGCCCGGCGGTGGTGAGATGGTTACGCAACTGGCGGCGTGCGCGGCTCAGCCGTGACTTCACGGTGCCGACCGGCACACCGGTGCGGGAGGACACGTCCTCCATCGACAGACCGTGCAGATCTGACAGGACGACCGTCTCGCGGAGGCCCGGATGCAGGGTGTTGACCGCCTCGACGAGAACGAGGCGTTGGACGGTGCGACCGGCGTCCATGACCCGGGTGTCCGGGGTGTGGCGGAGTCTGTCGAGGAGTCCGTCGTCCCCTGCATCGACCTCTTCGCGGCGACGCCCGGTGTCGCGCAGATGGGTCAGTGCGGTGTTGGTGAGTATGGTGCGGAGCCAGGGCCCCGCTCCCCCGTTCCCCCGGAAAGACGCCGCCTGGCGGTGAACCTTCAGTAGTGCGTCCTGCAGAATGTCCGCGTGGTGCTCAGGCGCTATCCGCAGGTGGTGGAGAGTCCATGTCAGTAGTCGTTCATGACGGGTGATGAGAACCCGGTAGGACCGTCTGCAACCGTCACAGTGACGTTGCAGTAGCTGTGCGTCGGTGAGCTTGTCGTGGTCGGTGATGGTCTGGTCAATTGCCGGCATCTGTGCCGGAAGTACAGCGGTCACTGTGGCTATCCCCTCGTGATATCCCCGTCTCCACCGCCCCATGCTTCTGTTCAAGCTGGTGGAGTATCCGTGAGTCGCAGTGTAGCGGGGTTTTCCGCGATCAGGGTGGAAATGGGGCCCGGGGCGCCCGGTCCTGTGGATGAGTTGTCCACAGTGGGCCGGATGGCCTGCAGTGATACCGCGAGGTGTCGCGAATGGTCAGTCGGAGGTCCGGGAGGGTCCCGTCGGCCACAGTTGTGTAGAACTACGAATACGAACCATGTAATCACATATTTGGTATATGGGTTCGAATCGGTGCAGGGACGTGTCGGTGTAGCAGGTGTTTCACGTGAAACGGGTATGTCTGAGCGGTGGCGCGGTGGCGCTGAATGCGTCATGCGCACTCCCGAAGTTCTCCGGTTTCACGTGAAACCGGAGGGGGCCATGAGAAGTGGAACGCCATGACATGCATATCCGCCGGATGCGCGAAAGGAACCGCCGATATTCCCGGTGGTCGTCGTGTGATCTGAGGGCAGCTCCGGATCCTTCCCCGGCATCCGGAACTGACGGCTGGCCGCCGCACATGAAACCAGTCAGTGTCACCTAACCGATCATCTGTGCGCCAGATCAGTCGGCGAGCAGACCGCGGATCTTCGCGGAGATATCACGGGCGGTCGCCGTGGACACCGACGTGCCCCGCTGTGTTCCGAGAGTGAGGGTGTCGGCCAGGATATCGGCCTGGCGCGCAGTGAGGCCGGCGAAGGCGTCGGGGAATGCGTAGCGGTAGCGGTCGGTAGGGGTGGTGGTGTCTGTCACGGGGGCTCCTCTCGTGCCGGATGCGGAACGGGCCCAGTCTGTCATCCGGGCGGACGTCCTACGGCACATATTCGAACATCTCCACTATATATCCGAATGGTCGCGACCGGGGCATTGCCCGCAATCCCGTCCGTCCGGACCAGTGGTGGTGCATACATGCACCACTATGCCTGTAGTATTGCATGCGTGCAACACACCCTGGACGATGTCGTGACGGAGGTGGCGTCCATCCCCGACGGATGGACCGCCACCGATGTCTCACGTCGTGCCGGGATCAACCGATCCACGCTCCACCGCATCAGCAACGGTGCTGTCGAGCCCACCCTGACCACGCTCAGGGAACTCGCGATCGTCCACGGCAAGGACATGACAGTGCAGCTCAGGCCACTCAGCGACCCGGACGCCGCCATCGCCGCCGACCTCCTGCTGGCCGCCCCGAAGCAGTCCCAGGAGCAGTCCCAGGACAGTATCCCCGCCGGCGTACGGTCCTGGATGCACCGGCTGGAACGCATCGCGGCCGGCGTGAAGAGTGCTCCTGACCAGCAGATCACCGCGGCGACACTGCAGGTTCTCTGCGCTGCCGGCCGGGCCTCGGACCTGCGCCACCGGGAAGGCGCCGCCTACCTCAGGGGCCGGTCGGACCCCCTGCGACTCGCCTCTGCCGGGGACGCCGCACACGGCTTCTGGGCGGTCTCCGGAGGAGCGGCACCTTCTTTCTCCGGGGTGTCCGAGGTGCCGGGCATCCTCTGGGTCAGTGATGTGACGGCTGCCGTCGCAGCGCTCGCCGACACCCACCGCAGCGTCCGCGACCCGGCCCGCGCCGACGTCATCGTCGCGGCCGGCGACGACCGCCTCTTCCGCGACCTCTCGGAGCACGACGGGGTCCGCTTCGTCGCCCCGGTCCGACAGGTCATCGACGCCTGCGGCCTCGGTCCCGTGGCGGAACGACATGCTCTCGACATCGCCAGGTCGTGGTGGACATGACACGAACACCTCTGCGAACGACGCCGACGCACCGCGAACCCGTCGGCCCTCGCCTGGTCCCGCCGACAGCACTCCGCGACCGGATCCGCCACGTCGGCGTCACCGAGGCCGTCGCCTCCTTCACCGGGGCGGTCCCCCGCCTGGTGTGGAACATGACCGCCCTCGAGGACGGCACGATGACCCTGCCGGAGGTCCACACCCTGCTCGGCGGAGTGACCGTCGGCGGATACCTGCTCGACGAGGAACGTCGCGTCCTCGATCTCGCCGCCCGATGCACCCGGTGTGCCCGTACGGTCGGCAGCGCAGACACCGAAGAGGGTGGACAGGTCACGGTGGACGAGGCCCTCGCCCGCTACGCAGCCGGTGTCGTCGCTGACGAGGAAGGACGCCGCGACCTGGCGTCCGCCCAGATCGGCCTGGCTGCGGACCTGCTGCCCACCGGTCACCGTGTCCCACTGGTCCCCCGGTCGCGCCGGATCGAGCTGGAGCATGCCCTGGCAACGCTCGACCACGGCGACCCGACAGAACTCACCGGCTTCCTCCGGGACTGCGCAGTGCTGTGAACAGAAGGGGTCTCGTAGAGTGAGAACCGCGAGAACACCGCGAACGACAGGAGAGCACCCCATGGAAGGTCAGCGCAGGATCCCGAAGATCCGCGAGGCGTCCGGATTCAACGCCGTCATCTCGGAGAACTGGGGTCCGCTCGACCGCACCCCCACCCTCACACCGGGGGCAGCCGAGGCAGCACAGGCGCACCGTGAACGCTTCCTCGCCGCCGTGGACCGCCCCGGTGACGGCGTCTTCGTCATCGGTTCCGGACTGCCGCGTGTGCGCAACGACGACAACGACCACGCCTTCCGCGCCAGCTCCACCTTCCTCTGGTTCACCGGCATGGGGGTCGACGAGTCCTACCTGGTCCTCACGGACACCAGCACCACCCTCTACACCCAGCAGCCCGCCGGCCCCGCCGACCCGGACTTCTTCGGCAACGCCGCCTACGGCGAACTGTGGGTCGGCGCGATGACCGGACCCGCCGAATGGTCGACGGCACTGGGCATCGACGTCCGGCCGCTCAGCGACCTCGACGACGACCTGACAACCCTCGGCGGCCCGTTCCGTGGCCTCGGCCGGATCCCCGACGCCCTGGCCCACAGGTTCGACATCCGTGCCGACGCGGACGCCCGTCGTGTCGCCGACCGGCTCCGGCAGATCAAGGACGCCTGGGAAATCGACCAGATGCGGGCCGCGGTCTCCGCCACCGTCCTCGGCTTCGAGCAGACCGTCGGCCAGATCGCCACCGCGAAGACCATGGAGCGCGGCGAGCGCTGGCTCCAGGGCACCTTCGACCGGGCGGCGCGCACCTACGGTGTCGACGTCGGATACGCGACCATCGTCGCCGCCGCCGGCCACGCCGCCCACCTGCACTGGACCCGCAACGACGGGCCCGTCCGCGACGGTGACCTCGCCCTGCTCGACATGGGTATCGAGATGGAGTCCCGCTACACCGCGGACGTCACCCGCACCATCCCGGTCTCAGGGACGTTCACCGACGCCCAGCGTGCCGTGTACGACATCGTCGTCGCCTCCCAGCGTGCCGGCCTGGCCGTCTGCACTCCGTGCCACCGCTACAGTGACTTCCACTTCGCCTCGATGCAGGTCCTCGCCGAAGGTCTCGACGACCTCGGCCTGCTGCCGGTCTCCGTCGACGAAGCACTGTCGGCCGACGGCCAGCACCATCGCCGCTACATCGTCTGCGGCGTCGGCCACCACCTCGGCCTCGACGTCCACGACTGCAGCCACTCCCCCTACGAGGACTACCAGGACGCCATGCTCGAACCCGGCATGGTCCACACCCTCGAGCCCGGCCTGTACTTCCATGTCAACGACCTGTCCGTGCCGCCGGAGTTCCGCGGCATCGGCGTGCGTATCGAGGACGACCTCGTCATCACCGCCGACGGCCACGAGAACCTCTCGGCCGACCTCATGCCCTTCGGCACCGACGAGATCGAGGCCTGGACGCAGGCCCGGCTGTAACCGGACCTGCTCCCCCTGGCGCCCCTACTCTGCCGGGACGGTCTCCCCGGCAGAGGGTGCCCCGGTACCCTCCGCGGCGCCGTCCTCCTTCGTCACCTTCGGTGCGCCGTGCACCGTGATCTCCGCGACCTGCGCGGCATCCGGCATCGGAAGGCCGGTGATCCACAGCAGCACCCGGTCCTCCGGATCCGGCAGGTCCTTCGTCCCCTGTTCACCGTCGGCCGTCACACCGTCCCCGTCCGGCGCCAGGCTCAGCGTGTCGCCCTCCGAGATGCCGGTGGCCAGCAGTGTGGTCTGGTCCAGTGAGGTGATGTCACCGGACCCGGTGCGCAGTTCGACGGTCATCCCCGGGTTGACTCCGGTCAGCTGGACCTCGGTCAGGGCCGTGGCCTGCGGAAGGGTCAGCAGCAGGCCGATACCCTCCTTCACCGAGGAGTCCGTCGGACCGAACTGCACCTGGTACTGGGCACTCGCCCAGGCGGTGTCCGGGTTCCCGTCGATCGCCAGTGGGGCGTCCTCCGGATTGTCCGGGGTGCCGCGGCCGTCGACCGGGGACCATTCCACTGCCTCCGTCGGCTGCTGCACACCGATGGTGCCCAGCCCCGGGCCGCCGAGGATCGAGTCCGTGGTCACCGGCGAATCCTTCCGGTCACCACCGAAGAAGGCCAGGGCGATGACGATCACCGCGACGACCGCGATGACACCGGCGACGGTCGCGACACCGATGGCCGCCAGGCGTCCACGGTTCTCCGGGGCGGCGCCGAAACCGGCCCGGTCGGTGACCTCCGGGGTGACGTCTGCGGTGGCCGCCAGGTGCGGGCCGGTGTGCGGGTCGTCCGACGGACGGGTGGCACTGCGCAGTTGCCGGGCCAGCTCATGGCCGTCGGTGATTCCGCCGGACCGGGCGGCGTCCACGATCGAGGTGAGCTCGGCAGGGACGGACTCCGGTGCACCGGGTACCCCGGCAAGGAGCAGGTCAAGGGAGACGCCGATGGCATGCACGTCGCCCGGGCCGGCGTCCGTTCCCGCATCGGTCGGGACCAGGCCCGGGAAGGCGAGGACGGCGCGGCCCTCGGTGCTGATCCGCAGCCGGTTGCGGTGGTCGATACCGAGCGAACAGCCGGCACCTGCGGCGTCCGCCAGATCGGCCATGGCGTAGCCCGCCGCCAGCGGATCCGGACCGGACTCCGCGGCCCGGGTCAGCGGGGAACCCTGGGTCCAGTCCGAGACGATGACCACCACGGAACCCGCGTTGCAGATCTCCCGGACCAGCGCGACCGCCGGCGAGGTTGCCGTGGCGTCGGCGAGCCGGGCGGACGCCGCCACGATCTCGGAGGCCGACCGGCCAGACTTCAGCGTGTCGATGACGGTCAGGGCTACCAGGTCACCGTCGGCGTTGTCGCGGGCCTGCCACAGTCGGGCGGTCGGCGAGCCACCGTGGTCGGCGAGCAGCCGGAACCGGCCCTGCAGGATCGGCGCACCCGGCACCAGGCGCGGCCCGCGGACCCGCCCGGCGGACAGCGGCGGCAGCGCACCGACGAGGCCGGTGCCCATTCCGGAGTTGTCGCCGAAGGACATGTCGGTGATCCTCGTGGTGGAGCCGGTGGCAGGGGCGTTCTCCTCCAGTTGGGCGGCGGCGACCGCGGCCTTGCGGAAGAACCGGCCGACCAGCGGCAGCCTCGCCAGGGCCGCACCGATGGTGAGGACCTCCGGCAGCTTCGAGAATGACAGCATGATGCCGGCGAGGATCAGGAAGACCACTCCGGTGATCAGCAGGCGCACGATGTAGCCGATGGAGGAGGAGTCACTGACAACGAAGGCGGTGAGCAGGGCGTCCACCCGCCAGGCGATGAGTGCCGCGATGACGGACGCACCCAGGGCCCACAGTGCGGTCTTCGCCACGCTGCGCATGCCCAGGTGCCCCAGGGAACGCTTGAGCAGCCGGTGGCCGATGATCGCACCGGTGACGAAACCCATGCCGTTCGCCGCACCCAGCAGGACCACCACGAGGCGCGGTTCACTGGCGATGTGCGGCGCAAGATAGGCGAGCACCAGCTTGGTCACCGTGATTCCACCGATGATGAAGGTCGGTGTCCACACCTCCTCGCGGGCGTAGAAGACGCGCAGGTGCAGCAGAACCAGGGAGTAGGGGATCAGGGTGAACGCGGAGAAACTGACCGTCCAGCCCAGGACGTTCGCCGCGTCCGGGGAGAAGGAACCGTAGGCGAACAGGGCCGGGCCGATGACCGTGCCGAAGGCGGTGAGGTAGATGATCACCGGCACCATCGCCAGCATCGTCAGCCGCGATGCCGTCGTCAGGTCCTTCACCACGGCCTTGTCGTCGCCGTCGGCGGCATTGCGAGACAGGCGCGGCATGAACGCGGTGAGCAGGGTGACGCCGATGATGCCGTAGGGCATCTGCAGCAGCTGCCACGCCTGCGTGTAGATGGTCGGGGCGGTGTCGTCCGAGCCCGCCGCGATGCGGTTGTTGAGGATGAATCCGACCTGGGAGATCGCCACGTAGACGACGATGGCCAGGGCCATTCCACCGAACTGCCTGAGCCGGTCGTCCAGGCCCCACAGCGGACGCAGGTTGACGCCGGCCTTCTTCAGGTACGGCACCATGATCAGTGCCTGCACCACGACACCGAAGGTGGTGCCCAGACCCAGCAGCATGATGTGCGGATCGGTGATGGTCACCGAGTCATTCGGGGAGAGCTTCGAGTCCTGCGGCAGCAGCCAGTAGAGGCTCAGTACCCCGATCGTCACCACGTTGTTGACGACCGGGGCCCAGGCACCGGGTTTGAAGTAGCCCTTCGTGTTGAGGACAGCCATCAACACCGCGAACATCGCGTAGAAGACGATCTGCGGCAGGACCAGGTAGGCGAAGGCCGTGGACATGCCTACGTTGACCTTGCTGTCTCCACCCAGCGACATCCTGGTCAGCAGTGGCGCGGCGAAGACAGCGACGACCGTCACGGTCATCATCAGGGTGAAGGTCAGCGTGACCAGTCGTCTGATGAACGCCTCGCCCCGGTCGGAGTCCTCCTTCTCGGCCCGGACCAGCAGCGGGATCACCAGACTGGTGAGCACCGCACCGAGCACCAGCTCGGTGATGAGGTTCGGCAGGACGTTGGCCGTGTTGAAGGCCGAGGCGATCGCCCCGCCCAGTGCCGAACTGATGAGTACGGTGCGCAGGAAGCCGGTGATACGGCTCAACAGCGTGGCGAAGGCCATGGAACCGGTCGTGCGCACCACGTCGGCGTCACTCGGCTTCCCGTCCACTGCACCGTCCGCGTCCACGGTGACGGTCGTGGCCTTCGACCGGCCCGAGAGAGCGGACTCGGCCGAGACCGCGGCGTCCGCCTCGGCGGCGGAACCCGGAACAGCACGGGAAGACCCGGTGGATGCCGCGGCCGCGGACGCCGGACGCCGGGTCGGCTTCGACGGTCCACCGGTCGCGCGGAACCGGTGGCGCTGACCGGGCTTTTGCTCGGGGTCCTCGTTGGAATCAGTCACGTGCACCATCATTCTTTACTCGGCGGCTGTCTGGCGAACCGTCCACGGCGCGTCGCCGCTTCCGTAGTGTTCTCGCGGCGACGAAGATCAGCGCGAGGCAGGCGGCGACGATGCCGACCAGACGCCAGTTCAGCCCGGGGACTGACGCCAGCCTGATCGTCACCTCGTCGGATATCCGCACGTCATCGGGGGTCGACAGATACATCGTCAGATCAGACTGCTCGGCCTCGGCCGGTATCTCGGAGGTCATCTGGAGGGTCACACTGCCCTGTGCGGGGATCTGCTGCACGCCCGGCGTGTTCAGTGTCACGCCGGGCGCTCCGGCATAGTGCACCCGCACCGACACCGGCAGTGGGAGCCCGTTGCGGGCCACCACGATGAGCGGGGAGGAGTCACTGGTGCGGGTGAAGACATTGCCCGGCGGCAGCAGGGAGACCGAGGTCCGCAGCGCATAGGCCAGACCGGTGACCCGCCCGGTGCGCTCCGAACCACGGTCACGCACCGCCGCGGCGTCCGCCCGGAAGCGGCGCCCGGTGTCGCTCACCGCACGCAGCAGGTCATCGAACATCGGCCGGGTGAAGATCCGGCGGGTCAGGGCGATGTTCGGGACATCCTCCATGATGTTGGTCAGGTTGCGCAGGTGCCCGGCGACCTGGGCGACATTGCGTGCCGCACCGTCGTCGACCGGGGCCGGGTCGATGTTCTCGGTCGTGTCGTCGAGGGTCACCGGTGCGGCGGGGGCCGACAGGGCGTCACCGAAGCTCACCGGCTCGGCCGACCCGTCGGCGAAGTGTGCCTGTACCGCGTCGAGGAAGGCCGTGGCGTCCTGCGGATCCACCGACCATGCGGCCGGCGGGACGGCGAGAACCTGGCCGGTCGTCGTGCGGGCGGCGTCCAGTTCCCGGTCGAGGACGCCCACCGCCGCCGCCATGCGGGACGCCGCCCCGTCCGCCGAGAGATCCCGGCGCGAGTCGGTGTCGGAGTAGGCGGCGGTCTCGGGGCGCTCACCGGTCGCGGCGAGAGCCGCGCCGAGGGCGGCGGGGAACTGGAGGGTGCGCACCGGGGAATCCGGGAGGGTGCCGGTGGCGCTGCGTGCACCGGGGATGTCCTCCTCCGTTGCTTCACGGGTGAGCGTCGCGTCGGCGATGACGGCGGTCGACGGGGCACTGTCATCCCCACCGTCCATCAGCGACCGGGCGGCGGGTTCGATGTAGCCCGAGCCGGGGATCTGCACCCCGGTGGCGGGGGTGATGTCGAGGACGTCTTCCACCACGGAGACGCCACGGTCGGTCATCTCCTCGGCGAGCCACGGGTCGTTGCCGGTGGCGACGGCGTTGATGTCCGCGTTGGCGTAGGGCAGGGGCACCACGCAGGCGTCCTCCACCACGTCGCGCAGGTCACTGAGCCAGGCGGAGGCGGCGTCCGCCCCGGTGCCGGACTCCGAGGGAGTGTCATCGTCGTGGCGGTTCCAGCGGTCGCGCAGCCGGGTGGGTTCCTCGACCGGCGAGGGCACCGAGGCGCCCACGCGGTAGCCGTCGGTCATCCGGTCGACGGTCTCGAGAAGGTCAGGGTCGATGGCGAGGCAGGTGGACGCCTTCACCCGGTCACCGTCGCTGCCGTCGGTGGCGTCGCGCCAGGTGTCCAGCAGGCCGCGGAGGCGTCCGCCCTCGGAGAGCTCACCGGCGAGGGTCTCGTCGGGGAGGTAGAGCTCGGAGGGGTCCGGGGCGTCGCCGACCTGACCCGCGACGGCGACCGACGCCGAGGACAGCGGCCACAGGACCGTGAGACCCGGGGTGGTCTCCTCCGTGTCTTCTGCGCCCTCGTCGTCATCGGGCCGGTCGTCGGTGACGGTGAGGGTCGTGCGCGCCCCGGCGAGGTAGGAGGTGTCGGCGCCCCCGAGACTGCCGTTGAGGTTGAACAGCAGGGGGTGGACACCGGCGCCGGTCAGCCCCAGACCGGGCAACGTCACGTCGTCGACGGGCGCGACGTCCCCGTCGGTGTTGTCCCGGTACCAGTCATCCGACTGCCCCACCGGCACCCGCACGGTGATGTCGAGGGACTCCCCCGGCTGCACCGTCGCGTCGAGCGTCTGGAACGGGCCGACCCACGGGTACTCTCCCTGGTTGGCCAGCAGTGAGGTCGCCACACCGTCCGGCTCGGTGACCGTCTCGGCATGCTGGGCGCGCAGTTCCAGTCCACTGAGCGTCTGGTCCGAGCCGTTGGTGACCGAGACGGTGACCTCCAGCTCGTCGTCCTCCACGGCCCGGGCCGCGGACTGGGCGGTGACCTGCGCGGTCACCCCGGACTCCGGCTCGGCCGAGCGGGCGTCCGGATTGGCCCACAGCAGGTCAGAGGTGGTGGGTACCTGGGCGGCCGCGGGAGAGACCGGACATGCCAGACAGACCCCCAGCGCCGCGCTGACGGCGAGGGGGACCAGTCTGGGGAGCGGACGGGGCAGGCGCACACGACCACCTACCGCAGCGTCCGACGCCCGGCCTTCGCCTCGGCGCGGGCCAGGTCGGGCAGCCGGTCGAGGGCCTGCCGGGCGAGCTTGCGTTCATCGGCGTACGCCAGCTTCTCCACGAGATGGCTCACCGGCAGCCAGGCCACCTCGGTGACCTCCGGGTCCTCGTCGTTGAGCTCCCCGTCGACCACGCGGAGCAGATGGTGGTGCACCGTCTTGTGGATCCGCTTGCCCTCGGAGACGAACCAGTAGTCGATGGTGCCCAGCTCGGAGAAGACCTGGCCGTGCACCCCGGTCTCCTCCCACACCTCGCGCTCGGCGGTGGTGTGGGCGTCCTCGGCGTCCTCGATATGTCCCTTGGGGATGGACCAGAGGAGGCGTCCGCGCCGGTCAAGACGCCCGATGAGGGCGACGTACATCTTCGACAGATCCACGGAACCGTCGCCACGGACGGCCTCCGGCATGCCCGAAAGCACCAGGCCACCGGCGCTGGTCTCGACCGAGGTCGGCAGTTCGTGGTGGTCACGCTGGTGAACCGGGCGCGCCGGGGACCGCCGGGGGTCCGGGATGCTTCGACGACGCCTCTGACTCATGGTTGACCAGCGTAGTGCCTGCGACTGTGAAAGGGGGACCCGGCTGTACCATTGTGGGAATGCAACGAGATGCCGGAACCATGCTCGCGACCGCGCAGGACGCCGTGAAAGTCCACGACAGGACACTCACCGCCCTCGCCGGCGCCTTCGCCACCCGTGGACATTCCCTGTTCCTTGTCGGCGGTTCCGTCCGGGACGCACTCCTCGGTCGACTCTCCCACGACCTCGACTTCACCACCGATGCGCGTCCGGACGTGGTGACGGAGATCCTCGACGAGGTGGCGTCCACCGTCTGGGACACCGGTATCGCCTTCGGTACCGTCTCCGGTCTGATCCACGGGATGACCGTGGAGATCACCACCTTCCGCGCCGACCGGTACGACGGCTCATCGCGGAACCCCGAGGTCACCTACGGCACCTCCCTGGAGGAGGACCTGGTGCGCCGGGACTTCCGCGGCAACGCCATCGCCCTGGAGCTGTCCGCTGACGGTGCCCACGAACTGCGGGATCCGCTGAACGGTTTCGAGGACCTGGTCAACGGCGTGCTCGATACGCCGGCTGCGCCTGAGCAGTCCTTCCACGACGACCCGCTGCGCATGCTCCGGGCCTGCCGTTTCGCCTCCCAGCTCGGCTTCGAGGTCGCCCCGCGGGTGCAGGAGGCCATGACGCGGATGGCCGCCGAGATCGACCGGATCACCGCCGAGCGCGTTGCCGCCGAACTCGACAAGCTCATGCTCGGGGCTGAGCCGTGGACCGGCCTGGACCTCATGGTCGTCACGGGCATCGCCGCACATGTCCTGCCCGAGCTGCCTGCGCTGCAGCTCACCCAGGACGAGCACCGGCAGCACAAGGACGTCTACGCCCACTCCCTGCAGGTGCTGCGCAATGTCACGGAGCTGGAGGGGCGGCTGGCGGGTGAGCCGGAAGAGCTGGAGCACCGCCGGCTGGTGCTTCGCTGGGCCGCGCTCATGCACGACTGCGGCAAGCCCGCGACCCGTGCCTTCACCGAGTCCGGTGCGGTGACCTTCCACCACCACGAGGTCGTCGGTGCGCGGATGACGCGCAAGCGGCTCAAGGCGCTGAAGTTCCCGAAGAAGACCACCGAGGAGATCGGCCAGCTTGTCTTCCTCCACATGCGCTTCCACGGCTACGGCGAGAGCACGTGGACCGATTCCGCGGTGCGCCGGTACGTCACCGACGCCGGCGACCTGCTCCCCCAGCTCCAGCTCATCGTCCGGGCCGACTGCACCACGCGCAACAAGCGCAAGGCCGCGCGCCTGCAGCGGGTCTGCGACGACCTGGACGCCCGGATCGTCGAGCTGAAGGAGAAGGAGGACCTTGCGGCGGTGCGTCCTGAACTGGACGGCAACGAGATCATGGAGATCCTCGGCATCGCGCCGGGACCCGAGGTCGGCAAGGCCTGGGCGTTCCTCAAGGAACTGCGGCTGGACCGCGGCCCGATGGAGCACGACGAGGCCGTCGCCGAGCTCAAGGCCTGGTGGAAGAACCGGGACCTCTAGTGTCCCCGACTACCCGCTCTGAGGTGGCCGCCGGCGTCCGGGCGTCCTGGACGGTGGGCCTGGGACTGCTGCCGCTGGGTCTGGCCTTCGGTCTGCTCGTGAGTCAGTCCGGCTTCGCCTGGTGGTGGACGCCGGTCTTCAGTTTCGTCATCTACGCCGGTTCCATGGAGTTCCTGGCGATTTCCCTGGTCACCGGGGGTGTGGCTCCGCTGTCGGCCGCGGTGACAGGGTTCCTGGTGAACTTCCGGCACATCTTCTACGGGCTGAGTTACCCGGTTTCTGCGGTGCGCTCGCCGGTGGCGAAGGCCTACGGTGTCTACGCGCTGACCGACGAGACCTATGCGATCCTGTCGTCCCACCGTGGGGCGACGTGGACGCAGCCGAAGGTCATGGCGGTGCAGGCGTTCTGCCAGGCGTCCTGGGTGCTTCCCGGCATCGTCGGCGCGCTGGTCGGCGCGGCCCTGCCGATGGACATCGAGGGGCTCGACTTTGCGCTGACCGCCCTGTTCGTGGTGCTGGCAATTGAGGCGATGTCCGCCCGGCGTGATGTGCTGCTGCCGGTCGTCGCCGTGGTGACCGGTGTGGTCGGGCTGCTCATCAGCCGGGACCAGATGCTGCTCATCGGGCTGACGCTGTACTTCGCCTTCCTGGTCGGGCGGTTCCTGTGGGACCGGCGGAAGGACGCAGGCTGCGGTGCTGCGTCCCCGGGGTCTTCATTTCCGGGGTCTGCATCCGCCGACGGAGACCCGGAGAAGGGAGATGCGTCATGAGCGCCGGGTCCGTCCCCCTGTCCCCGTCCACACCGACCCTGGCGTCCGCCGGCCTGCCTGAGGGCGTGGACCTGACGAACACCCTGCTCATCCTCGCCGGGATCTGCGTGGTGACCGTGGTGTTGCGTGCCCTGCCCTTCGCGGCGATGAAGTTCTTCCGCGAGTCTGCGCTGGTGGCGTGGCTGGGAATCGCCATGCCGGTCGGCGTGATGATCGTGCTGGTCATGTACACGCTGGTCGACAGCACCGACAAGCCCGGCGGGGTGGGGGCGGCGCTCATCGCCGTGGCGTTCACCGTGGGGCTGCACCTGTGGAAGCGCTCGGCGACGTGGTCGATCCTGCTCGGCACGGCGCTGTACGTGGTGCTGGTGAACTGGGTGTTCTGAGCCTGGGGTGGCTCTGAGCGACTCCGGTGGTTGGTCCTGGATCTTCAGGCCACCCTCCCGAGTCGTTTCCGGGTCCTCGCTCCCGTCCCTTCCTTGCCTCGCCTTCGCGGCCGGCCGGTTGGTCGGCACTGGAGTTCGGGGAATCCAGGCTCAGGAGGCCACGGTGGATCACAGCGGCACGTTCTTCCCTGCTCAGGGTCAGCAGTGCGCGCTCGATCTCAACGGCATCCATGGCCATGTCGCCGGAGTACCGCGGGGGATTGTGTCTGCGTAACCCCTCGAATGTCGGACATCACCCCGCACACAGCCGCTTGACCCCGGCGGCTCCCACCCAAGCACCCGAGCCGGGCACCCTGGCCGTGTACGCATCACGCACCGTGAGGCTGTTCTGACTCTTCAGAACCCGCCTCACGGTGCGTGATGCCGACATCTCTGCGACGGAGACCCGGACGGAGACCTTTACGGGACCTCCGTGGAGGGCTATTCCGTGGCGTCCTCCAGCTGCGGGACCAGCAGGTCGAGCGCGTGGAGCATGGAGGCCGGGGTGCCCAGGGAAATCGCGTTGGCGAGCTCGTCGTCGGCGACGACAGCGTGGCCCTCCTTCACTGCGGTGAGGGAGTTCCAGGCCGTGTCCTTGGTGAGCTCGTCGGCGGAGAGCATGATCGGGAAGCCGATGACCACGTCGGAGTCGGCCTTGTCGATGTTCTCCTCGGACAGGGAGACGTAGAAGGTGTCGCCGGCGAGATCGGTGATTTCCTGGTTCGGCTGGAAGCCGATGTCCGCCAACAGGTCAGCGCGGGCGTCACCGGTGACGTACGCGCCCCATTCCTCACTGGTCTTCGCCAGGACGGTACCGGTCTTCTCCGACCACTCCGGGTGTGCGTCCCTGACCTCGGTGATCCGGTCGTTAGCAGAGGTGACCAGGTCCTCGCCCTTCTGGCTCTCGCCGAGGGCGGTGGAGATCATCTCGACCTGGGTGTCCCAGGGGGTCGTCCAGTTGTCGGCACCTTCGGGTGCGGAGACGGTCGGCGCGACAGCGGAGAGCTTCTTGTAGGTGTCCTCGGAGCCGTCGGAGCGGACGTTGATGATGAGGTCCGGTTCCAGCGCGGCGATCTTCTCGTAGTCGAGCTCCATGGTGCCGAGCAGCTCAGGGGCCTCGTCATAGGACGCCTCCGCCCACGGGCTCAGACCGTCGTCGCCGAAGTCGAGCCAGTCGCTCACGCCGACGGGCTGGACGCCCAGCTCAGTGGCGATCTCGGCGTCGCCCCAGCCCAGGGCGACGACCTTCTGCGGCTGCTCCTCGATCTCGACCTCGCCGAACTTGGTGTCGACGGAGACCGGGAAGGAGTCGGTGGCGGTGGATTCGGAGGAGGACGATGACGAGGAGGTGTCGTCATCGTCGTCGTCGGAGGAGCAGGCCGCGAGAGCGACTGCGGTGGTGAGGGCCATGGCGGCCGCGCTGATGCGCATCATCCTGGAGGTCATGCAGGTGAGCCTACCGTTAGCCCGGGGAACTGAACAGCCCTGAATTGCGTACCGCGTTAGACTCGGACCCCATGGGAACACCGCCGTTCATCACCGAACTCCGTGAGCACATCGGCCACGCCGAGCTGTGGCTCCCGGGCGTCACCGCGATCGTCGTCAAGGACGTCGCCCCCGACGCTCCCGCCTTCGCCACCCCGGAGGTCCTGCTGGTCCGTCGGGCCGACGACGGCCGGTGGACGCCGGTCTGCGGCATCGTCGACCCTGGTGAGGAGCCCCATGCCGCCGCGGTCCGTGAGGTCCGCGAGGAGACCGGCCTGACCGTCGAGGTGGACGCGCTGATCGGCGTCGGCGCCGTCGGTCCGGTGACCTACCCCAACGGCGACGTCTGCCGGTACATGGACACCACGCTGCGCTGCGTCGTCACCGGGGATTCGGAGGACGCCTGGACCCCGCGCGTCAACGACGAGGAATCCACCGAGGTCGGCTGGTTCCAGATCGCCCAGCTTCCTCCCCTGGACCCGCGGTTCCGCCTGGTCATCGCGGACGCTGTCGCCCAGCTCAAACATCCGTCCGGGTTCCGGCCGCGGATGGGCTACGTCAAGCGCGACCGGCCGGCCTGGCACTGAGTCCGGACACTGAATCTGAGCACTGAACCATGAGCCGGAAGCGGGCGCTGCCCAATGTTGTCGCGGATGCGCTGGAGCGCATCTGGGAGGGCGCGACCGCTGACGACCTGGAGTCCGCCGTCCTCGACTTCAAGGAGGATCCGGCGCACACCCCCACCCGCAATGCCACGGCCAAGGTCGTGGACATGCTGGTCAGGACGGCGACCTGTTTCGCCAACGGCTCGGCGGGGCGCGCCTTCATCGTCTTCGGCATCGCCGACCGCACCCCCGGCCCGGACGCCTTCAACGGCACCGACCGGGATCCGGCGGACATCGCCCACACCATCTTCGCGAACACGCGTCCCCACCTCACCGTGGACGCCTGGTCCGCCGAGGTCCATGGCGCCCGCCTGGTCATCATCCGCGTCGCCGCAGGTATGGCCGTGTACACCGGCTTCGACGGGGTGGTGAAGCACCGCGTCGGGGACGCGTGCCTGCCGCTCGACGGGGAGGAGCGGGTGGCGTTGGGGCGGGTGCGTCACAATCCGGATCCGACGGCACGGGCGGTCGCGATGCCGGCGTCCGCCCTTGATCCGCACGGGCTGTCGGTGGCGTGCGGCGTCCTCCAGGAGCGGGGTGGCTGGTTCGCCGAGGCCGTGGGTGACGGTGCGCCGGAACCGGTGCTGCATGCGCTGGACCTGCTGACTCCCGACGGCTCCCCCACTCTGGCCGCGCGGATCCTGTTCGGCAGACCGGACCCGGAGCGTCCGGTGGCCCGGCACCTGTTCCGGGACTCGGGCGGGGACATGGTCGCGGAGACGGAGATCCATGACCCGCTGATCCTTGCCGCGCCGGCGCTGCAACGCCTGGTCAGGTCCCATGCGGACACGGTGATGCCGGTGCCGGCGCAGGCCGAGGCGCTGAACAATGCGCTGCTGCACCGGGACTGGTCACGGCCGGAACCGGTGGTGGTGTACCAGTCGACCGACATGTTACGGGTCTCCTCGCCGGGCGGGCTCGCGCCGGGTGTGGCCGCGGAACGGCTGCTGTCGGGGCCGTCGCAGCCGAGGAACCCGTCGCTGGTCAATGCGATGCAGATCCTCGGACTGGTGGAATGGTCCTCGCGGGGTTTCGACCGGATGTGGGTGTCGATGCTCGCGGCGGGGTTCGAGCCGCCGACGGTGGACGTGCGGGCGGACTCGGTGGATGTGGTGCTCTTCGACGGTGTCGCCGACCAGGCATTTGTCGCGGCGCTCTCGGCGATCCGGGAGGAGTTCGGCCGGGGCATCACGCGGGACGCCGCGACGCTGGTCGTGCTGCGTTACCTGCTGGGCGGTTCCGGTGGTGCGGGTGGTGCGGGGTCAGCCGGCACCGCGGTGATCACGCTGGCGCGGGCGGCGGCCCTGCAGCAGTCCACCGAGGCGGACGCCAGGACGCTGATGACCTGGTTGGCCCAGCGGGAGCTGCTGCACCGCACATCGAAGCGTCGTGACGAGTGGCGGTTGTCCGACCGGACGCTGGCCGTGGTGGTGGGGTGAGCTGGCGCCCCGCGTCCTACCAGGTGTTCTCCGGGCGTTTCTGCTCGTACTTCGAGGCCCGGAAGGAACACATCATCAGCTGCACCTGGTGGAAGATCATCAGCGGCACGATGATCAGCCCCGCTCCCCCGCTGAACATCACCGTCGCCATCGGAAGGCCGGAGGCCAGGGACTTCTTCGTGCCGCAGAACTGGATCGCTACCTGGTCGGCGTAGTTGAAGCCCAGCTTCCTCGCTACCCACGAGGTCACCGTCAGCATGATCCACACCAGCACCACCGAGCCGACACAGATGCCGACGATCGCGCCCCAGCTCACCGAGGACCACACGCCCATGACGATGCCCTCGGAGAACGCCACGTAGACCACCAGGCCGATGGAGATCTTGTCGACGTAGCTCGTCGGCTTGGCCTTGGCGAAGGTCTGCACCGCCGGGAAGACGGCACGTGCGATCTGGCCGATGATGAACGGTGCCAGGAGCTGCAGGGCGATGTCGAGGAAGACCGAGGTGTCGATGGTCAGGCCGCCGTCGCCTGAGGTCATCAGCAGCAGGACCAGCACCGGGGTGACGATGACTCCGATCATGTTGGACGCCGAGGCGCTGATGATCGCGCCGGGCACATTGCCGCGGGCGATCGAGGTGAAGTTCACGGACGACTGCACCGTCGACGGCACCAGGCACATGAACAGGATGCCCTGGTAGAGGTCCTCGCCGATGGCATGCTGCAACGGCATCAATGCCAGCCCGATGAGCGGGAAGAGCAGGAAGGTGAAGGCGAGGATGAGCAGGTGCAGCCGCCAGTGCATCAGTCCGTTGAGGGCCTCGCGCGTGGACAGGCGCGCACCGTAGAGGAAGAACAGCACGCCGATGACGATCTTGACGACCCAGTCCATGACGTCGGCGAAGGCGCCGTCGGCCGGGAAGATCAGCGCCAGTACCACGCCGAGGATGATGAGAACGATCAGCAGATCGGGTCGGTATCCCAGGATGCGGTCAATGAAGTTCCTCATAGTGAGACACCTTATCGGTCGACACAGTTTTCTGCGAGATTCCGCACAGCATCGCCCCGCGCATACGAGGACGCCGCCCCTGCCGCACGCACCGCCAGTGAACCGGCCGCAGCGGCGTACCGTGCGGCGTCCACCAGGGACATTCCCTGCGCCAACGCGGTGGCCAGGGTGCCGGCGAACGCATCGCCGGCACCGGTGGTGTCCACCACCTCCGGGACGGGAGAGGACGCCACCATCGTGCGCTGATCCTCCCCGTCACCCTCGATGACCAGCGCGCCCTGCGCCCCGAGCGTCACCACGGCACTTGTAGCAAGTCCCCGTCCGACCGCCGCGGCGAGCCCGTCGAGCACCTCGTCCAGTCCGATGTCCCGGGGGACGCCCAGGACATCCGCCGCCTCGGTCTCGTTGATGATCAACGGGTCGGCAGCGGCGACGAGGTCCGGGTTCCGGGTCGTCACCGGTGCGAGATTGAGCACGAACCGGGCACCCAGTCGCTCCGCGAGCGCAGGCAGCGACGCGGAGTGCTCCGGGGTCAGTTCGCCCTGCGCGAGCAGGACGTCCGCCCGCTCCTCGCCCTCCTTGCCGGGGAAGGACGCCGGGTCGGTCACCGTGTTCGCCCCGGAGGTCACGATGATGATGTTCTCCCCGGCCGCGTCATTCATGATGAATGCCTGGCCGGTCGGGGCAACCGAGGTGCGCGCCACCCCGGAGATGTCGACACCGGCATCCTGGAGGACGCCGAGAGCGGTTTCACCTGCGGCGTCCTCGCCCACTGTGGCGATGAGCCGGACCGTGGTGTCCGTGTCATCTCCCGTGGTCACAGCGAATCTTGCGGCGGCGACGGCCTGGTTCGCGCCCTTGCCACCGAGAGCCTGGTTCCCGCCGTCGGGCAGCGCGCCGGGTGTGGCGATGACCGTTTCCCCGGCGGTCGGGAAGGCATCGACACGGACGAAGGTGTCGATGTTGACGGTGCCGCAGACGAAGACGACGGAGCCGGTGGCCATCAGCTGCAGTGCTCGTTGACGTAGTTGTTGATGTTCACTGCGGACTTCGCGGTGCCCAGGGCGTCCGAGAGACCGGCGAGCGGACCACCGGAGCCCTCGGTCTCCTCGGTCTCCTCGGTCTCGTCGGAGTCGGAGCCGAAGGCCTTGTCCATGGTCTCGGCGTCGTCCTGGATGTCCTCGGGAGCGACGTCCGCCAGTTCAGACCACATGTCACCGAGATTGTTGAAGGCGTCTCCGGCCTGGTTCAGGCCGTCGCCGATATCGGCGCTGGAGGTGACGGTGTCCATCGCGGCGGTGAACTGGTCGCGGTGGTCGTTGACGGTCGAGCAGAAGTTCTCCTCGCTGCGCTCCTCGCCGGAGCAGGCGGCCAGGCCCGCCAGGGCAATGCCGGCCGCGGCCAGCAGGGTGGCGGTCCTCGTGATCGTCATGGTTCGCATGGGGCAGCCTCTTCCTCATCCGGTGCGGTTGTCGTACCTGCGACGGTACCCGCGGCGGTGGTCGGCGGTGGTCGGCGGTGGTCGGCGGTGGTCCACGCGACATGCGCCGCGCGACGCCTACGGTGGCAGGTGGAAGGAGGAGACGATGCCCACGAGGGAGTACACCTGCCCCATGCACCCTGAGGTGCGGGAGGGCCCTGGAGCCGGTGAAGAGGCCGGTGACGCCACCGGCCCCGACCCCGAGCTGACGGACATGACCCGCCGGTTCTGGATCTCCGCGGCCCTCGCCGTCGTCGATCCGGTCAAGGAGACCATACCCGACGCCCCTGCCGCACGCCACGATGCGCAATATCCGGGAGAACCTGGTGTTCGCGTTCATCTACAACGCGATCGGCATCCCGGTAGCTGCCGGTGTGCTCTCTCCGGGTGACCTCGCTGGCGTAGCAGGGTTGCGAGGGACTGCCGGTTTCCCCGGTCCCCACCGTGGATCTGCAGGTGGTGCCGGAGCTGCGTCCTACTTCCCGTCCTGGGCGGCCATGGCACGGCGGGCGGCGTCCATGTCCAGCGACGGGGCATTCAGCGAGGTGGTGGTTCCGGACAGGTCGTCGTCCCCGTGGTCGCAGGCACCGCAGTCGCCGCAGGACCCGCCACAGGAGTCACCGGCCGCGGAGACGGTACCGGTGGCGTCCTTCACCGGCGGGATGACCAGGCCGGCGTCCTGCGAAGATGCGGCAGACGCGGCAGGAGCACTGCTCCCCGAGGAGCAGCATCCGGCCGCCGCACGCCTCTGCTCCGCCTCCTGACCCTTGCGCAGGTCGATCTGCGCCATGATGTGCGCCGCATTCGCCGCACCGGTGCCGATGAGCGCCAGAGCTCCGACGGCCAGTACACCGGCAACGGCCCACAGCCAGCCTCCCTGCAGGCTGACCAGCCCACCGAGCAGCAGGGCGATGCCAGCACCGGTCCAGAACGGGCCGGCGATGCGGTGCCCGGTGACCCACATGTCCTTCGACTTGCGGACCTCCGGGATACGCAGGCCCACCCACCTGTTGCCCGGCAGTCTCCCCGTCAGCCCCATCAGACCAGTGACCAGCACCGCAACACCGAGGACGAACAGCAGGACAGAGAGAACGATCATGACCAGCAGTCTATTACAATGAGCAGCCATGAGTAATTCCAGCGAGTCCACCCCCTTCCGTTACACCCCGGAGCTCGCCGGCGACATCGAGGCCCGCTGGCAGAACACCTGGCGGGAGCAGGGCACCTTCAACGCCCCGAACCCCGTCGGGGACCTCGCTGACCCGGACCAGGCGCTGCCGGACGACAAGCTCTTCGTCCAGGACATGTTCCCCTACCCCTCGGGTGTCGGCCTGCACGTCGGCCACCCCCTGGGGTACATCGCCACGGACGTCTACGCCCGCTACAACCGCATGCTGGGCCGCAACGTCCTGCACACCCTCGGCTACGACGCCTTCGGCCTGCCCGCCGAGCAGTACGCCGTGCAGACCGGTACCCATCCGCGCACCACCACCCAGGCGAACATCGACAACATGGAGCGTCAGCTCGGTCGCCTGGGTCTGGGCCACGACCGCCGCCGCGTCGTGGCCACCACCGACACCGACTTCTACCGGTGGACGCAGTGGATCTTCCTGCGCATCTACAACTCCTGGTTCGACACGGATGCCCAGAAGGCCCGCCCCATCGCCGAACTCGAGGAGAAGTTCATCGCCGAGGGTGTCGACGGCACCGCCTGGGCCGACCTCACCCCGAAGCAGCAGCAGGAGGCGCTCGACGAGCACCGCCTGGTCTACCGCTCGAACTCCACCGTGAACTGGTGCCCGGGCCTGGGCACCGTGCTCGCCAACGAGGAGGTCACCGCGGACGGACGCTCCGAGCGCGGCAACTTCCCCGTCTTCCGCAAGCGTCTGTCGCAGTGGATGATGCGCATCACCGCCTACTCCGACCGCCTCATCGACGACCTCGCCGACCTGGACTGGCCGGAGAAGGTCAAGTCCATGCAGCGCAACTGGATCGGCCGGTCCCGCGGTGCCGAGGTCGACTTCGCCGTCGAGCTGGCCGCACCCAGGTCCGAGGCCCGGATCCGGGTGTTCA
Source organism: Corynebacterium sp. (assembly GCF_022712275.1). GTDB lineage: Bacteria > Actinomycetota > Actinomycetes > Mycobacteriales > Mycobacteriaceae > Corynebacterium. The sequence goes on along the minus strand of NZ_JALAGU010000012.1, from coordinate 18,737 downwards.
CCACCCGCCCGGACACGCTCTTCGGTGCGTCCTACATGGTCCTGGCACCCGAGCACGAGCTGGTGGATGCGCTGGTCACCGACGCCCCCTACGCCGAGGGCACCAACCCGCTGTGGACCAACGGTGAGGCTTCCCCGAAGGACGCCGTGGCGTCCTACCGGAAGGCCATCGCCGCGAAATCCGACCTGGAGCGTCAGGAGAACAAGGAGAAGACCGGCGTCTTCACCGGCGCCTACGCGACCAATCCGGTCAACGGCGCGCAGGTCCCCGTCTTCATCGCAGACTACGTGCTGACCGGCTACGGCACCGGCGCGATCATGGCCGTGCCCGCCCACGATGAGCGCGACCACGAGTTCGCGACCGTCTTCGGCCTGCCGATCCACGAGGTCGTGTCCGGTGGGGATGACGTTCAGGACGCCGCGTACACCGGCGACGGCGTCCTCGTGAATTCGGGCAACGATCGCGGGCTGACCCTCGACGGGAAGAACAAGGCCGAGGCTATCGAGGCGACCATCGCCTGGCTCGCGGAGCAGGGCCTCGGTGAGGAGAAGATCCAGTACAAGCTGCGTGACTGGCTCTTCGCCCGTCAGCGCTACTGGGGCGAGCCCTTCCCCATCGTCTACGACGCCGACGGTGTGGCCCACGCTCTGCCCGAGTCCATGCTGCCGGTCGAGCTGCCCGAGGTCGAGGACTACAAGCCGGTCAGCTTCGACCCGGACGACGCCTCCACCGAGCCCCAGCCGCCGCTGGCGAAGGCGAAGGAGTGGGTCGAGGTCACCCTGGACCTCGGCGACGGCGAGCAGACCTACTGGCGCGACACGAACGTCATGCCGCAGTGGGCCGGATCCTCCTGGTACCAGCTGCGCTACATCGACCCGACGAACTCGGACGCGCTGGTCGACATCGAGAACGAGAAGTACTGGACCGGCCCGCGCGAGGGCATGCCCTCCGGCGGCGTGGACCTCTACGTCGGTGGTGTGGAGCACGCCGTGCTGCACCTGCTGTACAGCCGTTTCTGGCACAAGGTCCTCTTCGACCTGGGGCACGTCAGCTCCTACGAGCCGTACCACCGCCTCTACAACCAGGGCTACATCCAGGCCTATGCCTACACGGACACCCGTGGCGTCTACGTCCCGGCCGCCGAGGTCGAGGAGAAGGACGGGAAGTTCTTCTACAACGGCGAAGAGGTCACCCAGGAGTACGGCAAGATGGGCAAGTCCCTGAAGAACGCCGTCTCCCCCGATGAGATCTGCGACAACTACGGTGCAGACACCCTCCGCGTCTACGAGATGTCGATGGGCCCGCTGGACACCTCCCGCCCCTGGGCGACGAAGGACGTCGTCGGTGCGCAGCGTTTCCTGCAGCGTGCCTGGCGTCTGGCGGTCGACGAGGCCACCGGGGACGTCGCAGTCGGAGATGCCGCCCTCACCGACGATGACAGCCGTGCCCTGCACCGCACCGTCGCCGGCGTGCGTGACGACTACGCGAACCTGCGGGACAACACCGCCGTCGCCAAGCTCATCGAGTACGTCAACTACCTCACCAAGGCCTACGCCGGTGCGTCTGCGCCCCGGGCCGCGGTCGAGCCGCTGGTGCTCATGCTGGCCCCGGTCGCCCCGCACATCGCCGAGGAGATGTGGACCCGTCTGGGCCACGAGGGGTCACTGGCCCACGTCGACTTCCCGACCTTCGAGGAGAAGTGGCTGGTCGACGACTCTGTCGAGCTGCCGGTACAGGTCATGGGCAAGGTCCGTGGCCGCATCACCGTCCCGGTGGACGCCGCCCGTGACGCCGTCGAGGCCGCCGCTCTCGCCGAGCCGAACGTACAGGCGCACATCGAGGGCAAGACGGTGGCGAAGATCATCGTGGTCCCCGGCAAGATGGTCAACATCGTCGCCAGGTAGGGGCCCGGACGCAGGTGCCCGCTACTCCCCCAGGATGAGCTTCGGCAGGAGTGTCGTGGCCACCAGGAGGAACCACGGCACCAGCGCCCACACGGCGCCCATCAGCGGCGCCCAGGCATGGTAGCGGCTCCACTTGCGGCTGGTGATGACACAGGTCCCCACCACACCCACGAGGGCCACGACGATCGGCGCGATGTGGGTCGCCACGGAATCGCCGGTGATCAGCCAGAAGACCAGCAGGGTCAGCAGGGTGAGGACTGGTACGCCGAGACCGAGCCGCCACGCCAACCGGACGGTGGCGCGGTGGTCCTCCTGCTCCAGATGGGAGATCAGGTCCTCGGAACTGTCCATCGAATCCATGGTTCCAGCGTAACCCAGCCACACCCCACGACCACAGGGGGTCACACGGCGCTGACGAGTACCGGGGCGGGGGAATGACGCAGGATCTGGTTCGTCGACGGGCCGATGAAGACCCGGTTGAAGGAACCGAGGACGGAGGAACCGACGACCAGCAGGTCGCCCTTCTTCCATCGCAGGTCACTGATGGCGCCGGCCCAGTCGTCGCCGGTACCGACCCCGGTCTGGACCTCCAGCCCCGGATGACGCTCCAGCGCGCGGTTCCGGCCACGGGCGAGGATGGCCTCCGCCTGGGTCCGCCACCGCTCCAGCGCATCGGCGCTGTCGGGCAGGGGGACGCGGGTCGGGTACATCGTGGCCCCGACCGGGCTGAAGGCGACGAGGCGCAGCGGCACCGAGCACCGGGCGGCGAGGTCCGCGGCGTGGCGCAGTGCCTGCTGGGACTGTTCGGTGTCCACGTAGGCGCAGCTCACCCGGGTCACACCGTGGCTCGACAGGGTCGGCAGGTGCGGCGCGACGAGCACCGGCAGCGGGGAGCAGTGCAGCAGGGCATCTGCGGTGGCACCGGCCCGGAACCGCCCTTCGGGGGCGTCATCGCGGGAACCGATGAGGATCAGGTCGGCACCGAAGTCGGTGGCGGCGGTGATCAGGGCCGTGGTCTCGGAATGGCTGACCAGCGGGGTGTCCGTCCCGTCGGAGCCGGATGCGCCGGTGTCGATGCACTCGTCGGGGACACCGGCCTCACGGAGTGCGGAACAGGCGTCCGCCAGGCAGGCGGCGGTCTCGGCGCGCGCCCAGTCTCTGACCCTGTCCAGGGTGTCCGGGTCGACGACGCTGCCGCCAGCGGGGCTTCCCGGCCAGATGCGCGGGATGACGCAGACGGGACGGATCGACAGCGGTCCGCTACGGGACATCCATGCCGCGACAGCGGCGGTGTCCGCACCGGCGGAGCCTGGGGTCCCGTCGCCGGGACGCCAGGCCAGGAGAATCCGGGTGGTGCTCACGGCGGCCACGGGTTACTTCGCGGCGTCCCCGTCGGTGGTCTCCGCGTCGGCCTCGGTCGAGGTGCCGGTGACGTGGGGGCCGAAGGTGGAGAGAACCCGGTCGAACAGCGGCAGGGCGTCCTCGACCTGCTGCAGTTCCTCGCCGGTGAGTCCGTTGAGCAGCGTGGCGAGCTGCTCGACGCGCTCCTCGGTGATCTTCTCGAGCTGGCGGGTGCCTTCGTCCGTGAGACGGACACGCACACCACGACGGTCGCTGACGTCGCGGACGCGGGAGACGAGGCCCATCTGCTCCAGATGGTTCACCGCGTTGGAGGCGGTGGGCATCCGGATGGCTTCGAGGTCGGCGATCTGGCTGATGCGCAGGGGGCCGTTGTCCTGCAGGTTCATCATGATCGACAGCTGGGCCATGCTGATGGCGGAGGTGGCGGTCTGGCGGAAGTAGAGCAGGTACAGACGGGTGAGTACCGGACGGAGCTGCTTCGCGACGCCGAGGGAAGAGACGGTCATGCTCTCTAACCTACCTGTTCTACGGACGAATTGTTCACCGGGGCGGAATGTTCTGGAAGAATATGCTGACCGTCACAGTGTGACGGTCAGCGGGTGGAGCGGGTCGGTCAGAGACGGGCGAGGGACTCGGTGACGTCCTGCTGCAGGTCAGCGCCATCTTCGCCGGCGATGAACACCTCGAGGTCCTTGCGGCCCTGGTCATCGTTGACCTGGCGGCGCGGGGACTTCATGAGGTAGGTGGAGGCCGGGTCGACGGAGCCGCCGATGCCGCGGTCCTTCGCGATCTTCGCGGCACGCACCGCGTCGATGATGACGCCGGCGGAGTTCGGGGAGTCCCAGACCTCGAGCTTGTACTCCAGGTTCAACGGGACATCGCCGAAGGCGCGACCCTCGAGGCGGATGAAGGCCCACTTGCGGTCGTCGAGCCACTCGACGTGGTCGGACGGGCCGATGTGGACGTTGCGGTCGGAGATCTTGCCGGCCAGCTCGCCGTGCAGGTTGGAGGTCACGGCCTGGGTCTTGGAGACCTTCTTGGACTCGAGACGCTCACGCTCGAGCATGTTCTTGAAGTCCATGTTGCCGCCGACGTTGAGCTGGTAGGTGCGGTCCACGGTCACGCCGCGGTCCTCGAAGAGCTTCGCGAGGACGCGGTGGGTGATGGTCGCACCGACCTGGCTCTTGATGTCGTCACCGACGATCGGGACGCCGGCGTCGGCGAACTTCTTCTCCCACTCGGGGTCGGAGGCGATGAAGACGGGGAGGGCGTTGACGAAGGCGACACCGGCGTCGATGCAGCACTGCGCGTAGAACTTGTCTGCTTCCTCGGAACCCACCGGGAGGTAGCAGACCAGCACGTCGGCACCTGTCTCCTTGAGGGTGTTGACGATGTCGTCGTGGGTGGCGTCCGGCTCGGCGGACTCCTCGATCGACTCGCGGTAGTACTTGCCCAGGCCGTCGAGGGTGCGTCCGCGCTGGACGGTGACGCCGGTCTCCGGGACGTCGCAGATCTTGATGGTGCAGTTCTGGCCGGACTCGATGGCGACGGAGACGTCCTTGCCGACCTTGTCGGCGTCCACGTCGAAGGCGGCGACGAGATCGATGTCTCGGACGTGGTAGTCACCGAAGCGGACATGCATGAGGCCGGGCACGGTGTCGTCGTCCGGGGTGTCCTTGTAGTACTCGAGGCCCTGGACGAGAGAGGTGGCACAGTTGCCCAGGCCCACGATGGCGAGCTTGATGTTGGAAGAGGTGTTCTCGGTCATGGCTCTGGACCATAGACCCGTTCCGGTGAAAACCTGCACGTCGAAAAGGGTCTGAACGGCTCTTGACCGGTTCACCGGATTGCTTGACCGATCAAGTCGGGGTGCCGGTCGGGTGCCCCGGCCTGTGTCCGGCGCTCCTTAGAATGGTGGGTATGACCCACTCCCCTGTCCCCTATCGTTCGGTGGACCACGAACTGGACCGGCGTCGTACGCTGCGTGCCCTGTCCCGCGGCGAAATCTCCCGGGCCGAGGCATGTGATGCGACCCGTGAGGCGCGGTCCAGTGCTGAGGTACTCGGCGTCTCCACTGGTCGGACATGTCCGGTGTGTGGTGCGGACCTGCGGGAAACTCAGTGGATCCATGGCACTGCAATAGGGGAAAAGTCAGGCACAGCGCGTAGTCTTGCGGAGATACGACAGCTTCTGTCTGTCCTCCGGGGCGGTGAGGAACTCACCGTCCACACGGTGGAGGTCTGCCTGCGGTGCGGGTGGAACCATCTTCTCCGGGAGGACAGGTACCGGGGAGTTGCCGGGAAAGTTCTGCCAGAATCCGGGCCCGTGGAGTATCCCACAGCGTACGACGACGGGCCCGGCCATCGACGGGAAGACCAGCTAGGTGACTAACGACAACAGTTCGAACGAGGACGTGAACGGCGCGGCCGCGTCGTCGGGTGACGCCGGGGAGAATCTCCGCGTCCGGACCCGGCGTCGCCGTCCGCGGTGGCGGCGGGTCGTCACGACCGTCTGCTCGGTTATCGCGGTCCTCATCATCGTGCCGCTCGTCGCCTTCTTCGCCGCCTACGCGGTGACGAAGGTTCCGCAGCCTGAAGAGCTCCAGAACAACCAGATCTCGAACATCTACGCGGCGGACGGCTCCTCGGAGCTCGCCCGCATCGTGCCCCCGGAGGGCAACCGCGAGAACATCGACATCGGCGAGGTGCCCGAGCATGTCCGCAGCGCCGTGATCTCCGCCGAAGACCGCGACTTCTACTCGAACAGCGGCTTCTCGGTCACCGGCTTCGGGCGTGCGGCGATCGGCCAGCTCACCGGTAACGACTCCGCCGGTGGTGGTTCCACCATCACCCAGCAGTACGTGAAGAACGCGGTGGTCGGTGACGAGCGCTCCCTGGTCCGTAAGGGCAAGGAGCTGGTCATCTCCGCGAAGATGACGCGGGAGTGGTCCAAGGACGAGATCCTCGAGGCCTACCTCAACACCATCTACTTCGGACGTAACGCCTACGGCATCAGTGCTGCGGCGAAGGCCTACTTCAACAAGCCGGTCCAGGAACTCACCGTCGAGGAGGGTGCGGTGCTCGCCGCGTCCATCCAGCGGCCCAGCCAGCTCGACCCGTGGACCAACCGTCCCGAGGCCGAGGACCGCTGGAACTACGTGATGGACGGGCTCGTCGGGCTGGGCAGCATCGACAACAACCAGCGGGCGGCGGCGGTCTACCCCGAGACCATCGACCCGGCTACCGTCGACCAGGGCTCGATCGCCGAGGGCACGAACGGCCTGATCAAGTCGCAGGTCCTCGCCGAGCTCGCGGCGAACGGCATCTCGGAGGAGGCGGTGAACACCGGTGGTCTGAAGATCACCACCACCATCGACCCGGCCAAGCAGCAGGCCATGGTGGACGCGGTCCACTCCCGCCTGGACTCCTACGGGGACGACGTCCGGTCCGCCGGCGTCTCCGTCAACCCGAAGACCGGTGGCATCGAGGCCTACTACGGCGGCGATGACCCGAACGGTTACGACTGGGCGAATGCCGGCCTGCAGACCGGTTCGACCTTCAAGATCGTCACCCTGGCCGCCGCGGTGGAGCAGGGAATCCCCACCAGTGCGATGTACGACTCCTCCCCTGTCACCTCCGGTGACAACACGGTCACCAATGACTCGGGCGAGGCCTGCGGTACCTGTTCCCTGGCCCAGGCACTGAAGATGTCGCTGAACACGTCCTTCATCCGACTGACCCAGAGCCTCGACAACGGTGCCCAGGACGTCGCGGACATGGCCCACAGACTGGGTGCCGCCGAGTCCATCCCGGGCATCGACCAGACACTCACAGAGAACGGTGGAACCCCCTACGAGGGCATCACCCTGGGTCAGTACCAGTCCCGTCCGCTGGACATGGCGTCCATCCTGGCGACCCTGTCCAACCAGGGCAAGTACATCCCGGCGCACTTCGTCGAGAAGGTCGAGACCCAGTCCGGTGAAGTACTGCTGGACAACTCCGGGATGGAGGGTACCCAGGTCATCAACCCGGATACCGCGGACGCCGTGATCTCGGCCATGGGCCCGATCGCCGGTTACTCCAACAACCATGACCTGGCCGGTGGACGCCAGTCCGCCGCGAAGACCGGTACCGCCCAGCTGGGTGACACGGGCGCCAACAAGGACGCCTGGATGATCGGCTCCACCCCGCAGCTCGCCACGGCGGTCTGGATGGGCAACGTCAACGGTCAGCCGTTGGTCGACATGACCTACGGCGGGTCCATGTACGGTTCGAAGTCGCCGGCGGACATCTGGAAGACCTTCATGGACGCCGCGCTGGTCGATGAGCCGGCGGAGAACTTCGAGGGCGGCGTGTCCGCCGACACCTCCACCGGCAGCTCCGGTGGCACCGGTGGCTGGACGGGTGGCTACGACAGCACCCCGCAGCAGGATACGCAGGACAGTCCGGCAGAGGAAGCTCCGGCGCCGGAGGACAACGGTGGCGGGGCCGACAACGGTGGCGGTGAACTGCCGGATGTCGGGCAGATGATCGACGACTTCCTCAACGGAGGAAACTGACCGTGTCGGACGCCGGGCTCATCGTCACGATGGTGAGTGTCTTCATCGGATTCGTGCTCTTCGGAGCGTCCTTCAAGAGCTTCATGGCACGGCGGCGGGCGGCGGTGACGTGGGGGCTGTTCACCGCCGCGGTCGTGTTCATCACACTCGTGCCGGTGGGGATTGCGGTGTTCTGGGCCTCGTAGAGTATGCTGGACCGGTTGCTGACGCAACGAACCCTCCTGCCGCGCCCAACAGGGGCACGGCCGAAACACTAGACCACAGGAGGTGATGAGGTCCGTGCGTCAATACGAGATGATGATCATCATCGACCCGTCCCAGGACGAGCGCACCGTTGCCCCGTCCCTGGATAAGTTCCTCGAGACGGTTCGCAAGGAAAACGGTACGGTCGACAACGTTGACATCTGGGGCAAGCGTCGCCTGGAGTACCCGATCAACAAGCAGGCCGAGGGCATCTACGCCGTCGTCGACATGCACTGCGAGTCGGCTACCGTCCAGGAGCTTGACCGTCTGCTGAACCTGAACGACACCATCATGCGCACCAAGGTGCTGCGCAAGGACGCCAAGTAAGGCTCCTCACGGCGCAGGTCAACCGGATTCCCGGTTCCACCACCTCATCATCGCCAGCGAAGACAGGAAAGACACCACATGGCACAGGGAGACACCCCGATCACTCTGGTCGGCAACCTCGTTGCTGATCCTGAACTCCGGTACACGCCTTCGGGCGCTGCCGTGGCGAACTTCCGTGTCGCCTCCACCCCGCGCCGGTTCGACTCACAGTCGAACCAGTGGGTGGACGGTGAAGCTCTCTTCCTGGCCTGCAACATATGGCGTCAGGCGGCCGAGAATGTGGCGAACTCGCTCACCAAGGGTGACCGGGTGATCGTCCAGGGCCGTCTGCGACAGCGCAGCTACGACACGCGCGAAGGTGAGAAGCGCACCGTGTACGAGGTCGAGGTCGACGAGGTCGGTCCGTCTCTGCGGTACGCGACGTCCCAGGTCACCAAGACTCCCCGTCAGGGTGGTCAGGGGAACTGGAATGGTGGAAACCAGGGCAACCAGGGCAACCAGGGCGGCTACTCCGGTGGCAACCAGGGCGGCCAGGGCAACGCGGGCAACCAGGGCGGTTTCGGTGGGAACCAGAACCGCTCCGCTGCCCCGCAGCAGGGTAACCAGGGCGGCTTCGGCGGACGCAACGCGTCCACTGACGACGACCCCTGGAGCTCCGCTCCGCAGTCCTCCGGTTTCGACGGTGGCGACGAGCCCCCGTTCTGATCTGTCGTGTGAACGCGTTCACAGACACTTCCGCAAACCCACAGAACAACGAAAGGCACCGGATCAATGAAGCTGATCCTCACCGCTGCCGTTGACAACCTCGGTGTCCCGGGCGACATCGTCGAGGTCAAGGCCGGCTACGGCCGTAACTACCTGCTCCCCCGCGGCCTGGCGATCACCGCCACCAAGGGTGCTGAGGCACAGGTCGAGAACATCCGTCGCGCGCAGGCTGACAAGGTCATCCGCGACCTGGACCACGCTCACGAGGTCAAGGCCGAGATCGACCACCTGCAGGGTGTGACCGTCAAGGTCCGCACCTCTGACAAGGGCAAGCTCTTCGGCTCCATCAACGCCGCCGATATCGCCGCCGCCGTCAAGGCTGCCGGCGGTCGCGAGCTGGACAAGCGCACCATCGTCCTCAACCAGGGCGACATCAAGGCGACCGGCTCCTACAACGTGGACGTCAAGCTGCACCCGCAGGTTGTCGCTTCCCTGAACTTCAAGGTCGTCGCCAAGTAACTGGCGTCACCACCGTTATCCGCCCTCCCCGCAGTACACCGTCACGGTGAACCGCAGCGCGGGACGGCCCCGGCCCAGACAACCGGGGACGACCGGCCCAGACACCCGGTCTCCGTCATCCACTGCGCCCAGGGAACGAGGGCGACCCCGAAGAACATACTTCGACAACAGCACACGACACGGACCTTCCCGGCCAGACACCGGGGCAGGTCCGTGTCGTGTTTTCGACGTGTCCGTGATCCGGGGCCACCGGGGGTTCTCCGGGAGGGCGCCCTTTGGCCCCGGGGCGCGTCCCGGCCGGTTTCCGTACCTGTGGACAACTCACGTACAGCCCGATGCATAAAGTAGGGTAAATATGCGCATATGCGACCTGCGGTGATGGAAACAGACCTACGTTCACCTGCTGTTCGGCGGACGGGCGCGAAGTTGTCCACGCACGGTTTCCATACAGTCCACAGCGCCATAGCTCGTTGACCTGCGTAAATGATGGTCACCTTACCTTGCGGGAGGGAGTTGTCCACAGGTTGTCCACAATGCGACCTGCACCATTGCCAGCTATGCACCCCGTGTCCACAAGTTGTCCACAACGGCTTGTGGATAACTCTGTGGAGAGCTGGAGCACAGTGCACTTCCCCCGCGCTTGGACCACCCCCTCGGACGCGTCTACAGTGGGCTCATGAGTGCACAGGAGAACATGGGGACCGACGTGCCGGGGGGAAGCTCCGGGGAGAACTTCGCGACGACTTTCGGGGATACCCCGCTGCCGCCCGAGCCGTCGGCCTGGGACGAGGGGCCCGGCGACAGCTTCGGGGGCGGTGGCGGGAGTACTGCCGGCCGGTCCGGCGGGAACTTCCGGGGCAAGGGGAAGGGGCGCGGCCGTGACAACGGCAACGCCGACTTCTCCGGTCTCGGTGAGCCGATGCGGCAGATGCCTCAGAACGTGGAGGCCGAGCAGGGCGTCCTCGGCGGCATGATGCTGAGCAAGGACGCCATCGCCGATGTCGTCGAGCGTCTTAAGCCGGAGGACTTCTACCGTCCGGCCCACCGCACCATCTACGAGACCATACTCGAGCTCTACGGCGAGGGTATGGAGGTCGACCCGGTCATCCTCGGTGGCCGGCTCGACAACAACGGTCTCATTGACGAGGTCGGTGGGTTGCCGTACCTCCACGAGCTGTCAAGTAAGGTGCCGACGTCCGCCAACGCGGGCTATTACGCCGACCTGGTCGCCGAGAAGGCGGTGCTGCGTCGTCTGGTGGGGGCGGGCACCCGCATCGTCCAGTACGGCTACTCGGGCCTGGAGGGCGCGGAGCTGGAGAGCGTGGTGGACCGCGCCCAGCAGGAGATGTTCAACATCACCAACGAGTCCGCCAGCGAGGACTACATGGTCCTGGCGGACCTGCTGGAGTCCACCATGGACGAGCTCGACGACCTGGCGTCCGGTGCCGGCGGTGAGGGTGGCGTGATGTCGGGGTTCCATGACCTCGACGAGATGACCAACGGTTTCCGCGGTGGTCAGATGATCATCGTCGCGGCGCGTCCCGGCGTCGGTAAGTCGACGTTGGCGCTGGACTTCATGCGCTCGGTCTCGGTCCAGCAGAACAAGGCCTCGGTGCTGTTCTCCCTCGAGATGAGCAAGTCCGAGGTGATGATGCGTGTCTTCTCGGCGGAGGCGGCGGTGCCGCTGTCGGCGATGCGCGGTGGCAAGATGGATGACGGGCAGTGGGACAAGCTCACCCGTCGCGTCACCCAGATCGAGAATGCGCCGATCTTCATCGACGACTCACCGAACCTCACGATGACCGAGATCCGGGCGAAGGCCCGTCGCCTGGCACAGAAGCACAACCTGGGCCTCATCGTGGTCGACTACCTGCAGCTGATGAGCTCGGGTAAGAAGGTCGAGTCGCGTCAGCAGGAGGTGTCGGAGTTCTCCCGTCAGCTCAAGCTGCTGGCCAAGGAGGTCGACGTGCCGCTGGTGGCGATCTCGCAGCTCAACCGTGGTGTGGAGGCTCGTGGTGACGACGCGCTGCCGCGCGTGTCCGACCTGCGTGAGTCCGGTTCGCTGGAGCAGGACGCCGACATCGTCATCCTCATCAACCGTCCTGACTCACAGAACCGTGACCATGAGCGGGCCGGTGAGGCGGATCTGATCCTGGCGAAGCACCGTGGTGGTCCGATCGGCACGGTGCGGGTGGCCCACCAGCTGCACTACTCGCGCTTCTCGGAGCTGTCGCCGGGGGCGTGAGCCGGGGGAGTCACTTCTCGCCGAGGCACTCCGGGGGGATCTCGAACTGGGTGAGGAGATCGCCCAGGATTGCGGAGAGTTCCGTGGCCTGGGCGGGGGAGAGGCGGTCGATGAACAGCTCCCGGACGGTCTTCACGTGGCCGGGAGCGGCCTCGGCGATGACTTCGAGACCGGTCGGGGTGAGGACGATGAAGGCGCCGCGACGGTCGTCGCCACACGCCTCCCGGTCGACCAGCTCACGGTTGCGCATGCGGGTGATCTGGTGGGAGAGACGGGAGCGGTCCCACTGCAGCCGGTCGGCGAGTGCGGCGATGCGCATCCGGTGACCGGGGGCTTCGGAGAGGTTGACGAGCACCTCGTAGTCCGCCATGGAGATCCCGCTGTCACGCTGCATCTGACGCGCCAGACTGGCCTGGATCCGGGTACCTGCCAGCAGCCACCGACGCCAGAGCTGCTGCTCCTCATCGGAGAGCCAGCGGGGTTCCTGGGGGTCCTGGTCATCAGTGCGGGTCATGTCCACCATTCAATCACATCGGACTGATGGTTGACACGTCAACTAAATGGGTCTACACTGGTCCCCATCACCGCGGGAGACCGTGGGACGTCACAGAACATCACAGAAAGCCAACCGAAAGGTTCACACCATGAGCTCCGTCAACGACTACGCCGGCACCTTCACCATCGACCCCGCCCACTCCGAGATCGGCTTCACCGCCCGCCACGCGATGGTCACCAAGGTCCGCGGCTCCTTCACCGACTTCACCGGCACCGCCACCACCGGCGAGAACCTCTCCGACGCCACCATCTCCATCGAAATCGAGGCCGGCTCCATCGACACCCGTAACGCCGACCGCGACGGTCACGTGAAGTCCGCCGACTTCTTCGACATCGAGAACTTCCCGAAGATCACCTTCACCTCCACCTCCGTCGCTGCCAAGGGCGACGACGAGCTCGAGATCACCGGTGACCTGACCATCAAGGACGTCACGAAGTCCGTCACCGTCGACTTCGAGTTCGACGGTGAGGTCGTGGATCCGTGGGGCAACACCCGCGTCGGCTTCGAGGGTTCCACCGAGATCAACCGCTCCGACTTCGGCCTGACCTGGAACGCCCCGCTGAAGACCGACGGCGTCCTCGTCTCCGAGAAGATCAAGCTGAACTTCGACATCTCCGCCACGAAGAACGCCTAGTCGGCAGAGTCAACCGGCCAGCTGCGTCCCGGCCCACAGGCCGAGACCCGCGAGCAGAACCGTCACCACCAGTACGCCCACCCCGTTGAGCGCCGCCGCCCGGTGACGGTTCTGCCGTATCAGGTTCACGGTCTCCACCGTCGCCGTGGAGAAGGTCGTGTAGCCGCCGAGGAATCCGGTTCCGACGACAGACTGCCAGTCCTCCGGCAGAGCACCGGCGGTGACCAGCCCGGTGAGCAGGCCCAGGAGCAGTGAACCGGTGGCGTTGATGAGGAACGTCGCCCACGGCAGGCCGGCGACGTCGCTGTCGGTGAATCGGTGGGCGAGCCGTGCCTTGACCACTCCGTCGAGGACGAAGCGGGATCCGGCACCGGCACCACCGGCGACGCAGAGGACGCAGAAGAGCAGGGCAGTCATCAGGCGTCCTCCTCCCCGGTCAGTTCGACCCGCGGGGTGACGCGTACCGCCGCAGCTGTCCGAATGCCCGCCGCCGCAGCGAGAACGCCCAGAACCACCGAGACCAGCGCGTACCCCAGTCCAGCAACCGGCAGACCGCCCGAGGTGAGGGACGCGGCGTCCGTCGCCAGGGCGCTGTAGGTGGTGAACCCGCCGAGCATGCCGGTGCCGACGAACAGACGGAGGGCGCGGCGTCCTCCCGTGTCCGGACCGAGCCGGGGGAGCAGATCGAGCAGGAACCCCAGGAGGAACGCGCCGCCGATGTTGATTGCGCCGATGACCCAGGGCACGTCGTCGTAGGGGAACGCGAGAACGAGCCCTTCGCGCGCGGCGACGCCGACCATGCCGCCGAGGACGACGATGAGGATGAAGCCGGGCCGCAGATGGTGCTGACGGGGCTGTTCTGGCACAGGGTCCTCCTACCTTCGGGCACGCCGGAGGGACACCGGACGTGCGGTCGGTAGGGACTGTTGTCGTGGTACCTCCCGGACGGGAGGTGGCGAGGTTGGGTACGGCGAGCCCCACCGCCGTGGCACCGGTCCGCGTCACCGCGTCCCGGGAACCTGAAGTACTGCCGGTCAGACTACACCGACGACTGGAGAGACGCAGCTACAGCGCGGTGTAACCGCCGTCGATGAGGTGGTACGGGCCCGAGGGCGACGGCCTCGCCGATACCGATACCGGGCCCACCACCGGGTCGGACCCGGACAGGGGGTGGGTGCGGTCAGCTGCGGTCAGCGGGGTTTCTTGGCGGTGATCCAGACGTCGATCTCGGCGGTGACCGGCTCCACGCCGGCGTCGTCGAGTATCTGGAAGGTGATGGTGTGCAGTTCACCGCCGGACTCGCGGGTGATGGCGGAGAAGTCGACGTCGTCGAGGGTCGCGGTGATGGTCAGTCCACCTGTGGACTTCGCCGGGTAGTCGGCGCGCATACCGCGGGGGATCCAGCGGTGGGTGTTCGGCACGGTCGCCTCGCAGACCAGGCCCATCGCGGCCTCGGCACCGTTGAGGGCGGCGATGACGTGGAAGGTGCCGATGTGGTTCTGCACGCCCCACCACTTGCCGAGGCGCAGCACGGCACGACCGGGCTCGACCTCGCGGACACGCGGGGCGACGGTGCGGAAGTAGGGGGCCTTGAGGGCGTAACCCAGGGAGAACAGGCCGCGCTGCGGGGCGGAGCCGTTGAACTTCTTCCAGAGTTTCAGCAGGGGAGGTGTGGAGTCGCTCATGTGCGGTCAGCCTAGTGGGTGGGGCCGTACTCCGCCGACGTTCGGTGGAAAGTGCCGGTACGGTGGGCGGGAGTACCCGTACCCCGCCTGCGGAATAGGGCGCCGGACCCGCGCGTTGCACGACCTGAACAGCTTTTCCCGAAAGGACCAGACATGAGCACCCAGACGATCACCAACGACAATTTCAAGGACACCATCGACAAGGAGGGCATCGTCCTCCTCGACTTCTGGGCCGAGTGGTGTGGTCCCTGCAAGCGCTTCAGCCCGGTCTACGAGCAGGTCTCCGAGGAGTACCCGGACCACGTCTTCGGCAAGATCGACACCGAGGCCAACCAGGAGCTCGCCGCCGGTCTGCAGATCCAGTCCATCCCGACCCTCATGGCCTTCCGCGACGGCATCCTCGTCTACCGCGACGCCGGTGCCCTGCCCCCCAAGGCGCTCAAGGACCTGATCACGCAGGTCGAGGGCCTGGACATGGACGAGGTCCGCCAGAAGGTCGCTGAGCAGCAGTCCCAGGAGGGCTGATCTCCCGGCCGGAATGACCGGTCGGTCCCGGTGACTGCCGGTGATCGTCGCTGACGCGACGTGCAGGAAGTGTTTATGCTGGACAGCACTGACCTTACCACCGACCACCGGGAGTCACCATGGCGAATCCTTTTTCCAAGGGCTGGAAGTACCTCATGCAGTCTCTGGACATGAAGATCGACGAGAACGCCGATCCGAAGGTCCAGATCCAGCAGGCGACCGAGGCCGCGAAGAAGCAGCACCGGCAGATCACCGAGTCCGCCGCGAAGGTCATCGGCAACCGGAACCAGCTCGAGATGCAGCTCAACCGGCTGGCGAAGGACCGCGAGTCGCTGGAGGCCAATACACGTACCGCCATCCAGCAGGCGGACGCCGCCACCGCCTCAGGAGATCAGGCGAAGGCCAACGATCTGGCGTCCACCGCGGAGATCTTCGCCACCCAGCTGGTCACCGTCGAGCAGCAGATCGAGCAGACCAAGCAGCTCCACGCGCAGGCCAGTCAGGCCGCCGAGCAGGCACAGCAGCAGCAGGCGCAGTCCGCCGCGAAGCTGGAGGAGCAGCTCTCCCAGATCGACCAGCTGCGCGCCCAGGTCGACCAGGCGAAGATGCAGGAGGCCTCCAACCAGGCGATGGAGTCCATGCAGGGCATCCAGGCCGATGATTCTGTGCCGACCCTCGACGGGGTGCGCGCGAAGATCGAGGCCCGCTACGCCAATGCCCTCGGTGCCCAGGAGCTCACCGAGAGCAGTGTCTCCGGCCGGATGGCGGAGATCGAGCAGTCCGGTAGGGACATGGCCGCGGCCAACCGACTCGAGCAGATCCGTGCATCGATGGGCGGCGGGGAGCAGGCGGCCGTGGAGTCTGCGTCGGGCGGGTCCGGCGGGGACGCAGCGATCGAGGCGGGGGTGGGGGCCGCTGACGCGGACGCGGCGGACGCGGAGGCTACCGAGGACGCCGCGGCGTCCTCCCCGGAGAACCCCTTCGGTCGCTCCTGAGACAGGCGCCTCCGAAACGGCTGCCGGGGTGGCCGACATCACCCGGACGAGCACAGGTAAACGCATGTTCACCTGTGCTTTTGTCTGTCTTTGCATCTCAGGTGCAAGTTTGCATCCGGTGAAAACCGGTGTATGCTGGCTCCTCGTCGCTGCCCCTCCGACCGGTCCGGAGCGGGCACTGAAGACAGTCACCGGTGACTTCCTCCCGCACTGTCCACACTGAAGAGCCGCAGTTCACGGCCCCAGACCGAGCAACGAAAGCGTGACCCTCTCGGACCATGTCTGAACCCCAGAATCCCACCGCGGCGGTAGCATCCGTCCCGGAGAAACCTGCCCGCCCCGGCTTCCTCATCGGCATCATCGTCGCCGCGGCGTTCGTGATGATCCTCAATGAGACGACCCTCTCGAACGCCCTGCCTGATCTCATGATCGAGTTCAACGTCGGCGCAGACACCGCACAGTGGCTGACCACCGCGTTCATGCTGACCATGGCCGTCATCATCCCGATGACCGGCTACCTCATGGCCCGTATCTCGAGCCGCGTGCTGTTCATCACGGCCCTGTCCCTCTTTGTCGTCGGCAGCGTCATCGCGACCTTCGCCCCGGAGTTCTGGGTGCTGCTCATCGCCCGCATCGTGCAGGCCGCCGGTACCGCGATCATCATGCCGATGCTGATGACCTCGATCATGGTCCTCATCCCGGTCGAGAAGCGTGGCGCCATGATGGGCGTCGTCGCCATCGTCATGGCCGTCGGCCCGGCGGTCGGACCGACCTACGCCGGTGTCGTCCTGGAGATCGCGTCCTGGCGCTGGATCTTCGGCACCATGATCATCCTCGGTGCCCTGGCGCTCGCCTTCGGTGGTGCCCAGATGCGCGCTCTGACCCCGACCAGCCGACCCCCGTTCGACGTCTTCTCCGCAGTGCTCTCCGCGCTCGGTTTCGCCTCGACGATCTACGGCCTGTCCAAGCTCTCTGAGCTGGCCGACGGTTTCCCGACCCAGTCCGCGATCTTCCTGGTCATCGGCGTCCTCATCCTCACCCTGTTCTTCCGTCGCCAGTCTGCGCTGCTCAAGGCGCAGGAGGCCGGCGAGGACGTTGCCCCGCTGATGAACATCTCCCCGTTGAAGTCCCGCGAGTACAACCTGTCGGTCGCGATCCTGCTCGTCGGTTTCTGCGCCCTCTTCGGCTTCATCATCCTCATGCCGATCTTCGGCCAGCAGGTCCTCGGTCTGTCGGCCCTGCAGACCGGTCTGGTCACCCTGCCTGGCGGCATCCTCCAGGGCATCATGGCGCCGTTCATCGGCCGTGCCTACGACGCCAAGGGCACCCGCCCGCTGATCATCCCCGGTGCCGCCCTGCTGGCCGTCGCGATGGGTCTGATGGTCTTCGTCAACGAGGACACCTCGATCTGGTACCTCATCCTCGACGGTGTGGTGCTCAACGCCGGTATGGCGATGATGATGACCCCGCTGATGTCCAACGCGCTGAGTTCCATCAACGTGAAGCTGTCCTCGCACGGTTCCTCGATCCTCAACACCCTGCAGCAGCTGGCCGGTGCCGCCGGTACCGCCCTGTTCGTGGCGATCATGGGCATCGGTGCGTCCCACTCCAACGCCACCACGCCGGAGGGTCTCCCGGATCCGCTGGGCTTCGTCACCGACGGTGTGAAGATCGCCTTCTGGTTCGGTGTGGCGCTGGCCGTCATCGCCCTCGTCATGACGGTGATCTTCAGGATCGACGCCAAGCGTGAGCCGGTCGAGGTCATCAACTCCGATGACGACGCCGAGGTCACGGCCTAGCGGCAGTGAGCTCCGACGAGGCGCAGGACCAGTTCCGTGACCTCGTCGATCAGGGGGGTGGCGTCCTTCGCGTCCCGGCCGTCGCCGGAGACGGGGACAGTGGGGGAGAGATACCCGAGGAGGGACTCGATGACGGTGCCGGTGACGGCCCGCGCCGAGGTCGTGGGGTTCTGGGCGGGGAGTTCACCGGAGCCGACACCGTCGGCGATGATGCCGACGATCAGTGCGTGGTACTGACGCCGGCAGGTCAGCCGTTCCTGGTTCACCCGCGCGCCCACCGGCTCGAACAGCAGCGCCTCGGCGGTGTGCCGGCCGTGCAGGGCACGGGTGGCGAAGGTACCGACCAGGGCGGTGAGCCGTTCGATGGCAGAGGGGCCGTGGGTCCGGGAGGCGTGGTCGACGGCGGCGAGTTCCGTGGCCGCGAGCCGTTGGAACATCTCGGCGAGCAGATCCTCGTGACTGCCGAACTGCCGTTCCACAGCACCCGACGCCATGCCGGTGAGCTCGGCGATGTTGCGTGTCGTCACGGCCACGAATCCGCCGTCGGCGATGAGGGAGGACGCCGCGTCGAGGATGTCGGTCCGGGAATCTCGGTCCGGGTGGTGGACGCGGGAGGAGTGCCGGGCGGTCCGGGAGGTGGACAGGGAGACTGCCGGGCGGGTCGTGGTGAAGGGGGCGGG
>NZ_JALAGU010000001.1 GCF_022712275.1 Corynebacterium sp. | reverse complement strand
GGATACGGTGACGAAATAAGCCACCCCTTGTGCCCACGGGCATGAGGGGTGGCTTATTTCGTCACCGTATCCTGTGCCATGATGGTGCCCGTGAACACCAACGGAGCCTCCCCGCTGCTCGTCGTGGGACTGGGGAACCCCGGTGCCGACTACGAGGGCACCCGGCACAACATCGGCGCGACGGTCCTCGATGAACTGAGTGACCACTTCAGCGTCAACAAGAAGGTCAACGCGCACGTCGACGAGATCCGCGTGGGTGACCGCAAGGTCGTGCTGGCCAAGCCGCGCAGCTTCATGAACCTCTCCGGTGGTCCGGTGAAGGCGCTGGCCGGGTACTTCAAGGTGAAGCCCGCACAGGTCGTCGTCGTCCACGATGAGCTGGACCTCGACCTCGGTGCGGTGAAGCTGAAGAAGGGTGGCGGGCTCAACGGGCACAACGGACTCAAGGACATCGCCAAGTCGCTGGGGACGCAGGATTTCCTGCGGATCCAGGTGGGCATCGGACGCCCGCCGGGACGCATGGCCCCGGCGTCCTTCGTCCTCAGGCGTTTCTCGAGGGCTGAGCAGGCCGAGGTGCCGGTCATGTGCGCGGACGCCGCGGACCTGGTCACCGGTCTCGCCGCAGGAACGGTGACGGCATGAGCATCCTCGATACGCTGAAGAGCCTGTTCCGGCGTCCCCGGGTCGGATCCACGACGTCGAAGCAGGAGTCCGTGTGGGACGCGCTGCCCGCCGCCCAGTGGATGGTCGTCGGTCTCGGTAACCCGGGTGCGAAGTACGCTGCCACCCGACACAACATCGGCTACCGCGTGGTGGATGAACTCCTGCGCCGCCACCGGGAGCGCCTCATCGGGATTCCCGGCGTGCAGGCGAAGGTCGCGCGCACCGGTATCGATGACCACGGCATTCTGCTGGTGCGCTCTGCGACGTACATGAACGAGTCCGGTCTGGCGGTGGCACCACTGGCGACGTCCTACGCGATCCCCGTCGACCATGTCATCGCGATCCATGACGAGCTGGATCTGCCTGCCGGCAAGGTGAAGATCCGGGTCGGCGGCAACGAGAACGGGCACAACGGACTGAAGTCCATCTCCGAGAAGCTCGGGACACGGGACTACGTGCGCATCCGGGTCGGCATCGGCCGGCCTTCCGACGGGCAGTCCGTGGTCGACCATGTGCTGGGTCGCCCCGGTGACGGATCCCTGTCCCGGGAGCTGCTGGAGGATGCCGTCCGCACCACCGCGGACGCCGTGGAGATCATCGCACGACGGGGTGTGCCTGCCGCGCAGAACGAGATCCACGGGCGGTAGGGTGCTGAGGTATGGCCTCTGTTTCCCCGCTCTCCCCGCGGTCCTTCCGCAACGACCCTGATTCCTTCCTCCCCCGGGCCCTCGGTGGTTTCGTGGCGTCCCACCCGGACGCGACCTGGAACTCCGCCGGCTATATCGCCCGTCGCTCCCCGGTGGTGGATGCGTCCGGCTCGCCCGCCGTCGCCGTGATCTCCGGCGGAGGCTCCGGCCACGAACCCATGCACGCGGGCTTCCTCGGGGAAGGCATGCTCGCCGCGGCCGTCCCCGGGCTCCTGTTCACCTCCCCGAACGCGGTACAGGTCACCGAGGCGACCCGTGCCGCCGATGCCGGTCGGGGCGTGGTGCACATCGTCAAGAACTACACCGGGGACGTCATCAACTTCCGGGTCGCACGGCAGGGGCTGCCCGAGGTCGAGACCAGGGAGGTCATCGTCGCCGATGATGTCGCCACCTCCTCCGACTCCGGGCCCGGGCGCCGCGGCACCGGTGCGACGGTCCTCGTCGAGAAAGTCGCCGGGGCGTCCGCGTTCCGGGGCGACGACATCGACGAGGTCACCCGGCTGGCACGCGTGGTCGCCGAAGGTTCGCGGTCCATGGCTGCAGCCCTGACCCCCGGACACCTGCCGACGAGCGGCCGGTACACCTTCGACCTGGGTGAGGGTGAAATGGAGGTCGGCGTCGGTATCCACGGCGAGGCCGGTGTGGACCGCACCGCCGTGGCCCCCGCCCACGAGGTCGTCGCCCGGCTGGCGGGTGCGGTCGTAGAGGACCTCGGCCTGGCCGAAGGAGACCGCGTCCTCTGCCTGGTCAACGGGCTGGGCGCGACCACGAACCTCGAGCTCGACCTGGTCTTCGACGAGGTGCTGCGCTTTCTCGACGACCGGGGTGTGTCCGTGGCCCGCAGCATCGTCGGCAGCTACGTCACCTCGGTGAACATGGCCGGTGTCTCGGTCACCCTCACCCGGCTGGATGACGCCGACGGCGACACCGTCGTGGAACTGCTCGACGCCCCGACCGCCGCGCCCGCCTGGCCCGTGACGGTCGGTGTGGATCCGCAGCCGGTGGACGCCACCACGGTCGTGCCCGAGGATGCCCCGGGGACGGAGGGGTCTGCGGTGAACCGGTGGCTCACCGACTTCGTCGCCGGCGTGGTCACCTCCGTCGACGACCTCACCGAACTGGACCGGTTGGCCGGCGACGGTGACTTCGGCACGAACATGCAGGCCGCCTTCGGTGACCTGCCGAGTCCTCTCAAGGGCACGGACGCCGAGGTGCTGGCCGCACTGTCCAGTCGCCTGTTCATCCGCGCCGGCGGTACCTCAGGTGCCGTCTTCGGCACGATGTTCCGTGAGATGGCGACCACCGCCGCCCGGGGCACCTCGGCTGCACTGACCGCCGGTGAACTCGCCGAAGCCCTGACCCGCGCCTCGGACGCCGTCACCGGGCTCGGTGGCGCCAGGCCAGGCGACCGGACCATGGTTGATGCCCTCGCCCCCGCCGCCGAGGCCGCCCGGGCAGTGGCCGGGAAGGATCCGGAGGCGGACCCGGACCTCGCCGCCGTCCACGAGGCGGCCATCGCCGGTGCCAGGTCCACCGCGGAGATCACCGCGTCAAAGGGAAGGGCGTCCTACCTCGGTGAACGCGCCAAGGGCGTCATCGACCCCGGCGCACTCGTCGTGGCATGGCTCTTCGGCAACGCCGGGGAGATGAACTGACCGTGGCGAAGAAGGCGGCGGAGCCGACCCCGGTCGCCGGGGTGTACGAGGGCGACTACGGGATCATCGAGCTGGAGGCGGACCCCTACTCAGGGTCGGGCTGGCTGATCAGCATCAACGGCGTGCCCAGTTCCCACATAGAGATCGGGGCACCGAGGGACCTGGCCTTCGAATACATGCGGTGGATCGCCTCGGCGGTGCAGGCGCAGGTCAACGGTGGATTCCTGAACCCGCGCCGGATCACCCACCTCGGCGGTGGAGCATGCACCATGGCCAGGTACTTCGCGGACGTCTTCCCGGACTCGCGGAACACGGTCGTGGAACTCGACGGTGAACTGGCGAAACTGTCCCGGCAGTGGTTCGACATCCCCCGCAGCCCCCGGGTGAAGATCCGGGTCGACGACGCCCGCGAGGTCGCCGCGTCCTTCACCCCGGCCAGCCGAGACGTGATCATCCGGGATGTCTTCGCCGGAGCCGTGACCCCGGAGAGTTTCACGACCGTCAACTTCTTCACCGACTGTCACCGGGGTCTGGCCTCCGATGGTCTCTATGTCGCCAACTGCGGTGACCACTCCGACCTGCGCGGCGCGAAGGCGGAGCTGGCCGGCATGGCGGAGGTGTGGAGCCGCCTCGCGGTGATCGCCGATCCACCGATGCTCAAAGGACGCCGCTACGGCAACATCATCCTCATCGGGTCCGACGTGGAGATTGCGGAACCACCGGTCAAGGAGCTGCTCGGTGGCGGTGTGCCGGCACAATTCAAGGATGACGCCTGGGTACGAAAGTTCTTCTCCGGAGTGACACCTCGCCGGGACGCCGACTGACCTCCCGCCGGGTGTGCGTCACCGATTCCCCGCATCCGTGGCACAGAACCCCGGAATATGTGACGCAATCCCGGCGCACGGCGCGCAGCCCTCGACAAGGACACAATGAGGCCATGACTTCCACTTCTTCCCCCTCCGTCGTCCTCGGTACCTGGTCCTGGGGCTCCGGTGATGTCGGCGGCGACACCGTCTTCGGCAACCACCTCGACACCGCCGACCTGAAACCCGTGGTGGACGCCGCCATGGCCGCCGGGCTCACCCTCTTCGACACCGCACCGGTCTACGCCATGGGCGCGTCCGAGACCATCCTCGGTGAGCTCCTCGCCGGGTACGACCGGGACGTCTACCAGCTGTCCACGAAGTTCACCCCGGGTATCGCCCACCTGTACGGCGACTCCATGGAACAGATGCTGGACGCCAGCCTGGAACGGCTGCGCACCGACTACGTCGACGTCTACTGGATCCACAACCAGGACGACATCGAGTGCTGGACCCCGCAGCTCATCCCGCTGGTCAAGGAAGGGAGGATCCGGCAGGTCGGGGTCTCCAACCACAGCCTCGCCCAGATCGGGCGGGTCGAGGAGATCCTCGCCGAGAGTGGCGTCCCGCTGTCTGCGGTGCAGAACCACTACAGCCTGCTCTTCCGGGACTCCGAGACCACCGGCGTCCTGCCGTACTGCCGCGACAACGGCATCGCCTTCTGGCCGTACATGGTGCTGGAGCAGGGCGCTCTGACCGGCGCCTACGGCATCGGCAATCTGCTGCCCGAGGGCAGTGGACGGGCGGAGAAATACAACCCGGTGCTGCCGCAGCTCACCGAACTCACTGCGGCCATGGCCCGGATCGGCGAGACCCACGGCGGACTGTCCGTCGCCGAGGTCGCCACCGCCTGGGCCCGCAACCAGGGCACGCTGCCGATCATCGGGGTGACGAAGACCCGGCACATCGACTCCCAGGTCCGGGCCGCTGGTCTCACCCTCACCGACGCCGAGATCGACGAGATCGAGCAGCTCGCCGCCGCCACCGGGGTCAAGGTCCGTGGCGGCTGGGAGAAGCCGCTGCAGTAACCGGGCACCGGTGACCGGGCACTGACCGGGTAGGATGATCAGCCGTGTCAGTTACCGCCAGTTCCGTCAGTTCCGCCAGCCCGTCCACCGCCGCCGCCGAGGCGCACCGCCGCCGCACCTTCGCCGTCATCGCCCACCCCGACGCCGGTAAGTCGACGCTGACCGAGGCCCTGGCCCTGCACGCGCACGTCATCAACGAGGCCGGCGCGGTCCACGGCAAGGCGGGACGCAAGTCCACGGTCTCCGACTGGATGGAAATGGAGAAGGACCGCGGTATCTCGGTCGCCTCCTCCGCACTGCAGTTCGAGTACTCGCCCGAGGGCCACACCGGCGAGCCGTACATGATCAACCTCGTCGACACCCCCGGCCACGCCGACTTCTCCGAGGACACCTACCGCGTGCTCACCGCCGTGGACGCCGCGGTCATGCTTGTCGACGGTGCCAAGGGCCTCGAGCCGCAGACCCTGAAACTGTTCCGGGTGTGCAAGGCCCGTGGTCTGCCGATCATCACGGTGATCAACAAGTGGGACCGGCCCGGCAAGGAGCCGCTGGAGCTCGTCGACGAGATCGTCACCGAGATCGGTCTGCAGCCGACCCCGCTGTACTGGCCGGTCGGCGAGGCCGGAGACTTCCGCGGCCTGGCGAAGCTCACCGCCGACGGCGAGCCGGAGGAGTACATCCGCTTCCTGCGCACCGCCGGTGGATCCTCCATCGCCCCGGAGGAGCACTACTCCCCCGCCGAGGCCTCGGAGAAGGAGGAGAACACGTGGGACACCGCCGCCGAGGAGGCCGAATTGCTCGCCGCCGACGGTGCGGTGCACGACCAGGAACTCTTCCTCGACTGCACCACCTCTCCGCTGATCTTCGCCTCCGCGATGCTGAACTTCGGCGTCCACCAGATCCTGGACACACTGTGCGCCCTGGCCCCCGAGCCCGGTGCCCGCGAGTCCGACCCGAAAGCCGTCGAGGCCGCGGCGTCCTCCGGCGGTGCCGCGGTGGAGAAGATCCGTGCCGTGGACGAGGCGTTCTCCGGCGTGGTCTTCAAGGTCCAGGCCGGCATGGACACCCACCACCGCGACAAACTCGCCTTCATGCGCGTCGTCTCCGGACGCTTCGAGCGCGGTATGCAGGTCACTCACGCACAGTCGGGCCGCACCTTCTCCACGAAGTACGCGCTGACTGTCTTCGGCCGCGACCGCACCACCGTCGAGGACGCCTGGCCCGGCGACATCGTCGGCCTGGTCAACGCCGGCGCACTGGCCCCCGGTGACACGATCTACGCGGGACGCCGCGTCCAGTTCCGGCCGATGCCGCAGTTCGCCCCGGAGAGCTTCCGGACGCTGCGGGCGAAGACGCTCGGCAAGTACAAGCAGTTCCGTAAGGCCCTCGACCAGCTCGATTCCGAGGGCGTGGTGCAGATCCTGCGCAATGACGCCCGCGGTGACGCGAACCCGGTGATGGCCGCGGTCGGACCGATGCAGTTCGAGGTCATGCAGGCCCGGATGCTCGGCGAGTACAACGTCGAGACCGTCACCGAGCCGATCCCGTACCAGGTTGCCCGGCGTACCGACGCCGCCAGCGCCCCGGAGCTGGGACGCCAGCGCGGTGTGGAGATCTTCACCCGCACCGACGGCGAGCTCATCGCCCTGTTCGGCGACAAGTGGAAGCTCGCCTTCGTGGAGAAGGAGCACCCGGAACTCACCATGGAGCCCCTGGTCGCTGACTAGGAGTTCCCCAGCAGCTCCACCAGCCCGCGGGTCAGCGCCCCGGTCCACCCCGCCATCTCGTGACCGTGGGTGGAGATCTCGCAGGTCGCGGGCACACCGGCGTCCAGCAGAGCCTGCTGCACCGCACGGATGTGGTCGGCCATGGTGGTGCCGCCCGCGCCCGGGCGTCCCTCACCCGTCCCGGCACTGAGGTGGACGCGGATACCCTCCGGCAGGGTGCCGGCAGCGGTACGCTCCCGGATCTCCGCGGCGACCTCTCCCCCTGCCTGACCCGAGTCCCAGGCGGGGTACCAGAAGGAGCCAGAGGTGCTCACCGCATTTGCCACGGCATCCGGCCGGGTGAGGACGAGGTCCACCGCCGACAGTCCACCGAGGCTCTCTCCGGAGATGACCGTGCGCTGCGCCCGGACGGTCGGATCATGGGCTGCACCGACCTGCTCCCACGCCCACGGGATCACCCGGTCGGCGATGAGCTCCCGGTACTCCGTGGAGCGGGTGAGCAGCTCATAGCGTTCCTCGAAGGTATCGACGGCGACGACTCCGGTCCGCGGCAGGCGACCTGCAGCGTGAAGACGGCGCAACGCGGCAGGCAGGGCGGTCGCCGCCCAGTTCCGGCCGTCACTGAGGACCAGGACATACTCCGCGTCAGTCAGGTCGGCGGACCACAGGGGGCGGCCGTCGAGGGAGGCGGCCTGCCACTCCGGACGGTCAGCTGGGTCCCAGCCGCACTGCTCCGGTGCCTCCGGCATGACGAGCCTGCCGGACGCCTTCCCGAAGCCCTCAGACCAGTCGGCGGGATGCCACGCCAGATGGTCGAGCACATGCGTCACGGTCTGGCGGACCACCGTCATCCAGCGGACGCGGGAATCCGGTTCGGCGTCGAGTTGTGCGGCCAGCTCGCGGGTCACCGGCATGATCCGGTAGGACCCCACGAGATCCTCAGGCACCTCCACCGAGGCCTCCCACCGGTCTCCGACACGCACCATCCGGTGGAAGTCCGGATCATGGTGATCGTGGACGCCGGTGACGTGGAGGTGGACGCGGTCCACCCCGGGCATGTCGGTGGGAGCGGCCCAGGTGAAGGTGATCAGCACCCGGTCCAGCCTAGTCAGCGCCGCCTAGTCAGCCCAGTGCCGCAGCACGGAGGCCGTGTCGAGCACCACGCCGGCGCGGCGACCGGTCCACTGCAGGGCGAGTCGATGCTCGGTACCGGAGAAGTCGCCGAGAGCGTCGGCGACGAGGAAGGGCTGCACCCCGCCCATGAAGGACTCGACCGCGGTCACCGAGCAGCCGATGGAGGCGTAGACGCCGGTGATGACCAGCTGGTCACGGCCCAGGTCGGCGAGTTGCTCATCGAAGTCACTGTAGGCGTAGGCGGAGTAGCGCCACTTGGTGAGGATGCGGTCGCCCTCGACCGGGGCGACCTCGTCGATGATCTGCGCTCCTTCGGGGTTGCCGGTGAGTCCTGGACCCCACCAGTCGTTGAGCAGGGCGCGCTTCTCCACCGGCTGGTCGGAGGGCTGGGCCGTGTAGAAGACCGGGATCCCCGCGGCCCGAGCCCGGGCAATGAGCCGCCCGGTGTTCGGGATGAGACTGGACAGCGGCTCGGACGCCGGGTCGAAGGGGCGCAGGAAGTGCCGCTGCATGTCGTGGACCAGCAGCGCGCAGCGCGAGGGGTCGGGGGTCCAGTCGACGACCGGCTCCGGCCAGGCGTCCGGCAGGTCGTAGGAGATGAGGTCAGGCAGTTCAGTGGCCATGGATGAGCTCCTTCGCCGGGACGATGCCCAGCCCTTCGAGGATGGTGCGCAGTTTCGCGCCGGTCTCGGTGTACTCGGAGTCCGGGTCGGAGCCGTCGACGATGCCGGCACCGGCCCAGGCGGTCACGCGGTCGCCGTCAAACTCGGCGGCACGGATGGAGACGACCCAGTCGCCGTCGCCGTCGGCGTCGCACCAGCCGGCGGTCCCGGCGAAGTAGCGGCGGTCGGCGGACTCGAGATCGTGGATCCGGTCCATGGCGTCACGGGTGGGGACGCCGGCGACCGCAGGAGTGGGGTGCAGCAGACGCGCCAGGGAGAGGGCGTCCACCCCCTCGGCCGAAGGATCCTTGAGTCGACCGGTGATCCGGGTGCCGAGGTGCCACATCTTGTCGGTGGGCAGCAGTTCCGGCTGGTCCGGGACCTCGAGCTCCGCACACCACGGTGCGAGGGTCTCGGCGATCATGTCGACGACGAAGGCGTGCTCGTAGTGGTCCTTCGGCGAGCCGGTGAGCCCCCTGGCACGACGACGGTCTTCCACCAGGTCACTGCTGCGCGGCACGGAACCGGCCAGCGGGTGGCTGATGATCCGGTCACCGCGACGGGAGATCAGCAGTTCGGGGCTGGCACCGAGGAAGGCCTGCGCCCCGCCGAGCGGGACGGAGAAGACCCAGGCGTTGCGGTTACGGGCGGTCAGCCGGCGCAGCAGGGACTCCCACTCGGGGCGTTCATCCAGGGTGGCACGTACGGCGCGGCCCAGGACGACCTTGTCGAGGTCGTTCGCCTGCACCAGGGTGTCGAGGGCGGACCGGACGGCGCCGGTGTAGGCGTCCTCCACTCCCGGGTCGACGGCGACCGGGTGGACGCCGCCACCGGTGAACTCCGGGCCTACCCCGACGGCGAGGGTGCCGGGCGTCAGCGGCACGTCGGTGGCGTAGAGCCGGTCACCGGTGCCGGTGCGGTGGTCGAAGGGCAGGGCGCCGACGACGGTACGTCCGGGTTCCCACTCCGCGATCGGGCTGAGGTGCCCCGAGGGGACGTGGATTCCGGTGGTGCCCCGGCGGAACGAGAAGTCGCCGCGGCGTGAAGGTGCGAGGGGCTTCAACAACGGATCAGGCATGGAGAGTGGCTCCTCCGTCGACGTATATCTCCTGGAGCACGACGTGCCGCGCCTCCGGAGAGGAGAGGAAGACGACGACTTCGGCGACGTCGTCGGCGGTGGCGATACGGCCGAGCGGGATGCCCAGCCGGGCGGTGGCGAGGTCGCCACCGAGGACGCGGGCTTTACCGGCGACCGGGTCGTCGCCCCAGTAGTCGCGCTGCATGGCTGTATCGGTGGACCCCGGGTTCACGACATTGCAGCGGATCCCCTCGGCCGCGACCTCGAGTCCGAGACTGCGGGTCACGGCGGAGGCGGCGGCCTTGGAGGCGGCGTAGACACCCATGCCGTGGCGGGGGATGCCGGCGGCGTTGGAGGCGATGACGGTGATCGCCCGGTCGGTCAGTGCGTTCTCCCCCTGCCGTCCCTGCGCCGTCATGACGCGCGCGGCGGCCCGGGTGACGAGGAAGGTACCGCGGGCATTGACGGCGAAGACGCGGTCGAAATCGTCGGTCCCTGTCTCGGCGACGAAGACACCGGGACCGAGGACGCCGGCACCGTGGACGACACGGGTGACCCGACCTGCCTCAGCGGCGGCGGCAAACAGGGCGGTGACCGCGTCTTCGTCGGAGACATCACAGGTCACGGTACGGATATCGGCGAAAGCCGGGAGGTTGCCGACGGCGGAGGCGAGGGCCCCCGGGTCACGGTCGGCGAGAATCAGGGTGGACGGTCGGTCAGTACGGTCGAGGAGCAGTCTCGCGACTGCGGTCCCCATACCTCCGGCAGCGCCGGTGACTACAGCAACATCACTCACGACAGGTGAGGCTAACTTATCGATCTACCCCCGACCAAGCCCCGGTGAAACATGTCACAGAAAATGTGCTGCACCGAGTGCCATGAGCATCACGGCGGCCAGCACACCGGCGGTCCGGGCCACCGCGACACTGTTCTGCCTCATCCGCTCGAACTGGCGTCCCACCCAGGACGCCGGGCGCACCCGGACATAGCCGACCGCCAACGCCGTAATGAACGGCAGGCTCAGTGCGACACCGGCATAGCCGATCATGCCGATGTACCGGGTCGCGACACTGAAGTCCCCGGCGCTCATCACCAAAATGCCGGCGAAGAAGGGGCCGGAGGTCGCGGACTGGACCAGGCCGAGGACGACACCGGTACCGAGCGTCGCCAGGGTCGGCGTACGGAGCGGTCCCAGAATCCGCTCGACGAGAGCGGAACTGTCCCCCTTCCCCAGCAGAGCCATCATGCCGATGAACCAGCCGGTGACGACGAGCAGGATACCGAAGACCGGGGAGTCGACGAAAGTGGACACCGCGTCCCCGATCCCGTCGAAGACCAGCAGAGAGAGCAGGGCGAGCACGAGGACCCCGAGCCAGTCACCGAAGACCAGTAAGGTGGCGATACGCGCGTAGTCGCCGCGACGGCCACCGTGCCTGTCGTGCCTGTCGTGCCTGCCGTGCCTGCCGTGCCTGCCGCCGGAAGCGACCGGCAGCATGACGCCGACGGCGACGATCACACCGATCAACAGGACGTTGAGGGTGTCGACCAGGGCGTAGGACATCACGTGCAGCACGCAGGACAGCCTACAGGCCGACTGCCGTTGCCAGGGTTCTCCGAGGGTCCGTACAGTACTACTCTCATATCCATGCATCCGATGTGCAAGATTGCACCCGATGTGCAAGAATCTCCGGCATGGCTAAATTCCTCTACCGGATCGGACGATCCGCATACCTTCACCGATGGCGGTTCATCGCCGTCTGGATCCTGATTCTCGTCGGTGCCGGCTCCGCCGCCGCCGGCCTGATGAAGAACACCTCCGAGTCGATGACCATCCCGGGCCTCGAGTCACTGGAGACCAATGACAAGGTCATGGAGATCTTCGGCGGGGACGACTCCCTCGAGGCGCCCACCGGAACCGTCGTCGTCCGTGCCCCCGAGGGGCAGTCCCTCGAGGACACGGACGTCAAGGCCGACCTGGACGCGCTCATCGCCGACCTGCAGGGCAGCGACAAGCTCAAGGACACCGACGGGATCGTCGACCCGGTGACCGCTGCCGCCGCCATGGAACAGCAGCTCACCGAGGCGAAGACCCCGCAGCTCAAGGCCCAGGGCCTGAGTGACGAGGAGATCACCGCCGCGATCGACGCCGACCTCGCCGACCTCTCCCCGGTCAGCGAGGACGGTCGGACAGGTACGTTCACGGTCACGCTCAACGCGGACAACATGCAGGACATCAGCACCGAAGATGTCGATGCTGTCACGGAGCTCATCGACTCCGACAAGACCGACAACCTGGACATCGCCTACAACGGCAACGCCTTCCAGACCATGGAGGTCGGCGGCTCGTCCGAGCTCATCGGTATGGCCGTCGCTGCCGTGGTCCTCATCGTGACCTTCGGCTCGTTCGTCGCCGCGGGCCTGCCTCTGCTCTCCGCCATCGTCGGCGTAGGCACCGGAATGCTGCTCATCTATGCCGGTACCGGCCTGACCGACACGATCAACTCGACCACCCCGACCCTGGCCACGATGATCGGCCTGGCCGTCGGTATCGACTACGCCCTGTTCATCGTCTCGAGATTCCGCAACGAACTCATCGCCAAGGTCAAGGGCGAGGACCTCGAACCGAAGGACCTCGCCGCCAAGTTCAAGGAACTCTCGGCCCACGAGCGGGCACACCTCGCCGGACTCGCGGTCGGCAAGGCCGGCTCCGCCGTGGTCTTCGCCGGCCTGACGGTGCTCATCGCCCTCGCCGCGCTCTCCATCATCAACATCCCGTTCCTCACCGCGATGGCCCTGGCCGCGGCACTCACCGTCGCCATCGCCGTCCTCGTGGCACTCACCTTCCTGCCGGCCGTCCTCGGCGCCGTGGGAACCAAGGTCTTCGCCGCCCGTGCCCCGTGGGTCAAGGCCCCGGACCCCGAGAGCGAGAAGCCGACCATGGGCCTCAAGTGGGTCCGCCAGGTCCGTAAGCGCCCGATCGTCTTCCTCGGTGCGTCCGTCATCGCCCTGCTCCTGCTCGCCACCCCCGTGCTGAACATGCGCCTGGCCATGCCCACCGACGGCACCGCCAACGTCGGCAGCCCGCAGCGCACCGCCTACGAGTGGATCGACGAGGACTTCGGAGCGGGACGCAACGCCCCGCTCATCGCCCTCGTGGACGGCAACGGCCAGGACGCCGAGACCGCTCAGGCGTCCTTCTCCGAGGCCGTCACCGAGATCAACGAGCTCGACGGCGTCAAGCACGCCCAGCTCACCCAGATGACCGACGACGCCAGCTACGCGCAGATCCTCATCACCCCGACCACCGGGGCGACCGACGAGGTGACCAGCGAAACCCTGGAGGACCTCCGCACCCTGGAGGAGACCTACTCCGACAACACCGGCGCCTCCTTCGCCGTCACCGGTGTCACCGCCATCTACGACGACATCTCCGACCGCCTGTCGGAGGTGCTCATCCCCTACATCGCCATCGTGGTGGTGCTGGCGTTCATCCTGCTGATGATCGTCTTCCGCTCGCTGTGGGTGCCGCTGATCGCGGCCCTCGGCTTCGCCCTGTCGGTGGCAGCCACCTTCGGTGTCACCGTCGGCATCTGGCAGGAGGGCTGGTTCGGCATCACCGACGACCCGCAGCCGCTGCTGTCCTTCCTGCCGATCATGCTGATCGGTATCGTCTTCGGACTCGCGATGGACTACCAGGTGTTCCTGGTGACCCGTATGCGCGAGGGCTACGTCCACGGTAAGACCGCGGGCAACGCCGTCTCCAACGGCTTCAAGCACGGTGCCCGCGTGGTCACTGCCGCCGCGCTGATCATGATGTCCGTGTTCTCCGCGTTCATCCTCATGGATGAGGCACTGATCAAGGTGATGGGCTCCGCCCTGGCCCTGGCCGTCTTCTTCGACGCCTTCATCGTCCGCATGACCATCGTCCCGGCCACCCTGTTCCTGCTCGGTGACCGCGCCTGGACGCTGCCGAAGTGGCTGGACAAGATCCTGCCCAAGGTGGACGTCGAGGGCGAGGGCCTCACCGGTGAGGACGCTGACGCGATCCTCGGAGGCAAGGACGAGGACAAGAAGGAAAAGGCCGAGACCGGTGTCTGAAAAGACTCATGAACCCGTGCTGTCACTCCGGGAGCAGAAGAAGGAGGAGACCCGACGTGCGCTGTCCCGGGCCGCCGCCGAACTGCTTCTCGCCGAGGGCACCGAGAACATGACTGTCGCCGCGATCGCGGAGAAGGCGGGAGTGTCCACCCGGACCTTCCACAACTACTTCCCGCGTCGCGAAGACGCCCTGCTCCTCTTCATCGAGGACACCTTCAACGAATGGTGTCACCAGGTGGAGCTGGCTCCCGAGGGTGAACACCCGCTGGACACCATGCACCGTCTCATCGGTGACCGTATCGGCGGCGGCAGCCACCCGGAGGACGACCCGGAGAACCCCGGTTCCCTGCTCAACCTCATGACCATCGGTGAGCAGCTCCACATGACCACCGGTTCACGGGACAAGGCTCTGGTCCGGCACGTCGCCGACGGACTGCTGGAGACCCTCTACGGTCGTCCCGGACACGGGTTGACCCGGCAGGGTATGGCGATGCTGCTCCTCTCCTCGCTGGCTGCCGGAGCCCTGGCAGTGGAGCCCACCCGACGCGACACCGTCGCCGGCAGCTGCACGCAGATGCCGCCCTGGGCATGGCTCGGCGAGGACGATGCACAGGACGCGTCCTCCCGGCTCGACCGTAATTTCCGGCTGCTGCGCACCGGCTTCGGCGGGTAGCAGGCACCACGGACGATCCTGACCGGGGGAGCGGAGAGAGCCGCTCCTCCGGTTTCTTCTGTGCGGGCCTTTCTTTCTGCCCGGTTCTTTCACTGACGCGCCCCACCGGACGGTGTAACGTAACCACCCGTACAGATTCTCAGGGCGGGGTGGAATTCCCCACCGGCGGTGAAAGCCCGCGAGCGCCACCTCCACCAGGTGGGTCCAGCAGATCCGGTGTGATTCCGGAGCCGACGGTCACAGTCCGGACGGGAGAGAAAGGCTGGACACCTCATGTCCGGATCATTGTTCACCTCATTACTCGACGCACAGTGGACCATCGGCGACACCGCCATCCTCTGGCGTGAGATCATCGGCAACGGCTTCGGCATCGCCTCAGCGGTCGGCGGCATGCGCCGCGTCGTCTGGGCCTGGCCCGTCGGCATCATCGGCAATGTCCTGCTGTTCACCGTTTTCCTCGGCGGTGTCTTCCACACCCCCCAGGACCTGGACCTCTACGGACAGGCCGGACGCCAGGTCATGTTCCTCATCGTCAGCACCTACGGCTGGTACCAGTGGCAGAAGGCGAAGACGGCCGGGATGCGGGAACCGGAGCAGACCGCCCCCTCCCGCTCCATCGTCACCGAGCCGGCCACCACCTACGAGGCCGTCCAACCGCACTGGGCTTCGGCGAAGGAACGGCTGTTCATGCTCGTCGTCGCCGTGGTCGGCACCTGCGGTTTCGCCTGGATCTTCTCGACCCTCGGTTCCTGGGGCCCCTGGTCGGATGCCTGGATCTTCACCGGCTCCCTGCTCGCCACCCTCGGCATGGCCCGCGGCTGGACCGAGTTCTGGCTCATCTGGATCGCCGTCGACCTGGTCGGCGTCCCTCTGTTGTTCTCGGCGGGCTACTACCCCAGCGCAGTGCTCTACCTCGTGTACGCCGCGTTCGTCATCTGGGGCTTCGCGGTGTGGCTGAAGGTGCAGCGTGAGACTCAGGCGCGCGAAAGGGTCGAGGGGCCGTCGACAGTCCCCGCCACCGCGTCCCGCGCGTCCGGAACAACTGGGGTGAATGCAAGTCACCAAGGCTGACGAACCCCGTTGACTAGGGAACATGAATATCCGGCGTACTGGATATGTCGGCCCGACTGCCGTAAAGTGCGCGGGGTATATTGATCGGTTCCGCACGCCTCCTCGTCGCGGGCCGTCCACGTGGAGGAGGAAGCCCCGTAGTGACAACCATGAGAAATGTCGGCGAAGACAGCGCCGTCGACGTGACCGACCGGGCAGCGACTGACGGGACTGCGTCGGTCACCTCCTCGGTCCGTCTCAGCGGCCTGCCCGTCCGGATTCTCAACTACCTCGTCAAGCCGCGCTGGTGGTTCGAGATCGCGATGATCTACGGCATCTACGCCGTGTACTCGCTGATCCGCAACGGCGTCCACGATGTCGAGGAGAAGGCCTTCTCCAACGGCCAGTGGATCCTCGACGTCGAGGACAAGCTCGGTCTGGCCTGGGAGCGTGGGCTCAACACCTTCCTGGACAACACGCCCTCGGTGGCGGCGGTATGCGCGGTGGTCTATGCGTCGCTCCACTTCGTCGTGACACCGGGAACGCTGGTCTGGCTCTATGTGAAGCACCACCGTCACTACCGCTTCACCAGCACCGTCCTGATCCTCACCACCTGCCTGGCCCTCGTCGGCTTCTACACCCTGCCGACCGCGCCGCCGCGGATGTTCGGCAACGAAGGTTTCGTCGACATCATGGCGAAGACCGGCTCGTGGGGCTGGTGGCCGGAGTCCGGCACCCCGGCCTCGGACAACATCTCGAATCAGTTCGCTGCCATGCCGTCACTGCACTGCGCCTGGGCGACCTTCTGCGGCATCGTCATCGTGATGTACACGAAGAACCACATCGTGCGCGTCCTCGGCGCCCTGTACCCAGTCCTCACCTACTTCGTGGTGATGGGCACCGCGAACCACTACCTGCTCGACATCGTCGGCGGCCTGGTCACCCTCCTCGCCGGCTTCATCCTGACCTGGCTGCTGCGGATGGCCTGGCGGGCCTACCTGGCCCGGCACCTCGATCCCCGGATCGTCACCCAGCTCTCCGAGAAGGGCGCCGCCTAGCACCTCGGAAGCTCAGCGCTCCGGCAGCTCATCGAGCACAGCCCGGATCTCCGCACGGACG
The DNA here is from genome assembly GCF_022712275.1 of Corynebacterium sp. Classification (GTDB taxonomy): domain Bacteria; phylum Actinomycetota; class Actinomycetes; order Mycobacteriales; family Mycobacteriaceae; genus Corynebacterium. The sequence continues at coordinate 3,201 of NZ_JALAGU010000001.1, read as the reverse complement.
CCGTCTCCGATCTCCGCCAGTGTCGCGGGGACGAAGGCGGCGTCCTTCGTCTTGTCGACGAGCACTGCCCGCACACCTTCCGCGAAATCTGGCAGTTGCCGGGCACGGCAGCCCAGGGCGAACTCCGCGTCCAGCGCTTCGCGCAGGGTGTGTCGCGACGAGTACTCCAGCAGCGCGGCCATCGCCTCCAGGGAGCTCGGGCTCGCCGGTGCCAGGAGTTCCCGGGTCAGCGACGCGGTGGCATCGGTGTCGTCCTGAAGGCGGGTGGCGATCTCCTGCCACTGGAGACCGCCCATGATCTCGACGATGCGTCCTGCCATGTCCGACAGTGCAGACTCCGGGTACTCCGACCCGTGGACCGCGCTGGCGAAGGCCGCGTCCGCACCCTCGGCGAAAAGCAGGTCGGCGAAGGTGTCGGCGTCAGCCACCAGGTGGGTGGCCAGCCCGGTCCACAGCAGATCACCTGCGGTCAGTCGGTAGGCGGTCGCGGCGAGCCACAGTCCGAGTTCCAGGGAAGGGCTCCCCTCCTCCGACTGCGTCGGCAGGTGGGTGAAGACGTGGGAGATACCGACGTCGGTGATGAACCCGATGGCCGCCTCCGGCATCGACGCCCAGGTCTTCGGGGTGATGACGCGGTGCGTCGCATGCATGGACACCCCCATGCCGCCGCCCATGGTGATCCCGTCGAGCAGGACGATGACGGGCTTGGGGAAGGTGGCGATCGCATGGTTGACGTCGTACTCCTCGAGGAAGAACGCGTCCCCCTGCTCCCGATCCCCCGCCAGGTCACTCTCCCGCACCGAGCGCACGTCCCCGCCCGAGCAGAAGGCCTTCGGGGACGCCGACCGGATGAGAACCTGCCGGATGCCGTCATCCGTGGCGAAGCGTTCGAGGGCGGCGGCGATGCCACGGATCATGGCGAGGTTCAGGGCATTGAGGGCGCGGGGCCGGTCCAGGGTGATGACGCCGGTGGTGCCGGCGCCGGTGCCGAGGACGGCGACAGTGATGTCAGATTCAGTCATGGCCCCCATGGTGACACAGGTCACCGGAGCAGTGGAATGAACGGCAGTTCGGCATCTTGAGGTGAATGTCGGAAACCTGTGCGCTGCATCATGTTTTGTTTGCTACAGTGAGGCACATCACCAGCGCCGGGCGCCCGGCCCGAGCCCCATGAAGGGACCCATGATGACCACCGCCAGTTCCAGCACCTCGACCGTCGAACTCGACCCCGCCGTGCAGTCCGTCGGCCATATGCTCCGTCGTCGCGTCGCCGCCACGCCGGACCGTCGCGCCTACAGCTTCCCGACCGAGGACGGCACCTGGGACGTCGTCAGCTGGGAACAGCTCGGCATCCAGGCGGCAGAGGTCGGCGCAGGTCTCATCACGCTCGATGTACAGCCCGAGGACCGCGTCGCCATCGCCAGCACGACCCGCTTCGAGTGGGTCCTGGCCAACTACGGGATCATGGACGCCTCGGCGGCCACCGTCACCGTCTATCCCACCAGCATCGCCGACGACGTGCAGTTCATCCTCGACGATTCCGATGCGAAGGTCGTCTTCGTGGAGGACGCCGAGCAGCTCGCCAAGGTCTCCGACCTGCGCGACCAGCTGCCCAAGGTCGAGCACGTCGTCCTGATGACCGGCCGCATCCCCGAGGGCTCCGACACCTCCTGGGTGCTCACCATGATCGACCTGCGCCACCGTGGCGTCCTCGCGCTGCGCGATAACCCCGCCCTCGTCGACGAGCGGGTGGACGCCACGACGATGGAGCATCTGGCCACCCTGATCTACACCTCGGGAACCACCGGGCGTCCCAAGGGCGTCCGACTGCCTCACCGGGTGTGGGTCTTCGAGGCGTACACCGCCGAGGCCACCTCGAGGGCCGCCGGCGACGAACTCCTGACCATCGACGACAAGCAGTTCCTGTGGCTGCCACTGGCGCACGTCATGGGCAAGCTGTTCATGGTGCTGCCACTGCATTTCGGATTCGAGACCGCCGTCGACGGCCGGATCGAGAGGATCGTCGACAACCTTGCGGAAGTGAAGCCGACATTCATGGCGTCCGCCCCACGCGTCTTCGAGAAGGCCTACAACGGCGTCGAGGCGGCCATGGTCGACAAGGGCGGCGTCACCGAGAAGCTGTACCGGTGGGCAGTGGAGAAGGGCGGCACCGTCTTCGACGCGGACCACGGGGTCGGACACGCCAGCGCCTTCACCCGCTGGCAGGCGAAGCTCGGCGACAGGATCGTCCTGTCCAAGGTCCGGGAGCGCTTCGGCGGTCGTGCCCGCTTCTTCATCTCCGGCTCCGCCGCACTGAACCCCGAGATCGGTCGCTGGTTCGGCGCGGTCGGTATGCCGGTGCTCGAGGGCTACGGTCTCACCGAGTCCAGTGCCGGCACCTGCCTGACCCAGCCCACGCAGTACCGCACCGGCTACGTGGGGCGCCCCCTCAATGGTCTCGAGGCGAAGGTGGACAGTGACGGCGAGCTGCTGCTGCGCGGCCCCTCGATCATGGACGGCTACCACAACAATCCGGAGGCCACCGCCGAGGTCTTCACCGAGGACGGCTTCTTCCGCACCGGTGACATCGCCGAGATCGACGACCAGGGTCGGGTGCGCATCACCGACCGCAAGAAGGAACTGTTCAAGACCTCGAACGGTAAGTACGTCGCCCCCGCCCTCATCGAGTCAACGTTCCGCGGCCTGTGCCCGGTGGCCAGCCAGATGGTCGTCATCGGCAACAACCGGAAGTACGTCAGTGCGCTGATCACCCTTGACGAGGCCGCGATCACCGGGTGGGCGGAGAAGGCCGGGATCAGCGGCAGTTACAAGGAGATCGTCGCTTCGCCGCAGGTCCACGGGTTGATCGGCGGCTACGTCGACGAGCTCAACGCCACGCTGAACCGGTGGGAGCAGATCAAGACCTACAGGATCCTCCCGCGCGACCTCGCGGTGGAGCGCCAGGAGATCACCCCGTCGCTGAAGCTGCGGCGCAAGGTCATCGCCGAGCACTTCGGCTACGAGATCGAGTCGCTGTACCCGGAGTAGGGACGGCTACTTCTTCTTGTTCTGCTTGTTCTTCTTGTTCTTCTTCGCCTCGACCCTGGACTTCTCCAGGTCTCCGGCGACGTCGGGGACGTAGCGGAACTCGGTACGCGGGGGGCGCTCGTAGGTCGAGTCCCCTTCGGGGCGGGCGGGGAT
>NZ_JALAGU010000011.1 GCF_022712275.1 Corynebacterium sp. | reverse complement strand
GTCGGCACCACCCCCCGCGCCGCCAGTGCTGTGGTGAGACCTCCCAGCGTCGCCCCGGTCGTGCACACGTCATCCACCACGCAGGCCACCGCTCCCGGCACCCGCAACAGCTGCCGTGCCCGGTGCAGTTCCGTCCGGTCCACCACCAGCCCCTGGGACAGGTTCACCGCCCGGGCGGCCCGCGACAGCCCCACCGAATCGGGTGTCCCCTCGGCCAGTGACGCCACCGCCGCCGCGTCCGCGTGTCCACCCAGACTGCGCGCCGCCACCCTTGCGGCCCGGGCCACGACACACCCGCCCCTCGCCCGTGCCGCAGAGGGACGCGTCGGAGCGGCGAGCAGCACCACCGGCGACAACCTGGGGTCGGGCAGCTCCCCGGCCTCCACCAGATGACGCACCACCCCGGCGATCACCTCACCCAGCACAGCCACCGCGTCCGGCCGGTGATGGTCCTTGGCGGCGAGGATGATCGCCCGGTGCACCCCGCCGTAGGGACCGGCGCAGTACACCCGGGGTGAAGCAGGACCGTCTACCGGTGACGGTGGATGCCGTAGCGCCACCGCGCAGTCCCGGCACAGCCCCACCCCCTGTCCCACCGGGACCGGTTCCACGCGTCCGCAGCCCGGACAGTCGTGCCGCCAGACCAGCTCGGCGGCGTCCGCGATACCGGAGAGGATCCCCATCGCCGGTCAGCGCACCGTCACCGGTACCGCACGGGCGCCCTGCAGGGCCGGCACCTCACGCCAGAAATCACTGCTGGTGTCGGTGTTCCCGGAGGTACCGGCACCGTAGCCGATCTCCAGCAGTGCCCGGCCGTCGAGGATGTACTCGGTCGTGCCGGTGGACGCCACAGCGACGACGGGCGCAGTGACGTTCCGCGAGGTCAGCTGGGTCTGGGTGGAGCCGTCGACCGCGACGACCCACACCGGCGTGTCATTGGCACGGGTGCCGACGAGTAGTTCCCCGTCCGGACGCCACCCCACCGACACCGCGGTGTCGCCGAGGTTCGTCGCGACCTGGACCGGGGTTCCCAGTCGCACCCCCGAGGAAGCCGAGGAAGCCGGGGAGGCCGAGGAGTCGTCGGTGCCGTCGGTGTCAGCGGTACCGGCGGTACCGGCGGTGCTCTCCAGGACGCTGACGAACAGCCGGCCGTTGATGATCATCGCCGCCCGTGTCCCGTCCCGCGACACCGAGAACTCACTGATCGTGGGGTTGTCGAGGCCGAGACTGTTCAGCGAAGGGAAGTCCACTGTGGCCTCCGACATCCGCCCGGACGCCGCCCTGGACCACCGGCGCACCTGCTCACCGTCGGTGACCGCGTACAGCCACTGGCCGTCGGAGGTCCAGGTGGGACGTGATATCTGGTCGGAGGTGTTCACGGTCACCGGGGATCCCGCCGGGTCACCGACCTTGAGACTGCGTGGGTCATCCCCGTGACCGGTCACCGCGGCGACGGAGCCGTCGGAGGAGTATGCGGCCGACTCCAGCTCCCCGGACGCGGTCCAGCCGTCGACCGTGGTGGCACCGTCGTCCGTGACATCGACGAGGGCGCCGTCGCGCAGTGCACGCAGCGACTCGTCCGGCACGGCATGGGGGTCGAAATCGCGGGCGCTGTCGATGCTCCAGGTGTCCCCTGCTCCCGACTGTCCGTTACCCACGGGGACGCCGTCGGCGAGGATCCGGTAGGGCCCACGCACATCGGAGTCAGCCAGCGTCCAGATGATCTGTGCGGCCAGGGTGCGGACGCCCTCGGCGTCCATTGCCGACAGCCCCTGCAGGTCCACGGTGAAACCACCGGATTCCCCCTCCCTGGCCTGCACGACGAGGTCGGAAGACAGGGACGAGACGACACCGTCGGCGAGACTGTCCCGGGGGCCCGCGGCGAGCAGGGAGACCAGTGAGGAGCCGATGTTCTCCTGCCGTGAGTACGTCCAGCGGCGGTCCGGGACGAGGAAACGGCGCGTCGGATCGAGGAAGTAGATGTCCCTGGCCTGGTAGGCGGAGGTGAAGTCGTTGCGGTCCATGATCACGCCCGACGGCAGACGGTCGATCCGCCAGTCGCCGTCGACGAGCACCATGTCGATGGTGTCCTCGTAGGAGCGGTAGCCCGCCTTGAATGCGCCACCGGTGCCGAGCGACCCGGTCACTGTGCCGCGGACGGTGTAGCTCATCCGGTTGCCGGATGCCGCGCCGTCGGCATTGAGGTCGATGCGCGACAGGATAAGTGTGCCCGTGGCGTCCTGCCAGCTGTCGGCGGCGTCGGAGGTGAGGAACTCGCGGGCCGCCTGGTGGTTGTTCAGCGGGTGGGCGGAGGCGGAGAAGAACGACCGCAGCAGAAGGTCGGGTGCCTGTCCAGGCTGCGGGACCGGCACATTGTCCAGGCTGGGGGACGCCGCATAAGAACTGATGACCTCCGGAGAGGAACTGCCCGGGATCGTGGCGCAGCCGGTGACGGAGGCCAGCGCGGCCACGGTGAGCAGAGCGCCGGCGGTGCGGATCTGACGGTCACTCATCGCGGTCCTCCCTGTTGTCGTCATCCGGATCGTAGGCCGTGTCGTAGTCGTCGACGTGGACGTCCGCCCCGACATCGGTGGGGTGGTACTCGTCCATGTCCGCCGCCTCCTCGAGAGCCTTGCGCACCTCTTCCTCGGTGAAACCCTCGAATCCGCCGAAGGCGTCCACCACGTTCATGGGGCCCATCGCCTCGAAGGCCTCGGCGGCTTCCTCAGCGTCCACGTGATCGGACACGTCGAAGGCACCGCTGTCCCCGGTGTCCCCGGTGTCCCCGGCACCGGAGGATACCAGGTGCTGTGGCAGCTCCGGCGCCACCGGGGCGTCCTCCACGGCGGGCACCGCCGACCCGGGGTGGACCTCCAGGGGCAGCGGCGAGGAGCGGACCTCTTCACCCGGTTCCAGCGGCAGAGTCAGCCGGAAGCAGGCGCCCACCCCGGGCTCGCCCGTGGCCTCCAGACGACCGCCGTGGAGCAGGGCGTCCTCCTTGGCGATCGCCAGGCCCAGACCGGTTCCGCCGGTGCGTCGCTCGCGGGACGGGTCGGCGCGCCAGAAACGGTTGAACACCAGCTCCGCCTCACCAGGGGTCAGACCCACACCGTGGTCCACCACTGTCACCGCCAGCGAACCGTCACCGGTGCGCATCGTGACGTCGACGGGGCGTCCCTCACTGTGGTCGATGGCGTTGGCCAGCAGGTTGCGCAGGATGCGCTCGACGCGTCGGGAATCGACCGGGACACTCACGGGCTCGTCCGGAAGGTCGAGGATGATCGGACACCCGACCTCCTCGGCGATCGCACGGACCTGTTCCAGTGTGGACTTCACCACGCCGCGCACGTCGATCGTCTCCAGCGACAGATTCGCCACACCCGCGTCGTGCCGTGAGATCTCGAGCAGGTCACCGAGCAGCATCTCGAAACGGTCGAGCTCGGAGAGCATCAGCTCCGAGGCACGGCGCGTCATCGGGTCGAGGTCCTCGGCGTTGTCGTGGATCAGATCGGCGGCCATGCGGACCGTGGTCAGCGGAGTGCGCAGCTCGTGGGAGACGTCCGAGGTGAACTGCTGCTGCAGCGAGCCGAAGTCCTCCAGCTGACGGATCTGGTGGGACAGGTTCTCCGCCAGATCGTTGAAGCTCATCGCCAGGCGGGCGACCTCGTCCTGCCCGTCGACGGCCATACGTTCACGCAGATGGCCGGCGGCGAAACGCTCCGCGATGCGGGACGCCGTGCGTACCGGCACCGTGAGCTGCTGGGAGAACACCCAGGCGATGACGACCAGGAGCACCAGCAGCGTCACACCACCGGCGAGGAGCAGACCCCGCATCAGGCCCAGGGTCGACTCCTCATTGTCCAGCGGCAGCACCAGGTAGAGCTCGAGTCCCTGGATATCCGAGGCCACCGGGGTACCGATGATCAGGGCCTTGTACTTCCCGGACGCACGTTCCACTGTCGCGTACTGGTCGGCGACCCTGCCCTGGCGGACGAAGGTGCGCAGACTCTCCGGGATCTGCTGCTGGTCCGGGCTCGAGACGTCCCGACCGTTGATGTCCGGGGCGATGACCACCGGTTCGAAGACCGTGCTGGACCCGCTGGTGGACTCGTCGTTGCCGCTGCTGCGTTCCGTCAACGACGCACGGGCGGCGTTGATCCGCAGCTGTAGGGAGTTCGAGTTGTCCGAGGATCTGAGCTGCTCCTCGACGGTGACGCGGGCCCGGTCGATGGAGGAGGCCGCGACATCGTGCTTCTCGTCGAGCAGCTGCTGGCTGACGAAACTGGTGAGCACGAATCCGAGCGCCATGATCACGACGAACGAGGACAGGAAGACACTGCCGATGACGCGGGTCTGGATCGAAGTCCGCCAGCGCTGCGAGAGCAGTACCCGGGACCGGTGCAGGAATGTCCGCGGCCGGCTCAGCAGCAGGCTCAGGGCGTCGCGGAAACCGACATCCTTGAGTTCACCGCGCGGCGCGCTGCGGGGATCCTCAGTGTCCCGGCCGTTCCCGTGGCCGTTCCCGTGACCGTTGCCGGGACGGTGCCCGCGGCCCCGGGAAAACGGCAGGATCGACCGGCCGAGGGCGCCACGCACATGGTGCGTGCCAGCGGACGGATCGGTCTCAGGATCCGTGGACGCGGCGGCGCCCACGGCGCTGTCAGGGCCGGTCGGTCCGGTGGCGTCCGAGGTTCCGGAGGTGCCGGACAGGGCGTCGTCCTCCTCCGGATCCGGAGCGGAGGCCGCTGATGCGGGTGTCTCGCTGTTCACGGGGAGACGCCCTTACTCGCCCGTCTTGTAGCCCACGCCACGGACGGTCTGGATGATCACCGGGTTGTCCGGGTCCTTCTCCACCTTGGAACGCAGACGCTGGATGTGCACGTTGACCAGGCGGGTATCGGAGTTCTTGCGGTAGCCCCAGACGCGCTCCAGCAGCTCCTCGCGGGAGAAGACCTGGCGGGGACGGGAGGCGAGGGTGGCCAGCAGCTCGAACTCGATGGGGGTGAGCTGGATGACAACGCCGTCACGGGTGACCTGGTGGCCGCCGAAATCGATGGTGACGTCGCCGATGGTGGCGGTGTCCGGGGTCTCCTCCGGGATACGGCGCAGCCGGGCGCGGACACGGGCCACGAGCTCCTTGGGCTTGAAGGGCTTAGGAACGTAGTCGTCCGCGCCGGACTCGAGGCCCAGGACGACGTCGACGGTGTCGGTCTTCGCGGTGAGCATGACGATCGGGACCGCGGAGAAGTCACGGACGGCCCGGCACACGTCGACGCCGTTCATCCCCGGGAGCATGAGGTCGAGGAGGATGAGGTCCGGGTGCTGGGTCCGGGCGGCCTCGACCGCCTCCGCACCGTCGCCGACAGTGACCGTACTGAACCCCTCTCCCTGCAGAACCATCGTCAGCATCTCGGAGATAGCGGGGTCGTCGTCGACGACGAGAATCTTGGCAGCCATGGTGAACAGTCTGTCACACGCTGCGGTTCCGGGGTGTCTCAGCCCTCGGAGACCGCCTCCGCCACGGCATCGGCGAGCTCGGCGAGCTGCTCATCCAGAGCCGACCGGTCGCCGCTGTTGTCCAGCACCAGCCACGGAGAGCTCCACTGCGCACCGGCCAGGGCCCGGTAGACCGCCAGCGTCCGGGCCTGGAGCCCGCCGTCGGCCTCATAGGCGTCCACCCCGCGGTCGGAGTTCTCCTCGGCGCGGACGGCGACGCGTTCCGCCGACACCTCGTCCGGGACGTCGACGAGGACCTGCAGGTCGGGCACCGGGATGCCGAGCTGCGTGAACTCCAGGTCATCGACCCAGGCGACGACCTCGGAAGGCTCACTGCCCGGACCCGCCCCGGACACGGCGTCCTGGGACAGCCGCGCCGCGGAGTACGCCGCATTCGAGGCGACCCAGCGGTCCAGCAGCACCACGTAGCCGTCCTCGTCGAAGCCGCTCAGCTCGGCGGCGACCTCCGCCCGGTCGAGGGCGAACAGGGTCGCCATGCCGTAGGCGGAGTCGACGAGGTCACCCATGTCACCGTGCAGCGCCGCCGAGGCGAGCTGCGCGTGGACCGACGTCTCGTAGCGGGGGAAGGACAGCCGGGCGACCGGGATCTCCCGGGCGATGAGCTCGGCCTCCAGTGCGGTGACGACGGTGTTCTTACCGGCGCCGTCGATGCCTTCGAACGCGATGATCATCAGTAGCGGTAGTGCTCGGGCTTGAACGGGCCCTCGACGTCGACGCCGATGTACTCGGCCTGCTCCTTGGTCAGCTTCGTGAGCTTTCCACCAAGCGCCTCGACGTGGATACGGGCGACCTTCTCGTCGAGGATCTTCGGCAGGCGGTAGACCTCGTTGTCGTACTTGTCACCGTTGGTGAACAGCTCGATCTGGGCGATGGTCTGGTCGGCGAAGGAGTTCGACATGACGAAGCTCGGGTGGCCGGTGGCGTTGCCGAGGTTGAGCAGACGACCCTCGGACAGCACGACGATGCTCAGCGGGTCACCGTCGGCGTCCGGGAAGGTGAACTCGTCGACCTGCGGCTTGATGTTCACCCGGGTGACGTCGGTGCGGTGGTTCAGCGAGGCCATGTCGATCTCGTTGTCGAAGTGGCCGATGTTGCCCAGCACGGCGTGGTTCTTCATCTGCTGCATCTGCTCGAAGGAGATGATGCCCAGGTTGCCGGTGGAGGTGATGACGATGTCGGCCTCGCCGATGGCGTCGTCGATGGTGACGACCGGGAAGCCGTCCATGAGGGCCTGGAGGGCGTTGATCGGGTCGGCCTCGGTGACCTTGACCCGGGCACCCTGACCCTTGAGCGCCTCGGCGACACCCTTGCCCACGTCACCGTAGCCGGCGACCAGGGCGGCCTTGCCACCGATGAGCATGTCGGTACCGCGGTTGATGCCGTCGATGACGGAGTGGCGGGTGCCGTAGCGGTTGTCGAACTTGGACTTGGTGACGGCGTCGTTGACGTTCATCGCCGGGAACGGCAGGGTGCCCTGCTCAGCGAAGTGGTAAAGGCGGTGGACGCCGGTGGTGGTCTCCTCGGTGACACCCTTGACGGCCTTGCCGGTCTCGGTCCAGCGGGTGGCGTCCTTACCGTGGACGCGGGCGAGCATCCGCAGGAAGGCCTGGTACTCGTCGACGTCCTCGACGGACGGCTCCGGGACGATGCCGTTGCCTTCGAACGTGGTGCCCTCGATGACCGCGTTGGTGGCGTCGCCACCGTCGTCGAGGATCATGTTCGGCTTGTCGTCGCCCCAGTCGAAGACCTGCTCCAGGCACCACCAGTACTCATCGAGGGTCTCGCCCTTCCACGCGAAGATCGGGACGCCGGTCGGGGCCTCGGGGGTGCCGTCGCCGACGACGACGGCCGCGGCGGCCTCGTCCTGGGTGGAGAAGATGTTGCATGACGCCCAGCGGACCTCGGCACCGAGGGCGGTGAGGGTCTCGATGAGGACCGCGGTCTGGACGGTCATGTGGATCGATCCGGCGATCTTCGCGCCGGCCAGCGGCTGCTCGTCGGCGTACTCGCGACGCAGCTCCATCAGGCCGGGCATCTCGTACTCAGCAAGGCGGATCTGGTGACGGCCGGACTCCGCGAGGGAAAGGTCCCGGACCTTGTACTGGAGGTCACCGGCGGCATCGACGGTGAGGTCGGCCAGCGGATCGAAGGTGAGGTCGGCGGAGGATCCTGCGGATTCAGCCATGGGTGGAGTGCTCCTTCATAGGGCGGGGTTTATCAGACAACTCCATCCACCCTAGCGCGGCCCGACCACGGTGTTGCCCGTAGGTCGCCGCCTGCGGCCGCCGCGACGTCAGCTCAGTGCCTCGACACAGGTCTCCAGGCCGTCCGGGGCGTCCTCCCCCAGACGTTCCAGGTGTCCGTCCAGGACCTGGAGGGCGACTTCCTGCAGACTCTCCGGGCAGTCACCGATCCGGGTACGGATCAAGGGGTGCTCGTCGACGATGTCGGACGCGGTGAACGGGGCACCTGCCCAGACAGCGGCCACGGTGGCGGCACAGAGCCCGGTGGTGTGGTCGGTGTCCCCGGGGGACGCGTGGTTGAGGGCGACGGTGCAGGCGTCCTGCAGCGCAAGGACAAGCTCGCGGTCGTCGTCGGCCACGTCATCGCACTCGGTGAGGAAATCGGTACTGCTGTCGTCGGCGAAGATGGTCTCATCCCAGCTGCTCATCGACGATGCCTTTCTCTGCGGGAAACATCGCTGGAGTACCGGTGACCGGTCGGTCACCGCGTACCGCTGTACCGGCCCAGAATAGCGACGGACCGGTGCGGACGGGTATCCCCTCGCGATCACGGTCCGGTAACGTTTTGCCCCCCGCAAGTGACAGAAGGTGTGGCGAAATTCACAAATGCGGACGGCGACCAGCCAAAAGTTCGTGATACGGTAGTCCATATCGTAACCTGTTCGTGACTTTTGAGAAGTGACGTAGCCGCCGTTCCCACCCCGGGGGCGTACCCCGAGAGGAGAGTGACCGAGGATCATGTCGACCGATCCCCAGACACCCGACGGTGGTTACGCCCTTACACCGGACCAGTCAGGTACCGGGGCGGTGGACGCCATGGCCGACCCGTCCACCGCCCACCACGAAGAGCTGCTGCGGACCGAGGCACTGGCCGCCCGTCGTGGCAACCGTGCGATCGCCCGCTTCGCGGTCGTCGGACTCGTCGCAGCCCTCGCCGTCGGCTTCGGCACCTGGCGTAATGCTGTCCCGGCAGACAACAATGCCGGAGACAGCGCGGTCGTCGACGCTTCGGTGGACACGTCGCTGCGTGCCACCCGGACCGACGAGTCCGGCACACCGGCACCACGCACCTCCACTCCGTCGGAGGTCACGCCTCCGCCGGTGACCATCGGTGGCGTCGCCCCGCTCAGCGAAGACCCGTACCTCCCGCCGAACGCGTGGAACGGCGGAGACAGTATCGACCCGGTCGTCCCGGCCCCGGAACCCGTGCCTCAGAACCCCGGCGACGAGACTGCTACGGACACCACCGACGAGAACCCCTCCCCGGAGGACCCGTCGCTTCCCGAGTTGCCGTCGCTGCCGGACCTCCCCGATTTCCCGGACCACAACGGTGGCTCCTCGACCGAGGAGAGCACCTCGGAGCCCACCGAAGACGAGAATTCCGGCCAGACCACGGAGAGCGCCGGCGCGGGGGGCACTGGCAATGCCGCCACCGGAGCAGCGGAGTCCACGAACTCCGTCGGCGCCGCCTCCGCCACCTCCACGTCCCGGCAGTCCGAGCCGACCGAGCCGACCGAGCCGACCGAGCCGACCGAGCTCACCGACGACAGCGACTAGAGACAACGACGGACAACGCCTCTCGGGCCGGTCCGCAGGAGCACCCGCGCGCCGGCCCGCTGTCGTACCGGGGGACACCGCCCCGACCGCAACGCCGGTCAGACCGGCAGTCAGCCTGCCGTTGCGATGAAGGTGCGGCCCAACGAGGTGACCTGCAGGTCACCTCCCGTCGCCGAAGGGACCCACACCGCCTCTCCCGGACGCAGCCGGGTCGGGGCCGAACCACTGGAATCGGAGCCTTCGGCGCCGGACAACTCAGCCCCACCGGCACCCACCAGCACGACCGCCGGGCCGGCAACCGGGGCGACCTGCCCGTCATCGACCTCGCGCAGGGCGAAGTCGGGCACCGGGACGTCGAACTGACCGTCCACGTCCCGCGGGCACACCGGGTCGACGACCGGCGCGAAGTCCATGACGCGCATCAGTTCCGGCACGTCGATGTGCTTGGTGGTGAGGCCGCCACGCAGCACGTTGTCGGAGTTCGCCATGATCTCCACGCCCGTACCGTGCAGGTAGGCGTGCAGCTTGCCGGCGGCGAGGAACAACGCCTGTCCGGGCTCCAGGACCACATGGTTGAGCAGCAGAGAGATCAGCACGCCGGAATCACCCGGGTACTGCTCAGCGAGCTCGGCGGCGATCCGGGTCGGACCGCGCATCCAGTCGGGTGCATCCCCGGCGTCCACCTGGGCCGCCAGCCGACGGCACTCGACGGCGGTCGCGGCGACGAGATCCCGCTTCGTCGCCGACGGAAGGGTGATCCAGGTCGTCACCAGGGCACGGAGGTCCTCGGCGTCGTCACCGGACCCCAGTAGTGACGTGGTGTGCGACAGATCGGGCACGTCCAGGGCACCGAGGAGTTCGCGGGTCCGGCCCAGTGGGCGGAAACCGGCGAGTGCCTCGAATCGGGTCAGTGCGACGAGCAGTTCAGGCTTGTGGTTGTCGTCCTTGTAGTTCCGGTGCGACGCCCCCAGGGGCACCCCCCCGGCGTTCTCGCGGGCGAAACCCTCTTCGGCCTGCTTCTTCGTCGGGTGCGCCTGCAGACTCAGCGCCTGATCGGCGGCGAGCAGTTTGATGAGGAACGGGAGCCGGTCGCTTGAGCGGTCAGCCCCCAACTGCCCCTCAGGGTCACCGGAGATGACGTCAAACAGCGTCCGGGTGTCCCCGGAGACGACGGACGGTGCAGCCGGGTGCGCCCCGAACCACATCTCCGCCTCCGGATGTTCGGTCGGCAGCGGACGGCCGGTGAGCTCGGCCAGGGCCGTCCGGGAACCCCAGGCGTAGTGCCGGACGGTGCCGTCGATGAGGAGCGGGTGCGCCTCGGTGTCTGGTGTCTGCGATGTCACAGGGATGGGTGTCTCCTACCTCACGCCCGGATGACCGAGAGCGCCTTGTCGACGATCTCGGTGATGCGCTCGCCGGTCGGCGCCTCGACATTGAGACGCAGCAGCGGCTCGGTGTTCGAGGCACGGATGTTGAACCAGGAGCCGTCACTGAGCTCGACGGTCACGCCGTCGAGGTCATTGGTGGACGCGGTCTCGTCGGTGAAGGCCTCGACGACCGCTGCGGTGCGTCCTGCCTGGTCCGCCACCTCGGAGTTGATCTCGCCGGAGGCTTCGTAGCGCGAGTAGGCCTGCTTCAGCTCCGACAGCGGCTTGTCCTGGGCACCGAGGGTGGCGAGGACGTGGAGGGCGGCGATCATTCCTGAATCCGCGTTGAAGAAATCGGAGAAATAGTAGTGGGCGGAGTGTTCGCCACCGAAGACGGCGTCCTCCTCGGCCATCTGTGCCTTGATGAAGGAATGGCCGACACGGGTACGGACGGGCTTGCCTCCGAGCTCGGTGACCAGCTCCGGTACCGCCTTGGAGGTGATGAGGTTGTGGATGATCGTCGCGCCCGGGTGCTGCGCCAGGTAGCGCTCGGCGATCATGCAGCAGATGGCCGACGGGCTGACGGCGTCGCCCTTCTCGTCCACGATGAAGCAGCGGTCTGCGTCCCCGTCGAAGGCGACACCGATGTCCGCACCCTTCTCGACGGTGAACTTCTGCAGGTCCACGATGTTCTTCGGGTCCAGTGGGTTGGCCTCGTGGTTGGGGAAGGTTCCGTCGAGCTCGAAGAAGAGATCGTGGAGGGTCAGCGCGGACTCGGTGCCGAGAACGGCCGGAGCGGTCAGGCCGCCCATGCCGTTGCCGGCGTCCACGGTCACGGTCAGCGGACGGATGCCGTCGAGCGGCACCAGCGTCTTGAGGTAGTCCGCGTAGTCGGTGAGGACGTCGCGGCTGCCGACGGTGCCGGGTGTGCCGTCGTAGGCGGGAACACCCTCGACGAGCATGTCGACGATCTCTGACAGACCGGTGTCCTGGCCGACCGGGCGGGCCCCGGAACGGCACATCTTGATGCCGTTGTACTTAGCCGGGTTGTGGGACGCAGTGAACATCGCACCGGGGCAGTCCAGTGAACCGGCGGCGTAGTAGAGCTCATCGGTCGAGGTCAGCCCCAGCTCGACGGCGTCGAGGCCCTGGGAGATCACGCCGGCGGCGAAAGCGGCGGAGAGGTCCGGGGAGCTGGGACGCATGTCGTGGCCGATGACCACGGTCGTCGCACCTTCGCCACGCATGAGGTGGCCGAAGGCTGCTCCGGTGTCGCGGACGAGGTCGGCGTCGATACCCTCACCGACCACGCCGCGCACGTCGTAGGCCTTCACGACGCTGCTCAGCGACTCTCTGGTGCGGGAGGACGGGGTTGGTGACGTCATGGGAGGTAACTCCTTGGGTTCTGGGGATCAACGGTGAGGAAGAGGGGTGTCCGGGAAAACCCGGTGGAGTATCAGTCTGCGTCCCGGACCGCGTGGAGATGGCGGGCCGGGGTCCGACGCGGGAGATTTCCGCGCGACGGATGGTGACCACTGGGTCGGGGCAGGTCCTCCCGGCGGACAATGGTCCCGGCGGGGACCGGAGGGTCGATGACGCCGGGGACGGTAGCGGCCTCGGGGTCGGCGCCGGCCTCACCCACCGCCTCCATCGCCTCGGCGAGGACCTGCATCTCCTCGTCAGTGAAATCGCTCGAGTCAGTGACGTCGTCGCCGAAGGGGTCTGTCAGGCCTGCAGCGGCATGGTCCTCACGGACCAGGTCCCAGCCTTCAGGGACGGTGAGGCGGGAAACATGTCGGCTGCAGAGGTCCCAGCTGTGCGGGTCCCCGCCGGGGCCCAGCACAGTAACGGTCGCGCGGCTCGCCCGGTAGTTGTAGCGCAGGGTCGCCACGGCCGGGGTACTGCATCCTGGCCTGGAGCACTGTCGGTAGTCAGTCACGGAGGCTATTTTAGCCCCCTGCGCCGGTCCTGTGCCGGACCGGTGCCGGGGCGCGTGGCGTACACCGTGGTCCGGTGGCCCCAGGGTTAGGATCGGTGCCATGACAGGAGCAGGCACATCACCGGGTACGGGTGCGGGTACAGAGGCAGGGCGGCAGCGCGACGCCTCCGGGTTCGGCGCCGTGCCCGCCGCACACCGCGATCCGCGCGGACGGGGCCTGCGGGGCGTCCTCATGCCGGACCTGCCGAGGCACCGCACCCGTGCCGAGCAGTTCGACGGGGCGGTCCTCGACGTCTACGCCGACGTCCTCGACCGGTTCGGTGACCGGCTCGACGGGCTCGACATCGCCGTGGACATGATCCCCCGGATGAGGATGGACGCCTCGGTCTCGCAGTGGTCCGACGAAGTCGCCGCCGATGGTCCGGTGCCACTGGGACGCCTCGTCCCGGTAGGGGTCGACGAGGAGGGGACGCCGACACGTCCGCGGCTCATCGTGTTCCGACGTCCGGTCGAACAACGGTCCCGCGACCGGGTGGAGCTGGAGAACTGGCTGCGGTTCGTCATCGCCAGCCTGGTCGCGACGTACCTCAACGTGTCCCCGGAAACGGTGGACCCGCGCTTCGACTGGGAGTGACTCCCCGGTTCCCCCAACCGGGATGTCAGCCGAGCCGTTTCTTCAGGCGACGCCGCTCACGCTCGGACAGCCCGCCCCAGATTCCGAAGCGCTCGTCATGCTCGAGGGCGTACTCGAGGCACTCGTCACGCACACCGCAGGCGCGGCAGATACGCTTGGCCTCGCGGGTGGAGCCGCCCTTCTCGGGGAAGAAGGCCTCAGGGTCGGTCTGGGCGCACAGCGCCTGTTCCTGCCACTCCTGGATGACCTTGTCGTAGAACTCGTCGAAGTCCGACGTGAGGTCGGAACGTCCGGGATCCACCGCCGCAGAGCCGTCTGACAGCGAAGCAGGGAACTCTTCAGGATCAGCGTCGCGGTATCCGTCATGCCTGTCGTCCACGCCGCCTCCTTTCGGTTGCTCGTTCCCCGTCGGTACGGTCGCCGGATCGACAACGTCTGATTGTCGGGCGTCCGTATATCTGTACCCCCCAGAGATTACACATACGGAATTACATGCCTCAACCGCTTCCCCGTCGCACCGTCACCACACAAGTCACAACTGTCACAGCATTCACTGAAGGTGATGGGGTGTCAGAGATACATGCCACGACATAAGCACCGCTTCGTGCACCCTAACCACTACATGTGGGTTCCCGACCCTTGATTCTGCCCGGGCACCACAACATGTAGAAATTTTTCTAGATATCGCTGGAGAAGCGCAGACCACCGTCCGGGAGCTGCACCCCCGGCCACACCCTGGCCCCACCGACAAGCTCACAGCGCGCACCGATCACGGCACCCTCACCGATCACCGCGTCGCACAGATGGGCCCGGGCCCCGATCCGCGCCCCGGCGGCGATGACACACCGCTCCACCGTCGCGCCGGCCTCGATGACGACACCGTCGAGTACCACGGAGGTGTCTACCCGGGCACCACCGCCGATCTCCGCGCCACGGCCAACGACCGTGCCACCGAGCAGCAGTGCTCCCCCGGCCACCGCCGCCGACGGGTCCACCAGCGACTCACCGTGGCGTCCGTCGACCAGCGGCGAGGGAGCGATCCCGCGCACCAGGTCCGAGGAGCCGCGGACGAAGTCCGAGGGCGTCCCCAGGTCCCGCCAGTAAGCCTGGTCCACATGGCCGAACACCCGGGCGCCACGCTCCAGCAGCGACGGGAATACCTCCCGCTCGACGGAGACGGCCTTGCCTGCCGGGATCTCGCCGATGATGTCGCGCTGGAAGACGTAGCAGCCGGCGTTGATCTGGTCCGTCGGCGGGTCCTCGGTCTTCTCGAGGAACGCGGAGACCCGGCCGTCGGCGTCCGTCGGCACGCAACCGAAGGCCCGCGGATCGGCGACCTGCAGCAGGTGCAGCGTCACTTCGGCGTCATGGTCGACATGGGTCTGAAGGACCGCGTTGAGGTCGGTACCGCCCAGCACGTCGCCGTTGAAGACCATCACACGCTCGTGGCGCAGGTGGTCGTAGACGTTGCGGATACCACCACCGGTGCCCAGCGGCTCATCCTCGACGACGTACTCGATCTCCAGTCCGAGCTCAGAGCCGTCACCGAAGAACTCCTCGAAGACCTCCGCCTTGAACGAGGTCCCCAGCACCACGTGCGTCATGCCGGCGGCACGGATCCGGGCCAGCAGGTGCTGGAGGAAGGGATAGCCCGCCACCGGCAACATCGGCTTGGGGATCGAGTTCGTCAGCGGACGCAGGCGTGTCCCCTTGCCGCCGACAAGGATGACGGCATCGGTGGACGCTGCGAGAGAGCTGGTGTCAGTCATGGAAAGGTCGGTTCCTTCGTCGTCTGGGGAGAGATAGCGGAAGAGCGCGTGAGGGCACTACGGCCATGAGATTACCCGGCGGCGCTGTCCCGGTGCCGCTGCCGTAGAGCCCGCGTCGCCAGGGCGAGGGTCACCGCACCGCGGACCTTCAGCCCGGCCCACAGCACCGCGCGCACCGGCGCCTGCCACCAGGCGGTGAGGCGGTCAGCCTGGAAACGGTAGGCCGAATCATGGTGGGCGGGCACCGTGATTTCCGGGTGGGAGGACGCTGAATGGCCCCGTGCGTGGGCGATCTCGGCGGTCGGGGTGAAGACGTTCTCCCATCCTGCCCGGCCCAGCCGGTCACCCAGGTCGACGTCCTCCATGTACATGAAGTAGCGCTCGTCGAAGCCGCCGACGGCGTCGAAGGCCTCCCACCGCAGCAGTTGACAGGAGCCCGACAGCCAGCCGGAGATGCGCTCCTGCGACATGTCGGCGTCGTCCCGGTAGCGACGACTGAAGGGATTGTCCTTCCAGACCGGGGCCAGCAGGGCGTGGCCGATGCCGGAACCCAGGGTCGGCACGGCACGCGCCGAGGGGTACACCGAGCCGTCGGTCTCCCGGATCAGCGGGCCGACCGCCCCGGCCCGCGGGTGTCGCTTCGCAGCCTCGATCATCCGGTCCACCGACCCCGGGGTGAAGACCACGTCCGGGTTGGAGATGAGGACGAACTCGTCGTCGATCTCACCGGCGTCCCGACGGGCACGGACCGCGTCGATCCCCTTGTTCATACCCGCGCCGTAGCCGACGTTTCCCCCGGTACGCAGCAGTTCGACGTAGTCACGGGAAGCGGCGGCGTCCTCCGGGGCACCGTCGGTGGAGCCGTTGTCGGCCATCACCACCACAGCACCCTGCGCCGTCGCCGCCGGGACGGAGTCCAGGAAACGCCCGAGGTACTCCCCGGGGGAATAGGTCACGGTGATGATCGCGAGTGGCTTGTTCACGACCGACCAGCCTAGTCCAGGCCCTGGGCCAGAGCCGTACGCCACGTCGGCGGTTCGCCCACCGTCTCCCGCCACGCGGCCAGGTCCATCACCGACCATGCCGGACGCGCCGCCGGCGCCGGCCACTCGTCCGAGCCGCACGGCGTGACCCGCTCCGGATCATGGCCGAGCAGGCGGAAGACCTCACGCGCGAGCCCGCACCAGGTGACCGGATCCCCGGAATTCGTGTAGTGCAGGACGCCCGGCAGCGCCCCCTCCTTCTGTGACAGTGACCACAGACCGTCGGCGAGATCGGCGGCGGACGTGGGACGCCCCGTCTGGTCGTCGACCACCTTCGGGTCCACCCCACGCGCCGCCAGACCAGCCATCGTCGCCACAAAATCACGGCCCGGGGCGTGCGGCCCCGACCACACCCAGGCGGTCCGCACGACGGTTCCGCCGTGGGCGAGAACCGCCTTCTCCCCCGCAGCCTTCGTCGCACCGTACACATTGAGGGGATCGGTGGGGTCGTCGGTCCTCCACTCACGTCCCTCCTCCGGAGGCGTACCGGGGAAGACATAGTCGGTGGAGACGTGGATGAAACGCACCCCGACCTGGGACGCGGCCTCAGCGAGGACGCCGGGTGCGGTGGCGTTGACTCTTTCGACCGCTGCCCGGTTGGCCGGATCCTCTGCCCCGTCGACGTCGGTCCACGCCGCGCAGTTGATCACCGCGTCCTTCCCGGCGAAGCAGCGCAGCGCCGCCTCCCGAAGCTCTTCCGGGGAGGACGCCAGATCGAGAGTCTCCCGGGTGAGCGGTGTGCCGCCGGGAGCGACAAGTTCCCGGCCGACCTGTCCGGCAGCGCCGGTGACCGCGATGTGGGGAGTCAGTGAATTCACAGATGGCCATGGTACTTGTGGCGCCTGCATGGACAACGCCGCGGCGGGTAGTAGACTCCCCCGCGAACTGTCACCCTGTTTTCCGCGGCACGTACTGATGAAAGGTCAAGCATGAGCGATTCCGACCGGACCGACGGCACTTCACGGTCCGATGACGGTCGCGGACGCCATGCCCGCCCGAACGAACGTCGCTCCCGACGTATCCGCGAGGCGCCGGGTGAGGCGGTAGGCCCCGGGCAGACGCGTCTGCCCCGCAGCTCACGACGGGCGGAGGGATCCTCAGGATCGACCTCCTCGTCGTCTTCCTCTTCTTCCACGTCGTCGTCCTCGTCGGGCAGGCGGCGTGCCGCGGCGTCCTCCCGGGCGTCGCGTCGTTCCCGCTCGTCCGGCCCCAGCGACCACCGGCAGCTCGGCCCCACCCCGGTGAAGGTCGTGCTCGGCATCCTCGCCGTCCTGCTGCTGATCGGCGGCGGCTACGGCTACTCCACCGTCGGAAAGCTCGGCGACAACCTCGCCACCACCGGCGGACTCGACCTCGGCGACCAGGCCGACGGTGCAACCGACATCCTGCTGGTCGGTATCGACTCCCGCACGGACGCCAAAGGCAACCCGCTCTCCCAGGAAGAAATCGACATGCTCCGCGCCGGCGAGGAGGAGACCACCAGTACGGACACGATGATCCTCATCCGTATCCCCAACGACGGCTCCTCCGCCACCGCCGTCTCCCTGCCCCGTGACACCTACGTCGACGGTGGTGATGATCTGGGCAACGTCAAGCTGAACTCGGTCTACGGCAGCACCAAGTGGCAGTACGAGCAGGACGCCGCCGATGAAGCCGCGGCCAACGGTGAAGAATACGACGAGGACAAGGTCTCCAAGGAAGGTATCCAGAAGGGCCGCGAGGCGCTCATCGGAACCATCGGCAACCTCACCGGCATCAGTGTCGACCACTATGCCGAGGTCGGCCTGCTCGGCTTCGTGCTGCTCACCGATGCCGTCGGTGGTGTCGACGTCTGCCTCAACAACCCGGTCGACGAGCCGCTGTCCGGTGCCAACTTCCCCGCCGGTCAGCAGACCCTGGACGGTCCGAATGCCCTGAGCTTCGTGCGTCAGCGCCACGACCTGCCGCGCGGTGACCTGGACCGCATCACCCGCCAGCAGGCCTACCTCGCCAGCCTGGCGAACAAGATCCTCTCGGCGAAGACGCTGTCCAACCCCGGCCAGCTCAGCAAGCTCAATGACGCCGTCTCCCGGTCGCTGACCATCGACTCCGGATGGGACATCATGGGTCTGGCCACCCAGATGCAGAACCTCTCCGGCGGCAACGTCTCCTTCCAGACGATTCCGGTGACCAGCATCGACGGCACCAGCGAGGACGGCCAGTCCGTGGTCACGGTCGACCCGGGCCAGGTCCGCGGCTTCTTCGACGAGCTGCTCGGCGACGAGGACAAGGACAACTCCGACGAGTCAGACTCCGAGGAGACGACCGAGGAGTCCATCCCGGACTACGACGCTGCGGCATCCACTGTCTCCGTGCTCAACGCCGGCAATGTCGACGGCCTGGCCACCCGCGTCGGTGACCTGGTCGCCGGTGCAGGTTTCACCGTCGGTGAGGTCGGCAACCACGACGAGTCCGGCGTCTCGGAAAGCCAGGTGAACGTCGCCGACGTCAATGACCCTGCCGCCCGCGACCTGGCGAAGAAGCTCGGCGACCTGCAGGTCGTCGAGGATCCGACTCTGGAGGCAGGCCAGATCAGCGTCACCCTGTCCGGTACCTACTCCGGTCCCGGCGCCACCGAGGACGACACCCGCACTCTGGACAGCTCCGATTCCGACGATTCCTCCGACAGCGGGGACGACTACTCCGGTGAGACGATCGGGATCCCGGGCACCATGGACGCCGGTTCTGAGGAGGATCAGGCGCCGATCACCGCAAACGAGTCCGACACCATGTGCGTCAACTGACTCTGCCTCGCCTGCCGGTGCCCGGACTCCCGGTGCCCCGCAGGTCGGCGGTGCCGTGAGGGTGTGCGCTGCGTCATCGGAGAATTACGCAAAAGCGCACTGAACCGTAATTCTCCGATGACGCAGGACCGGGTCCGAGGACACCAACCCTCTGCCCCAGCGCCTCAGCCACCCGCTCACGGAGATCGCTGACTGCATGCGCATCCGCCACGTCCTCGGCAACCAGACGAAGCACCTTTCCACCGTCGCGCTGCAGTGCAGCCGGCACCTTCGAGTCATGGTTGCGCCGGATGCGCTGCAGATGGTGCGCGCCGTCGTAGAACAGGAACACCCGGCGATCCTCCCACCCCAGGTCACAGGACGTCAGGAGCCTTGACCCGTCGTCCTTCCACACCGGGATCTGACTGCGCAGCCCCGGCGCGAGGTCGCTGACCGCAAGTCGGAGCAGCGTCTCGGGAGAAGATTCGGCACCGACGTCGGTGTACCCGAGTACGCGGCCGGCGAAGATCGCGTCCACACCTCCAGGTGCGCGCAGGTCGCCTGTGTGCATAGGAGACTGACGTCCCAGTGCCCGGTGGAATGCGTCACTGACCTGGATAGCGCGGATGAACTCCCTGGTGAATCCCGGGCGGAACTCCGACAGGTCCGGTACCTGCCGTCGACGGTCGCGCGCAGAATCCGGCACGTCGACAGTACCGAGCATGTGGGACAGCGTTGTTCCCGGACCAGCACACCGGAGCTGATTGAGCCGTTCCAGCGTCCCCGTGAATCCCCGTGCACTGCTCCTGTGGACTTCCAGCAGCCGGGTGGGGGGTGAGCATGATGTACTCCGGAGCATTGTTCTTCGAGGTCCCAGCGGGGGCGAGGAACTCCAGCAACTCTTCGTCGACGAACGGCGTCATGCCGTACTCCACACGGACGTGGGACTTCGCGATCTTCCGGTGGGTCTTACCCGTGGCCCGAAGCTCTGCCGTGGTGGACGGCAGAACAGGCGGAAACGGGTCGGGTCGACGGGCATGGCGCGACGGTATCTCCCCGATGTACCAGTCAGCAGGTACACATTCCGGATCGAGCAGGAATGGATGGTCAGCGTGTGTGCGGTCGCGGCTCCCCGCCCCGCACTCTCCCCCAGAGTCCATGGTCCATGGGTCAAACACACCTTTGCGGAATGCGCCGGGTTTTCCCGTCACCGCCACAGGTGCAGTCGAATTGTGCGCGGCGCCAAGCTGCAGGACGCCTGGGGCCCAGAGCCGGAGTTCCCGGTCCCAGGGCGTCAGATCTCAGGACGGTAGCGGCGGCGCGTGGTGGAGGGGCCGGAGCGGGCCCAGGCCTGCGGCACGGCGTCCGCGATCCTCGACGCCGAGGTCGGGGCACAGCCGTCAGGGGTCTCTGCGGCAACAGCGGCGGCCAGAGCGTGCAGCGCCACCGCCTGGGTGGCCGCACCTGTCGACATGCCCACGGGGTACTTCGCCGCGAACTCCGCCATCAGCGCCCCGGTGATCCCGGCGAGCACGTCACCGGAGCCGGGCGTGGCTCCCCAGGACGTCCCGGCGTCGATACAGGTCACCCGGGTACCCGCCGCAGCTCCTCCCGGGCACAGGTCAGGACGCTGCGCGATGACGGTGTGCCGCCCCTTGAGCAGCACCGTGCAGTGCAGGGCCTCGGACAGTGCCACCACTGCGGCGATGCGGTCGGTGTCCGGGTCAGAGACAGGTTCGGCACCGTCCGACAGCGCAGCATTCACGGCGTCCGCCAGCCGACGGAACTCTCCGGCGTGCGGGGTGAGCAGTGTCGGACGGTCGTCACGCGCGGTTCCCCGGGCGTCCGGAGAGCGGGCGATCAGTGCCTCACGCAGGTCCGGGCGCTGTGAGAGCAGGGTCAGGGCGTCGGCGTCGATGAGCAGCGGCTCAGGTCGGGCCAGCAGCTCGGCGAGCTCCGAGGCGGCGTCCTCGTCCGTGCCGCAACCCGGGCCCACGACCCACGCCTGCACCCGGCCGGTCTCCGCCACCGTCGGCGACCAGATGACCTCCGGGGTGGCCCGCAGGACCTCCGGGGAGCCACTGCCGATGTAGCGCACCATGGCACTCGTCGCCCGCACGGCACCGGTGGTGGCCAGCACCGCCGCCCCCGGATACCGCGAAGATCCCGCACACACGCCGACCACGCCGCCGGTGTACTTGTCGTCGTAGGGTCCGGGTTCGGACGGCCCCTGGAGCTGGGAGGCATGCAGGCCGGGTGTCTCCAGACCGGCTCCTGAGGCGTCCCAGCGGCCGCCCAGGTCGCGGGACGGGAACTCCGCCCGTGGGTCGGCAGTAGGCGTGGCAGCCTCCGCGAACCCGACATGCACGCCCGGTTCAGGACGCCACCATGCGTCGATCTCCCCCAGCTCCCCACCGATGGAGCGGCCGTCATCCAGCGCAGGATCGGCCAGCAGCACCTGCCCGCAGAAGGCGTTCACCGCATGTGCCCGGCGCCACCCCCCGAAAGTCACGGTCACATCGGCGATGGCGTGGGACAGGAACGGCACCTCACGGGCCCCGAACGGGTCAGGGGCATCCACCGGCTCCGGCACGGCACCGGTGTCTGCGTCAATGCCGGAGGGCACGTCGACCGACAGGAGAGGGAACAGCCACCGGTTCGCCAGGTCCAGCACCGTCGCCGAGCGAGGGTCCACTCCCCCGGCCCCGCCCATACCGAGCACCCCGTCAATGAGCAGCCGGTAGGGCGCGGGTCGCTGCGTCCACAGGTCGTTGTAGTCCACGACCGAGCCGCCGGCTGCGGCGAAGGCGTCCAGCGCGTCCTGGTGGACCCGCACGTCGCCGGTGTCCCGGTCGCGGCCGAGCAGCACGGCGTCCACCGTCCACCCGTCGGCGAGGAGGTCGCGTCCGGCGTAGAGGGCATCTCCCCCGTTGCCCCCGCCGCCGACAGCGAGGAGGACGCAGGTCTGGGGGCCCGTGACAGGCTTGCGCTCCAGCATCATCCGTGCCGCGGCGGCGACCCCGGCAGCGGCGGACTGCATCAGCTCGTCGGTCCTGCTCTGGGCTGCCAGCAGGGGCTGTTCAGCCTGGCGGATCTGGTCGACGGTGAAGACTGTGGAAGTGTCCATGACATCCACGGTACTGACACAATTCGGCGCCAGCGCACTGCCAGGCTTCTGCCATCCCCCGGGGCTACTCTCCGGAGTCATGTCCGCCACTACACTGACCCGCATGCCCACGCCGCCTGCACCGAGGACGGTTCCGCCCTCCCAGGTGCGGACCCGCCCGTGGACCTGGGCGGCCCTGGTCGGATACCTGGCCGTGGTTGTGGCACTGACCTGTCTGAAGTCCTTCTACACCATCGGCCTGCTGTGGAAGCCGGAGAATCAGCGCGTCCGGGAGCTGCGACTTCAGCCCTTCGGGATTGTCGCGGACGCCTCGAATCCCTTCAACGCGGCCTTCGACATCCTCGGCAATGTCGCCTTCTTCATCCCGGTCGGCGTGCTGCTGGCGGTGGTCTTCCGGAAGGTATGGCCGGCGGTGTCGGTCTCCGCAGGGCTGAGTCTGGCCATCGAAGTCGCGCAGTACGTGTTCTCGCTGGGACGCACCGACGTCACAGACCTGATCTGCAACACCGTCGGCGCCCTGGTCGGTGCGCTGGTCACTGCAGTGTTCCTGCGGCGGTCAGCCACTGCGGCGGACCGCTGGACACGGACCGTGACCGTCGTGGTGCTGGTGACGGTGGTGGTCTTCGCGGTGCTGGTCATCCTCGGCCCCGCACTGTCCGGTGAAGCAGTACCGGTGGATGAGGGCCCTGTCCTGTGATGCCGTGAACTGACGCTAGTGTGACGGGCATGGATCTCATGGCCCCGTTTCTGGCGACCGACGCCGCCTCGCCCCGCATCACCACGTACACAGACCGGGGGCGTATGGAACTGTCCGCGGCGACATCAGCGAACTGGGCGGCCAAGGGTGGCAATCTCTTCGCCGGCGAGTTCGGGTTGGGCCGGGGGGATGTGGTCGTGGTGGACTGCCCGACCGACTGGCTGCCCGCGGCACTGGTGCTGGGCTGTTGGCAGGCCGGGGTGGCGGTGTGCTCCCCTTCCTCCCCCGCGGCCGCTGACGCCGCAGCGGTGATTACCACGGATGCCGACAGCGACCTCGCCGACGAGGTGCTCCTGGTCTCCACCGACCCCTTCGGACGCGGCGTGGCGGAGTCCGGCGGGGAGGTGCCCTTCGGGGTGACCGACCTGGCCCCGGAGCTGCGGGTGCAGGGTGACCGCTACGCGGGCCCGCCCTCCGGGGCGGACGCCGTGCTGCTCATCGACGCCGTCGGTGCGGAGATCACGGGTACTGAGCTGCAGGCCCGCGCGTCCTCCCGCGGTGAGAACGTGCGCGCGGTGACCTCCGGATGGGAGGACGCGGACAGTCTCGTCGACCGGCTCCTCCCCCTGTTCGCCGGTGGTTCGGTGGTGCTGTCCACCGACGGGGACGCCGACCGGCTGGCCCACCTCGCCGAGATCGAGAAGGGCGTGGTGGGTTAGCCCCGCCCGGGGTCACTCCACGGCGATAAGGGCGTCCAGCAGAAGCCTGGCCTGGGACAGGGGGTGCTCCGGGAAGCGGTCATCGTAGGCCCGGTCCTCTGCGAGGGTGGCCAGCAGACAGCCGTCGGCCGGGGTGAGGGCGGGATCGTAGGGGTCGACGTACCAACCCTCGAGACCGTCGGCGCCGATGCTGATCTCCCCGGCACGGCGCTTGAGGTCCATGACCGCCGCGTCGCGCATACCCGGGGTACCGGTCTCGGTGAAGAACCCCTGGAGCTGCCAGGGTTCCAGGTACTCGCCGTTCTCCACGGCGACGTGGAGGGTGAGGTTGTACTGCATGCCGGAGCCGGGCTCGGCGTCCTCCGGCGGGAGGGTCTTCACCACGGTGTAGACGATGAGGTCGCCGACCGGGGTCTCGCCGGCGTCCGCCTCGACGAGGCCGGCGTGGAACTCCCTGAGGTTGGGGCGGATTCCCTCGATGACCTCGTCGCGGTCGACGGGCATCATCTGGGAGTCGAGCGGGGCGAGAGTGACCACGGCGTTGCTCCCGGCGAGCTGGTAGCCGAAGGCGACGGTGCCCGGGGCGTCCTCCGGAAGGGTGTTGAGCACTTCCCAGTGCGAGGGCAGGTGGAGGGTGCGGCCGGTGTCTCCGAGGGTGATGTCCATGAGTTCCCAGGGTACCGGGACGGGGGTCGGGGGCCGGTATATGATCCTCCTACAGGGGATCAGGCCCCTGCCACGGACAGAGGACGCCATACCGACGAGCATCCCCTTCACCAGCAATTGCAGTGATCTGTCGAATACCGACGGGTACCGGTCCGAGTTCCACTGCGACCGGTGCGGCAACAGTTACCGCTCGGTGTACCGGAGAGATGTCGCGGCCACCGGACAGAAGGTCGCCCGGGGTCTGGGCAGTCTTTTCGGCGGCCGGTTCTACGGCGTCACGTCCGCGGTGGACCGCGTGCTCGACCGGTCGACGAACTCTGAGGCGAAGGACAAGACCCTAGCCGCGCGGTGGTGGAGATCTCCCCGCACTTCCACCAGTGCCGTGGCTGCGACGACCGGGTGTGTGGCGACGTGTGCCGGAACGAGCTGGTGGGCCGGTGTGTCCGGCGCTCCCCCGTCACTTCCGAGGAGCTTGCGCAGTTGAAGGCCGTGGAGCCACGCGAGCAGGTACGCATCAAGCTGCAGGACGTGGACCTGACCGCCGGGATGACGCAGGGCGAGCAGTCCCACCCCCGCTGCGGGTCCTGCGGCGCGCAGTCGCACGGTGGGAAGTTCTGCTCCGCCTGCGGATCGCCCCTGTCGGTGGAGGTCACATGTTCTCCTGTTCCCACACGAATCCAGCAGGGGCACTCTTCAGCCCGCAGTGCGGGACGGGGCCGGCCTGAGGGTCAGCGCACGTCCACGCGGTGGTTGCGCCACAGGCCGAGCGCGGCGAGGGCGGCGAACCAGGCGATGATGATGAGGTAGCAGACCGCGGTGCTGAAGCCGAAGCCGAGCGGGTCCTCGCCACTGAGGAGCTGGGTCTGCCGTTGCATCGGGGCGATGGCGGCCAGGGGGCGGAAGATCCCGATGGACTCGGCGGCCATGCCGAGCATGCCGTCGATGACGAGCAGCCAGGCCACGGGGACAGCCACGGACGCGACCTGGCTGCGGATGACGCAGGCCAGTCCGACACTCATCGCGGCGAAGAGGACGTTGGTGACCAGGCCGACCACAGGGATGAAGCTGTCGGTGCCGAGGCTCAGTGTGCCGCCGAGGGCCGCTCCGACACCGATCGCCAGGACCGTGCCGAGGACATAGGTCACGGCGGTGAATACGGCGGTGACGGTGATCTTGGCTGCGACCCACTGCCAACGTCCGGCCTGGGTGAGGAAGGCCTGGGCGTGCATGTGGTTGCGGATGTCGCCGGCGGTGGTGGCGGCGGCGAAGATCACCGCGACGAGCATGAAGATCTGCAGGCCGAAGAGGATCGTCGACCAGTCGAGGGTGGCGTCGTCGCCGAAGAGGGCGATGAGGGTGACCGGGCCGAAGAGGGAGCCGGTGAGCAGGATCGCGTAGACGAGGCTTGAGCGCAGGCTGAACAGCTTGGTGGTCTCGGCGCGCAGGGCGTTGGTGAAGGACATGACGACTACTTCTTTCCGGCGGGGACGGCGGATGTGGTGGATGTGGCGGAGGTGGCGGATGTGGCGGATTCGGTGCGGTACTCCTGGGCGTCCGCGGTCGCGGCGAGGAAGCGGGTCTCCAGGTTGGCGGTCTCGGCGCGAAGTCCGGTGACCGGGACTCTTGCGGTGAGGGCGATCTCGGCGACGGCGCGGCGAACCTCCGCGTCGGTGGATCCTTCGGGGATGTCGACGGTGAGTGGTGTGGTCCCGGCGTCTGTGCCGCCGGTATCGTCCGCCAGTCCGAAGGACGCGGTGAAGCCGGCGTCCCGCAGGCGGGTGGCGAGGGTGTCGGTGAGGCGGGCGTCCGGGGTTTCGACGAGGACGCGGGCTCCGCCGGCAAGGAACTCGTCCATGGAGTACTCGCCGATCATGCGGCCCTTGCCGATGACGACGAGTCGGTCGGCGGTGAGCTGCATCTCGGAGAGCAGGTGGGAGGAGACGAGGACGCTGCGACCCTGGGACGCCAGGGTGCGGATGGTGTGCCGCATCCAGCTGACCCCTTCGGGGTCTAGGCCGTTGACCGGCTCGTCGAGGATGAGGTGCTTCGGGTCGCCGAGGAGGGCGGCGGCGAGTCCGAGTCGCTGCTTCATGCCGAGCGAGTAGCCGCCGACCTTCTTCTTCGCGGCGTCGGTGAGACCGACGGTCTCGAGGCATTCCTCGACGCGGGAGTCAGGGATGCCGGCGCCCCGGGCGAGGACGCGGAGGTGGGAGCGGCCGCTACGGGCCGGAGTGAACCAGGTCGCGTCGAGGAGGGCGCCGGCGGTACCGGGCTTGTCGGCGAGGGCGGTGAAGTCGGCTCCGTCGAAGGTGACGGTGCCGGAGGTCGGCCGGTCGAGGCCGAGGATGCAACGCATGGTGGTCGACTTACCGGCGCCGTTCGGGCCGAGGAAGCCGGTGACGGTCGAGTCGGGGACAGTGAATGAGAGGTCTGCGACGGCGTGCTGCCTGCCGTAGCTCTTGTGCAGGTCGGTGACGGTGATCATGGACTACATGGTCGTCGCCTCTGCGCCTGCGATCATCGGTCTGCGGGCTGATTGTGCGGTGGTGGGTGGTGCGGGTCGGTCATACCTGGGTATGACGGCGATGAGGACGTCCATCGCCTGGGCATCCCTACTCCCCGTCGAGCACCTGGGCCGGGTCCACCAGCCCGTGCCGGAAGGCGAAGAGCACCGCATGGACCCGGTCGCGCGAGCCGGTCTTCGCCAGCACCCGTCCGACATGCGTCTTCACAGTCGGCAGGGACACGAACAGCCGCGCGGCGATCTCCTGGTTGGACGCCCCGGTAGCCATCAGCACCAGGATCTCCCGCTCACGTGGGGTCAGGGGATCCACGAGACCCAGATCGTCGTCCGGGCCCGGCGCCGGGACATCCGATGAGGTCGCGATACCGCGGCCTGCATCGGCACCGCCGAGGCCACCCGCTCCGGCATCTGTCCCACCTGCCCGCACCTGACGCAGCAGCCGCGCCGTCGCCTTCGGGGAGATCACGGCAGAGGCCTCCCCGACCGTCCGCACCGCGTCGATGAGGTCCTCCGGGTCGGCGTCCTTCAGCAGGAAACCACTCGCCCCGGCGGTGATGGAGCTCATCACGTACTCGTCATTGTCGAAGGTCGTCAGCACCACCACCCGGGTCGGTTCGCCGCCGGGACCGCGCACACCGGTATCCACGATCTGCCGGGTCGCCGAGATGCCGTCGAGGTTCGGCATCTGTACGTCCATGAGCACGATGTCCACGGGCTGCTGTTCCGCGAGCCGCACCGCCTCCACCCCGTCAACTGCCTGCCACACCACCTCGATGTCGTCCTGGGAGTCCAGCACCATGGCGAACCCGGCGCGGACGAGCTGCTGGTCATCGGCGAGGGCCACTGTAGTTTTCCCGGTCATGCGGCCAGCTTAACGGCCACGCGCCACCCACCGGGGAAGACTGCCGAGGCACCCCAGGACGCCGTCCCCTCATGTACCCGGGCCCGCTCCTTCAGCCCGATCAGCCCCTGGCCGCCGGCACCACCGGCGGCGGACGTGGCGTCCACCAGACCCTGTCCTGGCGCGTTGTCCACGCTGACCAGCAGTGCCCCCGGTTCAGTCCAGTCCATCACCACCTGCGTGCGGACCTTCCCGGCGTGTTTGAGCACATTCGTCAGTGACTCCTGCACGGTGCGGTAGACGGTGAGGCCCAGTGTCGCCGGCACTTCCCTGGCGTCCCCCCTGATGTCGAGGGAGATCTCCAGACCGGACCGCCGGGCGTCGTCCACCAGACCGGGGACGCCGTCTACACCCGGCGCGGACCCGGTGTCGCGGGTCTCGCCCTCGCGCAGGACGCTGAGGAGCTGCCGCATCTGTGCCAGTGCCTCACGACCGGTCGCCGCGATCGTGTCGAGAGCTTCGATCGCCAGCTCCGGCTTCTTCTTCCCCGCATAGCGTCCGCCGTCGGCCTGGGCGATGACCGCGGTAAGGGAGTGGGCGACGATGTCGTGCATCTCCCGGGCGATGCGGTTGCGCTCGGTGACGGCGGCCAGCTCGGCGCGGGCCGCAAGATTCTCCATCTGCTGATGCTGACGGCGTACCCCCAGACCCAGCTGCCAGCACAGCGCGACAGAGACGACAATGAGGACGAGAAGAATGGTGAGGACGCCGACGAATTCCCGCGGCGAAGAGCCTTCGCCGTACACCTCCTCCCGGGAAGGACCTGCGACCCAGCTGAGTTCGACATACGGAGCGAGAACAGCGAGCGTTGCCCCGGCCAGTGCCCCGACCAGTAGGGCGCCGAGCCATGCCCGACGCCGCCGCCGGATGTACCCGGAGATGAACCACGCCTCGTACCCCACGATGCCCGCGGCCAGGACGTACACCTCAGACAGCGCGACAGCAGCGACCAGAAGCCCGACGGCGACAGTGGTCAGGCCGAGCTCCGGCCGGCGACGCTGCACCAGCAGGCCGACGAAGACGATGGTGTAGCCGACGGACAGGATGACCGCGGAAACCGGATCCGAGGAATCGACCAGGGTATTGAAGGCGCCAGCCAGGTCAAGACTACCGACGACCAGGAACAGCGCGGACTGGACGGCGAACTGCACCCAGAATCCGCGGTCGCGCCAGAACGGCCCCGGCGTCGCCTGCAGGGCGAAGGAGGTTGTCGTGGAGTTCGTGCCGTTCAGGTCGCTCACAACCGTCGACTCTACGGAATGCCGCCCAGCACACGGATCAGCCTGCGGTATGATCCGTCACCATGGCTGACGTCGTCTTCGATCACGTGAATATCCGGTACCCGGGCGCCGACGCCCCCACGGTCAAGGACCTGAACCTGGAGATCGCCGACGGCGAGTTCCTCGTCCTCGTCGGACCGTCCGGCTGCGGTAAGTCCACCACCCTGCGTGCCCTGGCCGGCCTGGAGCCCACCGACTCCGGCACCGTCTCCATCGGCGGGAAGGACGTCACCGACGAAGAACCAGGCGACCGCGACATCGCGATGGTCTTCCAGGACTACGCCCTCTACCCGCACATGTCCGTACGGGAGAACATGGGCTTCGCACTGACCATCAAGAAGCGTCCCAAGGCCGAGATCGCCGAGCGGGTCGAACGCGCCGCCGAGATCCTCGACCTCACCGAGTTCCTCGACCGTAAGCCGAAGGACCTTTCCGGCGGTCAGCGTCAGCGTGTGGCGATGGGCCGGGCGATCGTCCGCGAGCCGCAGGTCTTCCTCATGGACGAGCCGCTGTCCAACCTGGACGCCAAGCTGCGCGTCCAGACCCGCGCGCAGATCGTGAAACTGCAGCAGAACCTCGACGTCACCACTGTCTACGTCACCCACGACCAGGTCGAGGCGATGACGATGGGGCACCGTGTCGCCGTACTCAAGGACGGCACCCTGCAGCAGGTCGACACCCCGCAGAACCTCTACCGCGACCCGGTGAACGCCTTCGTCGCCGGGTTCATCGGCTCGCCGTCGATGAACCTGCTCACCGTCGACGGCTCCGCGCTGACCGAACTGGGGATCGATCTGCCTGCCGGTGCGGCCCAGGTCGGCGTCCGCCCGGAGCATCTCACCGTGCAGGACGCCGGTACCCCCGGTCTTGTCGGCACCGTCTCCCTCGTCGAGGAGCTCGGGTCGGACGCCAACGTCTACGCCGAAACCTCCTACGGCCAGGTCACGGCCCGTACCGAGGACGCCCCGGGGACGCTGCCCCCGCTGGGCGGCTCCGTGGTCTTCGCCCTGGCCGAAGGCGCCGCGGTGTACTTCTTCGACGCCGAGGGCGAGCGGGTGCGCTGAAGGGTTCACCCCCGGGGAGGTGGGGCAACTCCCCCTCCCCACCCCCGAATCAGAGGGACACGCGGGAGGCAATGTCGGTCAGTGCCCCCGTACGGGCTGCGCGGGTACTACACTCGTTCGAAGCACCCGGCGGTGCGGTAGCGGATACCGCGGTCGCCGAGGCGTTTCACTGAGGACCCCTACTGAAAGGTCAGGCCCATGGCTCACCTTCCGAAGCTTCCCAAGAAGCTGATCGCTACCCTCGCCGCCGCCGGCCTCACCGCCGGACTGGTCGCCTGTTCCTCCGATGACGACAGCTCGGGCGGTGATTCCGAATCCAACACCTCCCGCGGTCCGATCAGTTTCGCGATGGGCAAGAACGACACGGACAAGCTCCGTCCCGTCATCGACAAGTGGAACGAAGAGCACCCGGACGAGAAGGTCACGCTCAAGGAGCTCGCCGGTGAGGCCGACGCCCAGCGTGAGACCCTCGTCCAGTCGCTGCAGGCCGGCTCGACCGACTACGACGTCATGGCCCTCGACGTGGTCTGGACCGCCCAGTTCGCCGCCAACGGCTGGCTCGCTCCGCTGACCGGCGACCTGGAGGCGTCCACCGACGACATCCTGGACGCCCCGGTGGAG
Source organism: Corynebacterium sp. (assembly GCF_022712275.1). Classification (GTDB taxonomy): domain Bacteria; phylum Actinomycetota; class Actinomycetes; order Mycobacteriales; family Mycobacteriaceae; genus Corynebacterium. The sequence continues at coordinate 50,758 of NZ_JALAGU010000011.1, read as the reverse complement.
TCCGCGACCTACAACGACACCCTCTACGCCCTGCCGCAGAACACCAACGGCCAGCTGCTCTACCGCAACACCGACCTGGTGCCGGAGGCCCCCGAGAAGTGGGATGACGTCGTCGAGGCCTGCAAGGCCGTCGTCGAGCAGAACAAGGACTGCCTGACCACCCAGCTCAAGCAGTACGAGGGCATCACCATCGCCACCGGCAACTTCATGGACGGCTGGGGCGGCGGCATCCTCGATGACGAGGGCCAGCCCTCCGTCACCTCGGACGAGTCGAAGGAGGGCCTGCAGGCCCTGGTCGACGGCTACGCGGACAAGACGATCTCCCCGGCGTCCACCGCCGCCACCGAGGAGGAGACCAACCTGGCCTTCACCGAGGGCAAGACCGCCATGGCGATCAACTGGCCCTACATGTGGACCAACGCCAACGACTCCGAGGCCACCACCGGAAAGTTCGACGTCCAGCCGCTGGTCGGCAAGGACGGCACCGGTGTCTCCACCCTCGGCGGTTACAACAACGGCATCAACGTGAACTCCGAGAACAAGGCCACCGCGCTGGACTTCATGAACTTCATCATCGACCCGGAGAACCAGAAGTCCTTCGCCGAGGCGTCCTTCCCGCCGGTGCTGTCCTCCATCTACGACGATGAGGCGCTCATCGACGAGTTCCCGTACCTGCCCGCTCTGAAGGAGTCCCTGGAGAACGCGAAGCCTCGTCCGGTCTCCCCGAGCTACGACCAGCTCTCCAAGGCCGTCCAGGACAACGCCTACGCCGCCGTCAACGGTAACGCGGACGTCGACAAGGCCACCGCGGACATGGAGTCCGCGATCAGCAACGTCACCGGCTAGCTCCACCAGCTTCCGCTGGTCCCCTCCGGCCCGGCCCGCCTCCGACACTGTCGTCGGCGGCGGGCCATCGCCGTTCCCTCCACTCTTTTGTAAGGTTGCTTCCCGTGAGAACCAAGAAGCGCGACTTCAGGGCCGTCTGGCTCGTCGGCCCCAGCCTGGCGCTGCTGGCCGTCGTCATCGGCTACCCGATCATCCGGGCGATCTGGCTGTCCTTCCAGGCGGACAAGCACCTCAACCCCTCCACCGGAATGTTCGTCGAGGGCGGCTTCGCCGGTTTCGACCACTACCTCTACTGGCTGACGCAACGCTGCATGTCGCCCAACGGCACGGTCTCCACCTGTGCCCCGGGTAACCTCGCCGTCGATTTCTGGCCGGCGCTGAAGATCACCCTCTTCTTCGTGGTCGTGACGGTCTTCCTCGAGACGCTGCTGGGCCTGTGGATGGCGACGGTGATGAACCGGAGCTTCCTGGGCCGTGGCCTGCTGCGTGCCGCGGTGCTGATCCCGTGGGCGATCCCGACCGCCGTCACCGCGAAGCTGTGGCAGTTCATCTTCGCCCCTGACGGCATCATCAACTCGGTGACCGGGCTGGACATCGCCTGGACGACAGATCCCTGGGCCGCGAGATTCGCGGTCATCGTCGCCGACGTGTGGAAGACCGCACCGTTCATGGCGCTGCTCATCCTCGCCGGTCTCCAGATGGTTCCCCAGGGCGTCTACGAGGCCGCGCGCGTCGACGGGGCGTCCCGCTGGCAGCAGTTCACGAAGATCACCCTGCCGCTGATCCGGCCGGCGCTGATGGTCGCGATCCTGTTCCGCACACTCGATGCACTGCGCATGTACGACCTGCCGGTCATCATGATCAGCTCCTCCTCGAACTCCCCCACCGCGGTGCTCAGCCAGCTGGTGATCGCCGACATGCAGGGCGGCAACTTCAACTCCGCCTCGGCGATCTCGACACTGATCTTCCTGCTCATCTTCGCCGTCGCCTTCATCATGGTGAAGTTCCTCGGTGCCGATGTCGCCGGCACGCAGAACATGCCGAAGACTGCAGGGAAAGAGAAGTGGTGGTCGCTGCGGAGGCAGGAGGACGCCACGGGTGATCCGGACGGCCAGGATGCCGGACAGGACGGCCCGGCGGACGCCGCCTCCTCCCCTGATGCCGGCACGGAGAAGGAGGTCACCCGATGAAACGCTCAGTCAGGCGCACTGTCGCCAGCTACCTCGGCGTCATCGTCATCGTCGTGTGGGCGCTCGCACCCTTCTACTGGATGCTGGTCACCGCGTTCCGCGACAAGACGCACACCTTCGACACCAACCCGCTGCCCAGCCACTTCACCCTCGACAACTTCGTCGAGGCACTGGCCACAGACAAGGGCAACAACTTCCTGCGTGCCATCGGCAACTCGCTGCTCATCGGTGCCGGGACGACCGCCATCGCCCTGGCCGTCGGCGTGTTCACCGCCTACGCCCTGGCACGGGTGGAGTTCCGGGGCAAGGGCTTCGTCACCGGCATCATCCTCGCCGCGTCGATGTTCCCGGGCATCGCCCTGGTCACCCCGCTGTTCCAGCTCTTCACCGACCTCGGCTGGATCGGCTCCTACCAGGCACTGATCATCCCGAACATCTCCTTCGTGCTGCCGTTGACGGTGTATACGCTGACCTCCTTCTTCCGGGAACTGCCGTGGAAACTGGAGGAGGCGGCCCGGGTCGACGGTGCGTCCCGCTCCCTGGCGTTCCGCAAGGTGATTCTGCCGCTGGCCGCGCCGGCGATGTTCACCACCGCGATCCTGGCCTTCATCAACACATGGAACGAGTTCATGCTGGCCAAGCAGCTGTCCTCGACGAAGACGGAGCCGGTGACCGTGGCCATCGCCCGCTTCTCCGGGGCGAACGCCTACGAGTACCCGTATGCGGCGGTGATGGCCGCCGGTGCACTGGTGACCGTCCCGCTGGTGATCATGGTGCTCATCTTCCAGCGCAGGATCGTCGCCGGCCTGACCGCCGGTGGTGTGAAGTAGTGGCGGACACACCCGGCCGGCCCGCCGGGCTACCCGCCTCGGAGTACCGGCGTCGGCGCATGATGTGGGAGTCCGTGCTGGGCTTCCTCGCCCTGTTCGACCTGCTGGCGCTGATCCAGGCGGTGTGGAACCTTTTCGGCGATGCCGAGGTCTGGCCTTCCCTGCTGCTGCTCTGCCTCCTGGTGCTCACCTGGGCGGCCTGGCGGCAGTGGCGCAAGTACGGGGACTGAGCGCCCCTGTGCCTCACCACGATCATCACCGGTAGGAAGAGCTGGTGGGTTCCGTTGGTTCCGGGATTGACGTCCCACACCGTGCGTGCGGTCCAGTTCCTCGACGCATTCTTCCAGTGCACCCGGCTGACCCCCGTCGAGGTCCTCACTGCCGGGCAGCGATGCATCGCCCGTCGGACGCTCCGGCAGATCGTCGCGCTGACTGATCCGGGATACGGGGCCCAGTCCCCTATGGAGACAGTGCTGCGGCTCGTGGTTCGTGACGTGCTCCCGACCGGTTACCGGTGGCAGTCCCCACTGCAGATCTCAATGATGGACGGTGCGGCGCTCCCCGAGGACTACCGCGGCCGGTGTGCCACACCGGACCTCGCCTGTCCGGAACTGAAGGTCGCTCTGTTCTATGACGGTCAGCACCACGACGGCGCCGACCAGACCGACATCGATGTCGACATGTTCCAGGAGTTGAGGGACGCCGACTGGGAGGTCATCCGGATCAACAGAGTGCAGTTGAAGAACCGGACGAAGACGATGAAACAGATCGCCGGTGGGTGGCCCGTGGGATGACGGCGTAGAGGACAGGGTGAAGCCCGGCTGTTCACGCCCGGCCGATGAGCCGGTGGATCGTCAGCGCGACGTACTCCCGCAGGTAGGACGCCGGGATCGCGGGCTTCGGTGTCGGTGCCCCCAGCACGACCGCCGAGAAGGGCACACCGTTGTCCCCCCGCTCAGCCTCCAGGGCGGCGACGATCCGCTCGGTGCGCAGCACGTGGAAGTCCGAGGTGCACACCACCACATGTGGGTCACGCACCCCACGCTCCTTGAGCAGGTCCAGGCTGAAGTGCAGGTTCTCGGTGGTGTCCGTGGCGTAGCGCTCCTCCAGCACCGCACCCCGTGGGAATCCCCGTGAGGCCAGGTACCGGTGCATCGCCTCCGCCTCGCTGCAGGGCTCGTCGTCCCCACGGCCACCGGTGACGATCAGCGGAGTACTCCGGGCCGGGCGATGCTCGGTCACCGAGCGCCAGGCCGCCGCGCCCCGGTCACAACGGCATGCCAGTAGATCACTGACCCGGTCGTTGACCAGTCCGGCGCCGAGCACGATCACCGCATCCGCCCGTTCCGGTGCACGACGCCTACGACCACGCCCCACGTCACGCAGGTAGCGGATCATCGAGACAACGGCACAGACCCAGAGGACCAGGGCCGCGACACCGATAATGACCAGGGAGAAGCGGATGTCGTCGCCACCGTCGCCGATACCCTTGATCGAACGCAGCACCATGGACAGGGCACCGGCCCCCAGGCTCAGCAGTTCGGCGGCGGCCACGACCGTCGACAGGTGGAACCAACCACGACCGTCGACCCCGGGCAGGGCGTCCCCCATCCACCGTGCAGTCAACCAGCCGACCAGGGCGACGACCACATGAGAGAGCCCGAAGACGATCCACATCGTCCGGGCGAATCCTGCGCCGGTCGCCGCGACCAGCAGCCAGACCCACAGCAGCAGACCGACGGTGAACACGAGCGCACCGTTGCCGGCCCAACGGGACCGGGCCTTCACACTCCAGCCGGTGCCCGCCAGAAGCACGATCAGCACCAGGCTGACCAGCATCAGCAGTGACATTGCGGAGGACTACTCCCCCATGAGCTTCTGCTTGAGCCGCTGATCCTTGACCAGCACCTCGTCACGCATCGTCTCCTGGTAGGCGACCATCCGCTCGGTGAGCTCCGGGTAGGCCGCGCCGAGGATCCGCACGGCCAGCAGGCCGGCGTTCTTCGCGCCGTCGATGGAGACGGTCGCGGTCGGCACACCGGCGGGCATCTGCACGATGGAGAGCAGGGAATCCATGCCGTCGAGGTTCTTCAGGGACCTCGGGATGCCGATGACCGGCAGCGGCGTGGCGGCGGCGACCATGCCGGGCAGGTGCGCGGCACCGCCGGCGCAGGCGATGATCACCTTGAGGCCGCGGGTGTGTGCCTCACGGGCGTAGTCGAGCATCCGGTCGGGGGTACGGTGGGCGGAGACCACACCGATCTCCATGGGGACGCCGAACTCGGCGAGGACCTCGGCAGCGGGCTCGACGGTGGGCCAGTCGGAGTCCGACCCCATGACGATGCCGACGAGCGGGGTGTTCTGGTCAGTCATTCACTGGTCCTTCCAGGTGGCGGTGACGAGGAAATCGGAGGCGAGACGGGCGGAGGTACGGAGCTTCTCCACGTTCTCCGCGGTCGCGGCGGCGCCGCAGGGCAGCGACATGTTGACGTGCCCGATTTTGCGGCGTGGACGCCACTCCTTGCCGTAGAGGTGGATCTTCGCGGTCGGGAACCGGCGCCACACCTCGTCCATCCGCTCGGACATCGGCATCTCCGGATCGGCGTCCGGGTCACCGAGCACATTGGCCATCACGGTGGTGGTGGAGCTCAGCGCGGTCGAGCCCAGCGGACGGTCGAGAACCGCACGCAGGTGCTGCTCGAACTGGCCGGTGACGCAGCCGTCCTGCGTCCAGTGGCCGGTGTTGTGCGGACGCATCGCCAGTTCGTTGACGATGATCTCGGGCTGCCCGGCCTCATCGACGGCCTCGAAGAGTTCCACGGCGAGGACGCCGGTCACACCGAGTTCCTCGGCGACCTCACGGGCCAGGGAGTGGGCCTGTGCGACGACGCGCGCCTGACCGGCGGTCTCCGCAGGGGCGGGGGCCACGGCCAGGTAACAGATGCCGTCGGCCTGCACGGATTCCACGACCGGCCAGGAGGCGGTCTCACCGGAGGGGGTACGGGCGACCATGGCGGACAGTTCGCGGACCAGGCGGACCTTCTTCTCCGCCATCAGCGGCACGCCCTGCTCCAGCAGTTCGGCGACGAGGGAGGCGGTCTGCTCCCGCGACTCCGGGAACCAGACGCCCTTGCCGTCGTAGCCGCCACGGCGGGCCTTGAGACACACCGCGCCGTCGGTGGCGTCCCAGAATCCTTCGCCGTCGGAGACCGAGAGGATCTCGGCGAAGGGCGGCACGGGCGCGCCAATCTCCCGCATACGCCGCCGCATGACCAGCTTGTCCTGCGCGTTGATGAGTGCGGACGGCTGGGGCTGGACGTTCACACCTTCGGCGATGAGCCCCTCGAGGTACTCGTTGGGCACGTGCTCGTGGTCGAAGGTGACGGCGTCCGCCCCCTCACTGACCGTGCGGACGACACCCTCGTCGGTGTACTCGCCCAGCCACACGTCGGCGGTGGCCTGGGCGGCGGAGGCTGCCCCGGAACCGGCCAGCAGCCGGACGGTCAGTCCGAGTTCGATACCCGCCTGCTGCATCATCCGGGCCAGCTGGCCGTCGCCGATGACGGTGACCAGCGGCATTCCGGGTGCGTGGGCTTCAGGGCGGGCGAGGTGCAGATCAGGTTCGCTACTCACCCGCGTCAGTATACCGGCCGCACGTAGCGGACAATCCGCTCGTCGACCATCGCGGCCACATCGGCGGCGTAGGGCACGTCCGCCAGGCGCACCGGGACGCGGTACCCACGGGTCCACACATTGACCGTGCTGCCCCGCTGACGCACCTCGACAATCTGGTCGAGCGGGATCTCCACGACCCGTGAGCGCCAGTCGCCGGAGGCGGTGACCAGCCGACGGTCGGTGAGGATGATCCGGCTGCGCTGCCGGAACAGCAGGTGCCGGATACACCGCCGCCAGGCGATCCACACCCACACGATGAGCAGGACGCGGCGTCCCCACAGGGCGGCCGTCGCAGTACCCGCCGCACCGGGGAGGCCGGGGACCTCGGCGAGATTGTCGGGCACGTATCCGGCCACGCGTACCGCCTCATCGGCGAGGTGGGCGTCCAGCAGTCCGATGAGCAGCCAGACGACTCCGGTGGCGAGAATGAGTTCGAGCACCGGGAAGATGACGCTACGTCGCGACGGACTGAGCTCGGCGAGGATCACCTCCCCGCGCTCGAAGCGGACCTTGGGCATGGACTCAGCGCTCCCGCTCGTCGGGACGCAGGTGCACCACATCCCCGGCGGTGACCGCGTGACGGGTCCCGTCGACGGACTCCAGCACGAGTTCACCGTGGGTGCCGAGGTCCACGGCGGTGCCGTAGAGGTTCTCCCCGCCCGGCAGTTCTGCCCGCACCCGGGTGCCCAGGGTCGAGGACAGCTCGCGGTAACGGGTGCGGACGTCGGCGGCGGCGTCCCCGCCGGCACGCCAGGCGTCGTCGGCGGCCAGGAGATGACGCAGAAATACCGCCGTGACCCGGTCGCGTACCTCCGCGTCCGGGATCTCCAGGCCTTCGAGGGTCAGCGAGGTGGCGGTGGGCAGCCCGGCGTCCTCGAAGTCGTCCGCGGTCATCGACAGGTTCAGGCCGATGCCCGGGACGATGGCCGGCGGATCGACGGACGCGGCCTCGACGAGGATGCCGGCGAGCTTGTGGGGCACACCGTCCCGGACGACCTGGACATCGTTCGGCCACTTCAGGACCGCGGGGACGCCGAGTTCCCGGGCGGCGCCGGCGATGGCGACCCCGATGAACAGCGGAAGCTCGCCGAGCCGTTCGATGTCGAGCTGTTCCGGGGCGAGCAGCAAAGAGCAGATGAACTGGGAACCGGCGGGGGCGGACCAGGGCCGGCCCATGCGGCCCCGCGCGGAGACCTGCTCCTCGGCCAGCAGCACGGTGCGGTCGGTGCCGGTGCCGGAGTTCGCACGTGCCGCGAGGTCGGCGTTCGTCGAGCCGGTGGAGCCGACATGGTCCACGCTGAACCGCCGGACACCGGCGGCGTGCAGGACCGCCGCCACCCGGTCAGCGTCGACCGGGTGGCGGGAAGCGGCGGATGGTTCGGGAGTACCGTTCATGCCTCCCGAGGATAACGCTTAGACTGTCCTCCATGACTGTTCCCACCTCCGCCACGCCCGAGGCCGACCTGTCGACCACCGTCGGCAAGCTGCAGGACCTGCGCAACCGGCTCGCCGAGACACTGGCCCCCACCGGAGAGGACGCCGTCGCCGCCGTCCACGACGCCGACCGGCTCACCGCCCGCGAACGGGTGAACGCACTGCTCGACGAGGGTTCCTTCGTCGAGATCGACGCCCTTGCACGCCACCGTGCGACCTCCTTCAACCTCGACCGGTCCCGCCCGGTCACCGACGGTGTGGTTACCGGTTACGGCACCGTCGACGGTCGCCAGGTATGCGTCTTCTCCCAGGACGCCACGGTCTTCGACGGCACTGTCGGCGAAACCCACGGCGAAAAGCTCATCAAGGTGATGGAGCTCGCCGAGCGTGCCGGCGTGCCGCTCGTCGGCATCCACGACTCCACCGGTGCCCGCGTCAAGGAAGGTGTCGTCTCCCTCGGCACCGCCGCGAAGCTCTACCGGCTGCGCTCACGCCTGTCCGGTGTCATCCCGCAGATCTCCGTCATCGCCGGTCCGACCGCCGGCACCGAGGCCCACCAGCCGGTCCTGGCCGATGTCGTCGTCGCCGTCGAGGGTGCGCACCTCTACCTCACCGACCCGGAGCTGACCCGCAGCGTCCTCGGCGAGGAGGTAAGCGCCGATGAGCTCGGTGGTGTGGAGGTCCTCGCCTCGAACGGCACCTCGCACCTCACCGCCGCCACCGATGAGGCGGCTCTCGGCCTGGTCAAGGACGTGCTGGCCCAGCTGCCGTCGAACAACCGGGCACTGACCCCGCCGACCGAGCCGGGCGCCCCGGACACCGGGGCGCTCGATGCGCTGATCCCGGACTCCCCGCTCGCCGGCTACGACATGCTCGACGCCTTGGCCGGCGTCGTCGACCCCGACAGTCTGCTGGAGCTCTCGGCCGACCACGCCGGCAACATCATCACCGCCTTCGCCCGGATCGAGGGACGCAACGTCGGTGTGGTCGCCAGCCAGCCGCTGGTCCTCGCCGGTGCACTGGACGCCGCCGCCGCGGCCAAGGCCGCCCGCTTCGTGCGGATGTGCGACGCCTTCAACATCCCCCTGGTCTTCGCCGTCGACTCCCCCGGCTTCATGCCGGGCACCGCGGAAGAGCGCAACGGCCTGCTGCGCCGCTCCGCCCCGCTGTTCTCCGCTGTGGCGGACGCCTCCGTCGGAGTGCTCACCGTGGTGGTGCGCAAGGCCTTCGGCTCGGCCTACATCGCCATGGGGGCGAAGAACATGGGTGCCGACCTGGTGCTCGCCTGGCCCAGTGCGCAGATCTCCCACGCGGACGCCGCGAACACGGTCACCGTGGTCCACGCGGACACGCTGGCAAAGGCCGCCCGGAAGCGCAAGGACGTCGACGCGCTGCGCGTCCAACTCACCGAGGAGATCGAGGATTCCCTGATCACCCCGTACGCCGCGGCGTCCCGTGGTTACGTCGACGCGGTCATCGCCCCGTCTGAGACCCGCGCCCGCCTGTCCGACGGGCTGGCACTGCTGGAGCGCAAGGTCGTTCCCGCCCCGGTCCGCAAGCACGACAACCTGCCGCTGTGACCGGCAACGGAAAGGACGCCATGACAGACACGTCACAGAACACCACGCAGATCCCGGTGACCGTGCTACGCGGTCTGCCCGCCGATGCCTCCGACGGGGACGCCCCCGACGCCGACCTGCTCACCGCTGCGGTGGCTGAGGCACTGGGCACCGTGGTCGCGGAATCCGCGACCATCTACTCCGATCCACGCGAGCTGGTGCGCCGGCACCCGCGCGGCGCCTGGGGACTGCCCGGGGCGGGCACCCGCTGGCAGACCGTCTTCAGTCCGGCGGGATTCCGTGGCTGATCTCGTCCTCGCGTCCTCCTCCCCCTCACGACTGTCGGTGCTGCGCTCCGGCGGGATCGAACCGCTGGTACTCGTGCCCGGGGTCGACGAGGACGCCGCCATCGCCGACCTGCGGACCCGGATTCCCGACCCCTCCCCGGCGGAGGTGGTCAGCTGTCTCGCCGCCGCGAAGGCGACTGCAGTCATCGACCGGTACGCCGACCGGGTGCCGGACGGTGCCGTGGTCGTCGCCGGCGACTCGATGCTGCTGCTCGACGGCGAACTGCAGGGCAAACCGCACACCGTGGAGCGCACGGTTGAGCGCTGGCGTGCCCAGCGGGGACGCTCGGCGACGCTGATCACCGGCCACGCCTTCACCCGGGCAAGCCCGGTGGACCTGTTCTCGGGCGTCTTCGCCCCGGTCACCACCGCCGTCAGTGAGACGGTGGTGCATTTCGCGGAAGCCTCGGACCGCGACATCGAGGCTTACGCGGCCACGGGTGAGCCGCTGGGCTGTGCGGGTGCGTTCACCCTGGAGGCCCTGGGCGGCTGGTTCATCGACCGGATCGAGGGAGATCCGTCGAGTGTGATCGGGCTGTCGCTGCCGCTGGTGCGCCGCGCGGTCGAGAGCTACGGACTGGCGGTCTCCGACCTCTGGAACCGGTAGTCTGCAGCTCCGGCATTCCCCGCCATCCCCGCCCCTCCGATACTCCACGGGAATCCACCACCTCTCAGATCCCTTTCCACCCGGGAAAACGACCTGAGCGGTGGCAGATTTCCTGCTCTTCGCGTGTGAGTGCGGCGGATGCGGTGTATCTACCACTCCCCCGGTAAATCTCAGTCACCTGCACCACAGCCCACTCCTTCCCGCCCCACAGGTCACATCTGCCCACCACCACCGTTACACTGTCCACCAGACATGAAAGGCGGTACCCGCACCCATGGGAATCGAGTATGACCCCACCCCCTCGTTGCAGCAGTACGCCCATCCGGAACGGCTCGTGACGAGTTCCTGGCTGGGCGCGAAGCTGGGCGGGTCCGGACTCAAGGTCGTCGAGTCAGACTCTGACAGCATCCTCTACAACATCGGCCACCTGCCGACCGCCATCCGTATCGACCTCCACGGTGACCTCGGCGACCCGGTGTGCCGCGACTTCCTCGACGGCGAGGCCTTCGCCCGCCTCATGGACGACAAGGGCATCACCCGCGACGACACCGTGGTGATCTACGGCGACGAGTCCAATCTGTGGGCGTCCTACGCCTTCTGGGTCTTCGAACTTTTCGGTCACCCCGATGTCCGTCTGCTCGACGGTGGCCGGGAGGCATGGATGCAGGAGGAACGCGAAACCTCCTACGACGCCCCTCCCGGACCGACCCGGGGTTACCCGGTGGTCGAACGCGATGACCTGAGCCACCGCATCTTCGTCGACGAGATGCTCACCGACCTCAGGGACAACGGGGATCTGCAGCTCCTCGACCTGCGGGATGCACCGGAGTTCGCCGCGGGCCACATCCCCGGTGCCGCGAACATCGCCCCGTCGGCCTCGATCCGACCCAACGGCCGCTTCCACTCCCGGGACGACCTGGAGGACGCCTTCGCCGACCTCGACGCTAACTCCCCGGTCGCGACCTACTGCCAGACCGGTGAACGTGCCGCTCACCTGTGGTTCGTGCTGCACCATCTGCTCGGCCGGGACGCCGTGCGCTGCTACGACGGGTCCTGGTCCGAGTGGGGCAACATGGTCCGCATGCCGGTCACCGCGGATCAGTAGGAAATTCGCGGCTGTAACAGCGGGGGTGGCTACTACGGTGGATTCCGTAGTAGCGTCGAACGGTTGCCACCGCAACCTTTGAGCGGCGACGAATGAAGTACAAGAAAGAGGAGAACACGTGCCGGCAGAACACCGGAAGATCAGCAAGGTCCTGATCGCCAACCGAGGCGAGATCGCGGTCCGGGTCATCCGGGCCGCGCGCGACGAGGGCATCGCCTCCGCCGTCGTCTACGCCACGCCGGACGCCGACTCCCCCTTCGTGCGCATGGCCGACGAGGCCTTCAACCTGGGTGGCGAGACTTCTGCCGAGACCTACCTCGACATCGTCAAGATCGTCGACGCCGCGACCCGCTCCGGTGCGGACGCCGTCCACCCGGGCTACGGGTTCCTCTCCGAGAACGCCGACTTCGCCCAGGCAGTGGAGGATGCCGGGCTGACGTGGATCGGCCCCTCCCCGCGCGCCATCCGTGAGCTCGGGGACAAGGTCACCGCCCGGCACTACGCCGAGAAGGTCGACGCCCCGATGGCTCCCGGCACCCCTGAGCCGGTAGCGGACGCGCAGGAGATCGTCGACTTCGCGGCCGAGCACGGCCTGCCGGTCGCCATCAAGGCCGCCTTCGGCGGCGGTGGGCGCGGCATGAAGGTCGCCCACACCGTCGAAGAGATCCCGGAACTCTTCGGGTCCGCGACCCGTGAGGCCGAGAAGGCCTTCGGCCGCGGAGAGTGCTTCGTCGAGCGGTACCTCGACCGGGCCCGGCACGTCGAGTGCCAGGTGCTCGCCGACACCCACGGCAACGTCGTCGTGGCGTCCACCCGTGACTGCTCGCTGCAGCGCCGTTTCCAGAAGCTCGTGGAGGAGGCCCCGGCCCCCTTCCTCACCGAGGAGCAGGACACCCGGCTACGGGAGTCCGCCAAGGCGATCATGCGGGAGGCCGGCTACCACGGTGCCGGCACCGTCGAGTACCTCGTCGGCGCCGACGGTCTGATCTCCTTCCTGGAGGTCAACACCCGACTGCAGGTCGAGCACCCGGTCACCGAGCAGGTCACCGGCTGGGACCTGGTCCGCGAGCAGTTCCGCATCGCCGAGGGCCGCGAACTGTCCCGCACCACCGATCCGGAGATCCGCGGCCACGCCATCGAGTTCCGGATCAACGGGGAGGACGCCGCCGCGAACTTCATGCCCGCCCCCGGTGCCCTCACCACCTACCGCGAGCCTGCCGGCCCCGGCGTTCGCATGGACTCCGGTGTGGAGCAGGGTTCCGTTGTCGGCGGCCAGTTCGACTCGATGCTGGCCAAGCTCATCATCACCGGTGAGACCCGCGCCGAGGCACTGCAGCGCGCCGCCCGCGCACTCGACGAGTACACGGTCGAGGGGCTGCCGACGGTCATCCCGTTCCACCGCGCCGTGGTCGCCGATCCGGCGTTCGCCCCGGAGCTTTCTGACCCGGAGGTGACATCCTTCACCGTGTACACCCGCTGGATCGAGGAGGAGTGGGACAACCGCGTCCCCGCCTTCGACGGCGATCCGGCCGAGGCGGATGCCGTCCCGCCGCGCACCATCGCGGTCGAGGTCGACGGTCGTCGGCTGGAGGTCTCCGTGCCCGGCGATCTCGTCGGTAACGGTGGCACGGCACGTCGTGCGCCTCGCAAGTCCTCCGGTGGCGCGTCCGCCGCTGCCTCCGGTGACGACGTGCTCGCCCCGATGCAGGGCACCGTGGTGACCGTCCTCGTCGAGGACGGTGCTCAGGTCGCCAAGGGTGATCCGGTGCTGGTGCTCGAAGCCATGAAGATGGAGAACGCGGTGAAGGCGCACAAGGCCGGCACCGTGGCAGGGCTGGCGGTCGCCGCCGGTGACGGTGTGAAGAAGTCCCAGCTTATGCTGCAGCTGGTGTGACCCGGGGGGACCACTGATGGCCGACCTGTTCTCGCGTTTCCGTCACCCGGGGTCCGGCAGCGACTCCGACAAGGGGTTCATCCTCGCCCTCGACCAGGGCACCACCTCCACCCGCGCGATCGTCTTCGACGCCCGCGGTGCTGTCGTCTCGGTGAGCCAGCTGGAGCACCGGCAGATCTTCCCGCACCCGGGGTGGGTGGAGCATGACCCCGAGGAGATCCGGCTGAATGCCCGCCGCGTCATCGCGGACGCCGTGGCCCGGGCGGACATCGGCACCGAGGACATCGCCGCACTGGGGATCACCAACCAACGCGAGACGACGGTCATCTGGGACCGGGAGACCGGCGAGCCGGTGTACAACGCCATCGTCTGGCAGGACACCCGCACCACCCCCATCTGCGAGGACCTGGAATCAGCCGGGGACGGGGACATGTTCCGGGAGCGGACCGGGCTGCCGGTCTCCACGTACTTCGCGGGCCCGAAGATCCGCTGGATCCTCGACAATGTGCCGGGTGTACGTGAGCGTGCCGAGCGCGGCGAGCTCGCCGTGGGCACCATGGACACCTGGATCATCTGGGAACTGACCCGCTCGACACGCCGGTCCGGGCGTCCTGCCCGGGGACGCCAGCCGCGCGCCCGTCATGTCACCGACGTGACCAATGCCTCGCGCACCATGCTCATGGACATCCGGACCCGGCAGTGGGATCCTGAACTGTGTGAGCGACTGGGGATCCCGATGTCCCTGCTACCGGAGATCATCAGTTCCTCCGAGGTCATCGACAAGGTGCAGCGCTCGGGCCCGGTGCACGGCGTCCCCATCGCGGGCATCCTCGGCGACCAGCAGGCGGCGACCTTCGGCCAGGCGTGCACTGAGCCCGGTGAGGCGAAGTGCACCTACGGCACCGGCAACTTCCTGCTGCTCAACACGGGCACGGAACCGAAGACCTCGGAGCACGGGCTGATCACCACGGTCGCCTACCAGCTCGGGGACGCCCCGGCGGTCTATGCCCTGGAGGGATCGGTGGCGGTCACCGGTTCGCTGGTGCAGTGGCTGCGCGACAATCTGGGCTTCTTCGCCGACTCCTCGCAGATCGAGGGGCTGGCCCGCAGTGTCGACGACAACGGCGGTTGTGTGGTCGTGCCGGCCTTCTCCGGCCTGCTGGCCCCGCGCTGGGTGCCGGACGCCAGGGGCGTGATCGTCGGCCTGACCAGGTACGTCACCAAGGCGCACATCTCACGGGCCGCGCTGGAGGCCACGGCCTTCCAGACCCGCGAGGTTGTGGCCGCGATGAACGCGGACGCAGGTGTGCCGCTGACCCGGCTGCGGGCCGACGGTGGCATGGTGGTGAATTCGCTGCTCATGCAGTTCCAGGCTGATCAGCTGGGGGTCCCGGTGACGGTGCCGGAGGTCGCCGAGACCACGGCACTGGGCGCAGCCTATGCCGCGGGACTGGCGGTCGGGTTCTTCGCCGATGTCGCCGAGATCCGGTCGCTGTGGCAGGAGAAGGAGACCTACATGCCCAATGACTCCGAGGAGGAGCGGGACGCCGCCTTCGCCCTGTGGAACAAGGCCGTGGAGCGCTCCGTCGGTTGGGCGTGAGACGCTCCCCGGCTGTCTGCGCCTCCCCCAGTCGGCTCTTGGTCACCGTGCACAACAGCTGCGCAGAAGATTGTCGGCACAGGACGATGTGACCCTCCTCACATACTTCCTATGGTGGTGGAAAAGATCGAGAGGCCCCGGGACAGTCCCGTCGACCCCGGTCTCCACCGTCGTCAACAAGGAGGCACCCCGTTGTTCACATATCTGCCGTGGAACGTCCCCGATGACAGGCAGGACCGTCCCTGCATCCGGGACAACCACCACTGCCTGACCTACCGGGAGACCGCCGACCGGTCCCGGGCGGTCGCCGATCTCCTCCGGGAGCAGGGGGTGTCCCCCGGTGACGTGGTCGCCGTGATGCTCCCGAACTGCTGCGAGTTCGTCGTGACCATGTTCGGCGCCTGGTATCTCGGTGCCACCGTCACCCCGATCAACCCGGTGTTCACGGACAGCGAGGCCATGCGCCAGCTGGAGGATTCCGGGGCACGCACGGTCGTCTGTGCCGACCCGGCGCGCTTCGCGCGTCAGGTACGCACCGTCGACGTCACCACCGTCACCACCCTCATCGAGGACGGCAACGAGGTCGCACCGGAGGCAGCGTCCGGGGCCGATACCCCCTACGTGATCACCGGTAACGACACCGCCCTGGTGGTCTACACCAGCGGATCCACCGGCCGCCCGAAGGGTGCGATGCTCGGCCACACCCAGCTGGACGCCATGTCGGCGGCGATGGAGGAGCGGATGAGGACCGACTCCACCGACCACTGCATTCTCGTTCTACCGCTGTTCCACGTCAATGCGATCCTTGTCAGCATCCTCACCCCGCTGCGGTGCGGTGCACAGGTCACCCTCGTCGAGAGGTTCGCACCGAGGCCGTTCCTGGAGCTGATCGAGCAGCACCGTCCAACCTACTTCTCGAGCGTACCGACGATCCTCTCCCGTCTCACAGACCTTCCCCCGGAAGGACGCCCCGCCACGGACTCCCTGCAGTTCATCATCTGCGGCGCTGCTCCGGCATCCCCCGAACTACTGACCAGGGTCAGCGAGCAGTTCGGGGCCACTGTCGCCGAAGGCTACGGACTGACCGAGGGCACCTGCTGCAGCGCCTGCAACCCGGTCCACGGGAAGCAGAAGGTGGGGACAGTCGGCCCCGCCATGCCGGGCCAGACCATCCGCGTCGTGGATGAGGCCGGCGACGATGTCCCGACCGGTACCGCCGGTGAGGTCATCGTCTCCGGTCCGACCGTCATGCAGGGCTATCTCAACCTTCCGGAAGCGACCGCCGGAACCGTGGTCGACGGATGGTTGCACACCGGCGATATCGGCCACCTCGACGAGGATGGGTACCTGACCCTCATCGACCGGGTCAAGGACATGATCATCCGCGGCGGGGAGAACATCTACCCCAGGGAGATCGAGGCCGTGCTCCACGGTGCCGACGGTGTCCTGGAAGCCGCGGTCGTTGCCCGGCCCCACCGGGTCCTCGGCGAGGAGCCGGTCGCCGTGGTGTCGCTGATGCAGGGAAGTCCACTCACCGCAGCAGACCTGCTGGCGCACTGTCGGACGCATCTCACGAAGGTCAAGGTCCCTGTCGACCTGCAGATCGTGGCCGAGATCCCGAAGAACCCGGTGGGAAAGATCGACAAGCCCACCCTGCGCGCACAGTTCCTCGCCCCCGCCTGACCTCAACTCCCCCACTACAGGCAGCCCGCACATGTCACCGGCGCCTTCGTCCATCCGACTCCTAAGTTTCGTGAACATAAAGGAAGTACCATGGGTTTCACAACACCTGACCTGCCGCCCTGTGGCGCAGAGGCGGTCGTCCGCCTCCCGTTCAAGGAGCGGATCCGTGTCCTCGACAAGCACTGGGTCGACTACGGCTTCGGCGTCCCGAAGGTCCTGACGCTGTTCTACGTCGCCAAGATTGCCGCCTACATCGGCCTCGGTATCCTCCTCGTCGGCCTGACGACCCCTGACCTCGGCGGATGGGGAGAGTTCACCTCCTGGTGGACCGAACCGATCGTCTACCTCAAACTGATGGTCTGGTCGATTCTCTGCGAGATCCTGGGACTGTCCGCGTCCTCCGGCCCGCTGTCCTTCAATATCAAGCCGTTGTTCGGCGGCGTCTTCTACTGGCTGCGTCCGAATTCCCTGCGCCAACCTCCGTGGGAGAGGATCCCCTTCACCCGCGGTGACCGACGCACTGTCTTCGATGTCGCGCTCTATGTCATCATCCTCGCCAACCTGGTCTACCTCCTGGTGGCCCCGGGACAGCGCCACGACCTCGTCCCCGACGGAAAGGCGGGTCTGCTGCCCTCCTGGGCGATCCTCAGCTACCTCGTGCTGATCTGCGTGATGGGTCTACGCGACAAGACCGTCTTCCTCGCTGCCCGATCCGAGCAGTACCCCCTGATTCTCCTGGCCTTCGCCGTGCTCACCAACTACACCGACATGATCCTGGCTGCGAAGATCACCATCGTCATCGTCTGGTGCGGCGCAGCCTTCTCCAAGATCGGCCACCACTTCTCCCCCACCGTCGCCGTGATGATGTCCAACACCCCCTGGGTTCCCGGCACATGGATCAAGCGGAAGCTGTACAAGAACTTCCCGAACGACCTGCGTCCCTCCGGATTCACCCACTTCATGGCCCACGGCCCGGGCACGATCCTGGAGTGTGCCGCCCCGCTGGTGCTCCTGTTCTCCACCAACCGGACAGTCACCCTGCTCGCCCTGCTCGCGGTCCTGTCCTTCCACCTGTTCATCATCTCGACCATTCCACTGGCTGTGCCCCTGGAATGGAATCTCTTCTTCATGTTCTCCGCCGTGTTCCTCTTCTGGGGCCACAACGCCGGCGCAGGCTTCGCAGTGACGGACTTCAGCAACCCGTGGATCGCCCTCGTGGTCGTGGCCTCCATCCTGATCTGGCCGATCCTCGGCAACCTGAAGCCGGAGTGGATCTCCTTCCTCGTCTCCTACCGTCAGTACGCCGGAAACTGGGCTGCCACCTGCTGGGCCTGGAAGGACGCCGCCGCCGAGCGGAAGATCGACGAGTGCATCGTCAAGGGCGGGGCACAGCACTCCGCCCAGATCGTGGACGCCTTCGGCGAGGATCTCGGTGAGATGTTCACCCAGAAGGCCAACGCCTGGCGCTCGCTGCACACGTCCGGGCGAGCCATGCACAGCATCATGCCCCGGTTCGTGGACATAGACACCTACCGCATCCGTGAAGGCGAGACGGTGGTCTCCGGGATAATGGGCTGGAACTTCGGCGAAGGCCACCTCCACGATGAACGGCTCCTCGCCTCTGTCCAGAAGCGCTGTGACTATGCACCCGGCGATCTGGTCGTCGTCTACACCGAGTCCCAGCCGATCCAGCGCAACTACGTCGAGTACCGCGTCATCGACGCCGCGCTGGGCGTCGTCGAACGGGGAACCTTCATCGTCACCGACGCGAGCGAGGCCTGCCCGTGGCTGGCCGACGGCCCGATCCCCCACACGGTGACCTGGCAGCTGCCCGGCTACAGCTTCCCTGGCAGGGCATCCACCTCCGTTGGCGGCACTGACGCCGCCCCGGTCACCGCACCGGAACCCGCGTAGAGAAACCCCGCTCCGCCCCTGCGGACGAACAGAAAGTGACAGACTGCTTACCATGGACAAAGCAACTGTTGTCGGAAGCGGCCCGAACGGACTGGCCGCCGCCGTGACCCTCGCCCGTGCCGGCCTGAATGTCACAGTGCTCGAAGCCGCCGACGAAGTCGGGGGTGGAACCAGGTCAGGGGAAGTCACGCTTCCGGGTCTGATCCACGACCACTGCTCCGGGATCCACCCACTGGCGGTGGACAATGCCTTCTCCCGTTCCGTGGATCTCGCCGGACACGGCCTGTCCTGGACCTGGCCGGAGGTGCAGTACTCCCATCCACTGGAAGCGGGGGCAGGTGCGGCGGTCTACCGGGACGTCAACCACACCGCTGGGGCGCTGGGGAAGGATGCCGCAGTCTGGCGGTCCGTCTTCGGCCCGCTCTCCCGGAGTTTCGCCGATGTCACCGAAGACTTCCTCCGCCCGATGATCCATGTTCCCGACCACCCGGTGAAACTGGCCCGTTTCAGTGCCGTCGCCGGGATGCCGGTCTCCGTGACCGCCCGACTGTTGCGCACCCCCGAGGGCCGGGCTTTGTTCGGCGGTGTGGCGGCACATGCCTTCCGACCGTTCCACACTCTGGCGTCGTCTGCTGTGGGTGCAGCGCTGGGCACTGCAGCACACACCTTCGGGTGGCCCGCGGCGGTCGGTGGTTCGGCGGCGATCTCCGACGCCATGGTCGGCGTCCTCGAATCCCACGGTGGCAGAGTTGAGACCGGGGTACGGGTACGGTCACTGTCCGATATCCCCGATCCGGGGATCGTGATGCTGGACACCTCCCCCAGAGCCGCCGTCGACATCGTCGGAGATCTCATGCCCCGGGCGGTGTCCCGGGCACTGTCCCGTTTCCGGCACGGTCCGGGCGCCTTCGCCGTGCACTTCGCCGTCGAGGGCGGTATACCGTGGTCGCATCTGCCGTCCCGCGAGGCCGGAACGGTCCATGTCGGCGGCAGTTTCGACGAGACGGCTCTGGCGGAACGGGAAGTCCACCGGGGCACCATGCCGGAGAGGCCCTTCGTGCTGGTGACCCAGCAGTCGGTGGCGGACCATACCCGTGCCCGCGACGGCATCCAGCCGGTGGACACCTACGCCCATGTCCCCGCCGGTTTCACCGGGGACGCCACCGCCGCGATCATCGATCGGATCGAGGAATACGCCCCAGGATTCCGCGACCGCATCGTGGCCAGGACGGTGTGGAATGTCCGGCATATCGAGGACGCCAACCCGAACTACATCGAGGGGGACATCGTCACCGGCGCAAATTCGGTGCGCCAGCTGCTGTTCCGCCCACGGATCGCCCTCGACCCGTACAGCACGGGAACGCGCGGCATCTACCTGTGCTCCGCAGCCACCCCGCCGGGCGCCGGTGCCCACGGCATGTGCGGCTACAACGCGGCGCTGTCCGCGCTCAAGGAGCACGGTGTCGACCTCCCTGCCGGTATGGGGGCGGCGGTGTGACAGTGGAGAATCTCGTCGTCCGTATCGGGACACTCATGCGCGACAGGTTCGACCGGATCAGTGACGCGATGACCGAACTCATCGTCGACAATGAGACGCCCCTGGCCTCGGATGAACTTGCCCGCATGCTGGCGTCCAGTGTGTCCGGCAATCTGGAGACCGTGATCCAGCTGATGTGCAACCGGATCCCGGTGGAGGAGGCCCGCCCCAGTACGGTGGCTATCCGGTACGCACAGCAACTGGCCGAGCGCGGGATCTCGGCCGATCAGCTACGCCGTGCCTATCATCTCGGTGCGGAGGGCGGTCGTCGCGAGATCTTCGAGATCGTCAGGAACCTGGACTGCTCCGCAGATGAGAAGCTCAAGGCTCTCCACTACATCGACGGCTTCCTGCACTCCTACATCGACTGGATGAGTACGGAAGTCCTCACCGCATACGAGCAGGAAGCCCGTCGTCTCACCGACTACAGCGCGACAGCAACCGCGAGGATGATCCGCGACGTGCTGGCAGGCGCCCAGGTTCCGACCGAGCGTTTCGAGAGTGTCGCCCGGTACCGGATCGACCAGCAGCACCGGGCTGCGGTGATCTGGGTAAATCAGGAGAGTGCAGCTGTCGATCACACCACTGACCTGCTCTCGCAGGTCCAACGGATCTCCCGACGACCTGGATTCACCGGATCGACGCTGTTCACTGCCGTGGATCGTGGCACCGCCTGGGTCTGGTTCGGCGTGGAGGACGCTGACCCGGTCGCTGGACTGACGGAACTGGCTGAAGAACTCCGGAGCCGGTTGCCGCAGGCCCAGATCTGCTTCGGTGCCGCGCAATCCGGGATCTCCGGGTTCTGCGGTTCCCACCGCCAGGCACAGGCCGCCGAACGGGTCGCCCACATCGCCGGGCCGGCGCACCTCACTCCGGTGAGCTACGACGATCCGGGAGTGGCACTGGCGTCCCTGCTCAGCGCCGATATGCCGGCCCTGAGACAGTGGGTCACCGAACAACTCGGTGGGTTGGCGGCACAGACCGAAGGGGCCGCCAGACTCCGGGAGACGTACGCGGTGTTCCTGGACTCCGGAGCAAGCTACACCCGGACCGGAGAGTTGATGATGCTGCACAGGAACAGCGTGAAGTACCGGATCGTGCAGGCCCGCGCCCTGATGGACGTCGGGGGACGGGAAACCCCTGCGGAGGCCTCGGTGGCACTGCACATGTGCCGGTTGTTCGGGGAGTCTGTGCTGAACGTCGACCCCCGGGAGGAGTGACCGGGCGACTAGACTGACGAAACATGAATGACCCCCGCCGAGGTGCAGCGTCCCGGGACAGCCACGTCCGGATCGGGGACGCCGACCGTGATCACGCCATCAACCTGCTCGGCGTGCACTTCGCCGACGGCCGGCTCAGCATCACCGAGTACGACGAGCGGTGCCGGGTGCTTGCGGGGGCGATGACCCGGGGTGATATCGACGAGCAGTTCAGCGACCTGCCGGTGCTGCCCGGGTCACAGTCGGGCCCGGCGTCCTCCCCCGGAACGGATATCGCGGTGTACTCCGCCGGGGAGATCGCCGAGCAGCACCGGCGTGGGGCGAATCCGCGGGCCGGGATCATGGCGCTGACCGGTATCTCGCTCGGCGCGGTGGCGGCGGTCATCAACGGGCCACTGTCGGTGATCCCGGCGGCGCTGATCGCCGTCGTGGCGATTCTCCTCTACGTAATGAAGGTCGGGCCTGCGTCCTGGTACGTCCCCTCCCCGGAGGCGCTGGAACGGGCCCGGGTGAAGAAGATGCGCCAGGCGCACCAGCTGCAGCTCGAGGAGAAGAAGGCCCAGCGCAAGATCAAGCAGACAGAGATGACCACCGACGCCCTCGACTTCGCGCACCGGGCAATGGGCAGGGCCGGCCGCACCGTCAACAACGGCTGGGACCAGTGGCGGAAGCGGAAGTGAAACCCGCCGCGACCGCGCCGACCTCATCGCCCAGGGGCGTCTCGTACCCGGGATCGGACTCGACGACGGTGTCGCCGTGCGCTTCGCCACCGGGAGGCTGACCGAGGTGTTCAGCGTCGCCGAGGAACGCGGCGTCCACCACATCGGGTGAACCGGTCCCCTACCCCAGGTTCCGGAACTCCTCGAGCACGCCGGCGAACAGGCGCACGCCGACCGGCAGGCAGGCCTCGTCGAAGATGATGTCCGCCTGGTGCAGGTCGGCCTTCTCCCCCCGGCCGTTCCACGCACCCAGTCGGGCCATCGACCCCGGCACATGCTCCAGATACCAGCTGAAGTCCTCGCCGCCGGAGGACTGCGGCGCCTCCTGCAGCGCATGCGGGTCCATGTCCTTGACAGCCTGGGCCATCAGGGCGGTGCAGGCGTCGTCGTTGGTGACCGGCGGAACACCCTTGGTGTGCCGGATCTCCGCGGTCGTCCCGGTCGGCGCCAGCAGCTGGTCGACCAGCTCAGGGAACAGGTCCCCGAGCTGACGCCACACCAGCGGGCTGCCGGTGCGCAGCGTCCCCAGCAGGGAGACCTCCTGCGGCATGGCGTTGAACGCCGCTCCACCGTTGACCGCACCGAAGGTCAGCACGGTGCCGGTGCGTGGATCGACCCGGCGCGACAGCAGCCCGGGCAGACCGGTGATGAGCAGGCCGGCGGCGTAGATGGCGTCCGCGGTGAGATGGGGACGCGAGGTGTGCCCGCCCGGGCCCTTGACGATGATCTCGACGACATCGGTCGCCGAGGTGATGGCTCCGGCACGCACCCCGACCTGCCCCGCGCGCAGTTTCGGCTCGGCGTGGACGGCGAAGATGTGGCTCACGCCCTGCAGCGCCCCGGCGCGGATGACGTCGGTCGCACCACCGTCGAGGACCTCCTCGGCAGGCTGGAAGATGCAACGCACCCGCTGGTCCAGGCCCTCGGTCCGGTCGTATTCCGCCAGGGCGCACGCCAGGGAGAGCACCACGGTGGTGTGGATGTCGTGGCCGCAGGCGTGCATGACGCCCGGGTTCTTCGATGCGAACTCCAGTCCGGTGACCTCGGTGACCGGCAGGGCGTCGATGTCGGCGCGGAAGGCCACGGCCGGCTGGTCGGGCGTCCCTCCGATGTCGACGATAAGGCCGGTGCCGGGCAGCAGCACCGGCTCCAGGCCGACGCCACGCAGTGTGGCATCAAGGAACGCGGTGGTCTGCACCTCGTCATGGGACAGCTCGGGGTGGGAGTGGAGGTGGCGGCGCCAGCCGATGACGTCGTCGTGGTGGTCGACCAACCAGGTGTTGACAGCCGATTGAACGGCGCCGGGGGTACTCACGGGTCGTAGGGCTCCTCCACGAGACAGACAGTGACCTCCCCACTCTAGTCGTCCCTGACCTCCCCACCACATCCCCTCCCTCTCCCCTCCCGCTCCTGACTCGCTCCCCGTGCCGTCCGGTCCTCGACCTATGCTTGACCTCATGACTGCCTCTCCCCTCGAAACTCCGCCGGAACTCGCCTCCCGGGCAGCCGCCGCCCTCGCCGAACGCACCGGGCGCGACGCCCATGACATCGCCGTGGTGCTCGGTTCAGGCTGGCGTCCCGCCGCCGACGTGCTCTGCGGGGACGCCGAGGTCGTCGAGTTCCCGATGTCCGATCTCCCCGGCTTCCTGCCGCCGACCGCCGAGGGCCACGGTGGCACGGTCCGCAGCCTGGAGCTGGGAGGACGCCGCGTCCTCGTTCTCCTGGGACGCACCCACGCCTACGAGGGCCACGAGCTGTGGCGCATCGTCCACGCCGTGCGCACCGCCGCGGCGGCCGGGGTGGGCACCGTGGTGCTGACCAACGCCGCCGGTGGGCTGACCGAGGGCATGAGCGTCGGCGAGCCTGTGCTCATCAGCGACCACCTCAATATGACGATGCGGTCCCCGCTCGTCGGCGCGGAGTTCGTCAACATGGTGGACGCCTACGCGCCGCGCCTGCGGAAGATCGTGCAGGAGCTGCGTCCGGGGATGCGTGAGGCGGTGTACGCGATGATGCCGGGCCCGCAGTACGAGACGCCGGCCGAGATCCACATGCTGCGGACCTGCGGTGCGGGCCTGGTGGGCATGTCGACGGTCTACGAGACCATCGCCGCGCGTGCCGCCGACGTGGAGGTCCTGGGCATCTCCCTGGTCACGAACCTGGCCGCCGGGGTGACCGGTGAGCCGCTGAACCATGAGGAGGTGCTGGCCGCCGGTGCGGCCGCCGCCGAGGACATGGGTGGGCTGCTGGCGGAGCTCGTCGCCTCCGAGGCGGTGACCTCGCTGTGATCACCTTCGGAACCGCGGGCCTGCGCGCCCCTGTCGGCCCCGGTGAGGACCGGATGAATGTCTCCACCGTCACCCGGGCAACCGCCGGTGTCGCCGCCTGGCTCAAGAAGCAGGGCATCGGAAGCCCCCGCGTCGCCGTGGGTTTCGACGCCCGCTACGGCTCCAATGCCATGGCCCGGGCCGCCGCGGAGACCTTCGCCGGTGCCGGCTGTCAGGTCGTGGTGCTGCCGCTGCCCGCCCCGACACCGGTGCTCGCCTGGCTGGTCCGCGACCGTGACCTGGACGCCGGAGTGCAGATCACCGCCAGCCACAACCCCAAGGCCGACAACGGCTACAAGCTCTACCTCGCCGGCGGGTCCCAGCTGGTGAGCCCGGCGGACCGGGAGATCGAGGCGTGTATCGCCGCGACCCCGCCCGCCACGGAAATCCCCCGCTCCCCGGATGTGCACCTGGACATCCACGCCGTCGACGGTTACGTCACCGCGGTGACCGGCCTCGTCGGCTCGGGCGACAGCGCGGTACTGGCCGCCCGACGCAACCTGCGCGTCCTGTTCACTCCGCTGCACGGGGTGGGCGGCACGGTACTCACCGAGGTCTTCCGTGGCGCCGGGTTCACCGCCCCCGCGGCAGTCGCCTCGCAGCGCTGGCCGGACCCGGAGTTTCCCACGGTCTCCTTCCCCAACCCGGAGGAGCCGGGCACCTGCGATGCGCTGCTGGAGACCGCAGCGGCGTCCGGCCCGTCGAAGCGTCCTGACCTGCTCATCGCCCTGGATCCGGACGCCGACCGCTGCATGCTCGGCATCCCCGACCCCGATGACCCGCGCGGCTACCGCATGCTGCGCGGCGACGAGACCGGCCCGCTGCTGGCACGACACCTCGTCCCGGCGCATGACGGCGGTGACGACAAGGCCGGTCCTGCCCCGGTCGTCGCGACGACAGTCGTCTCCTCCGGGCTGCTGGAGCGCATCGCCGCGGCGTCCGGCTGGGAGTTCCGGGAGACGCTCACCGGATTCAAGCACCTGGCCCGCGCCGCCGACGACACCGACGGCGAGCTGGCCTTCGCATACGAGGAGGCCATCGGTTCCTGCCCCGCCCCCTCACTGGTCGCGGACAAGGACGGGGTCGCCACGGCACTCGTCGCCGCGGTATGGGCCGCCGCACTCAAGGCACAGGGACGCACCCTGCGTGATGAACTCGTCACACTCGACGAGCTCTACGGTCCGGTGCGCACCGCCCAGGTGTCGGTGCGTCTCAGCGGACCCCAGGCCGCGTCCACACTGGTCGCGCGGTGGGCGACGGAACCGCCGGAGGGTCTCAGCGGGGACGCGTCGACCGCGGTCACCGCGCTGGATCCGACCGCGGGGAAGGATGCCGGCTTCCGCATCGTCTGGAATGACGGGCGGGGACTGGACTACCGTGTGGTGGTCCGCCCGTCCGGGACCGAACCGAAGGCGAAGTTCTACCTCCAGGTCGCCGGTCCCGTGCCGGACACTACCCAGGGTGCCGTGTCCGGCACCGTTGTGGAATCCGCACTCGCGGAGCTGACGGCCACCGTCCGACGCCTCGCCGGACAGTGACCCGCGCACGAATCTGATCCGCCCCGCCCCAGAGACAGGAGACCCCCCGGTGAACGGAGCGTCCGCGTCGTCGACCAGCACCACCCACGAGGACCGGGGCGAGGGCTCAGGACGTCCCCTGCCGCGGTGGCCGTGGATCCCCTGGATGCCGCTGGCCCTGTCCGTCCTCGCCGCTGTCCTGCTGTGGATCATCGACCCGCCGATGCGGGACCTGCAGGCCGCGCTGGCCCGCGAGTCCGCGCACCGGGCCGGGGTGGGCGTCAGCTACTGGTTCGACTGGTTCGGTGGTGTCTCCCCGGGCAGCTACTCGCTCATCGTTCCGACGCTGACCTCCTGGTTCGGTTCCCTGTTCCTGCTGTGCCTGTGCACCGTCATCATCTCCGCGCTGGCGTACCCGGTATCCCGCAACGCGACGCACCCCACCCTGCTGACCTGGGCCGTGGCCCTGTCTGCGGTGCTGAACATGTTCTCCGGCCGGGTCACCTTCGCCACCGGCGCGGCGATCGCGATGCTCGCGGTGTGGGTGTTCCAGAGAAAGCGGCCGGTGACCGGTGCGCTGCTCCTGGTGGTCTCGGGCCTGGCCAGTGCCCTGGTCCCCGCGTTCGTCGGGATGGTCCTGCTGCCGTTCTTCCTCGTCCGCCGGTACCGCAACGCACGGCTGTGGTGGGCCATCGGTGGTGCCGCACTGGGCGTCGCGCTGCCCTACCTGCTCTTCGGTGCACCCGGCCAGCAGCCCTACCCGGTGACCAGCTTCCTCTGGTACCTGGTCATCGGCATCGGCGCAATCCTCGCACTGGACAGCCCCGTGGCGACCAACCACGTCCCCGCACGGTGGATCGCCCCACTGGGGATCGTCGTCGCCACCGTCCTGTTCATCATCCCGACCGGGGTGGGGTCGAACCTGGGCCGGTTCTTCCTGTTCGTCCTGCCCTGCGTGGTGCTGTTCTTCTCCCTGAAGTCGCCGAAGGTGCTGGCACTGCTGCTGTCCCCGGCACTGGTCTACGGGCTGTTCTACGCCCTCTACGACCAGGTGTCGGTCACGGACGGCGAGAACCCTGAGACCCTGTACGCGCCACTGACCTCGCAGCTCGACGAGCTCGCCGACGACGGCCGGATCGAGAACCACCGCGTCGAACTGGTGGACACGGACACCCATGCCGGCGCCTACCTGCTCACCGACTCCGCCCCGCTGGCACGTGGCTGGGAGAACCAGTCCGACATGCGCTACAACTCCGTCTTCTTCGACAAGGACGCCCTGCACGAGGAGTCCTACCAGGACTGGCTGACGGACAACGCGGTGGCGTTCGTGGCGGTGGCCGACAAGCCGATCCTGCAGCAGCGTCCCGAGGCCGAGCTCATCAATGAGGGCCTGCCGTACCTGAACCGGGTCTGGGGCAATGACGACTGGACCCTCTACGAGGTCGACGAGCCGACCCCGATCGTCCCCTCCCCGCTGCGCCTGCTGGAGACCACCCCGTCGGAGATGACGGTGGAGGTTCCCGAGAACGCCGTGGGCGAGGAGCACCTGATCCGTATCCGCCCGAACCGGTACCTCACCGCCACGCAGGTGCCGGGGAGTACGCCGGCCACGGCTTCTGCGTCGACTTCTGCGTCGACTTCTGCGTCGGCCACGACCTCCCCGTCGCCGGACGCCGATCCGGTCACCGCCTGCCTGGTCCCGACCGAGGACGAGGACTGGACCACGGTTCGCTTCGACGAGCCGGGACGCTACATCCTCACCGGTCAATTCAGTGTGTCGAGCATCCTCGAGCCACTGTCCCCCTCGTGCGAGGACGAAAAGGCTGAGCAGTCTGAGCCGTCAGACCAGTCAGAGCCGTCGGAGTCAGCGGACCGGGACTGACCGTCCCTACAGCTCGTCGAGGTCGATGTTGCGCGGCCCGTAGAGCCGGTCGCCTGCGTCGCCCAGACCCGGGACGATGTAGGCGTCCTCGTTGAGGCCCGGGTCGATCGTCGCCGTGATCAGGCGACCGACCGGCAGCCCCGAATCGCGGACCGTCTCCACGCCCGGCACCGCCGAGACCATGCACACCACGGTGATGTCCGTGGCGCCACGACCCGCGAGCAGCCGCAGCGCGTGGATCAGCGAGCCACCGGTCGCCAGCATCGGGTCCACCAGGAACACCGTGCGTCCGGTGAGATCCTCCGGCAGTGCCTCCAGGTACGGCACCGGCTCGTGGGTCTTCTCGTCACGCGCCATGCCGATGAAACCGACCTGGGCGTCCGGGATCATCGACAGTGCGGGATCGACCATGCCGAGCCCGGCGCGGATGATCGGCACGATGATCGGCGGATCCTGCAGGCGGCGTCCTTCCGCGACGGCCACCGGGGTCGTCACGTTGAACGTCTCGACCGGAAGGTCCCGGGACGCCTCGTAGATGAGCATCATCCCCAGGTCAGCGAGCGCCGCGCGGAAGGCGGCGTTGTCGGTCCGGGCGTCCCGCATGATCGTCAGCCGTGAGGCGACGAGCGGATGGTTTACCTCGACAATCTCCATGCGTTCCAAAATACTTGGCCACGCGGGGAACCACCGCACCGCAACCGGAGTCAAACAATGACATGACCGGAATCACAGCTGAACCCGCCGCACTGACCGTCGTCGCCGACCGGGCGGCGCTGACCGCCGGACGCCTCGCCGCCGGGACCGACCCGGGTGAGGGGCCGCCGGTGTTCGCGCTCCCCCAGGCGTCGCGCTTCCTCACCGCGCTCACCGCCGCCCGGACTCGGCAGGCCGCCGCCGCAAACGACTTCGCCCGCTTCTACGCGGACGCCGGGGCCTCCCTCACCACGCTTGCCGGAGCACTGACCCGCCAGGAGGACGCGGCAGCCGACAGTTTCAGTACGTTCACCGGAGGTCCGTCATGATCCCGGACCTCACCACCCTGGTCACCCCGGTCGCCCAGCTCATCCCCGCTGCGCCGGCCCCCGGTATCCATCCACTCACGTCCCTGCTGGAGGACGCCGGTCTTGGTGATGCACTGTCGGGCCTTCCCTCTCTGGCGGAGTCCGCGGTCGCCGGTGCCGCCGGAACAGCGGTGGTCTCCACCCTGGCGGACGCCGGACAGCGGGCGGTGGAGCTGCTCCGGTTGTCCGGCGACCTGGAGGTGCTGGCCGAGGAGGCGGTCGCGGCGGTGACCCGGGCAGCCGACGACATCACCCTCATCGCCGGGCAGTGCGCCCGCGAGATCGTCGCACTGCTCATGGTCTCCCCGCTGAATCCGACGACCGGGGCTGCCGCCGCACAGATCGGCTGGGAGCACCTGGGCCGGGCCGCGGAGCGGCTCACCGTGCTGGAGTCCGAGTTGGATGGTCTGGCATCTCAGGTGGAGACGGTGGACGCCGCATCCCCGGTTGCCCCGGCCTCACCCTCGGCACTGTCGGGGGCGCCGGAGGACTCAGGGGCACAGACGCCCACAGCGTCCCCGGTATCCGGTACGGCGTCCGGCACCGGGTCAACGGAGCCTACGGACAGTTCCGGCGACGTAGTCGGCGCGCCCACCCCGGAAGCCGCCGCGGCGGTCGAAGCGGCGACGACGGCGCTGGGCACCCCGTACTCCTGGGGCGGAACAGTGCCCGGCCAGGGACTCGACTGTTCCGGGCTGACCCAGTGGGCCTACGGCCAGGCGGGTGTCGACATCCCCCGGACCGCCAGTGCCCAGGCCGTCGGGCCGCAGGTGCCGATGGACCAGCTCGCACCCGGTGACCTGGCAGTGTGGGACGGCCATGTCGCCATGGTCACCGGCGACGGCATGATGATCGAGGCCGGTGACCCGGTGCAGATGTCGCCGGTACGTACCGAGAACATCGGAATGGCCTTCCACGGCTTCTACCGACCCACCGGATAGGAGAACACGATGCAGAACCGCTCCGGACTCGCCCGGATCACCTCCACCCCGCCCGACCCCGGCTACCACGCCAGTCAGTTCCTCGGTACTCCCCCTCCTACGGTGCCCGCGGTCCTGGACCGGAGTCTCTTCGGTGCCGCTCCCGGTGCTGCTCACCGGAGCGCCGCCGGGGGTTCCCCCGGAGCCACCGACACGTCGGGGGCACAGACCGTCGCACCACCACGCTCCGCCCGCTAGAATTGCCGTCCATGGCAGAACGCTCGACAGACCACGGAATCGTCCCCCTCGAACTCGAGACCACCAACGGAACCTTCTTCACTCTCTGGGCTCCGGGATGGACCGCCCGGGGCGAACAGTGGCAGGCATTCCTCGGTGACGATTCCGGGGTGTTCGGCTTCGAGTCCCCTGCTGCACTGCTCGCCTGGATCCGGGACCACAAGGGTGCTGACGCCCACGATCTCACCGACCATCCGAAGTGGGCCTCGTTCACCGAGAACGCCGCCGCGAAGGTCACCCCCCGCAAGTCCGGGAAGATCAGCTTCATCGAGGTCCCGAACAACCTCGCCGGCCGCCCCTCCTTCGACAACGTCAAGGCCGTCGCCTCCGCATTCGACGTCATGAAGTCCTTCGGCGCGGTCTGCGGCATCGAGAAGATCAACTCCTGGTTCCGCTCCTACTCCATCCTCGGCAACACCTCCCGCGGCGCCGACCACTACAACGGTGAGAACGGTCTCGGCGAGTGGTCCAACGTCGGTTACACGGTGCTGGGCAACTGGAAGGACATCCTGGAGCTCGTCGACGAGCAGATCGTCTCCCCCGACGTCGACGAGAAGTCGCTGGCCACCGCCGAGGACGACATCACCGCCGCCGAGGACGCGAAGAAGGAGGCGGACGCCGCTGCTGCCGTCGCCGAGCAGGACGCCTCCGAGGCCGCCGAGACCACCGAGGCCGCCGAGGCCGCCGAGGCCGCCGAGGCCGCCGAGGCCGCAGCCAAGGACGCCGACCCCTACGACTCGACCCCCTGGGCCGCCGCCGGTATCGACCCGGTACGTATCACCGTCGACGGCACGACCGTCTACACCCTGCGCTGCTACGTCGGCGACCGCGAGCCGGTCTTCCTCGGCGAGAACGGCCAGATCCACACCTTCACTTCGGGCCGGTCCCTGGTCCGGTGGATCGTGGACGCCAAGGACCACGACCTCTCCCACTTCGAGACCTGGGACGACCTGGTCACCTTGGCCAATGCCGGTGAGCTGGAGGTCAGCGTCCACCCGTCGAACGAGTACGGTTTCACCGGCCTGCGTGAGGACATCGCCAAGGGCACCGATGCCGTCGACACCGACCAGCTGAGCCGCGCCTACGAGCTCGTCGCCGACGCCGCCGACTGGGCCGACGATGACTCCGTGAACAAGGTGCTGCTGGCCTACCCGCGGCTGCAGGATTACGTGGCCTACATGCTCGGCTCCCCGTCCTCCGGCACCCCGACCGCCCCCTTCGACGAGGAGGCTGAGGGCTGGGGCGAGATGGAGCGTCGTCTCACCGAGCGTTTCACGAAGTTCTGAGCCTGCCCACCGCGCGGGATCCGGTAGCTCGTGGTCCTATAGTTGACCGGTGACCAGCCCGACTCCCCCGTCCCCGACATCCGGAACTCCGGCCCCCGACGCTATCCCCACCTCCCCGGGATGGTGGGCCCTGCTCACCGCGATCCACAACCCGCGTCCGACCTGGCCAGGTGCCCTGCGCGCCGCCCTGGCTGTGGCGATCCCCGCCGGTACCGCGCTGCTGCTGGGCTACGAACAGCAGATGCTGCTCATCACCGGTGGCTCCTTCGCCGTCATCTACGGTGAGGGCCACCCGTTCCGATCCCGGTTGAAGATCATGGTCACCGCCGGGCTGCTTCTCTCCCTGGGACAGATGGCGGGTGCTTTCGTGGGCTCGGTGGTCTGGCCCGCGATCGACGCCGGTGGGTCCGACTGGTGGATGCTGCTCATCGCGCTCTACGCCACCGCCGTCTCCGCTCTGGTGGTGTTCATGCAGAACGCCCTGCGTCTTCCCCCGCCGGGCGGCTTCTTCATCATCATGGTCTCCGGTGGCGCGACGATGGTCGCCAAGCAGGGCATGAACCCGGTCGAAGTCGGCGGCTGGGCCCTCCTCGGCGCCGTAACTGCCATCCTCATCGGCATGGTTCCTGCCCTGTGGGGTCTGCACCGCCCGGAGATCACCGCGGTGGAACGCCTGGAGAAGGCGGTGGCGTCCTACGCCACGGATCCCGCCCCCACCGTCGCCCGCACCCACCAGGTCGAGACGCTGCTCGTAACTACCTGGTACACCCTCTTCGACGCCGGTCACGCCCGCGGCGGAGAGAGCACATCCCATGCCTGCCCCGACCAGCCCGGAACTCTCAGTGAAGAGCTGGTGCAGCGCACCCTCACCGCCCATGTGCGGCTGGCCCGGAGCAACCCCTCGGTCGGACGCCGCGACGGTTCCGCCGCCGAGGAGCTCACCGACACCCCGAACTACATCGACCTCTCCCGGCACAACGTGCCGTTGGCCCGGCCGTCGATACGCTACCGCGTGTACCGCTCACTGCACTGGTATTCACGGGCGACGATGGCGTCGATCAAGGTCACCGTGGCCTGCCTGGGTGCCGGTGTGCTGGGCATCGCCTGCGGTTTCGACCGGCCGGACTGGGCGGTGCTCTCGGCGATGCTGGTGCTGCAGTGGGGTCCGGAGCGTCGCTCGGGAACAATCCGTGGTCTGCACCGCGTCATCGGTTCGGTGGTGGGTGTGGGTATCTTCGCAATCCTTCACCTGCTGGGGGTCCACGACTGGACGCTGCTGCTGGCCCTGGCGGTCTGCCAGTTCTTCGCCGAGGTCTTCGTCGTGAAGAACTACGCGCTCACGGTGGTGTCCTCGACCTCCCTGGCCCTGCTCATGGGCGGCACGATCCACCTGCCGCTCGGCGAGGTGATCAGCGCCCGCTGGGCGGAGATCGGGCTGGCGACGGTGTGTTCCCTCGGCGTGCTGTGGCTGTACCCGCGCGCTGCCACGGTCCGTCATGCGCAACGGCTGGTCAACCGTTCCTTCGAGGCGATGGGTGCGCTGCTCGGTGAGTTGATGACCTCCCCCTCGGTGCAGGACGCCCTGTCCCAGCGCCGCGACCTGCAGTACGAGCTGCTCAGCGAGCGTCGTGCCGCGCAGTCCGTCGCCCTGGACACCGCCGGTTTCGCTGACCGGCACTGGCCGCGTCACCTGGTGATCCAGCGCTCCGGCTACGGACTGCTGGACTTCTGCACCGCCGTCGGTGACCGCCCGGCGACCCCGGAGGAGATCACGCGGCTGGCGGCGACGGTGAAGGACGCCCGGCAGGCAGCGACGTCCTGATCCCCCGCTACCTGCCGGAGTCGGCGGAGGAGGAGGAGGAGACAACGTCGTCGTCCTCCTTCTCCTCCTCCGGGGCGACGATGCGACGCACGCCCCAGATGATCTCGGCGATGCCGACCCAGGCGGCGGTGTGGGCGATGGCGAACAGGATGCCCTTGAAGATGCTGAGGTCACCGTCGTCGGCGGTGAACATGAGGATCAGCGGGTAGATCATGCCGATAACCATGATGCCCAGGCAGGCCAGGTAGACCTTCGACTGCGACCGGTCGCGACCGGCAACGGACAGCTGCGCGGTGTTGAACTGCGCCTTGGCCGGGGCCGGCTGCACCGGGGCACCGAAGTTGCCGGAGCTGAACTGCTGCTGGCCGTACTGACCCTGCTGCCCGGACTGGGACTGGCCGTAGGGCGACTGGCCCTGCTCGCTGTAGCCGCTGTACTGACCGTAGGGGCTCTGCGCGGAGCCGGCGGCGTGGGCCGGGGCGGCGTCCTCCGGGAAAGAGGAAGACCCTGCATCGCCGGAGGCGTTGATCACACCGGTCGACGCGGCGTCGTAGGACGGGACCGCGGAGGAGCCCGACGAAGAGGACTCCGAGGACACCGAGGGCACCGAGGACGCAGCAGGGCTGTCGGCGAGCTGGTGCAGCCAGGAGACGTCGATGACGCCGTCGGGACCGGCCAGCGCAGCCTCGTAGGTGTTGCGCTTGGAGGGGTCGGAGAGGATTGCCCGTGCCGTCGCGAGCTGGTCGACCTCCGGGGAGTTCGTCGGATAACCCTGGCCGACGAGTCCGTTGATCCGTCCGTCGAGCAGCGTCCCGATTTCCGCGGGCGGCATGTCCTTGTCCAGCCCCAGCTCGGTGTACAGGTCGTAGTTGGGCATTGCTCTGGTCACGTCCGTTCTGGTTCTCGGTGAGTGAACCCTACTCATTATTGACAGAGTGAAACACTAATACATCAACCTGAAAATTCGTCGGGAATCTCACGGGAATGTCATGAACAGACCGGAATGCCTCTGAGATCGTCCTCTGCGTTCTCCGCCGACAGCAGCAGCGAATACCTGTCCTTCCCTGCCGTCTGCGACAGCGCGACCTGTGCATCACCCACCGGACCGATCTTGATGACGCACTCCCCGTCGGACCACACCTGGAGCTGCTGACTCGATCCGAGCCGGTCGCGGGTCGCGGCGGCCTCCGCCTGCGCCCTGACCTGGTCCGGGCCGGCCAGTGCGTGGGCGGGCACCTCGGGGAACCGCCGGACGAAATGCCAGGCTTCCTGGCTCATGGTATCGCGCAGTGACCGGAGGGTGAGCATCTCGAAGACGATGAGGCGAAGGCGTAGAGGTCCACGGACTCCCCGGCACCGGTCCGACCTGGACCGACCGGAACTGCTCCGGGGCCATGTACCGGTCGGTGCCGATGAGGAATCCTGCGGAGGTCAGGCGGGTCCCGCCCTGGGTGAGGCTGATGCCGAAGTCGGTGAGCAGCGGGACACTCCATGCACTGTCGCGGTGGGCGCGGTCCGGCACGAGGATATTCGCCGGCGTCACATACCTGCGCCGTGAGGCGATGAGTGCCCCGAGGTCACCGCCTTCGACATAGTCCATGGCGGAGTACGCCACCCCCTCCGGCGAGGTCCGTGCCGAGTGCACGCTGACGATCGCGGGATGACGCAGCTGCCCGAGGATCCGACTCTCCTACCGGAAACGCTGCAGGCTGTCGGGGGGGGGCACCGGCACTCTCCAGTACCTTCACCGCGACCCACCGTCATCGTGCCGAGGTCGATGCCGTCGTCGAGGACGGGAGGAACCTCCGGTCCATGAACTCGGTGCCCTCCCCGACCGGGAAGGACGCCGAGCGCCCGGTCATCAGGGTCTGCCCGGGTCGAGGGCGACGCGGTGCCCGATGAGATCGTCCACGACCATCTGGCCGGGGTGTACCGCGTCCTGCGCCACTGTTCCTCCGTGCGTTCCGTGCGCTGCGCCCGGAAGGCCCGCGTGTCGACCAGCCCATCCTATCCGACGAGGTCGGAGCCGGGAATGTCAGTACTCGTCCTCGGCGCGCTCCAGTCGGCGGGTGCGAACATTGGTCAGGACGGTGAACAGTACCGAGGCGACGACGATGCCGAGAGTCCCCCAGCCCACGGCCGCCTTGGATATGTAGGCCCCGCCGTCGTTGCTGTTGTTCGAGGCAGCCTGGTTCATCGACATCAGGCGCAGCTGGTCCGCCAGCGCCTGGTCGACCTGAGACGAGTCGGCTGCGTTATCGGTGTTCCCGGCGTCGTCCTTGTTCTCCTTGTCGTCCCCGGCCGCGTCCGCGTCCTGGGCGGCGGCGATACGGTTCGCGCCGCCTGTCGCCGCACCACCGGCAGCCGTACCGGCGGTACCGGTGGCACCGGACGTCACTGCGGGAGCTCCCCCACCGGTACCTGCTGCGGCACCGGACACCGGGACAGAACCGATCGGGGCGGACTCGCCCGACGCGGACTTGCAGGAGACGCGGTCGGTGCCCTTGTCATAGCCGGGCACCAGACCACCTTCGGCGAACAGCGTCGCGGTGAAGGCGGCCATACCCTCCTCGTTGAGCGACGGGACGCTGTCATTGCGCGGCATACCGAAGGCCACCTCGCCCCGGGCGTCCGCCGGGACGGTGATCTGGTCGGTGCTGAAGCTGCTGTTGAAGACGACCGGCAGGTTGCGGGTGTCCACCCGCCCGCTGTCGATGCGGGACGCGGCGACCAGCTGGTCCTCGCCGGCGACATTGACCGGCAGCGTCAGCGCATCCGAGGTGACCTGGGCGAACGGGAAGTAGCCGGCGAACAGTGCGCCGATCTCGCCGGGCAGCTGCACCTGGAAGGTGCCGTCGACGGAGAAGGTGTCACCCGCGGCAACCTGGTCGGGCAGGTTCAGGGTGATGTTGGCGGTGAGGTCCATGTAGCTGGGCTCGGTGGGGTTCTCGTCGACGGTGACCGCGCAGTTGTAGGTCTGCTGGGCGGTGGCGGGGGCGGCGAGCGCCTGCGGAAGAACGGACACCGGGGCGAGCCCTAGTCCGAGAGCGGCGACGGAGCCGCAGGCCGCGGTCCGGACGATGGTGGAGTTTTTCGGCATGGGGCTAACCCTCCAGATCTCTGCGGGTGGTGGCGAAACGAAGATAGGACTGGGTGGCCACCGAGACGGCGGCGGCGACGACGAGACCGGCTATGACCAGAAGCATCCAATCCGGTACCCAGATGTCGTTCTTGTGCGGGTCGTCCTGTGGGGCGGCCTCCTCATCGGCGGGGCCGGCCTCCCCGGTCGCAGGAGTCGCTTCCTGCATGGCGGACGCCGGGACAGACACGGAGCCTGACGCCGGCGGTTCCGTGGACTGCGCGACGGCCGTCCCGGTTCCGGTGGCGCCCACGGTCAGGGCGAGGGCGGCGGTGGCGACGCAGGCCTTCCACCGCCCGGTTCGTGAATGGGTCACTGGTTTCCTCCCAGGTTGGCGTCCCGCAGCGCATCGGCCGGAGGGACGAGTGAAATCTTGTCGACCGGGCCGGTGACCGCAGCGCGCAGCGCGACGACGGTCACCACACCCATGACGGCCAGGGCGATGAGGGGGACGGCGATATGCGTCCCCACCCCCAGTGCCCCGGCGACGGCGCCGGCGGTCACGCATCCCAGCAGGACGCCGGCCGCCAGTCCGATGAGCACGCTCACCGCACCGACGACAACGGTCTCCGAGCCCACCAGGCGGCGCAACTGGGCGCCTTCCATGCCCAGCAGCCGCAGGACCGCGAACTCGCCGGACCGGTCCCGCAGGCTCGTCGTCAGGGTGACGACGGCACCGAGGACCGCGATGACCACGGCGACCGCGAGCATCGCCGTGGCGATGACCCGCGCCGTGTCGACCATGGTGTCGACCTTCGCGTCGGTGACGGCGGTGCCGGTGACCGGCAGATCACCACCGATGGTGGCCACGGTGCGCACCGATGTCAGCACGTCGCCGCGGTCGGCGTCGCCGTCGACCCGGACCCACATCGCCGAGGGGGCGGTCGTGATGCCGACCGCCGAGGTCACCGAGGGGTCGATGAGGCCGGACAGCGGCAGGTCGGCGACGTAGTGCACGGTCAGTGCACGTTCCCCGGTGGGGCCGGTGAGAGTGACCGTCGATCCGTCACGGAACGGTGCCTGCTCGGAGGCGGGAAGGTACACCGCATCCGGGTCGGACTCCGCCAGGGGGAACCGGCCGTCGGTGACCTTCCCGAAGTCCTCGGCGTGACCGGCGACCATGTCGGTGATCAGCCGGGTCTCGCTGCGGGTCTGCCCCGGGGAGGACGCCGACTCCGGCGAGGGTTCCCCGGTCAACCGCATCTGGCCCATAGTGACCGGTACGGTACCGTCGGTCCCTTCGACCTGGTCAAGTGCCTCCAGCACGACGGTGTCGAGCGGGGCGGATCCTGAGTAGGCGCCGACCATGATCTCCGGGCCGGGGTCGTCGCTGGAGCGGGCGTCCGCGATCGCGGAGACCGACGCCAGACTGACCCAGCTGACCGCCATGACCGCCGCGGCGAGCACCACGGCCATCCCGGTGGCGGCGGTCCGCCCCGGGAAGCTGCGGATCTCCGCCGCACCGATCTCCCCGAGCGGATGCCGGTCACCGATGAGCCGTCCCGCCAGACCCGCCGCCGCCCAGCACAGTGCCGGAACGGCGAGGACGAGCGCGAGGGCGAAGAGCACCCCGACCACGACCGTCGCACCGGACCCGGCGAACCGGGACATGAGCAGGGCGAGGGCGGCGAGCACGACGACGGCCGCCAGCCGGGCGGTGACGGCCTTCGGCCGTGCCTGGCCGGCACCGGTGGACCGGCGCAGTGAATCCGCCGGGGAGACACGACCACCGGCGACCGCGGGTCCTGCCACGGCCACCAGGGCACCGAGGACGGCGACGACCGGGACCGCGATGAGCGGGGCCACCGGGACGACCACCTGGGACCAGGGGATCTCCGGGACGCCGGGGACCATGCCGAGCAGTGGGGTGGCCAGGTAGGCCAGGCCGATGCCGACCGGGACCGCCAGCAGTCCGCCGACCAGGGCGATAAGCGCGGACTCGAGGAAGAGGACCGCACTGATCTGGGTCCGGGAGGCGCCGATGAGCCGCATCAGCGCGAGCTGGCGCCGGCGTCCCGGCAGGGACGCCCAGATCACGGTGCCCAGCACCGTCAGAGCGACGAAGGCGGTGATCAGTGCGAACCCGTTGACGGTGAACGACAGGATGGACAGGCCGGTGTCGTAGAGGGTCTTGGTAGACGTCACGAGTGCGGCGGTGGTCTCCGGCCAGTTGCCCGGGACCGTGGCGTTGATCTCGTCGGTGACCGCCCGGACGTCGGCATCCGGTTCCAGGGCGATGCGCACTTCATTGGACCCGTCGGTGCCGGCGAAGGCCTGCGCGAGTTCCGGGGTGACGACCGCGTAGTCGGTGCCCGTGTAGTCCAGGGCACCACGGGTGTCGACCTCACCGACGACCGTGAAGTCGCCGGTGCCGGATTCATCGGTGCCCATCGTGACCTCGTCACCGAGACTGAGCCCGGTGGATTCCATGGTCTCCCTGCTCAGCGCGACCTCGGTGCCGGTCTGCGGGTAGGCGCCGTCGGTGAGGTCCTGCCAGCGGAAGTTCTCCGCGGGCAGTGACTCGATAACGGTCGGGGTGACCTTCCCACCGGCCCACAGGGCGGCCCGGGCGCGGGTGAGTCCGTCCGCCGAGGCCACGCCGTCGAGAGCACCGAGACTGTCCACGTCCCCCGGGGACATGCCGGTCCCGCCACCGGCGGCGGTCGGGTCGGCGTCCTCTCCTCCGACGCCGGTCCCGGCGCCGGTCTGGCCGCGCACCACGAGGTCAGCGCCCTCGTAGCTGATCCCGGCGCCGGCGTCGACGCGGTTGTCGAGGGTGGTTCCCAGGACGCTGCCGACGACGACGAGGATGCCACCGAGCAGCACGGCGACGAGCAGTGCGCGGGTGCGGCGGAATGCCGCGAGCTCATGCCCGACGAGGGACAGGGTGGTGGGGACACGCATCAGGCGCCCGCTCCGACGTCGGTGGTGAGCCGCCCGTCGGCCATCCGGTGGACCGAGTCCGCGCGTGCGGCGATGCGGTCGTCGTGGGTGACGATGACGAAACTCTGCTGCCGGTTCCGGGCCGCCCAGGTGAACAGATCCACCAGGTCCCCGGCGGTGGCGGAGTCCAGTGCCCCGGTCGGTTCATCGGCGAAGATGATGTCGGGCTGGCTCAGCAGGGCCCGGGCGACGGCGACGCGCTGCTGCTGGCCTCCGGAGAGCTCACTGGGCCGGTGGTCGAGACGGTGCGAGATGCCGAGCGACTCCGCCAGCGAGTCGACCTCGGCGTCATCCACGGAATGTCCGGCGAGACGGACCGGCAGGGTGATGTTCTGACGGGCGGTCATCCGGGGCAGCAGCTGGAAGTCCTGGAAGATGAAGCCGACCCGGTCGCGGCGCAGCCGGGTCAGGGCCTTGTCCCGCAGGCCGCCGAGGTTGACGCCGCCGATGGCGACACTGCCGGCGTCCGGGCGGTCGAGTCCGGCGAGCAGTTGCAGGAGGGTGGACTTCCCCGAGCCCGAGGGGCCGATGACGACGGCGATCTCCCCGGGTTCGACCGTCAGCGAGACATCGTCGACGGCGGTGACGGTCTCGTCACCGGAACGGAAGTACCGGGACAGGCCGGCGGCGCGGACCGGCGATGAGGCGTGTGACACGTGCGGAGGCTCCTCGGATCAGTCAGTGCGGATGCAACTGAATGTAGCCTACCTTTAACGGGCGTGCCTCACCTATTCGGAAGTTTTCCTGAAACCTGTCCCTGCCAGGTACTTTTCTTTCCCCAACCGCTGTAGCGGGTTCCGTTCACCGCTCCAGTTCGTGCGCCAGGGAGGACAGTTCCCCACCGCCGGCCATCTCGAGGGTCAGCTCGTCGAGGGTGACCTCGTCGCGGGTGGCGTCCATCTTCTGGCGTCCCAGGTTCAGCAGGACGAACCGGTCACCGACCAGGTGCGCGTGGTGCGGGTTGTGGGTGATGAAGATGACGCCGAGCCCCTCGTCACGGGCTGCGGCGACGAACCGCAGCACCATGCCGGACTGCTTCACACCGAGGGCCGCGGTCGGCTCGTCGAGGATGAGCAGGCGGGCGCCGAAGTACATGGCGCGGGCGATGGCGACGACCTGGCGCTGACCACCGGACAGTGAGGCGATCGGGACCGCCACATCCGGCAGGTCGATGCCCATATGGTGGAGCCGCTCACGGGTGATCTCCCGCATCTCGGCCTCACGCATCTTCCCGAACCGGCCGGTGAGTTCCTGGCCGAGGAAGAAGTTGCGCCACACCGGCATGTCACCGACAACGGCGAGGTCCTGGTAGACGGTCGCGATGCCGTGGTCGAGGGAGTCACGCGGGGAGCCGAAGCTCACCTCTTCCCCGTCGACGAGGATCTCGCCCTCGGTGGGCTTGTGCAGCCCGGCGAGGATCTTGATCAGCGTCGACTTACCGGCACCGTTGTCACCGAGGACGCAGGTCACGGTGCCGGCGTCGACGGAGAGGTTGATGTCGCTCAGCGCACGGAAAGCGCCGTATGCTTTGCCGACGCCACGGAGTTCGATGATGTGCTCTTCACTCATTTGCGGGCCTCCGTGAACTTCGAGAAGGAACGGTTGGACAGGACGGCCAGCAGCAGGACGCCGCCGACGAAGAACTTCAGCCAGTCCGGGTTCCAGCCGGCGTAGACGATGCCCTGGGTGGTCATGCCGTAGATCAGGGCACCGATCGCGGTGCCGATCGCCGTTCCCTTGCCACCGGTCATCGCCACACCGCCGACGACGGCGGCGATGATGTAGAAGAACTCGTTGCCGACACCCTGTCCGGCCTGGATCGAGTCGAACTCGTAGAGATTGTGCTGACCGACGAACCAGCAGGACGCAGCGACGACCATGAACAGGGTGATCTTCACCCGGTCGACCGGCACACCGACGGCACGGGCGGCCTCCGGGTTGCCTCCGACAGCGAAGATCCAGTTGCCGAACTTCGTCTTGAACAGGACGAAGTGTGCCACGAGGACGAAGAGGATCCACCAGAAGACCGTGACCTTCAAGGTGACGCCGAAGATGTCCCACTGGCCGGCGAAGAGCTTCCGGCAGAACTCGAAGCCCTGCATGTCCGCGATGGACTTGGTGGAGACCGCGTCCATGATCCGCTTGGTCAGCGCCAGGTTGAGCCCCTGGAGCATGAGGAAGGTCGCCAGCGTGATGAGGAAGCTGGGCACACCGGTCTTGGTGACCATCCAGCCGTTGAAGAAGCCGATGGCCAGGGCGAGCACCAGGGCGAGCAGCGAGCCGACCCAGGACTGCAGGTGCCACTGGTAGTTCATCATCGTGGCGGCCAGGGCCGTGGTCGTCACGCCCACACCGGTGGACAGGTCGAACTCGTCGGCGATCATCAGCAGGCCGACGGCCAGGGCGACGATACCGAGGGTGGAGGAGACGTAGAGGACCGTCGCGAAGGAGTCGAAGGAGCGGAAGCTCGGCGCGACGATCATGAACAGCACGAAGA
This sequence comes from Corynebacterium sp., assembly GCF_022712275.1. Lineage (GTDB taxonomy): Bacteria > Actinomycetota > Actinomycetes > Mycobacteriales > Mycobacteriaceae > Corynebacterium. Next base: position 8,907 of record NZ_JALAGU010000011.1, on the reverse strand, counting down.
CGCCGACCGCGCCGATGACACTGGCGAGCTCAGGGCGGTGCATGAGCTTGTCGAGGCCCCGGCGGGTGCGCGGGGTGGTGGTCTCCGCGGAGATCTCCGCGGTCACCTGGGTGGAGGGGACGCTCATCGCAGGCCTTCCTTGGCCGCCTCGGAGATGGTGTCGATGTTGTCGGCGTCGACGAAGCTCGGGCCGGTGTAGACGGGGCGTCCACCGCCGACGGTGGTGCCGTTGCGCTTGGCGAGCCACAGCGAGTCGACCGCCATGTAGCCCTGCAGGTAGGGCTGCTGGTCGACGGCGAAGGAGATGTCGCCGCTCCCGATCGCAGGGACGAGCTCGGCGTTCGTGTCGAAGGTGCCGATCTGCACGTCCTCACCGGGGTTGCGGCCGGCCTCCTCGGCGGCCTGGGCGGCGACGAGGCCGACCGGGGTGACCAGGGACATGATCCAGTCGATGGAGCTGTCCTGGGCGAGCTTGGCCTTGATGGTCGACTGGACCGAGGTGAGCTCCTGGCCGTTGACGTAGAGCGTCTCGACGGTGCCGGCACCGCCGAGGCCCTTCTTCACACCGGCGCAGCGGTCCTCCTGGGACTGGTTGCCCTGCTCGTGGATGACGCAGAGGACCTTCTTGGCCCCCTCGTCGTTGAGGCGTTCACCGGCCCGTTGACCGGCGACGCCCTCCTCCTGCCCGAAGAATCCGGTGAGCCCGTACTTCTCATACTGCTCCATGCCGGCATTGAGGCCGACGACCGGGATACCGGCGTTGACGGCCTTCTTGGCGACCGGGCCGATGGCGGAGGCGTTCGGCATGGTCACGGCGATGCCGTCGACGTTGGAGTCGATGGCGTTCTGCACGAGGGCGGCCTGGTTGGGAGCCTGCGGGTCGGAGCTGTAGCGCAGCTCGATGTTGTCCTTCTGCGCGGCGTCCTCGGCACCCTTGCGGACGAGGTCCCAGAAGGTGTCACCCGGCGCGCCGTGGCTGACCATGCTGACGACGTAACGGGGGGTGTCGACGGTGCCACCGCCGGAGCCGTCGCCGTTGTCACGCGGCGCACCGCCGGTGGAGGAGCAGGCGGCGAGGGACACTGCGAGGGCTGCCGTCATGGCGGCAGCAACGGTCCTGAGGGTCTTCTTGAACATCACAACGGCTCAGTCAAGGCTTCTGAAGCGTTTAAGTCAAGCCGTCTGACCTGCTCATTTATCGATTAACTTGATCGGTTAAGCGGTGTTTACCTGCAGTAGGACGCCGACCCCGGGTACGACATCTCGCCCCGCCTGCCGCCCCTCCCCATCCTGGGGCTTCAATTCTGCGTCAGGCACGGAATCGCGATTCTGTGGCAGCGGAGTCCGGACCTGTGCCTGACGCAGAACTGCTGCAATGGCGACACGAAGCCCGAAGGTATCCTCGACCATATGACGTCCTCTGAACCGACTGACCCGCTGCCCGCACGCATCACCGATGAGCGACGCCAGGCACTCAATGAGAAGCTCACCCTCGCCGTCGGCCAGGGGCGGATCGACCTCAGCGAGTTCTCCACGATCAGCGACGCCGTCTGGTCGGTCACCGACGCCGACCGGTTCACCCGCATCGAGCAGCTCGTCGCGGGGAAGACCTCCCCGCCCGATGACGCCGAGATCGACCGGCTCGCGGAAAAGGCGGCCCCCTCCCCCGAGGACGCCGGGAACCCCGCCCCGGCGGCGAAGCCCAAGGGCAGTATCAGTTCCTTCTCCACCACCATCAACCATTACCAGTCCACCACGGTCGTCCCCGAGAACCACGTCCCCACCCAGTCGACCTGGTTCGGCGACATCGCTCTCAGAGGCACCATGCAGCTGCGCGGACGCGAGGGCTACAGCCTCGTCTTCGGTGACCTCGACCTGGATATCCGGGATATGACGCTCACGGCGTCCACCACGGTGCTGCAGGTCAACCAGATCTTCGGCGACGTGAAACTCACCGTGCCACCGGGGGTACAGGTCGTCAACCAGATGAAGCTCACCTTCGGCGATGTGAAGGTCTCGCAGCGCGAGGGCGGTGCGACGCCGAACTACCCGGGTGCGCCGACGGTCGTCCTCACCGGCCGGTCGATGTTCGGCGATCTGCGGGTACGGGTCGCCGAGCCGGGCGAGAAGCAGGGCTTCTGGAGCTGGCTCACCGAAGGTTAGACGTGGCCTCCCCAGACACCGCCACCAGGTCGGCCACCAGACGGTCCATGTCGGCGTCCGACAGTTCATGCACCGTGAGACGCAGATGCGTGTCCGCATCAGCACCGGCTGCACCGTCGAGCCGGAACAGCCCGCCGTCACGCACGATCCAGCCGCGTCCCCGCAGGTCGGCGGCCGCCGCAGCCGAGGGAACACCCAGGTCGACCCAGATATTCAGTCCGTCGACGCTGGGGGACACCAGCCCCGCCCCCGCCAGCTTGGCCAGGAACACCGCGTTGCGTCCGGCGTAATGGGTCGCCGCCGCATCGAGCCTGGAGCGGATGTCGGCGTCCGACAGCAGGGCGGCGACCGTGCGCTGCAGCAGATGACTCACCCAGGTCGTGCCGCCGTTGATCCGCCGGGACAGTTTCTCCGCGGTCTCCGGGTCGGACGCCACCAGCGCGGTCCGCAAATCCGGACCCAGGGACTTCGACATCGAGCGCACCAGCGCCCACCGCGTCTGACCTGCCGGGATCGCGGTCTCGTAGGGTGACTGCGACAGTCCCGCGAACTGGTCGTCCTCGATGACGAGGACGCCCGGGTAGTCCGCCAGCACCTCCTGCAGCGCCTGCGCCCGCGCGTGCGTCAGGCTCACCCCGGTCGGGTTGTGTGCCCGCGGCGTGCAGACCACGGCCCGTGCGCCGTCATCCAGGGCGGCGCGTAGTGCGGCAGCGTCCATCCCCTCGGCGTCCACCGGAACGGGCAGGATGCGGTAACCGGCCAGGCGCGTGGAGTTGCCGGAACTGAGGAAACAGGGGTCCTCGAGAGCGACGGCGTCGCCGGTGGTGGCGACGGTGGCCAGGAGGCGTTCGAGGGCGTCGACGGCGCCGGCGGTCACACTGATCACGGCGTCCTCGGCCCGGTCAGCGAGGTCGGGGCCGAGCAACCGCAGGGCGACGCGTCCCAGCTCAGGATGGGTGGCAGCGGTGCCGTAGAGCGGTGGTGGTGCCGGAGCGAGGCGGACCGAGGAGGCGTCCGGCAGCAGGGTGGCGTCCGGGTTGCCGTGGCCGATGTCGCGCACGGTGGAGGAGTTACCGGACGCAGCCCCCTCTGTCGCGGTTTCCTCGACTCCCACCACGGTCGTGCCCGCACCCCGACGGCTGACGGCGATTCCGGCGTGGACGAGGTTCCGGTAGGCCGCCTGTACGGTGTTCCGGTTCACGCCGAGGGTGTCCGCCAGGCTGCGGACCGGCGGCAGTCGGTCACCCGGGACGAGGACGCCACGGTCGACGAGTCCCCGCACACTGTCGGCGATGCCGGCGGCGGTCGATCCGGTGATGGGGAGGTGCCCTTTTTCCTGCTCAGTCACGTGAGCCACTATGCCACAGGCAGGTCACTCCACCGGGTCAGCCGCAGCGACCTTCTCCAGGGTGGGACGCAGTTCGTCGACCGCCCAGGTACGGACCAGAGAACTCGGCTGTGCCAGGCCGATGACCACCGCATAGTTGTCGCTGATCATGGTCCCGTTCTTCACCTGCGGCAGGGCAGCGAAGGTCGGGCGGCTCTCGAGCGATGCGATCCCGGCAGAGGTGTAGATCACCGAGAAGTCGGCGGCGAACTCGTCATAGCTCTCCGGACTGACGACGTACGCGCCACCTGCCGCATTGGGTTCCTTCCCCTCGATGGTCGCCGGCAGGGTCATGCCGAGGTCGTAGAGGAAGGAGTTGGACGCCTCGGAGGGGTCCGGTGACGTACCGATCTTCCCGTCGCCCTGGTCACGTCCCACCCAGCCGGTCTTCCCCGACAGACCAGGCAGATCCTCCTTCAACTGCGTGAAGAGGTCCGCGTCCTCGTCAATGATCTGCTGCGCCTCGTCCTCCCTGTCGTAGAGGTCACCGAGCTGGCTGAGCCGTTCCTTCCAGGTGGCCTCCGTCGGGTCCGCGGAAGGACCGTTGAGTGTGGGCGCGATTCCGGTGAGCTGGTCGTATTCGTCCTGCGAGTCGATCCAGTAGATGTCACCGATGATGACGTCGGGGTCAGCGGCGGCGATCGCCTCGGCATCGATGTCTCCGTAGGCGGCGACGGTGATCCGCTCCACCCCGTCGAGCCTGCCTTCCCGCCACGGGGCGTCCTCGTCCTGTTCGGTCATCACGACGGCGACCGGGGTGATCCCGAGGGCGAGGACATTGTCGAGGGCGGACGCGGTGACGACCGCACGTTCCGGGGCGACCGGGTAGTCGGCGTCCTCGAAGGCATTGGTGAGGGTGATGGTGTCAGCACCACCGTCGGAGGAGGCGTCGTCGGAGCCGCAGGCGGTGAAGCCGGCGGCGAGCCCGAGTGTGAGGATGGCGGCGGTGGCCCGTGACAGGGCGGATGTGTACGTCATATTCACAGAAGTTAGGCAGCGCTCACCCAACTGTCAACAGTATTCACGGTAATGGGGGTGAACACCGGACACACCCTCACATCTCCGGCCAGTGCCGCCCCAGACCGTCGATGATGAACTCCACCTTCACATCAGTGGCCCCGCGGTCAGCCCAGGTTTCGTCCGGCTGGAACGGATGGTCGGGAACCTCCTTCCCTACCCTCGCCTTCGCCCGGGACAGACCGGATTCCCCCGACCCGTCGGTGGCGCGCATGGACTCCACGCCGAGCCGGCACGCAAAGACCGTGTCCCCCAGGAAGTCCAGCGCGAACCCCGCCTGTCCCCGGGTGTACCCGTGAGACTCCAGCGCCGCCGCATACGCCCCGGCGACCTGCCCCACATGGGTGAAGGCCGGCGCATAGGAGTACACGGCACGAGCCAGGCCGGGGAAGTTCTCGCAGACCTGCCAGCACTCGTCGGCCCACAGCCGGCAGACCTCCTGCCAGCTCGCCCCCGGCGCAGGGACCGCGATGGAGGACGCCGCCTTCGCCAGGCAGGCGTCCAACAGGTCATCGCGGGAATCGAACCGCCGGTACACCGCCGAGGTCACCACGCCGATACGCTTCGCCACCTGGGCGAGCGTGAACGTGTCGACGCCGATCGCCAGTGCGGCGTCCACCACGTCCCCCCTGGTGAACGACGGCTTCGGCCCGGTCTTCTTTCCGACACCCATGATGACCAGCCTACCGGTCGACGAGTGTCCACCCCTGCGCATGGTGCAGATGGTTCCAGAACCTCGTGTACGTGCCCTCAGCCGCGAGCAGTTCCTCATGCGTGCCCTGCGCCTCGATCTGCCCGTCGGCGGTGAACAGCACAATCGAGTCCGCCTTCGCGATGGTGTCCAGCCGGTGTGCGACGACCAGCAGTGTCGCGTCCTTCCGGAGCTGTTCGACGGATGCGACGATATGTGCCTCGTTCTCCACGTCCAGCGCGCTCGTCGCCTCGTCCAGCAGCACGACCGGAGCCTGCTTGAGCAGTGCCCGGGCGATCGCCACCCGCTGCCGCTCACCGCCGGACAGTGCCTTACCACCCTCCCCGACCTGTGTCGCCCAGCCCTCCGGGAGTCGCGCGGCGATCTCCGTGACACCCGCCAGCTCCGCGGCGTGCCGGATCTCGGCGGTGGACGCCCCCTCCCGGCCCACCGCGATATTCGCCTCCAGCGTGTCGTCGAAGAGGTACACGTCCTGAAAGACCATCGACAGCTGCGCCATGAGCTGCTCCGTGGTCTGCCGCGTCACCGGGACGCCACCGACGAACACCTCACCGGAATCGACATCGTGGAACCGGGAGATGAGTTTCTCCACCGTCGTCTTACCCGAGCCGGACGGCCCGACCAGCGCGACCATCGACCCGGTGGGCACCTCGAAGGACAGGTCCCGGACCACCGGGGCGTCCGGCGTGTAGCCGAAGGTCACGCCGCGCAGCTCCACCGAGCCCGGCGCGGTGAGCCGCGCGGGGGTGTCCGGTTCGGCCAACGGCTCGGCGGTGAGGACGCCGTCGATGCTGTCCAGCAGTGGACGCCTGGTCTCCAGACCCATCGCCCCCTCGGTGATCGCCGACAGTGTGGAGGTGAACTGCAGTGCCAGTCCGATGAAGGCGAGTGCCGGGACCGGCTCCAGCGTCCCGTCGACGGCCAATGTGCCGGTCACCGCGATCAGCGCGACAATCACCCCCTGAGTCACTGCGCCGGACAGCAGCAGTCCCAGTGTCTCGATCCACAGTGACTTCTCCTTTGACGCGACCGCATTGTCCAGAGCCGCAGTCAGCGGGGCGAAGTCCTCACTGTGCCCGCAGGAACGCAGCGCACCCTGACACTGGGCGTACTCCACGATGCGGTCGGCGAGTTCCTCCTCGTCCGGCTCATGGATGCGTCCACCCTTCCTGGCGAGCGCCGTGGAACACAGCGTGATCACCAGGAACACCGGGACGGCGAGGGTGAGGACGAGCCCGAGCCACGGGCTCCAGAACCAGGCGGCGACGATGACGACCGTCGCCGTGACAATGCGGGACACCAGCGGGCCGATCATGTGGGCGAAGATCTCGCCGGTGGTCATGAGTTCGGAGGAGACCATCCGGGACAGACGTCCGGCGAGTGGACGCGCGAACCAGCCCAGCGGCTGACGCGACACCTGATCACCCACCAGGCGGTGGATACTGCGCAGGAAGTCCATCGCCACGCGGTAGTTGCGCTGGTCCTTGACGAAGTTCAGGGCGACACTGACCAGCGCCAGGACGGCAAAGACCACCAGCCAGCCGGGTGTGGTCAGCCCCCACCAGGCCTCGTCGGCGGCCAGTGACGAGATCGCCGGCAGAAGGGCCGCCAGGGCCAGACCTTCGACCAGCCCCGCGACGGCACTGGTGAGCAGGGCGGGAGTCATGGCCTCCGGATGGGAGATCATCCGGCGCATCCGGGGAACGATGTCGATCAGGGGGAGCTTCATGCCCGTGCCTCCTCGGCGGTGACCTGTCCGTTGTTGACGTGGATGACCCGGTCCACCCCGGCGATCGCCTCGGGGCGGTGGGCGATGACCAGCACGGTGCGTCCTTCCGCGAGGGTGGAGAGGGCCTGCTGGATCTCGTGCTGCGACTCGGGGTCGGTCAGCGCGGTCGCTTCATCGAGGACGAGCACCGGGGCGTCCATCAGCAGCGCGCGGGCGATGGCGATGCGCTGGGCCTGTCCGCCGGACAGTCCGGTGTCCGAGCCGTAGACGGTGTCGAAGCCGTCGGGCAGGGCCTCGATCTCGTCGAGGACATGGGCGGCCCGGGCGGCATCCCGGACCTCGGCATCGGTGGCGTCCGGCCGACCCAGCGCAATGTTGTCGCGGATGCTCACGGCGACCAGCTGCGGATCCTGCAGCACGAACCCGACATGGGAGTACAGATCGGCGATGTCCCTCACAGGGACGCCGCCGATAGCCACCGTGCCCGACTGCGGATCATCGAAACGGGCGAGCAGGGTGGCGATGGTGGACTTACCGGACCCTGACGGGCCGACGAGAGCGGTGACAGTGCCGGCGGGCAGGGTGAAGCTCACGTCGTCGACCGCCGGGGTGTCTGCCCCGGGGTAACGGTAGGTGACGTGGTCGAAGGTGACCTCGTGGGAGACGGGGGCGGTCTTCGCACTGGCGGCGTCCTGCAGCACGGGGGTCTCGAGCAGACCTGTGAGGCGCAGCGCGGCGGCCCCGGCGATCTGGCTGGACCAGGTGTTGTTCTGCATGGTCTCCAGGGAGTACGGCACCAGCAGTGCGATCAGCGACGTGGCCAGGACATCTGCCACACCGACGTAACCGTTGTGGACCAGCAGCATGCCGCCGCCGAGGTTGACCAGCAGGATCAGCGGCACCGCCAGGATGGACTGGCCGAGGGAGGAGACGGCCATCAGCGGCTTCACCCAGGCGAGATAGAAGTCGTAGAACTCATCGGCGGAACGCTGGTAGCTGCGGTGCGCGCGTCCGACCCGGCCGAAGGCCTTGACCACGGAGATGCCGGTGACGAACTCGACCATGCGGGCCGAGACATCGCCGAGCCGCCGGTCCATCTCCACCGTCTTCTCCCCCATGTTCCTCATGGTCATCATCATGGCCAGCAGGTACACGGGGACGACGGCGACGGAGAGCAGTCCGAGCCGCCAGTCCACGATGAAGGCGTAGACCATCAGCGCCAGCGGCATGACCACCGCGCCGGTGCCTTCGACCGGCTGGTGGGCAATGAGGTAGTGGACGGTGGTGATGTCGTCCTGCAGGCCCTTGCGGACGCGGCCGGAGTTCGTCGCGGTGAACCAGCTCAGCGGGACCTTCGCGAAGCGTGTCACCATCCGCAGCCGGATACCGTGCCCCAGGGCCACATCGGCGAAGTGGGTGACCGACAGGGCGATGAAGTAGATGACGAGCCGAGCCATGAAGGCGCCGAGCAGAATCGTGAGCCAACGGTTGACCTCGTCTCCGTCGATGCCGGTGCCGGCGCCGGAACCGTCGCCGGAGGACGCCCCGTCGATGAGCAGTGCACCGATCTTGACCAGGGCGATGTACGGGACGACAGCCAGGACGGCGGAGAGAGCGGAAAGAATCCGTCCGAGCATGAGACGCCCTGAGACCGGACGGAGAAGATTCTTCAGCGCGGCCGCGCCGGCTTTCTGTTCGGCCCTGTTGTCCGGTGCATCAGGGACAACCGGTGGAGACTGTGCGGGTGGCCCCTGCGGGCTATGCGGGCTATGCGGACTCTGCGACTGCGCAGACATGGTCCTCCTTGAGGCTTGCACTACCTAACTGTGAATGCTCATCACACTAGGTTGCGTGGAACCACGCACGCAAGGGTCACACCCGTCCACCCCTCCCCCATCC
>NZ_JALAGU010000055.1 GCF_022712275.1 Corynebacterium sp. | reverse complement strand
GGGCCGGAGCGGGGTTGGGTGATGGTCCCCCTGCCGTTGCTGCGCCGTCGCTTCGCTGGCCGTCCCCGTACCCGAGGTAACACCGCAGACTCACGGGTTTCAGAAATGTGACATCTGGACCCGATAAATCGGCTCCGCCGTGGATATTCAATCCAACGGACGGGCACACCAGTCTGGAATACGTCCACAGCAGATATGCGACGGTTGAGTCCCCTAGCGTGGTGTCAATTCCCCCGGCAGGTTCACCGTCTCCTTGCACAGTGAAGGCCACCGCGGGAAGCTCTGTAGGTTCCGCCTAAAGAATCCACAAAGGAGCTGTGCCCACGATGGCCACACCCCATTCTGCCGTATCCACGCTCATCCAGAAACTCCTCGACGATCCCAACGTCGCCCACAACGACATGTTCCGCGAACTGATGCAGGCCGGCCTCCAGGACCTCGTCAACGCCGAAGCCTCCGCCACCATCGGCGCCGCCCCCTACGAACGCACCAGCGAACGCAACAACCGGCGTAACGGCACCCGGTCGAAGAAGATCTCCACCACCTCCGGCGATGTGGACATCAACATCCCGAAACTGCGGCACGGGTCCTTCTTCCCCTCGCTGCTGTCGCCCAGACGCCGGGTCGACAAAGCCCTGCACGCGGTCATCTGCCAGGCCTACATCGACGGAGTATCCACCCGCAAAGTCGATGACCTGGTCAAAGCTCTCGGCATCGACTCCGGAATCTCGAAGTCCACCGTCTCGCGGATCTGTGCCGACATCGACGAGGCCGTCGAGGAGTTCCTCACCCGACCGTTGACCCACACCTGGTTCCCCTACGTCTACCTCGACGCGACCTACGTCGACGTCCGCCGGGGTGGTGGGGTCCACAACAAAGGCGGCAGGGTCATCTCCCAGGCCGTTGTCGTGGCCACCGGCGTATCTGCCCAGGGTCGTCGAGAGATCCTCGGCATGGCCGTCGGCGATTGAAGAATCCACCGACATCTGGACCGAATTCCTCCGCAACCTGCGTGAACGCGGCCTGAAGGTCTCCACCGATACCGATCCGTTAGGTGTGGCGTTGGTCATCTCCGACGCACACAGCGGTATCAAGGCCGCGACGACAGCGATCCTGCCCGGGGCCGGCTGGCAACGCTGCCGGGTCCACTTCGCCTGCAACGTCACCCAGAAGTTGGGCTCAAGGCACTCCAAGCCGATCAACGCGCTGATCTCCGCGGTATTCGCCCAGACCGATCAGCAGGCGCTGGTCGCCCAGTACAAGCAGGTCACCACCGCACTGAGGTCCTCGTGCCCTGACGTCGCCGACATGCTCACCGCCGCGGAAACGGACCTGACCGCGTTCACCGGCATGCCGGTGGAGCACTGGGGAGAAGATCTGGTCGAACAATCCGATTGAGCGGCTCAACCGGGAGATCAAGCGGCGCGCTGACGTTGTCCAGGTGTTCCCCGACCGGGCGTCGGTGACCCGGCTGATCGGTGCTGTCCTGGCCGAACAGCATGAGGAGTGGCAGTACGGTGAGCGTCGGTATCTCTCAGAGATCAGCATGAGGAAACTCGCCCACACCCTCTACGACCCCGACGACGGTGTCCACGACTCCGCTGACGCGGTCGGGGTTCCGGATGTGCAGTTCATGATCGGAGCTTGATGACCGTGATCCCCACGGTCCCCACGGTCCCCATGGTCCCTATGGTCTACGACGACGGCTGAGCTGGTCGACTCGTCGCTGACAATCCCCCTGTTCACAGGGACCGACAAAGAACACCACTCAAAGAGACTTGACCGCAGGTCTGAAAGAATCGCCTACTCGGGAGCTGTCTACTCCGGGTTGACGATGCTCTTGAGAAGCTGCTGAGTGGCCGGATCTGTCGAGTACACCACCACACCCCTCATTCCGCGGGTAAGCAGCACGCGGTAGCCATTGCGCAGGCGCTGGACAGCGCTGTTCTTCGTGTCGCCGGGTACTCCCTCCCGTTCCTGCTTCCTGGCCAGCCGCTTGAGCGTCGTGTACTCGGACGCCTCGTAGTCGGGTTTCAGCCTCGCCTGGGTGGCGTCGTACCGCAGATCGGGGCCCATGATCACGCCGCAGTAGTCGAACTCGAAGCCCTGTCCGGAGAATATCGAGCCAGCCTGCTTCGCTCCCTTGTCCTCGAATGCCCAGAAGTCAGACTTCGGGTAACCCTCGGTGTTCGACGGCAGGTTCCACTGGATAGACCAGTCGCCTATGACGATGTCATAGGGGACATCCTCGACATGGGAGAATGACTTCTTCGTTTCCGGATCCTTCTGCGTCCACGGCCAGCAGAAGCCCGCCATGATCCGTGGATCCTGCTCCGAGTGCGCGGCGAGAATCTGTTCCATCTGTTCGGGGGAATCCGCGACCTTGACCCAGAAATTCTCCTCGTCATGCCACACGGCAGGCTCATCGTCGACGAGGTGGTCCACCCAGGACTCGAAGGTCTTTGAACCACCGCTTCGGTGCTGCTCCTCCAGCTCGTAGAGCTGGAAGTCTGCCCCGATGAGGTCTGCGACTTCCTTCACCTTCTCCGTGGTGAGGTAGTCGGTGGCCGTGGTCTGCTGCCAGTCATCCATCATCAGCACCAGGACCTTGGCGGAGTTCGCCAGCTCCCGGAGCTGCGTCATGTTGAAGCGCTCCAGCTCCTCCTGGATGTCCTTCCGGTTCGCATTGCCGGTGCGGACCGTCCACTCGTTGAGCCGCTGGGCCTCATCGACGATCAACAGATCGAGAGAGTCCCAGATCTCGTCCTTCCAGTAGGTCCGGGCAGAAGTGATCGTCTCCGCGACCGGCTTTGTCTCCTTCGATCGCTTAGCGACCTTCTTCAGCGTCTCGCGCAGCGAGGTAGAGTTCGTTGCGAAGGAGACCTGCCGCTCGGCAGCGGCTTCCCTGCCCAGAAGGTTCATGCAGATCCAGGTCTTGCCGGAGCCGGGCTTACCGTTGACGACGATGATCGTCTTCCCTCTGGGATTCCGGGGGTCGAGGGCGTCGTTGAACTTCTTCTGGATGTCGTTGACGACCTCCCGCTGCTCTTCACTGAGTGGGAACGTTTCCGGATTCTGGAAGATCTCGCCTGCCGCCTCCAGGATGTCCTTGCTCTTCTTCGGCGCGTTGTTCTCGAGGGCCTCGGCAACCACGCGTCCGTTGATGTTGTCGAAGTGCTTCTGAAGGAATGCGGTGAACGCCGCGTCCCCGCTGGTGTCGCCGGAGAACAATCGGTCGGCGTACCACTGCCCGGCAGACTTCAGCGACTGGAGAGACTCTGCGGTGGCGTTGTGAAGGTAGGCGGCGGCCTCCGTGGTGGCTTCCTCCGGGTGGAAGCCTTCAATGTAGTGCTGGACTACCTGCGCGTAGCCGAATGCCTGCCGTACCGGATGCTCGACCTTGCCGTAGCGCGCAGCGATCTCGGAGACCCAGTTGTTGGTGGGGTCCCAGGTAGCTTCGCTCCACTGCTTCAACTCGATGACGAGCACGCTGGGCAAGCCGTCCTTGTATCCGGAAAGGATCACGTCGGCACGACGGTGACCGTACTGAGGCGGGTTGAACTCCAGCGAAACGTAGACGCTGGACAGTTCGGCATCGCGGATCACCTCGGCGATCCGCGGGAGGCTGTGCTTCCAGGATCCTTCTTCTCCGGTGTCGCTGATGCGCTCGGCAGCAGACTTCTTCTTCATCATGGACCGGATCAGGTCATCGATGGCGGCGGGGCGGGTGGAGTTGTAGAAATTCTCGGCGGAATCCACGTAACGGGAACGGTCGGCCATATCGGCTCCTTGCAGCACGAAATTCGTGCGACGTGGAGGCGTGTCCCAGTGGAAGCCTGTCGGGGTCGCTTGTCAGATGAGGTGGCGCGCAGTACGCCGGAATGTGGGGAGCGTCGTCCTGCTACGGCAGAAGCGACGGCTCAGGTCAGTCGGCTCCCTGACCGAGGAGCTGTCTGAGCACCTCGCGGGTCCGCCGGTCGGGCGAGTAGATCAGCGTGCCCTGCATCCCGCGGGTGAGCAGGACCTTGTAAACGTGCCGGATCAGTACGTCGAAGTCGTGGTCGGTCAGTGACTTCTTCCGCAGCGCCGGATCGAGGTTGGCGGCGCGGACCGTGCGGAAACCACCGTCGCGCCAGACCATGTCCGGGCCGATGATCACGCCGGACCAGTCGTACTCGAAGCCCTGGGCCGTGTAGATGCAGCCGACCTGGCCGAAGCCGCCGTCGCCGGTCGCCCAGAGGAAAGACTGAGGTGCGTTGCCGACTCTCCTCTTCTCCGGGTTGTTCCAGGGCTTCTCCCAGTCACCGATACGGACATCCGGGGCGAGCTCGGTCTGTCCCTTCGAGACCTTGCTCCATCGCCAGCAGAAGCCGGCGGCGATACGGGCGGAGTACCCCTCGGCCGCCTTGAGCGACAGGATGCGCTCCATCTCCTCCGGGGTTTCAACGACTGAGATCGCGACCTCATGCTGAGGTTTCAACACCGGTGGATGCTCAGGGTCGAGGGCATGGACGGTGATGTTGGGTACTGCTGCGACATCGAAGTCTGGAGTGAAGACGGAACCGTCGGTGTCGGCGTCCTCCGTGGCGTCCTTCGTGGCGTCCTGCGGGGGATCGGCAAGCCCGAGGACCTCCTCGACCCAGTTGGTGTAGACCAGACTGCCGCCGCAGCGGAACTGCTCGGTGAGCTCCACATGCTGGACCTCAAGGCCCTTGGACTTGGCAAACTCCGTGATCTCGTGGAGGGACCCCAGCTCGCCGGGGCGCACGACCTGGTTCTCGTCCAGGAGGAACACCGGGGTGCGGGCGACATCGATGAGCTCATCGATCTGTGGGCGACCGGTGCGCAGATGGGCCTGGGTATACCGGTTGGTGGAGGTCTCCCGGATACGGTGGGCCTCATCAGCGATGAGCACGTCGAGGGAGTTTTTCTCCGCCTCCAGGAAGCTGTTGAAGTACTGGAAGAGATCCTGGGTAGCGCGGTGCCGGTGGCCGGCAATCTTCTCCATTGTCTGTTTGAACGCCTGAGACCCCGTGGCGTGCAGGACTTTCTTTCCCCGCCGGGCCAACTCGCCGAGCAGTGACAGCGCGACGACCGACTTGCCGGTGCCAGGGCCGCCAGAGACGACGATAACTCGCTTGGCGTCCGTCTTGTCCGCACGCTCCACCGCGTGGAGGACCATGTCGACGGCCTGACGCTGCCGGTCGAGGAGGATGAACTGCTCGCGGTCCCGGATCTCCGCGGCGGCGGAGGTGAGCAGCTGCTGGGACGGTGCGACCGCGGATTCGATGAAACGGTCGATGACGGAGGCATCCCGGACGGGGGAGATGCGGGCCTTCAGGAAAGAGGCGAAGGTCTCGATGTCGGCACCGGTGAACAGCTCCGAACGCAGGTCGGAGGTGTAGTCGTCCAGCTCGACGACGGCGGCACGGTGACTGACGTTGTGGAGGAAGACCGCTCCCTGGACGCTCTCAGGGTGACCGTCGAAGATGGTGAGGAAGTTGGTGAGCAGTTCCCGGTAGGTGTCAACCTGGCGCAGCGGGTGCAGGCGCGGACCACCGAGCGTGCCGGGCACGTCGACCAGTTTCGGATCGTCCTCGAAGAGAGTCGCTGAACTCCATTGCTTGAGTTCGATCACGACGAAGGAAGGGAGCCCGGTTGCCGGGTTGGTGCCGGCGATGATCGCGTCCACCCGCTTGGAATTCAGGGGAAGCTTCTGCTCCAGAAGGACGTCGACATCCTCGAGCCCGGCATGGGTGAGGACCTTGGCCAGCTCGGGGATGCTGTTCTCCCAGGAGCGGCGCTCAGCCGAGGAGCAACCGAGACCTTCGTATCCAGCCTGGGTGGCCATATGGTCACCGAGGTCCTTCGGGTTGGCGAAGCGGGACAGGAGCTCGGCGGCAGTCGTCCGAAGCAGAGGCATGGGGTTCTCCAGGCAGCACGAATACTCGTGCGACGTGGAGGCATGTCCCAGCGGAAGCCTGTCGGGTCGCTCTTACCTGATTCACAGTACCTGGTGGGGTTCGGTGCGGGGGTGGGATGGTGGCGAATGTCTTTGTGGAGGAACAGAAGACCATGAACCCCGAAGGCCGGGGTAGTTCATTGTTTGACAGTCAAGTTCGATGACATCCACGCTGAGCTTCGTGCCGCGTTGCCTGAAGTGCTGATGGGCCGCTGAGCGCCCCGGGCCGATTACACTGGGCGACCGTGAACCTCCCCGCCACTCTCGCTGATGTCGCCACCGCCGCTGGAGTCTCCCGTTCCACCGCCTCGCTGGTGCTCAACGGTCGGCCGGGACCTGCGAGTGCGACGGTGGAGAAGGTGCAGCAGGTGGCCGACGAACTCGGCTACCGGCCCGACGTTCGCGCGCGGCGGTTGCGCGGGGCGAAATCCCACTGTGTCGCCCTGCTCACCACGGTGCCCGAGGCTGTCGCCGGTGACGAGTCCGGTTACAGCTTCCAGATCGCCCTGGCCGTGCCGCTGTCCCGCCTACTTCTCGCCCGCGGCTATTCGATGCTCCTCGTCCCACCACTGCAGGACATCCGCCAGCTCGACGACCTCGACATGGACGCCGCCGTGATCGTCGAACCGCGTAGCGGGGAACCCCTCACCACCGAACTGCACCGCAGGGGCGTGAAGACCGTTGCCGTCGGCGATGCGCCGGGGCTGCAGGTGGACGGAGTGGTCGACCGCGGTGCCTCCGGTGCGGACGTGATGCTCGCCCATCTCCGGGACGTCGGGGCCCGGCACATCGGGGTGCTGCTGGGGGAGGCGGACAACTCCGTGACGGTGAGCGTCCGCAACTATCTCCGGCAGGTAACTGGTGACACGTCAGCAGGCTCCGGCCCCGATAGTTCCGTGGAATACCTGGTGACCACCTGCCAGGTCGACCGGGCAGCGGCGAGGACGGCAACCCGTGAACTCCTTGCTGCCCAACCCGAAACCGACGCGGTCTACGCGCCCACTGACCTGCTGGCGCTCGGTGTCCTAGATGCAGCGGCCGATCTAGGGCGTGCCGTGCCCGGTGACCTGCTCGTCGCCACGAACTTCAACGGGCCGCGCGCCCTGGGGGCAACACCGCCGTTGACCTCCCTGGACCTGGACATGACGGCGGTAGCTGAGGCCTGCGCCGAGCTCATCATCGAGAGCGTTGACGGGGGGGCGGAGGACGGCGTCCTGCGTCAGGATGTACGGCAGCCGGGCCTCGTCATGCGCGGCTCCACCGTGCCGGGCACCTCCACCGTTTCGGGCCGGTAAAACCTTCCACCTCCGGCGTGCGGATCTCAGAATTGTGTATTTCAATCGATTTAAACCAGGATAGAGGACAATCGAGAGGAAACCGACCATGTCCACCGCAGCCGCCCGCACGGACCAACACACACCCACCGGCCACCAACTACACCCCGTCGACACGATGCCCGCCTGGCCCCGGGCGATCATTCTCGCCCTCCAGCACGTCATCGTGATGATCTCTACACCCATCGCATCCGTCTTCCTCATCAGCGGGGTACTCCAGCTCGACGGCGACGTCACCCGTAGCGTCCTCTGCGTGACCCTGCTCGCCTGCGGCATCGGATCGATCCTGCAGTCCATGGGCTGGCTGAAACTCGGCGCGAAACTCCCGTTCGTCATGCTCCCCGGCGGCGCGGCCGTGGCGATCTTCATCCAGATCGCCACGGAACACTCCGCCCCCGTAGCAACCGGTTCCGTCATCATCGCCGCCGCCGTCTGCCTCATACTCTCCCCGCTGGCGGGTGTGATCGTGAAGGTCATCCCGCCGGTTGTGCTTGCCGTGATGATCACCGTCATCGGCGTAAACGTCGTCAAGATCGCCGGTGGCCTGATCTCCAAAGACGAGAAAGCCCCGCTGTGGGCGATCGGCCTGGCCGCCGCGACGGTCGGGGCCATCATCGTCCTGCAGATCGTGCTGCCCCGACGCTTTCGCTCTGTCGCGATTCTCCTCGGCATGGTCGTCGGTACCGTCCTCGCCGCAGCAACCGGCCACTTCGAATCCGTGAGCACCGATGATGTGCTCCGCCTGCCCACCTGGCTGCCCTACGGCTCGGTGACCTTCGACATCGTCGCCGCTGTCCCGCTCATCGTCTTCAGCATCGGTTCCATGGCCGAGGCCACGGGCCAGACCACCCTGAACGCCGACATCGTCGGCAAGAAGATCGACAAGGGCGCCACTGTTGCGGCCACGGTCCGTGGTGACGCGCTCACCTCCCTTATCGCCGCACCGTTCGGCGGCCAGACGATGCTCACCAGCGGTGAGAATATCGGCATCGTCCGGGCGACCGGCGTTACGAGTCGCTTCGTGACTGCACTGGCCGGTGTCTTCCTCATCCTCATCGCCCTCATTGGACCGGTCGCCGATCTCATCCAGTCCATCCCCGCACCCGTGATCGGCGGCACCGCCGTCTACGCCTTCACCATGATCGTCGTCTCCGGACTGCGCATGTTCCAGGGCATCGACATGACCGACGACGCCAACTTCCTCACCGCCACCGCCGGATTCGCCGCCGGCCTGCTACCGATCCTCGCACCCTCTCTCTACCTCAACCTGCCTACCGACCTGCGACTTCTGCTAGGCAACGGCGTGACCATGTCCGCCATCGTCGGTATGGTCGTCGCCGGACTGATCCTGCTGTGGAAGAAGGCCACCCGATGACACCTGATGCACTGTGCTCACTGCCGGACTCTTACGTCCTCACCCCAGGACACACCTGGACGGCCGACAGATTCCTGACCGGACAAGCGGTGGTCGTTGAGAACGGGCAGTTCGCGTGGGTCGGCCCAGAGTCCGAGCTGCCGGAGATCTACTCCGACCACAGCCGTGTGGAACTCGGCGACCATGCCCTCGTCCCCGGCATGGTCGACTGCCACCAGCACCTGGCCCAGACACTCGGTCGGCCCTACGCCTTCGGTGAACCCTCTGAAATCTTCCGTCGGGTGTGGGTTCCGCTGGAAGGTTCTCTCAACGAGGATGAGCTTGCGGTGAGTGCACGCCTTGGGCTGGTGGACGCTCTGCTCGGCGGCTTCACCGCCGTCGCCGACGCGGGGGCCCGGTCAGCCCACGACCCGGGCATCATCGCCGACCAGGCCCGCAAGGTCGGAGTGCGGCTGGTCCTGGGCAAGATCAGCCACGACATCGGTGAGGGTACTGCTGACGCCGTGGTCGCCTCCGCGGAAGAGCACCTGCGACGCTTCGCCGGCGACGACTGGGTCCACGGCTCCGTCGCTGTCGCCACCCCGGAGATGGCGACCCCAGGCACCTTGGCGCGGCTGGCGGACCTGTGTCGGGCGGAGGACGCGGTGCTGCAGACACACGTCAATGAACACCTGGCAGGTGTGGAACGTACCCTTCTCGCCACCGGGCGGCGTCCTCTCGGACTTCTCGAGGACGCCGGCGCGCTCGACCGGCACCTTCTCGCCGCGCACACCACGCTGCTGACGCCGGAGGAGAAGATCCGGCTGGCACACTCCGGTGCAGCCTGGTCATATAACCCTGTCGCCAGCGCCTGGAAGGGCAATGTCATCGCCGACGCCCTGACCATGCTCGCTCTCGGTGCACGCACCGGACTCGGGACCGACGGCACCCGGGCGGACGCCTTCCGCCTGATGGATGCCGCCGAGACCGCCCAGCGTTTCGCCTCCGCCATCGAGGTCGGTGACCCTGTCGCCGGTGGTGGTGACGACTGGCTGCGGGCGGCCACCACTGGTGGGGCGGACGCGACGGGCCTCGGAGACGAGGTCGGGTCCATCGCCGCCGGGTTCCGGGCGGACATGCTCGTGCTCCGACTCGACACCCCGGACTTCATCTGCCCGGTCGACCTCGCCTGGGAGCTGGTCCGTCTCGGTCACCGCGATCAGATCCACGCGGTGATCACCGACGGGACGACCCGTGTCCTCGACGGGGAGTTCCTCCACCTGGATTACGACCAGCTCATCGCGGACGCCAGGACGGCGTCCGCTGCGGTCTGCGCGCGGGCAGGGCTCGGTCGACGGGGACATCACGGCGGGCAGCGATGACCACCGCCACCATCGTTATCCTGTCCCTGGTGGTCTTCGTCGCGGCCCTGGTGCAGGGGACCAGCGGCATCGGTTTCGCACTCATCGTCTCTCCGGTGGCGACACTGCTGGCACCGGAGCTGGTTCCGACGATCGTGCTGTTACTCATGCTGCCGCTCAACGCATTTGTCGCATTGCGGGAGTGGCGGTCGATTGATTGGCGGGGCGGGGCGTGGATCAGCGCCACCCGGATCGTGTTCACTCTGGTCGGGCTGCTGATGGTGGCAGTGCTTTCCACCACCGGTCTGACTGTCCTGGTCGCCCTGGTGACGATCGGCGCGGCCCTGGTCAGCCTTTTCGCGCCGCCTTTCGCACCGACCCCGGCCGCGTTCCTCGCGGCCGGCGCAGTGACCGGAATCAGCGAGACAGCGACGGGCGTGGGCGGGCCTCCGATGGGCCTTGTCTACCAGCACAGTCGACCGGCGGTTCTGCGGTCCACCGTTGCGACCTGCTTCTTCATCGGGGAGGTGGTCTCCCTGGTCGCGCTGACGGTCACCGGCTCCGCGCCGGACGGGTGGCTGGGAGACTCCCTTGTCCTGCTACCTGCGCTCGTGCTGGGCACCGTGGGCAGTACCCTGGTTGTCCGCCGCTTCCCATTGCTGGATCTGCGGATGGCGGTTATCGTCTTCTCGGTCCTCTCCGGTGCAGTTCTGCTGGTGCAGGCGGTGGCGTGACGGGCGGGGTTCTTTACCGTCAGCCCAGTTCAGCCAACCGATCCATATAGCCGGACATGGACCCGTCGATGATCGACTGGTGTACCGCACCGGCGCCGAACATGGACTCCATGGCGAAAAGCCCTGAAATCACCGCCAGTACCTGCTCGGCAGTCATCTGGTCGACCGGTGTCGCGGCGGTGAAGGAAGCCAGCGGCTGACCACCCAGATCCTGCATCCAGGAATCCCGCCGGAACTCAGTGAATTCGCCGGAGAACTCGGTACGGAGATCAGCGGTTCCGGAAGGCTCCGGTTTCAGCTCCGCGTCCTCATCCATCTCCGCCCGGAACTTGGTGAGAGCAGCGTAACGACCAGTGGAACCTCCGTCATCGCCCTTCCCACCATCGTCTCCCCCGGAGAGCGAACCGCCAGACACGCCACTCGCCGCAGCATCCTTCGACGGGCGGAGTGTGAAGATCAGCTCCTCGGGATCGAGGTGAAGGGCCTCGAAGACCCGTCTGAGCAGAGTCACCTTGGTGTTGGTGTCATTGTTGACCCACACCCCGAGGCCCGGATCGGCCACCCGAAGCCCCCGCTTTCCCTCGTGCGCGGCAGGCTCCGTGGTCAACAGGTTGTCGGTTCCGGCGAACCCCAACAGCGCTGCACGATGCTGCTGGAGCAGCACATGCAGCACCTTGGGTACGAGGTTCGCCCAGTCGGTGACGGTCTCGGAGACATCCCCGTACTCGTAGGCTGTCACCTCGCGGCCACGGAACGATGTGTCGGTCCCCATCGGCTCGGTCGGACGGACCACCTCAGGAGGCCGGAAATCGGTGTCGACGAAAGACCAGTACTCGAGCGCCTGGTGGACGAGCCGTGCCGACCGGGCACGGAGAGCGTCCTCGTTCCAGTGATCGGCAGACTTCACGTCCGCGTTGAGCCGGTACGGCGAAGAATTGAACCCCTCAGGCATTGTCTTCTTCTTCTGGAATGACGAGTTTGAGTAGGCCGAGTTATAGCCGGTGACCGTGAGATTGCCGATACGGTTCTCCCAGGTGTCGTGGATGTCCACGGCATCCGGTCCGAGTTCTTCCTCCCACGCACGGGTGAGGGTCTGCGGCATGATGTGCTCCACCGTGAGGTCACCGGAGGCGATCTTGTCGGCGATGTCCCGGTTGTCCTTCGAGTCACCGTTCTCCAGGACGTCGAAGAGGTACCGTCGGTGAGCCGGTCGTAGACGGTAGGTGTCCCGCGTTTCAAAGCTCTCCCGGAAGTCAACGTCATTCGGAAAGCGGCCGGAACCACCGTCACGACGGCGCAGAATCCAGGTGAGTAGATCTGCATAACTCTGGTGGGCGGTCCGGAGTTTGCGGAGTTCGCTGTACGCCGTGGCGAAGATCTTGTTCAGTGCATTAGCGCCGACCTGACATATCGTCCGTCGGAAAAGGTAGGACTCGATGATGTGGAGGACAGCATCAAGGTCACTCTCAGTGGTTTCACCGCGCCGGGCGTCCGCGACGACCGGCATGAGGAACGGATGAACCACATCACCGACAATGAGGTTCGCCCGGCTGAGCCGACGGTCCACGGTCGAGAAGCCGGTCGATGCGTGGGTGATGGCGCGACTGTTCTTCGAGTACTCGTAGATGTCGTCGAGAATCTGCGGGACCGAGTCGTCGCTGCGCTGCACGAAGAGTTTGAAGGCCTCGAAGATATCCGATTCTTTCGGCGTCTTGTTCGTCTTCGAAGTCAGGTACCAGCGGATGAACCAGTCCGTGCGGTAGTCGACGTTCTCCTCGATCGGGTTCCACCGCTGCTCGTAGAGCCGGTTCTGTTCCTCGAGCTTCTGGTTCATCAGCACGAAGTTGCGGATCTTGTCTGATTCGCTGAGGTTGAGTCCGGTGGAGTTCAGGGACTCGAAGATCCGCTGCGGATCATCGTGGGCTTCCAGGTCCAGGTGCATCACCTCAAGACGGGAAACGGCGTCCCACACCTGGTACGCGGTGAGATCGGTTGTGCGTAGCCGTTCGCGGAAGTAGCGGTAGTTGGCGGTGACATTGGAGGAGTCGACGAAGTCGTCCTCGGGGCCGAAGAGTGCCATGTAAGCTGCAGCGTCGTTCTTCACCGGCTTGAGTTTGAACTTCAGGCTATTCGGGTTGGCATCCACCAGCAGGTAGTCATCGACGAGCTTGCGTCCGAGGTCAGGGTCTTTGCCGACCTCGACATCCCCGGCGGCCACCGAGTGTGCGATAGCGAGAATGAGCAGACTGATCGTGGTGAGCCGCTGCTGGCCGTCGATCACGATCCAGGTCCACGAGTCCTCGGATTTACCGACAACGGCACCGAAGAAGTGCTTGGGCTGCTTGTCCCGGTCAGCGTGGGCGAGGGCTTCGAGATCGTCGAACAGTCGAGCGCACTGCGGCGTTCCCCAGTCGTAGTTGCGCTGGTAGACGGGGATCTCCAAGGTCGAGTTCGCCTTGTTGTAGATCTGCCAGATCTCGGTCGGCTGGCCCTTCATCGTGCTCCCTCAGGTCGTGGACAGGAAAGACTCGTCAGCAAGTGTATCGGGGGAGCAGGAATCAGCCCTCGAACACCGACGCCGACCTGTCCTGCCCACCCGCTACAGTTCTTCACTGTGACTAATGAGAATCAGGGACTCTCCTTCGCCGTGGTCGATGTGGAGACCACCGGCTTCACCAACCGCGACCGCGTCCTGGAAGTGGCCGTCGTCCACGCAGAGGCCGACGGGACCGTCACCGGGACCTGGAGCACGCTGGTCAACCCGGACCGGGACATCCCCAACACCCGGATCCACGGCATCAGCGCCGCCGATGTCGTCGGCGCACCGACCTTCGCCGACATCGCCGGAGAACTCTCCGACCAGCTCAACGGGCGGATCTTCGTCGCGCACAACGCCGCCTTCGATTCCCGGCTTCTCGCAGCGGAATTCGGGAGGCTGGGGCTTACCGACACCCCGTTCACAGGCGCCAGCCTGTGCACACTCACGCTGACCGGTCGGCTGCTCCCCGGCTCCGGCCGGGGGCTGTCTGCCGCACTGTCGGCAGCCGGGATCGTCAACGCCCACGCCCACGCCGCACTCGGCGACGCCGAAGCCACCGCCGAACTGCTGGGCCACTATCTCCACCGTGCCCCGGAGACCGTCGCACAGTTGCTCCGGGGCGTCCATCCGGTGTCGATATCCCGTGCCGATCTGACTGCACCGGCGTCCCACGTCTCGGATTCGCCGGCGATCCTCCACCGCCGCACGACGAAGGCCACCGCACCGGACGGCCGGTGGCTCAACCAGCTCGCCACCGGCGTCCCGGTCGTCGGACAACCGAACGTGGATGCCTACCTCGACCTGCTGGCCACGGCGATGCTCGACCGCGAACTCTCCGTCCACGAGATCGGTGAACTCACCGACTGTGCCGCCACCCTCGGCATCGGCCGGGACGAAGCCCTGGACCTGCACGCCGGTTTCGTCCGGCAGCTCGCAGTGCTGGCCTGGGCGGACGGCATCGTCACCGAGGAGGAGCGCGAGGAACTGCACGCGGTGGCCCGTGCCCTCGGCGTCGCAGCCGCAGCGGTCGACGCACTGCTTGATTCTCCGGTCACAGGCGGTGACGACGGGCCCGGGCAGTCGGCCGGTACCGGGTTGCGTCTGTCCCCCGGGGATCGCATCACCTTCACCGGGGAGACCGAGATCCCGCGCGCCGTGTGGGAGGCACGCGCGGTCGACGCCGGCCTGGACGTCGGCGGAGTGATCAAGAAGTCAGTCCTACTTGTCGCCGCCGACCCGGATTCCCTCAGCTCCAAGGCGAAGAAAGCCCGGAGCCTGGGGGTGCCCGTGATCTCTGAATCCGGTTTCGCCCGCCTGCTCGGTGAACTGGAGAACTCCGGGAGCGGTGCCGTCGATCCCCGCCTGGTGGTCGCTGCCTCGCATCCGGAGGCGGAGACTGTCGTCGGCGAGTCGGAAGACCTCGGGGACGACCTTGGAGAAACGATGCAGACCGGCGGATTCTACGATGACGAGGACGCCGTCCCGGTCGTCGAACTGGGGGACGAGGGTATGACGTTCGATGCGGACTCCCTCGGCAGCGCTTTCGACACCGCCGTCGGACTGCTCGGATTCATCGCCCGTACCCAGGGCAGTCTGCGCGCGGCGGTGGAACACGCAGGAATATCCGCGGTCGACGGGGAGCTTCCCGCCCACGTTGAGGCACTGCTTGCCCAGGCAGGAGAGGAGTCCGGCTGCTTCCACCTGGCACTGTCACAGCGCAGGGGAACTGTCGCCGATGTCCTCGGCCGGTTCTGGGAGTCCTGTGACGACCGTGATCAGCGGATCCTGCGTGACCGGATTATCGCCGAGAAACCGGCGACTCTCGACGAGATCGGACAAGCCGTCGGAGTCACCCGCGAGCGGGTCCGGCAACTCCAGAAGAAGCTCACCGCCCGCCTACGTCCAATGATCATCGCCGGGCCGGTCGCCGACCTGCGGGCCGGGGTCCGGGCGCACGCGTACCCGGTGGGGACGCTCGAACAGATCACTGCCGTCTTCCCGGAACTGGCTTCTGCCCTGCCCGGATGGGACGCGCCGTTGTGGCGGATCCTCGATGCCTTCGACGACGACTTCCGGATCGAAGACGGCTGGGTCTGTTTCCCCGATCTGCCGACCGCAGCCCAGCGCACCGGGAACCTCCTGGCACCGATGATCAACGACGAGGGCGTCGCGGAGCTGTCCGACGTCCTCGACCAGTCAAGCCTCGATGACGCGGCGACGCTCACCCAGTGGCTCACCACCTGCGGTTACCTCGTTCTTGACGACCACGTGCTCACACGTGTCGGGTCGCATCCGGCGCGGGCAGCGTCCCTGTTGTCGATCGCCGGCAGGCCGATGAGCGTCTCTGAGATGTACGCGGGCATCGGTAGCTCGAAGTCTGAACGGTCCTTCCGCAACGGTCTCTACAACAGCGACGATCTCATGCGCGTGGGAGTCGAGCAGTGGGCCCTGACCCGGTGGGGACTGCCGGAGTACACCGGCATCGCCGACCTCATCGGACAGCGGGTGGATGCCGCGGAGGCGGACGGCGCCGAAGGCGTCGTGCTGTCCGATCTCGTCGATGAACTGACCCGGGAGTTCGGTGTCTCCGCGAACTCGGTCACAACGTACGCAGCGACCGGCGACTTCACCTCAACGGGCGGTGTGGTCCGACGCCGGACCGAACCGATGGTCAACAACGCCACCCCGGAGGAGTCCAACGGCATCTACATCCATGACGGACGCTGGTGCAACCTGGTCACCGTGACGAAGGACCATCTGCGCGGTTCCGGGACCTACATCCCCAACGGACTGACAGCGATGCTGGACCTGGAATGGAACGAACCACGGATGATCCCGAGCGATTACGGTGAACAGCGCATTATCTGGGGCAACCTGGGCACCAGTTCCGTCGGGTCGATCCGACGGTTCCTCGAACCCCTCCAGATCACCGAGGGTGACCGTATCTGGATCGACCTGCACGACGGGGAGCACTTCTCCGTGACTCCGGCGCACTCATCGGATGCGGCGGAACTCGACGGACTGGACTGGCTCGTCGACCATGTCGGGGAAACTCCCGGGAAGGATGACGCGGCGTCCTACGGGATTGTCGCCGAAGCCCTCGGTCTGGCCCCAGATGCACCACGGCGAAAGGTCCTCGCCAGGTTCCGGCACCGCTCGGACGCCGAGGCAGTGGAAGTCCTCGAGAGAATCTGGATGTAGCGGAACGCCTCCGGGACGGCGATGCGAAAAAAGTGACCGCCGCTCTGTCCAGGATCCCCGACGTGGCTATCCCGCAGAGCTGACAGTATCCGACACGGCTTCCGGTCACTGATTCTGCAGTCACGGCGACACTCCGTTCGGCCAGTGGAATGGCAGGGAAGGCCTAACGCCCCCGGAACTCCGCCGCGAGATTGTCGAACTTCCCGCGGCGCACGGCGTCCTCCTCGTCCCAGCGGACAGCGTGCAGGGACAGACGCGCCGCACGGTCCGCCCACAGGTTGCCCTCACAGTCGGCGTGTCCCTTCACCCACCGGACCTCGGCATTGGGGTGGCTCTTCTTCTCGTGGACCGCATAGCTGCGCAGTGTCGACCAACGCCCCGGAATGGACTCCAGATCCGCCCACCACTGCAACGCCGGACGGGAGTCCGAATGGACGATGATCCTGCGGGCAGAGTTGCAGAACAGCATCACCCCGGCGGCGATCGCCGCAGTCTCCGCGACCCGGATCCGGGCATGGTCCTTGATGAACTCCCGGTCCAGTACCGCAGAGGCGACAACCCCCAGCGCCGGGCAGGACATCCCGATCGCCGACCACGGTGAACCCGGGACACACGAGGCATCCGTGTATACGTCGATCTGCTCCGGCTTCTCCTCCAGATCAGGGAACTCGGAGACCAGCAGCGGACGGTCCCCCGAACCCCACCAGCGGTCGGTGTAGCGGGCCCGGATCTCGAAGTTGTTCCGGTAACGCTCAGCAACCGAGCGGGTGGCAGGGTCGGTACGTACCCGCTGGTTTGTCGGCGGGTTCAGGACTCGACCTGACGAGCCAGCCAACGTAATGACATCCGGAACACCCCTGGACAGTGCCGTCATCGTCGTCAGATCCACGCTGTGGCACCGCTCCACGCCGGAAATGCCGAGCCCCGCTGACACAAGACCGGAGGCGACGTAGGTGGAATCGATCGGGAAAGGCTTGTTCCGAGAGGACGAAGGGTGCAGGCGCACCTGCAGCGGCAGGGGAGAGCGGCCGAGCTCGGGATGCCCGGCGATCCACTGCGCGAGGCTCTGCACCACCTGGCCCCGGTTCCCGGCGACCACCGGTGAATACGTGCCGCGGATGCTCACACACCCGGCGAACGTCGAGAAGCCGGGGCGGAAGAAATCATTGAGCTTGCGCACCGTGATGTCCACCGGAAGGTAGACCGTCGTGCCGGCACCCGCGGTCTGTGTCCGCGCTCTTCGCCGGGGCATACACGCGGGGCTGGGTGCGGACGGGCGACGGGTCGGGGCAGTACTCGCGGCGAGGGCGACGGTCACGGCTTCTCCTGTGTTCTGTGGGCGACAGGAGAGCAACCTAGTGGTGGTCAGGACGGGGAACCGTGGTGATCGAACACGGTGTTCGGGTGGCGGTGTCCATCGCTGCTACGCTCCGATTCATGACCTCTCCGGCCCCGCAGAGCACACCGGACCACGGCGACCGACCGCTGATCACCGCGATCCGCTCGGGTGGGCAGACCGGTGTGGACCGGGGTGCCCTCGATGCCGCCCGCGCCGTAGGCGTGACCACCGAAGGTTGGTGCCCCGCCGCCGGATGGGCGGAGGACCTGCCCGAGGCGCCGGGATTGCTCGTGGACTACCCGGAACTGCGGGAGACTCCCTCATCCGAACCAGCCCAGCGCACGGAGTGGAATGTGCGGGACAGTGACGTCACGCTGATCATCGGCTCCGACGTGGAACCGGGTGGCTCCGAGGTGTCACCGGGAACCACGTTGACGAGGGGCCTGGCGTCCTTCCACGGTCGTCCCGTCCGGGCGGTGGGAAGGGAAGACATCGAAGACGCCTGCGGGTGGTTGCAGTGTCAGGGCACCGGACTCACCGTGAACATCGCCGGGCCGCGGGAGAGTGAGTGGCCCGGCGCATACGAGGCGGCTTTCCGGATCGTCGGTGAACTGCTGCGGCGCAGTTCTGGTCCGCCGTCAGCCACTCGTTGAGAGTATCGCCGGTGGTGGGGCCGCCAAGGTCGGTCCAGACAGCGGCCTCTCCGTTGTGATGAGGCGCAGTGCCTCCACACCGGTACGAGGCGTGTCCTGGCCCCGGCGGTCCTTTAACCAGGCACGGTGAGGCGCGAGCGCAGAATCGGACAGCTCGGCGTCGGGGATATCCTCCAGCCGGGGTGCCTCACCCCACCCGTCATTGATTGCCAGGGTGAAATACCCGACAGCGAGCAGCCGCAGCACCGACAGTGCATCGGAGAACGTTGCCTACAGACACGACCCCGGCCCGGAGCCGTGGTTCACAACATGCCGGACGCCGTCATCGTCGAGCCAGAGACGGAACGTGGAACCCTCCCCGCCGTTGTAACCGATCGCGTACAACCGTTCCGGATCCGGCAGGTGGCCCTCGGGGAAGAGGTTCCGCGGCCCGCCGAAGAGCTTGGCGTCCGCCGTGTCGTGGACGTCGGGGTCGGCGATGGTGGCGTACTGCTGGCCGGGAGCAGTCCCGCGGACGAAACCCGGCGCTTCACACCGGTCGGCGAGGCTGAGGAACTCCTCCGGAATTGTGAAGTGGTCGGGCATACCTGCACCCAACTGGTCGCGGAAGGTTATGTGGTTGAGCGTAGCGCGAGGCGGGACGGGAGGAACGGCGAACGGGCCAGGCTGCTACGCAGACACCCGCCCCGCCTTACCCGCCCGCTGAACCGTCCACCGGTTCTCCGGCACGTTCAGCCCGTAGGACGAGCGCAGCGTGGTTCCCGGGTACTCGGTGCGGAACAGGCCACGCTCCTGGAGGATCGGCACCACCTCGTCGACGAACACCTCCAGGCCACCGGGGTAGAACGGCGGCATGATGTTGAACCCGTCGGCTGCCCCGGCCCGGAACCACTCCTCGATCGTGTCCGCGACCTGCACCGGCGTACCCGTGAACACCCGGTGCCCACGCGCCCCGGCCAACCGGCCGAGCAGCTGACGCACCGTCGGGCGTTCCCGTTCGATGATGCCCGCCACCACCTGCGACCTGCTGTGGTTGTTGTCCAACGTCTGCCCGGTCGCCTGCACCGCGGACAGCGGGATCACCGTGTCCAGGTCATCCTCCGTGAAGTCCAGGTCGAACAGGCCGTTGAGCGTGGGCAGGTTGAACGCCGGGTTGATCAGCTCGGTGAACCCGGCCTCCAGCTCCTTCGCCTCCTTCTGCGTCGCCGCGATGAACGGTGACAGCCCCGGCAGGATCTTCACATCTTTCTCAGACCGCCCGGCCGCGACGGCCCGGGCCCGGATATCCGCGGCGAAGTCCACCGCGTCCTCCAGCCGTTGGTGGGCGGTGAAGATCGCCTCGGCGAAGCGTCCGCCCAGGGCACGGCCCGCGTTCGAGGACCCGGCCTGGACAAGTACCGGATGCCCCTGCGGCGAGCGCGGCACATTCAGCGGCCCCTTCGTGGACACGTACCGGCCCCGGTAGTCCGCCGGATGCACCCGGGAGGGGTCGGCCCAGCGTCCTGCGACCGGATCGACGAGCAGGGCGTCCTCCTCGAAGGAGTCCCATAACGCGACTACTGCCTCGACGAACTCGGTGGCGCGGGCGTAGCGCTCCTCCGCCGACGGGTGCCCGGTCAGGCCGAAATTTGCCGAGGCGACGTCGGCGGCGGTGGTCACGATGTTCCAGCCTGCCCGTCCGCCGGAGATGAGGTCCAGGGACGCGAACGCCCGGGCGAGGGTGTAGGGGTCGTTGTAGGTGGTGGACGCCGTGGCGACCAGACCGATGTGCTCGGTCCGCGCCGCGATGGCCGAGAGCAGTGTCAGCGGCTCGAAGCCCGCGCCGGGGCGTAGTTCGACATTGCCGGTGACGGCCGGGGAGTCGGCGAAGAAGATCGCGTCGAGCCGGCCACGCTCGGCGGTCCCGGCGATGTCCACGAAGTACTCCGGGTCGAGCAGTCGCTCCGGGGTGGTGGCGGGGTGTCGCCAGGCGGCCTCGTGGTGGCCCTCGGGGTAGACGAAGGCGTTGAGGACGAGCTGGTCGGTACGGTCGGTGTAGCTGGTGCGGTCGGTCATGTCAGTTCTCCTGTGGCGTAGGGGTTGAACTCGTTGGTGAACAGGTCGTCGGGGTTGACCTCGTCCTCGTGGAACTCGCCGTTACGGACCAGCCAGTCGGTCCAGATGCTGAACTCCTCGGGCTGGATCACACCGCCGGGTTTCGGTATCGACGAGCTGCGGTAGTACTCGGCCAGCGCAGGGTCCTCGTCGCGGTCGCGGCCCGCCATGATGGTCTTGTAGCGGTCGATGACGGTCTGTCGGTCGGTGGTCTGCAGCCAGCGGATCGCCCGGGCGACACCCTGGGTGAAGTCGGCGACCGCGTCGGGTGACTTCTCGATGAAGTTGTCGCGGAAGATCCAGGAGCCGTAGGAGAACTCGTCGAAGAGGTCCTTGTCGGTGTAGATCTCCCGGAAGTCCCCGGACGCCGCGGCGCGCTGGAGGAAGGGTCCGCTGACCGCGCCGACGTCGATCTGCCCGGAGCGCAACGCCTCCTCGTTGTTCACCGGTTCGACGACGACCAGGTTGACCTTCCCGATCTCCTCAGGCGTCAGGCCCTGCTGGCGCAGCCATTCGCGCGTGATGAACTCGGCGTGGGCACCCAGGGTGTTCATACCTATGGTCCTGCCGATGAGGTCCTTGCCGGTGTGGATGTCCGAATCCTTCTTGACGAGGAAGCCGTTGTAGGTCTCGGCGTCCGCCCCGTAGGAGTCGACGACGCCGGTGATCTTCGCCCCGGACGCCCGGAGCTTCGCGATCGCACCGTTGAAGGCGGAGCCGAAGTCGGTCTCGCCGGTCGCGACGTTCTGGATCGAGATCGGCCCCGAGGAGGTGTCGCTGACGCGGTTCAGGGCGATGTTGTCGAAGTAGCCCAGGTCCTCGGCGAGCTCGGGGAGGTTCACCGAGCCCGGCGTCCCCTGGTACTTCAGTTCATAGCGTCCGTCGGCGAGTTCGGTGGCCCCGCCGGTGCCGGCGCATCCGGCCAGTGCGAGGGAGGCCAGAAGGGAGAGGACGCCGAACAGAGAGAGCAGCAGGCGTCGCATCAGCGCCACCTCGACAGTCGACGCTGCACGGCGAGCAGGCCGTAGTTCGCGATCAGTCCGAGCGCGGCGATAGCGATGATGCCGACGTACATGTTGGCGATCTGGAAGTTGAGCTGGGACGCCTGGATGAGGTAGCCGAGCCCGGACTTCGCGCCGATCATCTCCGCGGCGACGAGAACGAGGATGGACGCCGCCGCCCCCATCCGCAGGCCGGTGAAGATCGAGGGCACCGCCGAGGGCAGCACGACCTTGGTGAAGATCTGGTGCGGACGCAGGTTCAGCGACCGGGCGGAGCGCACGAGCAGCGGGTCCACGGTACGTACCCCGGTGAGCGTGTTGAGCAGGATCGGGAACAGTGCGGCGTAGACCACCAGGGAGATCTTCGCGGTCTCACCGATGCCGAGCAGCAGAGTGACCACCGGCAGCAGGGCGAGGGCGGCAGTGTTGCGCAGGATCTCGAGGACCGGGGTGAGCAGGTCGGCGAGGAAGCGGTACCAGCCGATGAGCAGGCCGAGCGTCACCCCGGCGACGACGGCGATGCCGAAGCCGATGACCGAGCGCGTCAGGCTGGCCCCGACATGGTGGCCGAGCGTGCCGTCGGTGGTGAGCCGCCACGCCGCATCGAGCACATCACTCAGCGGCGGCAGGAAGATCGGGTTGACCCAGTCATTGCGCGGCGCGATCTCCCACACGGCGAGCAGGATCAGGATGAGCAGCGAGCGGGTCGCGGTGCGTCCCGCGAAACGTGGCAGGGCGTGCAGGATGCCTCGGGCGCGGGAGGACGCGGTGGGCGTGGCATCGGAGTCCGGGGTCGTGGGGTGCTCAGGGGAGGACGCCGGGTCAGCGCCGGCGGGTGAGGTGGTGGACCCGGGGGAGGTCCCGGTGGTGGCGTAGGCGTCCGGTGTGGTGGATGTGGAGGTGAGTGTCGTGCTCATCGGTGGGCTCCTGTGAGGGGTCGTGGGGTGGTCTCCTGCTGGAGCAGTGCCCAGAGGTGGTGACGCAGGGTGCGGAAGTCCTCGGTGGAGCGGGCATCCGGCACCGAGCGGTCGATATGGACGTCTTCCAGCGCCCGGATCCGGCCCGGGCGGGCGCTCATCACCGCGACGCGGTCGGAGAGGTACACGGCCTCGTCGATGCTGTGGGTGACGAAGACGATGGTCTTCTGCGTCTCCTCGCGGATCGTCAGCAGCAGGTCCTGCAGGGATTCGCGGGTGAAGGCGTCAAGGGCGGCGAAGGGCTCGTCCATGAGCAGCACATCCGGGTCGTAGGACAGGCTGCGGGCGATGGCGACGCGCTGTTTCATGCCGCCGGAGAGTTCCCCGGGGTGGCGGTCGGCGAAGTCGGACAGGCCGACGAGGTCGAGGTAGTGGCGGGCGGTCTCGCGCCGTTCGCGCCGGGAGCGGACGCTGTTCTCCAGCCCGAACTCGACATTGCCCAGGGCGGTGCGCCAGGGGAGCAGGGCGTACTGCTGGAAGACGATGCCGCGGTCGGTGCCGGGGCCGTCGACGGGTCGGCCGTCGATGAGGATCTCGCCGCCGGTCGGTGTGGTCAGGCCGGTGAGCAGGTCGAGGAGGGTGGATTTCCCGCATCCGGAGGGGCCGAGCAGGGAGAGGAACTCACCGTCACGGACGTCGAGACTGGTGCGGTCGAGCGCGGTGACGGTGTTACCGGAGGTGCCGGCCGGGAAGATCTTGGACACCTCCCGGACGGAGATTTTCGGTGGGGAGTGCGGTTCAGAGGAGTTTGTCATGGCGCGGAATACTGCCAACCGGCTCCCGAACCATCAAGAGGTTCAGTTCTCGTCACGCTGAACAACAGGCGGGTGGTTGACAGCGGTGACCACGGCTGTCCGGGGCCAGGTCACGCGAACAGCATCATGCAGTCCCGGTCCTGGAGGCCCAGGTCAGTGAGCGCATCCGTGGCGAGGAAGAGTGGATCCTCATCCCGCCGCGCCGGGGAGAACGCGTCCACGATGGCGTCATCGTCACCCCCGTCGAGGGTGTCGGCGCGGGATTCCGCCCGCTCGGCATCCGCATCGAGGGCCCCGGTGAAGGAGCTCCACGGGTCCGGTGCGGTGGAGACCGTCGGACTCAACTCGTCCATCTCTTCGGCAGTGCGGCGCTTCTCGGTGGCGATGCGCCCGGCGGCGTCCCGGATCCCTGCGGTGATCTCAGGCAGGTCCTCGCGGGAGAGTACCGGCCGGGTGACGTCCCGGAAGATCAGCTCGCTGTCCTCGGGGAAGTTCTCGCCGAACCGACGCTCGACGATCGCGGTGCAGATCGACGCCGCCTCCCGGTAAAGGCCGGTGTCCGGGTCCTCCGGCGGCACCAGGGTGAAGACCTGTGCGCAGTCGTGGGAGCCCATGCGGTCCTGGATCTCCTCGGGGAACTCGGCACCTGATTCGCCGGCGAGGCCGAGGAAGGCGCTCTTCATGGCGTCCTCGTCACCGGACTCCAGGGTGCTGATCTGGTCGTTCCACACCTCGGCGGTGGCCTGCCAGGCCTGCCACCACGCGTCCAGCCCGTCCACCTCGGCGACGGGGTCCTTCAGAGACTCCAGCGCGGTCTCCCGGTCATCGACCCGTTGCCGGAGCTCCGCGGTGGCCTCGGTGATCAGGTGCGCGTCGGGGGTATCCCCGGTCATCAGGGCCGTGGCCACCCCGGTCGTCCCGCTGTAGTCCTCCGGCAGATCCTCGGCGGAGCGGTCGTTGATCACCTGGGAGCAGGCGGTCGCCAGCCTGCTCTCTGCCGACCGGTCGGTGGCTGAGGCCGTGGTCGTCGGGGTCGGGTCGGCGTCGTTCCCGGAGCAGGCGACCGTGGCCGCGCAGGCGAGGGTGAGAACCAGGGCCAGGGTCGCGCGGGAGATGTCCATGTCATCAGTATCCGGTACGCGGTCACCCCGCGGCACACCCTCGGCTGTCCGCAGGTCGAGGTGGCCTCCACCCCGGTGAACCGGTCGCCGGGCCGGCAGTCCGGTCCCGTCAGGACGCCGCGCAGATCGGCGTCCTCCCGGATGATCTCGCCGAAGGACCGGCCGTCGGTGGTCAGCTCGCGCGAGTCGAACACCGGCGAGGCCATCGGATCCGTCAGGTCGATGCCGCTGAGGTCCGGGGCGGAGGACGCAGCGTCTTCCGCGGCAGCGGCGGTGGCCCCATCATCCGGGGAGTCGCCGAAGAAAGCGACGGGAGAGTGCAGACGGGATCGTCGGATCCTCGGCTGCGAAACTCGACGGGACGCATCCTGCGGTTTCGGCACTCCAGTGTGGAAACCCCGCCCGGTCACCCTGGGACGGGTGACCGGGCGGGGCAGAAGGAGAGAAGTCCTACAGGGGGCGCCCTACCGAGCAGCGGAGCGGACGCTGTTGGCCTCGCGCTCCAGCTCCTCGATCTCTCGGTTGAGCTCGGCGGCGTGCTCGACGGCCTCTTCCCGGGATGCGGCGGCGGGATTGGAACCCCACATCGGTCGGCCGTTGGTCTCCGGAAGGTAGCGCAGGGCGATCAACCCGATCGCACCGGCGATCATGAGGTAGTAGGCGGGCCACATCAGGTTGTCCGTGGCGGAGATCAGGGCCTCCATGACCGTGGAGGTCGTGCCGCCGAACAGGGAGATCGACACGTTGAAGGCGATCGCCAGGGCACCGGCGCGCACCACCGTCGGGAACAGGGAGGGCAGGGTCGACGGCATGATCGAGCTGAAGCAGATCAGCGACAGTCCCATGATGAGCATTCCCAGGAAGACCGTCACCACGTTGTCGACCCGGACCAGGAGGATCGACGGGATCGCCAGCACGATCAGCGAGACGCAGCCGGCGAGGACGATCGGCTTGCGTCCGACACGGTCCGACAGCCTGCCGAAGACGGGGATCAGCAGCAGGCAGATCAGCATGACGATGATCTCGAGGATATTGGCCGTGAGGCTGGTGATCTCGAAGCCGTCCTGCCGGTTGCCGACCTCGTCGAAGTAGGAGGGCATGAAGGAGGTCAGCATGTAGTTCGTGACGTTCCAGGCGATCACCAGGCCACAGCAGACCAGGACGGAGGGCCAGAGGGACGCGATCTTCTTGAACTCGTGGCCCTCGAAGTCGCGGGCCGCGTGGGTCTCGCTCTCCGGTGCGCTCTTGGCGGCCTCCTGTGCCTCGAAGGCGGGGGTGTCGCTGAGCTTGGCGCGGAGGTAGATGCCGATGAAGCCCAGTGGAAGGGCGACGAAGAAGGGCAGGCGCCAGCCCCAGGACTGCATGGCGTCGTCGCCGAGGACGGACTCGAGGATCACCGCGACAGAAGCACCGAGCACGTAGCCGCCGAAGGTACCGACCTCCAGCAGGCTGCCGAAGAAGCCACGTTTACGGTCCGGGGCGTACTCCGCGATGAAGGTCATGGCGTTGGAGTACTCGCCGCCGGTCGAGAAGCCCTGCAGGAGGCGGCAGAGCAGCAGCAGGAACGGTGCGGCCATGCCGATGGTGGCGTAGTCGGGGATGACGCCGATGAGGAAGGTGGCGGTCGCCATCATGATCATCGTGATGGCGAGGACACGGTTACGTCCGATGCGGTCGGAGAGCGGTCCGAAGATCAGGCCGCCGATCGGGCGGACGAGGAAGGAGACCGCGAAGAGGCCGGCGGTGATGATCTTGCCTGCTGCGCCGGAATCCTCCGGAAGGAACACCCCCTCGATGGTCAGCATGAGGTAGCCGTAGACGCCGAAGTCGTACCATTCGGTGACGTTTCCGATGGCGGCGGCGTTGATGGCGGTTCTGACGGTGGCGGGCTCGGTGACGGTCACGTCGTCTGCCTTCCACCTCTTTCCCTTGGTGGGGGTGGGGGTCTTCGGGTGTGATCCGAACATGGCTGGGGTCAGCCGTCCTTCCGGGGTTCCGGGGTGTGCAGTGGGTGGGGTTGTCCTGGGCCGCGGTCCTTTCGTCGGGTCTTGACGGACGGGTCCCGTGGCACGGAGTGCACGGGACCGTGAGGACGCCGGGGAATGGCGTCCGGTAATGAAATACTCGTTCTACTGTATAGTCGCCTTATCAATATGAGCAACCTGATCGCCTCTCTCTACTGAAGCTGAGAGGCGAAGTGACCGGCGTTTACGCAGGTATCCCCCGTGAATCTGGGGTGAACTACATCGTCGCAGGTCGGGGGAATATTAGGGAGTGGTAAGACCGGTCCTGGCGTCCGTGGTTCACCTCGGACTCATCAGAGCCCGTGCCACTCTGAAGGGGCGGGAGTGGCACGGGCGAGAAGAGGTCAGGCCTTGCCTGCGTCCTTCACCGCGTAGAGCGGGTGGTCCAGGCGCCAGGTGGCCAGGGTGATCAGGGTGCACAGGATCGCCAGGACGGCGAGTGTGTCATCGGTGCCGGCGGAGACGAAGAGTACGGCGCCGGTGAGGATGCCCCCGAGGAAGCCTGCGTAGGTCACCGCCTGGGAGACCCACACCCAGCGGCTCACGCGGGCCATGTGGAGGGCGAACCCCTGGCCCATCTTCACCAGCGTCCCGGTGACATAGGACAGCGGCATCGCGACCTGGTTGTTGCGGCTGACGGAGGTGTTGAGTGCGCCGAGTCCGAAGGCCAGGCACAGGACGGGGATGACGCCGAACAGGTCCGATGCTCCCTCGGTGGCCACGTCCGCGAACCAGGCGAGATAGGCGGCTCCGGTGGTGAGGACCGTGGCGCCGTGCCGGGATTTGCGCCACCAGCGGATCCTGGCCCAGGTCGCGACCATTACACCGAGGATGAAGACGAGGACGGTGGTCAGGGCGCTGATACCCAGGACATGCTCCCCCTTGGCATGCTCGAGGATCATCCGCTCGGTGTTGCCGGTCATGAAGGTGACGTACCAGCCGTCGGTGTGCAGCCAGGCAGCTGCGCCCATCGCGCCGGCCAAGGCGGCAAGCACGATGCCGAGGGCCATTTCACGACCGTCGTGATAGGGGCCGAGGGCGGGGTGCGGGGTGCTCGGCGGACTGTGCTCGTCCGGTCGGTTGACCGGGGTAGCTGTGGTCGGGGTATGCGTGGTCGTGGGATGTGAGGGCACGATCGGGCGCCTTTCCGGGTAAGGGTCTGTCTGGTCTGTCCCGTCTGGCCGGACGGCCAGATCGGTCCCGGGGCGACACCGCCGGTGCGAGGAGAGTCGGCGGTGAGTCCCGGGGTTGGCCAGTCTATGTGGGGTGTACGCTCTTCACCTCATGATTCCGGACACGTCCGACCAGTGTGGAGATGCAGGTCACAGTGCGCTCATGGTTTCCCCGCCTGGCTCGCGCGAATGCTGCTACTGTTTTCAGGAAGGGAACTCACCGGGTTCCGGGGATGACGGCGAGGGGCCGTCGCATACGTCGAGACGAAAGCCGACATGAAAGTTGAGGGCGGGGACATGGGGTTCACGCATACGCGCGCAATGACCACACTGGTGGTCGCCACCTTCGCGGTCCTGATACTCACCGGGTGCTCCGGAGGAGAGTCGGAGTCGGGGAAAGCACGATGGAGGGGGAACACAGCCGACGGACCAGCAGGGGTTCCGACGATCAGCGTCCTGCCGCCGGGTTCGCTGGCCCGGGAATGGAGATGCGGGAATGGAGATGAAAGAACTTCCGGAGTTCCCGGAGAGCAGCGGGATGTCAGACGAAAGGGTGGAGCAGGCGGTCGACACCATGGTGACGGGTGACGTCGACGCAGTTGAGCGACTGTCCCTCCAGCAGTACATGGGGGCGCCGGACGGCAGGACGAATTCCCACTCGGACGAGGCCCTCGAAAATCTCCGGCGCTGACCCGACGCCCACCACAGGATGGGGCCGAGGACAGGGACAAGCCAGCAGACGGCACCCCGCGACTGTGTCCGCCCGTGTCGCTCATCCCGGCCAACCAGGTGGTCAACACAGCTCCTCTCAACCGGGACTACCGGGCGCCCCGGTCCCCGGCGTGTCCTTCGCCGCCCACCGCAGCCCGCGGTTCAACAGCCGCATGACCCCGCGGTACGCCCACGGCATGTTCACCTGTGCCCAGCGTCCCACCCGGATGTCCGGGCTGGTGTACAGCAGGTAGCGGCCTTTGCGCACACCACCGACGATCGAGGACGCCGCCTCCTCAGGTGTCACCGCGATGCCCTGGAACAGGCCCTTCGCCTTCAACACCCGCGGCTTCGACTGGTCGACCCCGTCGATGTCGATGGTACGGACCAGGGGAGTGTCCACCGCACCCGGCACGGCACAGTGCACGGCGATCCCGGAGGACGCCAGGTCGAACCGCAGCACCTCGCACAGCCCCAGCACTCCACCCTTCGACGCCGCATAGGCACCGTGCCACGGCAGGCCCAGGAACCCGGCGGCCGAGG
Organism: Corynebacterium sp.; assembly: GCF_022712275.1. GTDB lineage: Bacteria > Actinomycetota > Actinomycetes > Mycobacteriales > Mycobacteriaceae > Corynebacterium. Next base: position 76,102 of record NZ_JALAGU010000055.1, on the reverse strand, counting down.
ACACACAGCACAGGTGCCGTGAGCGTTTCCGGCCAGGCAGCAGCCCGAAGAGGCGGCGTCCTTCCCGACCTGTCAGCGCCGGCGCCGTAGACATCGGAGGCACCAGCGACTCGACCACGTTCACCGTGCCGATGAGGTTGACGTCGATGACCTTCGTCCACTTGTCGTGTGGCAGCGTGGTCGGATCACCCCAGATCGCGATGCCGGCGACGTGGAAGACCTCCTCCGGTGCGCCGTGTGCGTCCACCAGAGCAGCACCCCAGGAGGACACCGCCTCATGGTCGGTGACATCCAGGGCGCTCACGTCCACGACCGAGCCGGGGGTGGCGTCCTCCAGCTCTGTGCGCAGTGACGCCAACCCCTCCTCGTCCCGGTCGGTGAGCGCGAGTCGTCGCCCCTCACCGGCCAGGGTGCGGGCGACCTCCCGACCGATGCCGGACGCCGCCCCCGTCACCACGCTGTACCCGTTGCTTCCGTCGTTGCCGCCCATCGCCGTGACCTACTCGAACTCGAGGCCGAGCAGGGCGTTCTCCACCAGCTCGGACAGGGACGGGTGCGGCCAGTACTGCTTGCGGGCGAAGTCCACCAGATCCAGGTCGAACTCGATCGCGGTGACGAGCAGCTGGATCAGCGTCGCGGCCTGCGGGCCCATGATGTGCGCACCGAGTAGACGACGCGATCCGGCGTCCGCGATGAGCTTGCAGAACCCGGTGGTGTCCTCCATCGCCCAGCCGTAGGCGACATCCGAGTACTCCTGCACCTTCACGGTGATCGTGCGGTCGTTCTCCTCGGCCCACGCGCGGGCCTCGGTCTCGGTCATGCCGACATAGCCGATCTGCGGGTGGCTGAAGATACCGCCGGGGACGTTGTCGTGCTTGAGCGGCTCCAGGTCGAACTCATCGGAGGAGGCCACGTTGTGGAACACCGCCCTGGCCTCCTGGTTCGCCACATGCTTGAGCTCCGGGCCGGCGATGGCGTCGCCCAGGGCCCAGACCCCGTCAGCGGAGGTGCGGCCGAAGTCGTCGACGATGATCTTGCCGTCGCCATCGAGCTCCACCCCGCCGGCCGCGCAGTCCAGCAGATCGGAGTTCGGGACTCGGCCCTGGGCCAGCAGCAGCTCGTCGCAGTCGATTTCGCGTCCGTCGTCGAGGGTGACGGTGACCAGACCGCCGTGCTCGCGGGCGGCGGTGACGGTGCGACCCAGCAGGTTCGTCCACTGCGTACCCGCGACCTCGGTGAAGCGGCCGCTCACCGTCTCATCGAACTTCCGCAGCAACGTATTCGACCGGTTGATGACGAACACCTCCACTCCCAGGGAGGAGAAGACGTGCGCGAACTCGGTGGCGATGATGCTGCCGCCGAGGATGACCATGGTGCGCGGCAGCTGCTCCATCCGCATCACGTCGACATTGGTGCGGTAGCGCACACCGGACTCCGCGATGACGTCCGGCACCCAGGTGCGTGTACCGGTGGCGAGGATGATCTGGTCGGCGGTGACGGTGATGGTGGCGTCCCCGTTCTCCCCGGTGCCGATCTGCATCGTGCGGTCGCCGGTGAACCGGGCGACGTCGGAGTACAAGGTGATGTTCGGGGTCTCGTCGCCGCGCCGGTACTCCTCACCGCCACGGGAGATCGGGTCGATACGACGGCCGAAGACGCGCTCTTTGAGACCGTCCCAGTCGATGCGCCACTGCGGCTGGTCGACCGGCTCACCGGTGCCGGGGTTGACCGGGGAGAGTCCGTAGCGGGACGCCTCGGAGAGCTCACGGGCGACATCGGCGGTGTAGACGTACATCTTCGTGGGGATACACCCGACGTTGATGCAGGTGCCGCCGAAGATGCCCTTCTCGACGATGGCGATCTTCCGGTCGTTGAGTTCCTCGGGGATGGAGTTGCCCGAGCCGGTGCCGACGATGATCAGGTCGTAGTGTTCTGCGTGTTCTGCGTGTTCTGCGTGCTCTGCGCTGTCTGCCGCGATATCTGCCATGGGCACGATCGTAGTGATCTACAGGCTCGGCCGGTGACCTCCGGCAGTGGAACCTGCACAGCGGCATCTCTCCCTGTCGCCTCGGACCGCTCAGCCGACGCGAAGAGATGCCGGACTGCCGGAAGGGATGCCGACATGTGGCAGCGTCGCGGCCCTGAGGCGCTGACGCTGTGGTGAGCGATTCCGGCGAGAGGGCGGGAGCTGGAAACAGGGAGCTGGGAACAGGCAAGACAGGGGAGAAGGGTGACCGCCTCAGCCCAGGAAGGCGTCCACTGCCTCGAAGGCGGTCTCGCGGACCTCCGGTCGGGAGAGGAAGACGTCGTGCATCGCGCCGGGCACCGTGACGACCACACAGTCCGGGTCGACCAGGTGGGCGGCGTCCCGCATCTGTGAGGGCTTGAGGATCGTGTCGGTGAGGAAGGCGATCTCCTCCGGAACCTCCACCCCGTCGGTGCCCTTGATGCTGCGGCCCGGGCTGTCGGCGTCCGAGCACAGCAGAAGAGTCGGCACACCGGTGGAGAACCGGCCGGTGTGCAGTTTGTCGATCTCACGGGACACACCCACCAGCCAACTGACCTGTTTCGGGCGGGGGAGCAGCGGCTTGTACTCGCGGTCGTAGTCCCACTCGCCGAACTCCTCGGCGTGCAGCGTCCGCCCGTAGGTCGGGTTGATGCCCCCGGGCACGTGCCATGCCGGCGCCACCTTCGCGACCTTCGGGAACACCTGCCGGATGACGAAGTTGGTGAACCCGTCGAACTGGAGGTCCAGCCACGGACTGTTCAGCACGACCGCGTCAATCACACCGTGGAGGACGCCGCGGGCCGCATCACCGCGCCGGGCGGCGGCGTGGAGGCGGGCGACGAACATGGTGACGTCCAGACCGCCGGTGGAGTGGCCTACCGGGACGACCGAGGGGTGTCCCGCACCGAGCAGGGACAGGGCGACGGAGAGGTCCTCGTCGTAGATCGCCTGCGAGGTGACATGGTGCCAGGTCTGGCCGGCGCGGTGGGAGCGTCCGCACTTGCGGAGGTCGATGCCGTAGACGGCGTACCCCAGGGCGTCGAAGTGCTCGGCGACGTGGGTCTGGAAGAAGAAGTCGGTCATGCCGTGGACGAGGAGCATGGCGGGGCGCCCAGCATAGGCGGCGTCTGACCCGGCGTCCTCCCCGGAAGGCCGGTAGCGCACCAGCGTGGTCACCACGGGTGTACCCGGTGCCTCGCCGTCCGGGTCGTCGCCGAGTTCGACGGTCGTCTGCTCGTATCCCTCACCCAGAAGGTCGGGCACAAAGTCCAGGTCATGGATACTTGTTCCCATTGGTTGGGACAGTACGGAGGCAAGATTGAGATGAGTCACAGGCGGTCATGCTACCCGGCAGAACGGGCCCCGATGGTGAACATGGCACGTCACCGCGTACCATTACCTGATTGTGGACGCCCCGACCTCTCCGGTCGCACACCGTACAACGGTGCCGCCCGGCCGGTCGCGACGGCGGAACAGCAGCGATGAAAAGGATTGTGCTAAACGTGTCACCCTCCCAGAATGACCGCGTCGACGTCGCCCTTGTCGGCGCCGGCGTCATCTCGACGACTCTCTCCGTGATGCTCCGTGAGCTCCAGCCCGACTGGAGCCAGCTCATCATCGAGCGCCAGGACATCCCGGCCTCCGAGTCCTCGGACCCGTGGAACAACGCCGGTACGGGCCACTCCGCGCTGTGCGAGCTGAACTACACCCCCGAGGTCAACGGCAAGGTGGACATCACCAAGGCCGTCAACATCAACGAGAAGTTCCAGGTCTCCCGCCAGTTCTGGTCCTACCTCGTCGAGAACGGCACCCTGGGTGACCCGAGCGAGTGGATCAACCCCACCCCGCACATGTCCTTCGGTCACGGTGCCAAGGATGTCGCGTACATCAAGGCCCGCTACGAGGCCCTGAAGGACAACCCGCTCTTCCCGGACATGCACTACACCGACGATCCTGAGGTCTTCGCCTCCAAGGTCCCGCTGATGGACAAGGGTCGCGACTACTCCGAGGGTGTCGGCCTGTCCTGGATCGACGCCGGTACCGACATCAACTACGGTGCCCTGACCCGCCAGTACCTGGACGCGGTCACCGCCCAGGGTGTCGAGGTCCGTTACGGCTCGCAGACCACCGACATCACCCGCGAGGGCAACGGCTGGAAGCTGACCGTCAAGAACCTGCACAACGGCGACACCACCACCGTGCACGCGAAGTTCGTCTTCGTCGGTGCCGGCGGAATGGCCCTGCCGCTGCTGCAGAAGTCGGGCATCTCCGAGATCAAGGGCTACGCCGGCTTCCCGGTCTCCGGCCAGTGGCTGCGCTGCACCAACCAGGAGCTCGTCGACCAGCACGCCGCGAAGGTCTACGGCAAGGCCGCCGTCGGCGCCCCGCCGATGTCCGTCCCGCACCTGGACACCCGCGTCATCGACGGCAAGAAGGGCCTGCTGTTCGGCCCGTACGCCGGCTGGACCCCGAAGTTCCTCAAGCAGGGTTCCTACCTGGACCTGTTCAAGTCCCTGCGCCCGGGCAACATCCCGTCCTACCTGGGTGTCGCCGCCCAGGAGTTCGGTCTGACCAAGTACCTCGTCACCGAGGTGCTGAAGAACCAGGCTGCCCGTGTCGAATCGCTGCGTGAGTACATGCCCGACGCCCGCGACGAGGACTGGGAGCTCGTGACCGCCGGTCAGCGCGTCCAGGTCATCAAGCCGGCCAAGGCCCCGAAGTTCGGTTCCCTCGAGTTCGGTACCGCGCTGATCAACTCCGCCGACGGTTCCATTGCCGGCCTGATGGGTGCGTCCCCGGGAGCCTCCATCGCCCCGTCGGCGATGTTCGAGGTCCTGCAGGCCTGCTTCTCCGACAAGATGGACGAGTGGACCCCGAAGCTCAAGGACATGGTCCCGTCCTACGGCAGCAAGCTCTCCGACGACAACGCTCTGTACAACGAGCAGTGGGAGCGTAGCCAGAAGGCCCTGAAGCTGGCCTAGGCGTCCGGCCGTGCACTGACAACGACCCGGCAGGGTGGTCTGAGGATTCTCAGACCACCCTGCCGGGTCGTTGATGTGCGGGCACTAGACTCGGTGGCTATGAGTCTTGTACTGACCGGGGTACCGGTGCTGGTGGTCGACGGGCCGGAGGCGGATATCGCCGCCGAGCTGCTGCGCGAGCAGGGGGCCGTGCCTGTGGGGTGGGGGGATGTCGCCACGCGGATCGGCCTGGTCCGCATTCCCGCGGGTACGGAGACCACGGCTGCCGACGAGGCGCTGGCGTGGGCGCACCGTAACGGTATCCCCGTCGACGACCGGCGCCCCCGGGAGGAGAGGAAGGACGCCACCCCCGACGCCACTTCATCATCCACTGTCGGCGAGGTCGTCCTCGTCGGTGGTGGACCGGGCGATCCGGAGCTGATCACGGTGGCCGGGGCGAAGGCACTGGCCGAGGCTGACGTCATCCTCACCGACCATCTCGGCCCGGTGGATCTCGCCGAGGACGCCGCAGCCCGCGGTGCCGAACTCATCGACGTCGCGAAGATCCCGTACTCCCGCCAGGTCGCCCAGGAGCGGATCAACGAACTCATGGTCGAGCGGGCGAGCGAGGGGAAGAAGGTCGTGCGGCTCAAGGGTGGTGATCCGTTCATCTTCGGCCGCGGTTACGAGGAGATCGAGGCCTGCACGGCTGCCGGCATTCCGGTCCAGGTCATTCCCGGGGTGACCTCGATGACCGCAGGACCTGCGGTGGCGGGGATCTCGCTGACCCACCGCGGGCTCAACCATGACCTGACGCTGGTCTCCGGACATGTGCCGCCGGACTCGTCGAAGTCACTGGTGGACTGGACCGCACTGGCCGGTATGACCGGCACCCTCGTGCTCATCATGGCGGTGAAGAACGCCGGCGCGATCGCCGCGGAGCTCATCGCCCAGGGGCGGGACGCCGCCACCCCGGCGGTCGTCGTGGAGAACGCCTCCATGCCCGGCCAGCGGGTCACCGCCGCGACGCTGGCGACCCTCGGCGAGACCATTGAGCGGGAGGGCCTCGGTCATCCCGCCGTCATCGTCATCGGGGACGCCGCGGGGCACATCGCCGAGCTGGGGTAGGTCACCGCAGCGGGGATCTACTGCACCCGGCGGACAGTACCCGGTCCGCGGAGCCATTCACCGAGGTGGGGGAGCGTGAATTCGACCTTGCCGCGCCCTGCGGGCTGGATGAGGTCGCGTTCGATGAGCCGGGCGCGGACGTCCGAGGTGGAACCCGCGGTTTTCCCGAGCGCTTCGGCGACATCTGCGGTGGACTGTGGCCCGTCGCCGAGTTCTGCCATCGCCGAGAGATAGCGGCGTTGGCCCGCCGGAACCTCCTTGAGGGAGATGAAGTGGACCTGGGCACCCATGGACTGGACGGCTTCGCTCCGCTCCCTGTCAACGTCCGCGGCTTCGATGACAGTCCGCTCCTTCCGCTGTGCGGTTTCCCAGCAGAGGTAACCGATGAGCTGGACGAGGTACGGATAACCCTCGGCGATGTCGACGGCTGTCTCGACCGCCTCGGGAGTGAACTCGATACCGGACCCGTCTGTGGTGTGCCGGATGACGTCTCCTGCGTCCTCATCGGTCAGTGGCCCCAGGTCATACCGTTCGGCCCGACGGAGGAACGTCGTCCCGGGCAGATTGAGGAGTCGGTCGGTGCCGAACGGCAGTCCGGCGACGACCAGGGAGACCTCCATGCGGTCACGGACGAGATCCTGGTAGGCGACGGCCAGCCGGGTGATGTCCTCCGCATCAGCGTCCTGGATCTCGTCGACCGTGATGAGGACGCCTGTGCCCTCCAGTAGTGCGAGAAGCTCGCGTAGCCGTGTGTTGATGGTCGGAACCGGCTGGAGGGGGTCGGATGTCGATGTGCTCACCGATCCCAGTCCGGCAATGCTCACGCCGGAGACCTTACGGCGTGACGGCGGATCGAGCTCCAGGATCTTGCCGGGGATCACGGTGTCCGTGAGATCGGCGACCGGGTTGTCTCTGCCGGAGGCTCGCAGCACTATCCACCCGCGGGTGGCGGCGATGTCCTCGAGTTCTGTGAGGAGGGCGGTCTTTCCGATCCCTCGGGCACCACTGATGACCATGCTGCGGGTGGGGGAACCCGGGCCGCTCTCCAATGCCCGGGTGAAGTCATCGAGGATGATGCGTCGTCCGGCCCAGTGGCGGGGCGACGCTCCGAAAGTCGGACTGAAGGGATTGGGGACTGTTGCGCTCACACCGTCAGACTGCCAGATAAAACGATAAACCGATAGTCTTCGCGAGTTCCGAGAATCCGATAAAACGATAGAACGGGTGTGGTCGACGCAGTCAGAGACTCCGATAGTCCGAGATTCGGTGACCTTCGGCCGCCTCGGCATCACACCACCAGCGTCAGGGTGTCCTTGGGGGCCTTGCCGCCGACCGCCTCGTTGGTCTCGACGGTCATCCCCGCAGACTCGGCGATCGCGGCGACGTCAGCGGCTGTGCGGGCGGCATCGGCATCTGCACCGGCGGTGGCCAGCACCCGGGCCAGGACGCCTTTGTAGTGCTTGTTGAAGTGGCTGACGACCTTGCGGCTGCCGTCCGGGCGCACCGATTCGACCCGCACCGTCACCGCCGCCGGCACCTTGCCGAGTCCCTGGTAGCCGCCGGAGCGCAGATCGACGATCACACCGTCCCCGGAGCCGTCCGGGGTACACTGCAGGGCCTCGGTGATCAGGCGTCCCCACCGCTTCTTCAGCGTCGGTACCGCGGTGAGCACCGCGGACCCTGTGCCCCGCCCGGCGTTCTGCACCGGCAGCTTCGTGCCCGAGGACAACCGGTAGTGGGGGATGAGGTCGTCGGCGCGGACCACCCCGAACAGGGCAGATCCGACGGCCAGCCGGGACCTGGCGTCCGCGTCCTTGTCCGTGAGGGACGCCGCGTCCAGGGCATCGTAGAGGACCCCGGTGTAGCGCTCCAGCGCCGGCATCGTCGCGGCGGTGCGCAGCTCACGGTTGGCCACAGCCTCCCCACGCAGCGCCTCAGAAATGCCCAGGACCTGCAACGCGGCGTCCTCATCGAGGGATGAGAGATCGTCGAGGATCTCCGAGCGGACCGGGGTGAGAGTGGGGAAGGACAGAGTGTCGAGGTCCAGCGCGGGACCGGTGCCTCCGTCGGCCTTTGTCTCGGACGGAGGAAGGAGAATCAACATGAGGGACACCCTATCGATGTGGACAGAAGCGATGAACTAGAGTACCGGTCATGATCACCCGGATGTCCTCTTTCTTCCTGCGCACCCTGCGCGAAGATCCCGCTGATGCGGAAGTCCCCAGCCACAAGCTTCTCGTCCGTGCCGGCTACATCCGGCGTGTCGCACCCGGTGTGTATTCCTGGCTGCCGCTGGGTCTGCGTGTCCTGCACAATATCGAGGCGATCGTCCGCCGCGAGATGAACGCCATCGGGGCCCAGGAGATCCGGCTGCCCGCCCTGCTGCCGCGTGAGCCCTACGAGCGCTCCAACCGGTGGACCGAGTACGGCGACTCCCTGCTGCGCCTCAAGGACCGCAAGGGTGCCGACTACCTCCTGGGCCCGACCCACGAGGAGATGTTCACCGACCTGGTCAAGGGTGAGTACTCGTCCTACAAGGACTTCCCGGTCACCCTGTACCAGATCCAGACGAAGTACCGCGATGAGGAGCGTCCGCGCGCCGGCATCCTGCGTGGCCGCGAGTTCATCATGAAGGACTCGTACTCCTTCACCATGGACGACGCCGGGCTCGACGAGGCCTACAAGGCGCACCGTGTCGCCTACCAGCGCATCTTCGACTCCCTCGGTGTCGAGTACGCCATCTGTGCCGCCACCTCCGGTGCGATGGGCGGCTCGGCTTCCGAGGAGTTCCTCGCGGTTTCCGCTTCCGGTGAGGACACCTTCGTGCGCGCCACCGACGGTGACTACGCCGCCAATGTCGAGGCCGTCATCACCCCGGCCCCGGCCGAGCGCCCCATCGACGGTCAGCCCGAGGCGAAGGTCTACGACACCCCGGACGCCACCACCATGGACACCCTCCTGGACTGGGCACGGTCCGAGGGGCTGGAGGTCGACGGACGTCCCGCCGAGCTCACCGACACGCTCAAGTGCCTCGTCGTGAAGATCACCGAGCCCGGCGGAGAGCCGGAGCTCACCGGCGTCCTGCTGCCGGGTGACCGTGAGGCCGACATGAAGCGCCTCGAGGCATCCCTGGAGCCGGCTGTGGTCGAGCTTGCCTCCGACGAGGACTTCGCGAAGAACCCCTTCCTCGTCAAGGGCTACGTCGGGCCGAAGGGCCTGGCGGACAACGGTATCAAGGTTCTCGCCGATCCGCGCGTGGTCAACGGCACCGCCTGGATCACCGGTGCGGACGCGAAGAACCGCCACGTCGCCAACATGGTCGCCGGTCGCGACTTCACCGTCGACGGCTTCATCGAGGCCGCCGAGATCCGTGAAGGGGACGCGGCGCCGGACGGCATGGGCACGCTGACCCTGGAGCGCGGCATCGAGATCGGTCACATCTTCCAGCTCGGCCGGAAGTACACCGAAGCCTTCGACGTGAAGATCCTCGACGAGTCCGGCAAGCGCTCCGTGCCGACCATGGGCTCCTACGGCCTTGGCGTCTCCCGCCTCATTGCGGTGCTCGCCGAGCAGATGCACGACGACAAAGGTCTGCGCTGGCCGACCACCGTCGCACCGTTCGACGTCCACGTCGTCATCGCGAACAAGGACGCCGCCGCCGGCGAGGCCGCCGAGTCCCTGGCTTCCGAGCTGGATGCCGCCGGCCTCGAGGTCATCTTCGACGAGCGCCCCAAGGTGGGCCCCGGCGTGAAGTTCAAGGACGCAGAGCTGCTCGGAATGCCGCTGGTCGTCATCGTGGGCCGCGGTTTCGCCGAGGGCACCGTGGAACTGCGCAACCGTCTCACCGGTGAGACCACGAACATCGTCTACGGGGATGCGGTCGCCACGATCCGCGAGCTCGCCGGGAAGTAGTCCACCTTCTGCGCTACGCTGTCCTGCGGTCGTCCTGCACAGATGCGGGACCATGAGCGTAGGAGGTGATGACTTGGCGCCGAAGAAGAAACGTCCAGGGACGTGGAAGATGAGCCCGGAGCAGCTGCAGCAGCATCTGCTGCTGAAGACCCGGGCACGCACCGTCCCTGACAAGAAGAAGCAGAACGACCGAAGGGCCTGCCGGAACTCCCGGCAGGCCCTTCGGGGTATCAGGGCGCCTGTACCTCACGGCTACCTCACGGCTACCTCACGGCTACCTCACGGCTACCTCACGGCCGCCGGAACAGCCGGAGGATCTACTCGCCGCGCACGGCGACCGCGAGGGGATCCTCGCCCAGGGCGTCTTCCAGCGCGGCCTCGCAGCGCGCGGAGACCGCGCACCACATGGCCACGGTGAGCCGGTCCCCGGAGTCCGCGGTCCGTACCGTCCGTCGCAGGTCCACGGTGACCCCGTGTACAGCGTCCAGCAGCATCGCCACGGCGTCGGACCCGGACGGCGCACCGGACGGGAAGGTGTAGCCGGCCGATGAGGCGACCCCGGTGGCGGTGACGAGCGCATCGCGCACCCGGCGCAGTCGCGTCCCGACCGTCGTGACCGCCGAGGTCGAGGACCCGGCCGACGGCAGGATCCGTCCGGACAACCAGATCGCCTCGTGGATCCGGGAGGTGGCGTCCTCCAGCTCGGAGGGGGCGGAACCGGACAGCGGCCCGTCCACCACGGCCCAGTCGACCGCCGGCGCCCCGGCGTCCTTGTCAGCGACCGTGGCCTGCGCGGCGAAGAGTCCTGTGAGCAGGGACGCCTGGTCCTTGTCCGCGGCCTCAGGCAGCAGTGCGGTCATCATGTCCCGCACGGACGCCACGGACGGCATCTCGGCGGGTGCCTCGACATTGTCGACGGACGCGGTGCAGGAGTCGGAGGGCTCGGTGCCGCACTGCCGGATCACTTCCGCGGAGACCCGCTCGGCCTGCGTGCGGAAGAAGGACGACGGGGCGACCGACGACCCGCCGAGAGCCTGCAGGGCACCGAGGATCTCCAGCATCCGCTCATCGGGTTCCGGCTGGTCAGGGGAGCAGGCGGTGAGAGTGCCGGCGGCGGGGAGCGCGGTCACACCCAGTCCGACCAACAGGGTCCGGGTGAGGAATCGACGACGTGACAGTCGGGGCAGGGGAGTCTCGTGCACTCTCCCAGTGTGCCATCTGAGGCCGGTGCTACTGTTCTGGGCATGGCTTTTCCCTCTGAACAGGAGCTCCGCGAGATTGCGGAGCCGTTGGCGGCGTCCCTCGGATTCGATGTCGAGGCGGTGAACGTCACCCGGGCCGGGGCGAAGTCCGCGGTCCGTCTCGCCGTGGACGGTGACACCCGTCCGGACCTGGACCAGCTGGAGGAGCTCAGTCAGGCCGTCTCCGCGGAGTTCGACGCCCGTGAGACCGCTGGCACCCTCAATTTCGGCCCCGGCTACACCCTGGAACTGACCACCCCCGGTCTGGACACCCCGCTCACCGCCGGGCGCCACTTCCGCCGCAATGTCGGACGCCTCGTCCTGCTCCGCGGTGAGAAGCTGCGCATCGCCGGAGTCGACGAGGGCAGCGCCGACGGGGACAGTGGGGACGCCACCGTCTGGCTGATCCGTCCGGCCGTGAAGAAGAAGGACGCCCCGACCGTCCTGGCCACGGAGTTGGCGGAAGCGGCCGGTGCCCTGGTAGAAGTAGAGTTTTCCGATGCCCCCGCCGCCGAATCCGAGCTGGTGGGACTGGACCCCGAGAAGTACCGTGCGCTGACCGCGCAGGAGGACGACAAGTGAAAATTGACCTGAGTGCCCTGAAAGCCCTGGAGGACATGGAACATGTCCAGGAGGAGTCCCTGATCAGGGCCATTTCTTTCGCCCTGCTCGATTCCTACCGGGAGTTGACCAAGGTGGAGGACCGCGCCCGGGTGGAGATCGACCGGGTCGACGGCACGGTGCGCGTTCTGCGCTCCGAGACCGATGACGAGGGCAATGTCACCGGTGAGTTCGACGACACCCCCACCGACTTCGGACGCGACGCCGCCCGCGCCGTGCGCGACGCCATCCGTGGCCAGGTCAACGTCGCCCGCGCCGAGACCAGCTACGGCAAGTACTCCGCCCTGGAGGGCACCGTCGTCTCCGGCGTCGTCAGCCGGGACGCCCGCGCCAATGAGCGCGGACTCACCGTCGTCCACCTCGGTACCGAGGCCGACGGACAGGACGGCATGATCCTCACCGCCGAGCACATCCCCGGCGAGAAGCTCGAGCACGGTGACCGCGTGAAGTGCTACGTCACCGCGGTCCACCGTGGCCAGCGGGGCATCCAGATCCTCCTGTCGCGCACCCACCCCGAACTGGTCCGCGGTCTGTTCGCCCTCGAGGTCCCCGAGGTCGCCGACGAGGCCGTGGAGATCGCCGGCATCGCCCGTGAGGCCGGTCACCGCTCCAAGGTCGCCGTGCGGTCGGCGGTCAACGGTCTGAACGCCAAGGGCGCCTGCATCGGCCCGCGTGGCCAGCGTGTCACCGCGATCATGGACGCCCTGGGCGGCGAGAAGATCGACATCGTCGACTTCTCCGAGGACCCGGCGGTCTACGTCGGCAACGCCCTGGCCCCGGCCAAGGTCGTCCGCGTCGACGTCACCGACCACGACATGCAGGTCGCCCGGGCGGTTGTCCCGGACCACCAGCTGTCCCTGGCGATCGGCCGTGAGGGGCAGAACGCCCGCCTGGCCGCCCGCCTCACCGGCTGGAAGATCGACATCCGACCGGAGTCCGACCCCGGTGAGACCGACGAGACGGGGGAGTACCGCGACACCCGCGAGGACTGATCCGGGGAGCGGACACGGTGCCCGGTGTGCCGGTTGGCTGTGAAGGCCTCTCAGGCGTTACACTGGTCAACGGTCTGAGAACCGGGAGACAAGAGGAGGTACGGCAGTGTCCGATGACAGGCGTACCTCCACCCCGGTGGCGGGTCCCCAGCGGACCTGCATCGCCTCCCGCCGTACACAGTCGGCCGACCGGCTGTTGCGGTGTGTCGCGGTCCGGGACAGTGCGGGCGCCGTGAGCGTCCTGCCTGATCCGGCCCGCCGGCGTCCCGGCCGTGGTGCATGGATCACCGCGACCGTGGAGGCGTACGAGACCGCGGTACAGCGCAGGGCATTCGCCCGTGCGCTGAACGTGCCCGCTGAGGCGGATACACAGCCGGTCCGCGAATACATCGTGGCCGCGAACGAAAAGGAAACCGATTACTGATGAGCGCACGATGAAGCAGCATCAGCGATGAGTGTCCACACGACCAGGAGTCGTACGTAGTCAGGCACGCAGGGAGCTTTCCCGGTGTGCCAGGGCCTGCGACTCCGACCATCACGAAGGAGAGCAGTGCCCGGAAAGCTACGCGTTCACGAGCTTGCAAAGCAGCTCGGCGTAACCAGCAAGGAACTTCTCGCCACGCTCAAGGAGCAGGGCGAGTTCGTCAAGTCCGCCTCATCGACCGTTGAACCGCCGGTCGCCAAGAAGATGCGGAACCACTACGGCGCGGGTTCCGCGTCGAAGGACGCCACCCCCGGTGCCGCGTCCACCACCCCGGGCCCCGTGCCCGGTTCCTCCGCGAAGCCCGGCCCCAAGCCGGGTGCTAAGCCGGGTGCCGCAGCCGGTCAGAAGCCCGGCCCGAAGTCCGCCCCGACCCCGGCCGCCGCCACCAAGGCTGCCGCCTCGGCCCCCGCCGAGAAGAAGGAAGCCCCGGAGCAGCCGGCCCCGAAGTCCTCGCCGCGTCCCACCCCGGGTGCCGCCGCGAAGCCAGCGGGTCGCCCAACCCCGGGTGCCGCCGCGAAGCCGACCCCCGGTGCCAAGCCGGGTGCCGCAGCCGGTCAGAAGCCGGGACCGCGTCCGGGTGGCTCCACCAAGCCGGGTCCGAAGCCCGGTGGACGTGCCCCGCGCGTCGCCAACAACCCGTTCTCCTCCGGTACCGAGCGTCCGGCGCCGCGTCCTCGTCCGGGACAGGGCGCCAAGTCCGACATGCCCCGCCCCGGTGGCAACCGGTCCAACGCGCCGCGTCCGGGGGCGGCCCCGCGACCCGGTGGCGCCGGTGCCGTGAAGCCGGGCGGACGTCGTCCGTCGCCGGCCTCCATGCCGAGCCACCCGTCGCCGGGTCAGATGCCGGCCAAGTCGTCGAACAACGGCGGCGGCGGTCGCGGCCGTGGCGGTCAGGGCGGCCCCGGTGGCTCCGGTCCGGGCGGCGGCGGTCCCCGCGGTGGTCGCGGTGGACGTCGCGGCGGTACCGCCGGCGCCTTCGGGCGTCCGGGTGGCGCTCCGCGTCGTGGACGCAAGTCGAAGCGGCAGAAGCGTAACGAGTACGAGGCGATGCAGGCACCGTCCGTGGTGGGCGGCGTCCGTCTGCCCAACGGTAAGGGCGCGAAGATCCGCCTGCGCCGTGGCGCGTCGCTCGCCGACTTCGCCGAGAAGATCAACGCTGATCCGGCCGCTCTGGTCCAGGCGCTGTTCAACCTCGGCGAGATGGTCACCGCGACCGCGTCCGTCCCGGACGACACGCTGAAGCTGCTCGGCGACGAAATGGACTACAAGGTCGAGGTCGTCTCCCCGGAGGACGAGGACCGTGAGCTGCTCGAGTCCTTCGACCTGACCTTCGGTGAGGATGAGGGCGACAAGGACGATCTCGTCCGTCGTCCCGCCGTCGTCACCGTCATGGGTCACGTCGACCACGGTAAGACCCGACTGCTGGACACGATCCGCAAGACCAACGTCGGTTCCGGCGAGGCCGGCGGCATCACCCAGCACATCGGTGCCTACCAGGTCTCCCTCGATGTCGAGGGCACCGAGCGCAAGCTCACCCTGCTGGATACCCCGGGTCACGAGGCGTTCACCGCCATGCGTGCCCGTGGTGCCAAGGCCACCGACATCGCGATCCTCGTGGTCGCCGCGGACGACGGCGTCATGCCTCAGACCGTGGAGGCCATCAACCACGCGAAGGCCGCCGACGTGCCGATCGTCGTCGCCGTGAACAAGATCGACAAGGAGGGCGCCGACCCGGAGAAGATCCGCGGCCAGCTCACCGAGTACGGTCTGACCCCGACCGAGTGGGGTGGCGAGACCGAGTTCGTCGACATCTCCGCCAAGCAGGGCACCAATGTCGAGACGCTGCTGGAGCAGGTGCTGCTCACCGCCGACATCGAGCTCGGTGACGAGCTCATGGTCAACCCGGACATGCAGGCCCAGGGTGTCGCCATCGAGTCGCACCTCGACCGTGGTCGTGGTCCGATCGCCAACGTCATCGTCCAGCGCGGTACCCTCCACGTCGGCGACTCCATCGTCGTCGGTGACGCCCACGGTCGTGTTCGCCGCATGGTCGACGAGAACGGTGCCGACGTCCACGACGCCGAGCCGTCCCGTCCGGTCCAGGTGCTGGGTCTCACCAGCGTCTCCGGCGCCGGCGACAACCTGCTCGTCGTCGACGACGACCGCACTGCCCGCCAGATCGCGGACCAGCGCAATGCCCGTCGCCGTAACGCCCTGCAGGCCCGGTCCCGCAAGCGCATCAGCCTCGCGGACCTGGATGACGTGCTCAAGGAGACCAGCACCCTCAACCTCATCCTCAAGGGTGACAACGCCGGTACGGTCGAGGCTCTGGAGGATTCCCTCCTCCAGATCGAGATCGACGACGAGGTGCAGCTCAACATCGTCGACCGTGGTGTCGGTGCCGTGACGAAGACCAACGTCGACCTGGCTGCGGCCTCCGACGCGATCATCATCGGCTTCAACGTCCGCGCCGAGGGTAAGGCCACCGAGGTGGCCAACGCCGAGGGTGTCGAGATCCGGTACTACTCCGTCATCTACGACGCGATCGACGAGGTCGAGTCCGCCCTCAAGGGCATGCTCAAGCCGGTCTACGAGGAGCGGGAGATCGGTACCGCCGAGATCCGCCAGCTGTTCAAGGCCTCCGCTGTCGGCCTCATCGCCGGTTGCATGGTCCAGACCGGCAAGATGCGCCGTAACGCCCAGGTCCGCCTGGTCCGTGACGGCAAGGTTGTCGCGGAAAAGGCGACGATCAACTCGCTGCGCCGCGAGAAGGATGACGCCACCGAGGTCAGCCACGGTTACGAGTGCGGTATGGTGCTCTCGTACCCGGACATCCAGGTCGGCGACACCATCGAGGCCTACGAGCTGGTCGAGGTTCCCCGCGACCAGGTCAAGAAGGATGACAAGAAGGACAAGTAGTCCCTTCCGACAGTGACGGCCCCGCGGGTCAGGGTTCACGCCCTGTGCGTCCCCGCGGGGCCGTCCGTCGCCCGCAGTACGAATCCAGAACCTGTTCAGAACACAGTGAAGTGAAGGTGTCTCCCATGGCAGACCACGCCCGCGCAGCCCGAATGGCCAAGCGCATCATGACCATCGTCGCCTCCGCCATCGAGCGCGAGGTCAAGGACCGTCGCCTCGAGTACGTGACGGTCACCGACTGCCGTGTCACCGGCGACCTGCATGACGCCACGGTGTTCTACACCGTCCGTGGCGCGGGTATCGACGAGGAGCCGGACACCGAGGCCGCGGCCGAGGCACTCCACCGTGCCCGCGGTCAGCTGCGCAAGATCGTCGGCGACCAGCTCTCGGTCCGCTTCACCCCGACCCTCAACTTCTCGCTCGACACCGTCCCGGAGGCCTCCGCCCACATGGAGGAGCTCCTGGCGAAGGCCCGCGAGATCGATGAGCGGGTCCGTGCCCAGGCCGCCGGTGCCGCCCCGGCCGGTGAGTCCGACCCCTACCGGGTTCCCGGTGAGGAGGACGCACAGGCCGCGGCTGACGCTGCCGATACGGCTGACGCTGAGGACGGTGCCGACGCCGACCGTGGCTGAGGTGCCGGCAGTCACGTCACGACCGCCGGTGCGGGCAGATGCGCGGACCATTCTCGGTCTCGCCCTGCCCGCACTGGCGGTTCTTGCCGCTACCCCGCTGTACCTGCTGTGGGATACCGCCTGGGTGGGGCGTCTCGGGGCGGTCGAGCTGGCCTCGCTGGCAGCCGGCACGACGGTACTGACCCAGGTCACCACCCAGCTGACCTTCCTGTCCTACGGCACGACCGCCCGGGCCGCCCGTCGCTTCGGAGCCGGTGACCGCACCGGAGCCGTCGCCGAGGGTATCCAGGCCACCTGGGTCGCCCTGGTGGTCGGCTCCACCCTCGCCGTGACCGTGGCCCTGGTCGCCGGCCCGGTGACCGGCTGGCTGGCCGGCGACGGGGAGGACGCCACCCGTATCGCCCACGGGGCCACCCGCTGGCTCCACGTCGCGTGTCTGGCGATCATTCCCGCGCTGACCGTCATGGCCGGCAACGGGTGGTTGCGCGGGATCGCCGACACCCGACGTCCGCTGTGGTTCACCCTGGCCGGCCTGGTCCCGGTGGCCTTCGCGGTTCCCTGGGCGGTCTCCCGGTACGGGATCATCGGCTCGGCGTGGGCCACGGTGGCGGGGGAGACCGTCACCGCCGGCTGCTTCGTGGTCTGCCTGATGCGGACCTGGGGCCAGGTCGGCGACGGGCGTCCGGTGCGTCCTACCTGGTCGGTGATCCGGCCCCAGCTCGTGGCGGGGCGCGATCTCGTGCTGCGCTCGCTGGGATTCCAGGTCGCCTTCGTGTCCGCGGCGGCGGTCGCGGCGCGCTCCGGTCCCGGGGCGCTGGCCGCCCACCAGGTGCTGCTCCAGCTGTGGAACCTGCTCACCCTGCTGCTGGACTCGGTGGCGGTCGCCGCCCAGGCTCTCGTCGGAGCAGCCCTGGGGGCCGGGGCACGGGACGCCTCCCGACAGGTTGCACGACATGTGCTGCGCTTCTCAGTCGGGGCAGGTAGCGTACTGGCCGTGGTGCTGGCGCTCGGTGTGACCGTCCTGCCGGGACTGTTCACCACGGACGACGATGTGCTGGGTGCGCTGCACTCGGCATGGTGGGTCCTGGTGGTGATGGCCGTGGTCGGAGGAGTGGTCTTCGCCCTTGACGGGGTGCTTCTCGGAGCCGGTGATGTTGCATTCCTGCGGACTGCGACGATTGTCTCACTGGCATGTGGTTTCATTCCCGGTGTACTTGTGGCGGGTGCCGCCGACCTGGGACTGACCGGTGTGTGGTGTGGGCTGCTGGCCTTTCTGCTGTTGCGGTTGGCGGCGGTGGCGCTACGCTACCGGTCGGACCGGTGGCAACGCACCGGTGTGAACTGAGTGACAGATGTTACTTGTGTGACTAAAGTGACCTGGGAACCAGGGATTGATGACGTCGAGGACAGGAGGCAGATCCGGACCATGACAGAGCACCGCACGCTCTGGGCAGTCTCCGACCTGCACATCGCAGCCCCGGGAAACCGGGACCTCGTCGACGACCTCGTCCGCCCGGAACACCCCGAGGACTGGCTGATCGTCGCCGGCGACGTGGCCGAGCGCGTCAGTACCGTCCTCAAGACCCTGGGCAGGTTCACCGAGTGCTTCGCACGGGTGATCTGGGTACCCGGCAACCACGAGCTGTTCTGCCGTTCCAGTGACCCCCACCGCGGTCGTGACCGCTACCGGGAGCTCGTCGAGGGCTGCCGGGAGATCGGCGTCACCACCCCGGAGGACATCTACCCCGTCTTCGGCGCGCACACCGTCGTCCCCATGTTCACCCTCTACGACCACAGCTGGCGCGATCCCGCCCTCAGCGTCGCCGAGGCGCTCACCGCCGCCGAAGGCAACGGCGTGATGTTCACCGACCAGGTGGCCATCGCACCGTTCGTCGACGTGCCCGCCTGGTGCCGCGAACGGCTGAGCTACACCGTCCGTCGGCTGTCCCGGGTCACCGGTCCCACGGTCCTGGTCAACCACTGGCCGCTGATCCGCGAGGTCACCGACAATCTCGTACTGCCCGAGATCGCCCTGTGGTCCGGAACCCGGGACACCGAGGACTGGCCGGTGCGGTTCCGGGCCTCCACCGTGGTTTACGGGCATCTGCATATCCCCCTGGTCCGGGAGTTCGACGGCGTCACCCACGCCGAAGTCTCCCTCGGTTACCCGCGCGAGCACGAACGGTCCCTGCCGCCGCGCCGCGACCGTCGTCTCTGGCCCTTCCCCGTCCTTACGGAGGTCGTCCCATGATCCTGTCCGCCCCCCGCATCACCTCGATGAACCGCGACGGTTCCCCGCGTGAGTCGCTGCTCGCCGCACTCGACCTGCCGGCCGGCACCTCGGTGGTCGAGCTCCACACGGACGGCACCCCCGACCTCGGCCGGTTCCACCGGCTCCATGATCTGGAACGCCGCCTCGTCGCCCGCGCCGTGGCCTCCCGCAAGTCGGACTTCGGCGACGCCCGCTGGTGTGCCCACGAGGCCCTGCGACGCTGGGGGAGGGACGAACCGATTCTGCGCGGGGAGAAGGGTATGCCGCTGTTCCCCCACGGCATTGTCGGCACCCTGTCCCACACAGAAGGCCTGCGCGGCGCACTGGTGGGGGACGCCGGCGTCTGGCGCAGCGTGGGTCTGGACGTGGAGAAGGCGCAGCCGTTGACCGGCGGTGTCTTCAACGCGGTGACCTCGCCGCTGGAGCGGTGGTCACTGTCCCGGCTGACGGGCAGTGAGCGGTGCGAGAACATGCTCGGCACCGTGCTCTTCTCCGCCAAGGAGTGCGTCTACAAGTCCTGGTTCCCCCTGGCAGGACGCTTCCTCGACTTCGACGAGGCCGAACTCCACCTGGAGATCGACAGCGGCATCGGCCGGGGGTCCGTCGGCTCCGGGCACGTCGGCGGGACCTGGCGGGCACGGCTGCTCACCAGCCCCACACCGGTCGACGAGATCACCGGGTCGTGGGTCATCAGGGACGGCTATGTCGCCACCGTCTGCGGAATCCGCAGGTGACGGTGACGACACAGGGGTGACGGTCACAGGGCCGTCGGGGAAGATGACCGGGGCGGGGCTACCGGATCAGTAGTAGGCGCCCTGGCGGAAGTCCCAGCTGTTGAACTGCTCGGACAGGATCAGGACGATCTCGTCGTTGTAGACGCCCTTGCGGATCAGGGTCGGGCACGGGGTGATGCCGCGCTCGCCGTGCTGTTCCGGGATGATGGTGCCGTCGGTGTCGACCATGGAGACCATGACGCCCTGCTCATAGCGGGTCTCGATGGACTTGTCGGGCTGGATGGACGCCACGTAGGAGTCACCCTCGATGACCAGGTCAGCCTCGTTGGCGATCTCGTCGCCGATGCCCTCCACCAGGCCGCGGTTGCCCTTGCCGGACGGGTTGGCGGAGGAGGCGAAGACCAGACGACGGTCCTTCTCCCACAGCTCACGGGCGATGTTCTCGCCGGGGACGCCGAACTTCAGCACGAAGCAGCTGGTGCCGCGGACATCGGTGGCCAGCTCGTCGGCACCCTCGGGCAGGTACTTCTCCTGGGCACCCTCCTTCCAGGGGAGGATGCAGCCCATGAGGATGTCGCGGTCGACACAGGTCTGGTAGAACTTCTCGATCTCCGGGGTCAGCTGGGCGAGTTCCTTGAGCTGCTCGATGGAACCGCAGAGGACGACACCCGGCTTGTTGCGCTTCCGGTGCTTGACGGCGAACTTGCGCTCGAGGCCCTCGCGGTCGCTGGTGGCGATGATGTAGCCGACCTTCGTCGGGGTGACGACGATGTGTCCGGGGGTGCGGAGGAGCTCGACGGCCTCCTCCTGGAGTCCGCCGTTCCAGGTGATCTGGTTGTTGGCCATGGGTTCCTCACTCATCCTTCGTGGTCTTCAGGGGCTGGCGCCGTCTCACAGGTCGGGAGACGGCGTCTCACTGATTGGCATTGTAGAGCATCCGGCGGGAGCGGTGGGAATCCGGGTGATGTTCGCGGGGGATCGGCGGGGGAGGTGTGCGAAGTATCACAAAGTCCTTGTTTTCCGGTCCGTGTCGCGGGAAGGTTCAGCCACGGCCGCCCGTACACCAAGGGGAGCCTAACCACATTTCACCACGATCAAGGAGTCTTACGTGACAGAAGTGCAGGAACTCGCCACATTCGTCGAGAATGCCCGGCTTGAGGATCTCAGTCCCGAGGCCCTGGAACAGCTCAAGATCCGTGTCCTCGACACCCTCGGTGTCGCCGTCGGTGCGCTGGACGCCGAGCCCGTCGTCGCCATCCGGGGCCTCCTCGAAGATCTCGGCGGTACCGAACAGTCCACACTCATCGGCGGCGGGAAGACCACCCCGGAGCGTGCGGCCTTCTTCAACAGCGCATTGAGCCGCTACCTCGACTTCATGGACGCCTACCTGGCAAAGGGGGAGACCAACCACCCCTCCGACAACTTCGGTGCCGTCCTCGCCGCCGCGGAATCGGTCGACGCCTCCGGTGCCGACCTGCTCACCGCCTTCGCAGTCGCCTACCAGGTCCACGCCCGGTTCTCCGACGTCGCTCCGGTCCGTGCCCTCGGGTTCGACCACACCACCCAGGGCGCCTTCGCCGCCGCAGCGTCCGCCGCCAAAGCCCTCGGCCTGCCCGCCGAACAGATAGCCAACGCCGCCGCCATGGCCGGTACCGCGAACGTCGCCCTGCGCGTCACCCGCACCGGCAATCTGTCGCACTGGAAGGGCCTGGCCTACCCGCACGTCGCCAAGGAAGGCACCTGGTCGGCGCTGCTGGCGTCCCGCGGAATCACCGGCCCCGAGGAGGTCTTCGAGGGCAACAAGGGCTTCAAGGATCTCGCCGGCTACTACGAGCTGGACTGGTCGAAGGAGAACCTGGAGCGCGTCACCCGGTCGATCATCAAGAAGTACAACGCGGAGATCCACTCCCAGTCCGCACTGGACGCCGTGCTCAAGCTCCGTGCCGAGCACGACATCGACCCGGCGCGGATCACCGCCATCGGCCTCACCACCTTCGACGTCGCCTACTCCATCATCGGCGGGGGAGAGGAGGGCTCCAAGCAGCTCGTCCGTACCAAGGAGGAGGCCGACCACTCCCTGCCGTGGATGCTGGCGGTCGCCGCCCTCGACGGTGAGCTCAACCCGGCCCAGTATGAGCCGGCCCGCATCGTCGCCGACGATGTCCAGGACCTCATGCGGAAGGTGACCATCACCCCGGATGACGCCCTGTCCGACCGCTTCCCCGACGAGATGCCTGCCGTGGTCACCATCACGCTCGATGACGGCACCTCGTACACCCGGGAAGAATCCGCCTACGACGGCTTCTTCACCCAGCCCCTGGACTGGGAGGGGGCGCGCCGCAAGTTCGACGCGCTCACCACCCCCTTCGCGGACCAGGCGCTGCGTGACGAGATCGCCGAGCTGGTCCACGACCTCGAGCATCACCGGGTCGGCGAGCTGACCGCCGCGCTGGCCAAGGTCAGCACCGTGCGCGGGGCCGTGCCCGCGACCGCCTGACCCCACCTTCCCCGGCACACCACCGTGCCCCCCGGCGCACCATCACCACACCACCATCACCACACCAGGAGGCTCAGCCATGAGCAACGCCATCAACGAGAACGTCTCATTCAACTTCGTCCCCCGTGCCTACCGTCCCTCGAAGCCACGCTCCTTCGGCATGACCGAGATCCGCGCGCCCTACTACAACACCTTCGGCACCCGTCACCTGCAGGACGTCTTCGACGTCGCAGGGCAGTGGGTCGACGGCATCAAGTGGGCGGGCGGGTCCTTCTCCCTGGTCCCGCCGGAGCAGGTCCGCGCGTTCAGCGACATCGCCCACGAGAACGACGCCTACGTCTCCTCCGGAGGCTGGATCGAGACCGTCCTGCGCTACGGGGACGACGCCGTCGACCAGTACCTCAAGGAGGCCAAGGACGTCGGCTTCGACGTCATCGAGATCTCCACCGGCTTCATCATGCTGCCCACCAGCGGCCTGGAGCGCCTGGTGGAGAAAGTCGTCAAAGCAGGTCTGAAGGCCAAGCCGGAACTGGGCATCCAGATCGGCTCCGGCGGCGACTCCACCGAGGCTGAACTGGCCGCCGAATCCGCCAAGGACGTCGGCGACCTCATCGACCGCGGTCAGCGCGCCCTCGACGCCGGCGCGTCGATCATCATGATCGAGTCCGAGGGCATCACGGAGAACGTCGTCGAGTGGAACACCGGCGCCGCGGCGTCCATCATCAACGGTCTCGGCCTGGAGAACGTCATGTTCGAAGCCGCCGACGGGCCCGTGTTCGAGTGGTACGTGAAGAACTACGGCAACGAGTGCAACCTCTTCGTCGACCACAGCCAGATCCTCCAGCTGGAGGGTCTCCGTCAGAACATCTGGGGCAACAAGTCCACCTGGGGACGGGTCATCAATCCCCGTCCCTAGAATCTGTCAGATCACAGCTCTGACCTGGGTGAACGACGGGTACTTCAGCAAGGGTGCAGTATATCTGCTCTTTGTGGTGGTGAAATCCTCCGGGTGCTGTAGATACAGGCGCTGTCACGCAGTGCCCCACGACAGAAGAGTATCCACATGTCCCCTGTCGTCCAGATCAACGAGATCGTCAGCGGCCCGCTGATCAGCTTCCCGCAGCTGCCTCCCCGGTCAACATCCAGATCGGACCGGAGGTCGTCAGTGACATCCCGCTGGGTTCCTCCTTCGGGGACGCCCCGACCTTCGGCTCCAGCAACGGCGACCAGGTCCTGGGTTCCTCCGGGCTGACCCTGCGGTTCCTCCGGGCTGACCCTGCCGAGCATCCCGACTATCCCGGGTCCGGGCTCCTGGGGGAGTCTCACTCCATTCCGGCCGGACGGGCGACGAATACACTCGCCGCCCGTTTCCCCTTCTCCTCCAGCAGCGCCACGGCGTGACCTGAGGGGGTGACCGCTGCGACCACCTCACGGTCGCCCACCGGTTCCAACCATTTACCGAGGGCCAGGGCACTGCCCTGGTCCTCGGTCACGTTCCGGACCGGGAAGCACCGCACCATCGCCTCGTCGAGCGACAGTGACAGTTCCGGGGAGACGCTCCGCGGATCCGTCCCCTCCGGGAAGGACGCCAGTACCGCGTCCTTCTGCCTGTTGAGCTCGTCGAGCGTGCGCGCCTCCGCGATGTCGAAGGGGCCGGCAGAGGTCCGACGCAGTGCAGTGAGGTGCCCGCCGACCTCGAGTTCCGCCCCCACATCCCGGGCGATCGAGCGGATGTAGGTACCGGAGGAACAGTGCACCCGGATGTCCGCCTCGACCGACCCCTCGCTGATGCGCACCGCGTCCACCTCGAGGGAGAAGACAGTGACCGGGCGCTCCGGCAGGACCACGTCCACCCCCTCGCGCACCAGCTCATGGGCACGTCGACCGTTGATCTTCACCGAACTCACCGAGCTCGGCCGCTGCATGATCTCCCCGGTCTGCGCCGCGAACGCCTCGCGCACCTGCTGCTCGGTGAGGGACGCCAGCGTCGCGGCGTCCGCGGTGGTGAGTACCTCCCCCTCGGCATCGTCGGTGAGGGTGGACGCGCCGAGTCGGACCGTCGCCGCATAGCGCTTGTCGTGGGTGACGACGTGGGCGAGGAAGCGGGTGCCGCGCTCGATACCGACGACGAGCACTCCGGTGGCCATCGGATCAAGCGTGCCGGAATGGCCGACACGACGGGTGCCGAAGATCCGGCGCAGCCGCGAGACCACATCATGGCTGGTCATCCCGGCCGGCTTGTCGACGACGACGAGGCCGGAGCGGTCGAGTACAGGGCGGGGGTCCGTTCTGGGCATGGAGCACAGTCTAGGAGGTGGCCGGTCATGTCGTATTCTGGTGCCCGTGGATATCTGGAACGGACTGGAACAGGTGCCTGCCGATCTGGCTGGCTCGGTCGTCACCATCGGCGTTTTCGACGGCGTTCACCGTGGTCACCAGCAGCTCATCAACTCTGCGGTGCGGCGGGCACACGATCTCGGTGTGCCCGCGGTGATGGTCACCTTCGACCCGCACCCCACCGTGTTCTTCCGGCCCGACGCCATCCCGCCGGCCCTGGCATCCCTCGAGCAGCGGTCCGTCACCGCCGCGCGCTACGGCATCGACGCGATGCTCGTCATCAACTTCGACCGCGAGCTCGCCGGCTGGACCCCGGAGGAGTACTTCGACCGCGTCATCGTCGACACCCTCCACACCCGTGCCGTCGTCATCGGCGACAACTTCACCTTCGGGCACCTCGCCGCCGGCACCAGCGACACCATGAGGACGCTCGGCGAGGCCAGGGGAGTGGAGGTCATCACCCACGGCCTGCTGAGCGACGCCGGCGATCCGGCACTCGGTGGGGCGTCCGCCGAGGACCATGTCGTGTGCTCCACCTGGATCCGTGACCGGCTCGCCGAGGGCGACGTCGCCGCCGCCGGACGCGCCCTGGGCCGCAACTTCACGGTCCGCGGCGTGGTCACCCGCGGCGCAGGACGCGGTGGTGCGGCCCTCGGGTTCCCCACGGCGAACCTCTACTTCCCGGACGCGCAGGCGCTGCCCTCCGACGGTGTGTATGCCGGTGACCTGCGCATCCTGCCGACCCACAAGGATCCGGCCGGGGAACTCGTCGGTGATATGCCGGTGGAGGTGCACATGCCCGCGGCGATCTCGGTGGGCACCAACCCCACCTTCGGTGACGAGACCCGCAGTGTGGAGGCGTTCGTCCTCGACCATGAGGCCGACCTCTACGGACGCAAGGTCACGGTGAGCTTCATCGACCGGATCCGCGGCATGGAGGCCTACGGCGACCTCGACACGCTCATCGCCGCGATCAACCACGATGTCTCCGAGACGAGGCGTTTGGTCCCACGGGACCGCTGATGATAGTCTCATCCGGTTGCGTGACTGTGGTTCGCGGTAGTCACTGACGGTTTACCTTCACTTTGCGCGGACTGAAACAACTAACAGGAGATTCACCATGGCTCTCACCAAGGACCAGAAGGCCGAAACCCTCAAGGAGTTCGGCCTCCACGAGACCGACACCGGTTCCCCCGAGGCTCAGGTCGCCCTGCTGACCGTCCGTATCCGTCAGCTGACCGAGCACCTCAAGTTCCACAAGCACGACCACCACTCCCGTCGTGGCCTGCTGCTTCTCGTCGGTCGCCGTAAGGGCCTGCTGAAGTACCTGCAGGAGAACAACGTCGAGCGTTACCGTTCGCTCATCGAGCGCCTCGGCCTGCGCCGCTAGTCTCCTCGAGGATCAACCCCGCTCCCCGGAGCGGGGTTTTTCTGTGTCCGGGGTGTACACCTCGGCCCGTGAACCTCTGCATCTCACGTCCTCTCCCACGGCGGGGTGTCCCAGGAGTTCGCCTCCTCATCGCGTCTCAGCCGCCGGAGCCTCTTCAGCGCGAAGCGCACCGTGTCCGCCACCTCGTCCTCCATGTACTCGTGTTCGTGCGTCACCATCACATCGGTGTACCGGAGCAGCAGGTAGCCCCATCTCGTCGCCTGGTTCCCTTGCCGACGGTCGCGTTCGAACGACGATCCCTGCGCCTGTCCCTCACCGTGGTACGTGTAGCTGTCGATCTCGATGAGGCCGCGGGCCTCCTCGATGACCACGTCGAAACGGTAGCCGCGGACAGGAACGTTCGTGGTCACCGTGATGTCACCGGCGTCAATCTCCGCCTTCAGGGCTGTCCTGATATGCCACAGCGCGATATTCTCGGGTCCGCTTGCGGTGCCGATGACTGCATCGGCGATGAGCGGTTCCGCGGCTTTCCGGTCTCTCGGGGAGAGTGCATCGAGGTCTGCGTCCAGCCGTTCGGTACCGGTGAGCCCTCTGTAGTGCCGCTCAAGCAGCCAGCGGGCGTCAACGTCAACCGCCGTCTGCACGGGTGTGGTTGTCAGGACGCCGTGGACGGGGTGCGTCCGCTCTACGTCTCTGCGGCGGACGGTGAGTAGGGTGCCACCGTGTGCGGACCTGTTCCGGGGGAGGTCCCCGGTCGCCGGCCAGTCCAGCGTCCTTCCCCATAGGAGGAATGCGGCGGTCCTGCCGGTGAAGACGACATCCGTATAGCGGACGGCGAGGGTCTGCAGCTTGAGAAGGTCATAGGGCACTTAGGTGGTGTAGAGACCCCGGTCGATCCTGAAGAGCTCGCCGACGGCGACTGTGTCAGTGATCCGGCGCCGTGTCATTGAGGCCATGAGGTCGGCGTGAAGCCGGATGCTGTCCATTATGCCCCCCTGTGAAAGTTCCCCTGGAGTGGACAGTAGCACGCAGGAGGTGACCTCGGGGGCGGCCGACGTCCCCGACGTTACGGCCGACGTAGTGTACGCTTTTAGCGGTAATTGTCCGAGAATTTTCCGACGCCGACACCGATGATCGGCGCCCGCGACCGCGGGGCAACGGAGAGATGACCCGAAAGGGACTGCAGCACCGTCATGACGACGAAGAACACCAAGAAAAACACCCCGGCGCCCACCCACACCGCCGAACTGATCGACCCGGACTCCGGAGTCTGGGAATCCAACGCCACCATCGACAACGGCGACTTCGGCACCCGCACCCTCACCTTCGAGACCGGGCTGCTCGCCCGCCAGGCCGACGGTTCCGTCACCGCCTACCTCGACGATGACACGATGCTGCTGTCGACAACCACCGCCTCCAGGCACCCGCGCGAGAACCTCGACTTCTTCCCGCTCACCGTGGACGTCGAGGAGCGCATGTACGCCGCCGGCCGCATCCCCGGCAGCTTCTTCCGCCGTGAGGGCCGTCCCGGCACCGAGGCCATCCTCGCCTGTCGTCTCATCGACCGCCCGCTGCGCCCGACCTTCGCCAAGGGCCTGCGCAACGAGGTCCAGGTAGTCGTGACCGTCCTGTCCATGGACCCCGAGGACATGTACGACGTCGTGGCCATCAACGCCGCGTCCGCCTCCACCCAGCTCTCCGGCCTGCCGGTCTCCGGTCCGGTCGGTGGCGTCCGCATGGCCCTCGTCGTCGACGAGGCCCACCCCGAGGGTCAGTGGGTCGCCTTCCCGACCCGCGAGCAGCACGAGCAGGCCGTCTTCGAGCTGGTCGTCGCCGGCCGCGTCTCCGAGGTCAAGAAGCCGCGCGGTCGCCGTAAGGCCACCCCGGGCGACAATGTCGTCGTCATGATGGTCGAGGCCGGTGCCACCGAGAACGTCGTCGAGCGCATCGCCGAGGGTGCCCCGGCCCCGACCGAGAAGATCGTCGCCGAGGGCATCGAGGCCGCCCGTCCGTTCATCGCCGAGCTGTGCGGTGCCCAGGCCGCCCTCGTGGATGCCGTCGAGGCGTCGCAGCGCGAATTCGAGCTCTTCCCGGCCTTCGGCGAGGACGTCTACGCCTCCGTCGAGTCCGAGTCCGCCGAGGCCCTGCGCGGCATCATGGCGATCGCCGACAAGCAGGAGCGCGATGAGTCGCTGTCCGCGAACATGGACGCCGCCGTCGAGGCGCTCGGCGAGCAGTTCGACGGTCGCGAGTCCGAGATCCGCAACGCCCACAACGAGGTCTCCCGCCAGATCGTCCGCGAGCGCATCCTCACCGACGGCTTCCGCATCGACGGCCGCGACACCACCGCGATCCGTGACCTCGGCGTCATGATCGACCTGGTGCCCCGCGCCCACGGCTCCGCCCTGTTCGAGCGTGGCGAGACCCAGATCCTGGGCGTCACCACACTCGACATGCTCAAGATGGAGCAGCAGATCGACAGCCTCGGCCCGGTGGCCTCCAAGCGTTACATCCACCACTACAACTTCCCGCCGTACTCCACCGGTGAGACCGGCCGCGTCGGTTCCCCGAAGCGTCGCGAGATCGGCCACGGTGCCCTCGCCGAGCGCGCCCTGATCCCGGTCGTCCCGTCCCGCGAGGTCTTCCCGTACACGATCCGGCAGGTCTCCGAAGCCCTCGGCTCCAACGGTTCGACCTCCATGGGCTCGGTCTGTGCGTCCACCCTGTCGATGTACAACGCCGGCGTGCCGCTGAAGGCCCCGGTCGCGGGTATCGCCATGGGTCTGGTCACCGGTGAGGTCGACGGCAAGGACACCTACGTCACCCTCACCGACATCCTCGGTGCGGAGGACGCCTTCGGCGACATGGACTTCAAGGTCGCCGGTACCGCCGACTTCATCACCGCCCTGCAGCTGGACACCAAGGTCGACGGCATCCCCGCCAAGGTCCTCGCCGAGGCCCTGTCCCAGGCCCGTGGCGCGCGCCTGGAGATCCTGTCCACCATGGCCGAGGCCATCGAGGGCCCGGAGGAGATGAGCGACTTCGCGCCGCGCATCACCACCGTGAAGATCCCGCAGAACAAGATCGGTGAGCTCATCGGCCCGAAGGGCAAGACGATCAACCAGATCACCGAGGAGACCGGTGCCAACATCTCCATCGAGGACGACGGCACCGTCTTCGTCTCCGCCGCCGACGGCAAGGCCGCCGAGGCAGCCCTCGACAAGGTGAACTCCATCGCCAACCCGCAGCTGCCGAAGGTCGGTGACCGTTTCCTCGGCACCGTCGTGAAGACCACGGCCTTCGGTGCCTTCATCTCGCTGCTGCCGGGCCGCGATGGTCTGCTGCACATCTCCAACCTCGGCGGCGACCGCCGGGTGGAGAAGGTCGAGGACGAGGTCTCCGTCGGTGACTCCCTCGAGGTCGAGATCGCCGACATCGACAACCGCGGCAAGATCTCCCTCATCCTCGTCGAGGATTAATCAACCCCATCCCCATCACCAACACGAAGGAGCAGATGACAATGACGAAGGTCGGCGTTCTCGGAGCACACGGCAGGGTCGGCACCGCGGTGGTCGCCGCGGTCGAGAAGACGGAGGGCCTGGAGCTCTCCGCGGCACTGGACCACGAGGACGATCTGCAGGCCCTGGTCGACTCCGGCACTGAGGTCATCGTCGACTTCACTGTCCCCGACGCGGTGATGGGCAACCTGGAGTTCTGCGTCAACAACGGCATCCACGCCGTGGTGGGCACCACCGGTTGGACCGCTGAGCGCTACGAGACCCTGCAAGGCTGGCTCAGTGCCAACCCGTCCGTCGGCGTCCTCGTCGCCCCGAACTTCGCCATCTCCGCCGTGCTCACCATGAAGCTCGCCGAGATCGCGGCGCCGTACTTCGACTCCGCCGAGGTCGTCGAGTTCCACCACCCGAACAAGAAGGACGCGCCCTCAGGTACCGCCGTGCACACCGCCGAGGGCATCGCCCGGGCCCGTGCCGCAGCCGGTCTGGGTGCCCAGCCGGACGCCACCGACCAGACCCTCGAGGGCGCCCGTGGCGCCGATGTCGACGGCGTCCCGGTGCACGCCGTGCGCATGACCGGCATGGTCGCCCACGAAGAGGTCATCCTCGGTGCGGCCGGGCAGACCCTGACCATCCGTCAGGACTCCTACGACCGCGAGTCCTTCGTCCCGGGCGTGCTGCTCGGCGTCGACAAGGTCCCCGCCACCCCGGGTCTCACCGTCGGCCTGGAGAAGTTCCTCGGCCTCGACGGCCTCGGCGTCCCGGCCGCTGAGTAGGGGAGTACGGCGACTGTGACACCCACGAGTTCCACCCCGGCGGAGTTCTCGGTCCGGCTGATCGCCCACACCACGTTCACCCCGCCCGAGGACGTGGACTGGGTGCCTGACGGCGAGGCCGGGGACGCCGCGTCCCTCATCGAGTTCGCGGGGCGCGCCTGTTACGAGACCTGGGACCGCCCGAATCCGCACACCGCGGCGACGGACGCCTACGTCCGGCACATCATGGATGTCGGACACCTCAGTCTGCTGGAGCACGCGTCGTCGTCGATGTACCTGCGCGGTGTGTCACGGTCGTGCGCCCAGGAGATCATGCGGCACCGGCACTTCTCGTTCAGCCAGCTCTCCCAGCGCTACGTCCCCTCCGGGAACTCGCAGGTCGTCATCCCCGACAGTGTCGCCGGGGACGAGGACCTGGAGAAGCTGTTCCTGCGGTCGACCGACATGGCCCGCGAGGCCTATGAGGAACTACTCGGCGGGCTGGAGGAGAGGTTCGCCGGCGAGTCGAACACGGTGCTGCGGGCCAAGCAGGCCCGCCAGGCGGCGCGCTCGGTCCTGCCCAACGCCACCGAGACCCGCTTCGTGGTCACCGGCAATCTGCGGTCCTGGCGCCACTTCATCGCCATGCGCGCCGCCGAGCACGCCGATCCGGAGATCCGGCGTGTCGCGGTCGCCTGCCTGCGGCTGCTGCAGGAACTGAGTCCGGAGGTCTTCTCCGACTTCACCGTGACCAGGCTGCGCGACGGTTCAGAGACCGCCACGAGCCCGTACGTGGCCGACATGTGAGACCACCGGGGGTCGCCGACCGGCGACCCACCGTACCCCGGTACACACGAACGCCCTCGGGGACGGTAACCTGTGGGGTCATGAGCACAGGTATTGCAGCGACGTCGGGCGCTGAGTTCTTCGGCACGGTCTCGGTGGCGATGGTCACCCCCTTCACGAAGGACGGTGACCTTGACACCGACGCCGGAGTCGCCCTCGCAGGGCACCTGGTCGACAAGGGACTCGACGCTCTGATCATCGGCGGTACGACCGGGGAATCCCCGACCATCACCCCTGATGAGAAGCTCAACCTGCTCAAGGCCATCCGTTCCGAACTGGGTACCGGCGTCAAACTCGTCGCCGGATCCGGCACTTACAGCACCGCGGAGTCCGTGGCGCAGTCGAAGGCCGCCGAGGCGGCCGGTGCGGACGGTCTGCTCGTGGTCACCCCGTACTACTCCCGCCCCAGCCAGGAAGGCCTCTACCGGCACTTCACCACTGTGGCTGACGCGGTCGACACCCCCATCTGCCTCTACGACATCCCTTCCCGGTCGGTCGTCCCGATCGCGACGGACACGTTGCGTCGGCTCTCGGCCCACCCGAACATCCGGGCCGTCAAGGACGCCAAAGGCGACCTGGCAGCCGGTATGGAGCTGATGGAGGAGACCGGTCTCGCGTGGTATTCCGGGGATGACCCTCTCAACGTCCCGTGGCTGGCAGTCGGCGCCACCGGCCTGATCTCCGTGATCGGCCACGCCGCTCCCGCCCAGCTCCGTGCCCTCCGTGACGCTGTCGACGCCGGGGACATCCTCGGCGCCCGCGCCATCTCCAACCGGCTGCGCCCGCTCATGGCGGCGCAGGGCCGGCTCGGTGGTGCGACCTTCGCGAAGGCGGCACTGAAGCTCCAGGGGATCGAGGTGGGCGCACCGCGCCTGCCGATCATCGAACCGACGCCGGAGGAATACTCCCGGCTTGAAGAAGACCTGCGTTCCGCAGGCGTGTAAGGACACGAATGACTGACAACCGCTCCCGGGCCCGCAAGGTGACCCGCAAGGCAGCTCCGCCGAGCGCGGAGACCGCCGCCCCGGCGGCAGGCACCCCCGCCTTCAACGACGGTGGAGTCGCCGACGCCGCCCAGTCCGAGGGGGCGTCCGTGCCGGCCAAGGAGTCCGGCAACGAGGGCCGGAACTCCCAGGGCGGCAACCGCAACCGTTCCCGTCGTTCGCGCGGCAACCGTTCCGAGCGCAATGACAACAGCCGCAACGACAACAACGACAACAAGGGCGGCAACCGCAACCGCGGCGGTCAGAACAACCGCAGCAACAACGGTGGAAACCGCGGCGGCGACCGTCGCCGCAACGCCGTGCAGACCATGCAGGGCGCGGATCTGACCCAGCGCCTGCCGAAGCCGCCGAAGGCCCCGAAGGACGGCCTGCGTCTCGTCGCGCTCGGCGGTATCTCCGAGATCGGCCGCAACATGACGGTCTTCGAGTACCACGACCGGCTGCTCATCATCGACTGCGGCGTGCTCTTCCCGTCCTCCGGTGAGCCGGGCGTCGACCTGATCCTGCCGGACTTCTCCTACCTGGAGGGCAAGTGGGACAAGGTCGAGGCACTGGTCGTCACCCACGGTCACGAGGACCACATCGGTGCGATCCCGTGGCTGCTCAAGCAGCGCTCGGACATCCCGATCATCGCCTCCCGTTTCACCTGTGCGCTCATTGCCGCGAAGTGCCAGGAGCACCGCCAGCGTCCGAAGCTGATCCAGGTCGACGACACCTCCCATGAGAAGCGCGGTCCCTTCGACGT
Source organism: Corynebacterium sp. (assembly GCF_022712275.1). GTDB lineage: Bacteria > Actinomycetota > Actinomycetes > Mycobacteriales > Mycobacteriaceae > Corynebacterium. The sequence continues at coordinate 43,110 of NZ_JALAGU010000055.1, read as the reverse complement.
GCGGTTCTTCAATGTGGGCCACTCGATCCCGGAGTGCCTCGGTATCGCGCTGAAGACCCCGGCCGGCCTGCTGATCCACACCGGTGACGTGAAAATGGACCAGACCCCGGCCGACGGTCGCCCGACCGACCTTCCGGCCCTGTCCCGCTTCGGTGACGAGGGCGTGGACCTCATGCTCTGTGACTCCACCAACGCGACCACCCCGGGTGTGTCCCCGTCCGAGGCCGGCATCGCGCCGACCCTGGAGCGTCTGATCGCGAACGCGAAGCAGCGCGTCCTCGTGGCGTCCTTCGCCTCGAACGTCTCGCGTGTGCAGATGGCCGTCGACGCCGCCGTCAAGGCCGGTCGCAAGGTCGCCTTCAACGGCCGCTCGATGATCCGCAACATGGAGATCGCCGAGCGTCTCGGCCTGCTCACCGCCCCGCGCGGCACCATCGTCTCGATGGATGAGGCCTCTCGCCTCGCGCCGCACAAGGTCGTGCTGATCACCACCGGTACCCAGGGTGAGCCGATGGCGGCCCTGTCCCGTATGGCCCGCCGCGAGCACCGCCAGATCACCATCCGCCCGGGTGACCTCATCATCCTGTCCTCGTCGCTGGTCCCCGGCAACGAGGAGGCGGTCTTCGGTGTGATCAACATGCTGTCCCAGATCGGTGCGACCGTCATCACCGGCAAGGACGCGATGGTCCACACCTCGGGCCACGGCTACTCCGGGGAGCTGCTGTTCCTCTACAACGCCGCCCGTCCGAAGAACGCCATGCCGGTCCACGGCGAGTGGCGCCACCTGCGCGCCAACCGCGAGCTGGCGATCTCCACCGGTGTGAACCCGGACAACACGGTCCTGGCGCAGAACGGTGTCGTCGTCGACCTCGTCAACGGCCACGCCAAGGTCGTCGGCCAGGTTCCGGTCGGCAACCTCTACGTCGACGGTGTCACCATGGGTGACGTCGGAGCCGAGGAGATCGAGGACCGCACCCAGATGTCCGAGGGCGGTCTGATCTCGGTCACGGTGGTCATCGACAACCGCAGCGGTCGTCCGCTGGAGGACCCGCAGGTCGTGGCCAAGGGCTTCTCCGAGGGCTCGAAGGAGATGATGAAGCAGGTCGCAGAGGTCGTCGACAACGCGATGCTCGATCTCGCCGGCCAGGGTGAGAATGACCCGTACCGGATGGCGCAGACCCTGCGCCGCAAGGTCGCCAAGTTCGTCAAGGACAAGTGGAAGCGCGAGCCGATGATCATCCCGACGATCGTCCCGATGACCAGCGAGGTCGTCGAGGAACTCGATCCCGAGGATCACGCCCCCTCCCTGTAGGGGAACACCTGGCTGACATCACAGCAGCCACAGCGGTCCGCCGGGACAGCGCGTAGCATCCGGAGACATGACAGTCTCCCGTGATGAACGCACTGCCCTGGCGGACCTTCTCCTGTCTGTGGGACCGGACGCCCCGACCCTCTGCGAGGGGTGGACCACCAGGGACCTCGCCGTACACCTCGTGGTGCGTGAGTACCGGCCGGACGCCGCCGCCGGAATGTTCCTCGGTCCGGCGCGCACACACCTGGAGAAGGTGACCGGGGACGTGTCGGCCCGCCCGTACGAGGACCTGGTGGCGTCCTACCGGCACGGACCGCCGAGGTGGAATCCGATGCGCCTGGTGGACCGGTTCGCCAACCTCACCGAGAATTTCGTCCATCATGAGGATGTCCGCCGTGGGGGAGGGGAGTGGTTTCCCCGTGCGCTGCCGAAGGAGACGCGCGACGCCCTGTGGCGGGCCACGGGCTTCGCTTCGCGCGGGCTCATCATCCCCTCGGGCCCGACCGTGCGCCTGGTACGGACCGACGGTGCCGGCGGCGACGGGGACACGGTGACGGTGGGTCGAGGGACGCCCGATGTCACGGTGACAGGTGCTGCTCCGGAGCTCACGCTCTGGGTTTTCGGTCGGGACAAGGCCTGCGACCTGACGTTCGCTGGGCCGGTGGAGAAGGTCGCCCGACGGGACCTCTGACGGGCAGTTACGGATGTGACGCGTGTTGCAACTGTTGAAGAAGTTGTTATCGGGTTAGACTGGCTGGCATGCCTACGACCAGCCGCAGCAGTACCTCGACGTCGCGGTCCACCAGGACCTCCCGGAGTTCCGCCAACTCCGGGTCCTCCGGGTCCTCCGGACGCCCCGGTGGGTCCGGCCGGTCTGGCCGTACCGGCCGTACCTCCCCGTCCTCGCGTCCGACGCGGCGTACTCCGAGCTACGACACGAGCGACTTCGAGCGCACCTCCGGCGCCTTCGGCGTGGTCGGGTCCTCACTCGGCTCGATGTTCGGTGGCGCCGCGCGCGGCCTCGGCGGTCTGGCCCGCAAGGTATCCCTCCAGGGGGATCCCGATGACGACCTGGTGATGGACGTCGTCGACGACGCCCCCGCCAGGGAGACCCCTGCACGGAAGAAGTCCTCTCGACGCTCCGGAGGTTCCGCCCACCCGGACGACCGATCATCGTCGCGCGATGCGGAGGACGCCCGCCCGGCCGGCCGGAAGTCGAGCTCCCGTCGTCGTGCGGCCGAGGACAGTCAGGCCGGCCCGCAGGATGCCGTCCCCACCACGGTGATGGACCGTGCTGCGGCACGTGGTCTGAGCGCGCCAGACGACGCTGCCGATGCTGCAGCGTCGGCAGAAGCCGCTGAAGGTCCGGAAAAGGTGCTGATCGGCCGTAATTACGACGGCCCCGCCTTCGTCAGCCTTGCGCTGGCCGTGATCCTCGCTGCGGCCCTGTGGTTCGGGATCGGTGGCGCAGTCGGCTCCGGCGTGGCCTTCGCCCTGACCTGGCTCATCGGTGCCGGTGCTTATGCTGTCCCGGTGCTGCTCCTCGGCGCCGGCTGGGTGTTCATGGTCGGCGTCGAGGTGACACAGCGTTCCCGGGTGCGTCTGGGGATCGGACTGGCACTCATCGTCGTCGGCGTCCTCGCGGTCTTCCACATTCTCGCCGGGCAGCCGGACGACGTGGAGGGTCGTGCCACGGCCGGTGGCATGGTCGGCAACGTCGTCGGCAGCCCGATGGCCGTCGGCTTCAGCGCGTTCCTGGCCGTTCCGCTGCTGCTGCTGATCATCGTCTACGGTGCACTGCAGCTCACCGGAATGACGGTCGCGCAGCTCTACCGCTCGGTGACCTCCTGGCTGGGTGTCTCACGCGGTGCGCGGTCCGCACGTCGTGAGGACTACGCCTATGACGACTACGACGCCGAGGATGACCCGTTCGACGAGGGGCCGATGCCCGACCACGACGGGTACCGGAGCGATGCCCGCCCGGTCGACCGCACCCCGGTGCGTCGGCCGCGGCCCGCCGCCCGGAACTTCGCGCACCCGGAGCGTCCTGCCCCGGCATCGCCTGTCACGCCCGCCGCGCCGGAGGCTCCTTCGGCCGGCAGCCCCATGGACAACTACCCGGTCGACGAGACCCTCGCGTCGGCGGAGACCGAGTACCTCGGGGACGCCCCGCTGAGTGATTCCGAGTACGACGCCCCGGTCCCGCAGGCCTCGGCTCCGGTCGACGACAACCACGACGTCGGCTACGACGACTACGGCACCGACGAGGTCGAGGTCGCGCAGGCCGCACCTGTCCCGGCTCCGGTCGCTGAACCCGCCCCGGCGTCGCGTCCCTCTGCCGCCATGGAGGAGGCCCGTCGGCGTATCGCCGCCCGTTCGGGGGTCGACGCCGCAGAGGTCGCCACCCGACGTCCGGCGGCTGCGGATCCTGCCGCGGCGTCCGGGACGCCGGCGCGTTCCGCGTCCGAGGACGACTACATCCTGCCTTCGTCGACGGAACTGCTCGTCCCCGGCGACGCGCCGAAGACCCACAGCGCCGCCAACGACCGGATGATCGCCGCGATCACCGAGGTCTTCACGGAGTTCAAGGTGGACGCACAGGTCACCGGATTCTCCCGTGGCCCGACAGTCACCCGCTACGAGGTGGAGCTCGGCCCGGGCGTGAAGGTCTCCAAGATCACCAACCTGCAGTCCAACATCGCCTACGCTGCCGCGACCGACAATGTCCGCCTGCTCACCCCGATCCCGGGGAAGTCGGCGGTCGGTATCGAGGTTCCGAACACCGACCGCGAGATGGTCCGGCTCGGCGACGTGCTCAACGCCCCGTCTGTCGCCCAGGACCCCGACCCGATGGTCATCGGTCTGGGCAAGGACATCGAAGGTGACATGGTCGCCCACTCGATCCAGAAGATGCCGCACCTGCTCGTGGCCGGTTCCACCGGTTCCGGCAAGTCGGCTTTCGTGAACTCGCTGCTGGTCTCGATCCTCACCCGGGCCACTCCGGAGGAGGTCCGCCTCATCCTCGTCGACCCGAAGATGGTGGAGCTGACCCCCTATGAGGGCATCCCGCACCTGATCACCCCGATCATCACCCAGCCGAAGAAGGCCGCGTCCGCGCTGACCTGGCTGGTCGAGGAGATGGAGCAGCGGTACCTGGACATGAAGTCCGCGCGAGTGCGCCACATCAAGGACTTCAACCGCAAGATCATCTCCGGTGAGCTCGAGACCCCGGCCGGCTCCGAGCGCGAGTACCGTCCCTACCCCTACATCGTCTGTGTCGTCGACGAGCTTGCCGACCTGATGATGACCGCCCCGAAGGAGATCGAGGACTCGATCGTCCGTATCACCCAGAAGGCCCGCGCCGCCGGTATTCACCTGGTGCTCGCGACGCAGCGCCCCTCCGTGGACGTGGTCACCGGTCTGATCAAGACGAACGTGCCCTCGCGCCTCGCCTTCGCGACGTCCTCGCTCACCGACTCCCGCGTCATCCTGGACCAGGGCGGCGCCGAGAAACTCATCGGTATGGGCGACGGCCTGTTCATCCCGCAGGGGGCGAACAAGCCGAAGCGCCTGCAGGGTGCCTTCGTCACCGACGAGGAGGTTCAGGCCGTGGTGGACGCGGCGAAGGACCAGGCTGATCCGGAGTACACCGACGGTGTCACCGAAGACAAGTCCGTCGAGGCGAAGAAGGAGATCGACGCCGACATCGGTGACGATCTCGAGGATCTGATCCAGGCTGTGGAGCTCGTGGTCAGCAGTCAGTTCGGCTCGACGTCGATGCTGCAGCGCAAGCTGCGCATCGGTTTCGCCAAGGCGGGTCGTCTCATGGACCTCATGGAGACCCGTGGTGTCGTCGGCCCGTCCGAGGGATCGAAGGCCCGCGAGGTCCTGGTGAAACCGGAGGAGCTGGATACTGTCATCTGGATGATCAAGGGTGCTGACCCGGCCGACGCGCCGAAGGAACTGTTCGACGGGCAGGACGCCGCGGACGGTACCGCTGCAGTGGAGACTGACTCCGGTTCCGCCCCCGACGCCGGGTCGGATGACCCCGCGGTCCGTGTGGCCCGGGCGGATGCCTCGGGCACCGGCGGGGTGTTCTGAGAGGCTTCACCCCCGGTGGGTTCCGGGGGTGGCTCTGCTAGACTCGCTTCTTGTCATGGAGGGGAGTACCCCGCCCGCGACACAGATCGTCAACACGGTGGTCACCGTCCGTCTGCTCCGTAGTGGGTGTGGCGTCCACCCGGTCGTGTCGGCCACGTACCGCCCCGCGTGAGGGTGCACCGTGGTGGGGGAGACCTCCGGTCAACGAACTGTCGCGACCGGAGGATATTCCGTCATGGAAGTCAACGCTCTCACCTGGATCATCACTATCGCGGTGATCGCCGGGTTCTTCATCTTCGATTTCTACTCGCATGTCCGCACACCGCATGCCCCGTCGATGAAGGAATCCGGATTCTGGACCCTGTTCTACGTCCTTCTGTCCGTCGCCTTCGGCGTCTTCCTCTGGGTGACCTGGGGTGAGCCGGGTGACCCGCACGCGCACGGCATGGAGTTCTTCTCCGGCTATGTCACGGAGAAGGCGCTGAGCGTCGACAATCTCTTCGTCTTCGCCCTGATCATGGGCTCGTTCAAGGTGCCGCCCAGGTACCAGCAGAAGGTGCTGCTCATCGGTATCGCACTGTCCCTGGTGTTCCGTGGTCTGTTCATCGCCATGGGCGCCGCGATCATCGAGGCCTGGTCGGATGTGTTCTACCTCTTCGGGCTCTTCCTGCTGATCATCGCGGCGAAGACCGTGCTGGACGAGGTCAGGGACGTCCCGGAGACCGACCCGAACGACATGAAGATCATCAGATTCATCCGGAAGGTCATCCCGGTCTCCGAGGGCTATGAGTCCGACAAGCTGACGCTGCGTCGGGCCGGAAGAATCATGCTGACCCCGTTGGCTGTCTGCCTGGTGGCCATCGGGCTCACCGACGTGATGTTCGCCCTGGACTCGATTCCCGCGATCTACGGCATCACCCAGGAGCCGTACATCGTCTTCACGACCAACGCCCTGTCGCTGCTCGGCCTGCGCCAGATGTACTTCCTGCTCGGGGGTCTGCTGGAGCGACTGGTCTACCTCCCCTACGGTCTGGGCGTCATCCTGGCCTTCATCGGTGTGAAGATGGTCCTCCATGCCCTCCACGAGAACAACCTTCCGTTCATCAACGGCGGCGAAGGCATCCACGGGGCCCCGGATATCTCCACCAGCGCCTCTCTCCTTGTGATCGTCAGCGTGCTGGTGATCACCGTCGTGGCCAGTCTCATCAAGTCCCGCAACGCCGTGGTGGAACGTCCGGAACGGCACGTCCTCGAGGATGCCGGGGCGGAGAAGCCCGCACACGAGGACTGACGACCTGCACGGGGTGCCCTCGCCACGCCCACCTCACGGGCGGACGGGTAGTGTGAGGGGCGTGCAGGAGACAGAGCGACAGACGCAGCATGGCGGGCGACCCTCCCGGAGAGAGAAGCGGTCGACCGTGGGGAAGGCCGTGCACAGGTACAACGTGCCGAACGTCCTGACCACGGTCAGGATCCTCCTTATCCCGGTGTTCGTGTGGCTGCTCATCGCAGCCGGTCCGCTCGACGGCTCCCGTGAGCTGGACACACCACTGCGGTGGTGGGCCCTGGTCGCGTTCTGCGTGCTCATGGGCACCGACCAGCTCGACGGGTTCCTGGCCCGCCGCTACGAGGTGATCACCGACTACGGCAAGCTTGCTGATCCGATCGCCGACAAGGCGCTGATGATCTCGGCCATGGTCTCCCTCAACATCCTCGGTGACCTGTGGTGGTGGGTGACGATCGTCATCGTCATCCGTGAGCTGGGCATCACGTTCTGGCGCATGGCACTGGCACGCCGTGGCAAGGTCGTTCCGGCATCCAAGGGCGGCAAGCTCAAGACCGTCCTCCAGACCTTCGCCGTCGCGATGGTCATCGCCCCGCTGCCGGACTGGACCGACTGGATCACCGTCCCGCTGATCCTCCTCGCTGTGGCGGTCACCGTGATCACCGGTGTCCAGTACCTGCTGGACTCCCGGAACCGTCCGGAGAACTGACCGACGATGACGGTGCCGGCGTCCGGGGCGGGGGAGGAGACGGCCGGTGCCGCTACGCGGGTGGTGACGTTGTGCCGGGAGGCTGGGCTCACCCTCGCCACCGCCGAATCACTGACCGCAGGTCTTCTCGCTGGGACGGTCGCCGACGTTCCCGGAGCATCGAATGTGCTGCGCGGGGGCCTGGTGGTCTACGCCACCGACCTCAAACACTCGCTGGCGGGGGTGGACGACGCCCTGCTGGACCGACAGGGCCCGGTGGACCCTACGGTCGCCGGACAACTGGCACGGGGAGCCGCGCAGCACTGTGACGCCGATCTGGGCGTCGGGGTGACGGGGGTGGCCGGACCCGACAGCCAGGACGGTCATCCTGTCGGCGAGGTGTGGCTCGGTGTCTGGTGCCGGGACCTCGACGGTGGGGAACCGCGGGTCACCGCCCTGGATGACGGCTGGCATGCCCTGGTCGACGCGGGTTCCGGGATCCGGGACGCGATCCGTCGTCACACCGTGCGCCGCGCCCTGGAACTGGTGTGTGCGGCGGTGGCGGACCGTGCAGCGGATCCGCTGTGAGCCCTTCATGGTGCGGTGGCCGGCATGCCGGGTAAACTCGTGGGAACATAACCGCTCCACCGTCCGTTGGAGATAGTGATGGCAAACCACACGACACTTCTCGAGCCCAGGCACCCGGATCTGCGGGCCGGTGCCACCGTCAACGATGTCCATGAAGTCACGACCACCCCGGTCGTCCCGACCGTCGCTGAACCGCTGCTGCGTGAGGCGCTGGGGACCACGCTCCGGGCGTTCCGTGAGGACGCCCGACGGACGTTGCGTGATCTCGCGGTCGCCGCGAACGTCAGCCCGGGGTATCTCTCCGAGCTGGAGCGTGGACGCAAGGAAGTGTCCTCGGAACTGCTCGCGAGCATCTGCCACGCACTCGGCGTGAATGTGTCCCGGTTGATCCTGGAGGCTGCGGAGATGATGGCCTTCGATGTCGCCGCCGCAGAGCTGGCCGCCGGGATGGACCACGCCCAGGCCGCACAGGCCGGTCAGCCGCACTGATATACTCGGCGCGTTATCGCTGGTGAAATCCCCGTCAAAGGAGACGTTGCAACCCATGGCTAACCCGTTCACCAAGGGGTGGAAGTACCTCATGGCCCTGTTCGACTCGAAGATCGAGGAGAACGCCGACCCGAAGGTGCAGATCGAGCAGGCCATCCAGGAGGCCCAGAACCAGCACCGGGAGCTTTCCAAGCAGGCCGCTGCGGTGATCGGCAACCAGCGCCAGATCGAGATGAAGCTGAACCGTCAGCTCGCGGAGGTCGAGAAGCTGCAGGCCAATACCAGGCAGGCTCTGACCCTGGCTGACCAGGCACGGGCCGGTGGGGACAACCAGAAGGCGACCGAGTACGAGAACGCCGCCGAGGCATTCGCTGCCCAGCTGGTCACCGCCGAGCAGTCTGTCGAGGACCTCAAGACCCTCCACGACCAGGCTCTGCAGCAGGCGGACCAGGCCAAGAAGGCCGTCGAGCGCAATTCCATGCAGCTGCAGCAGAAGGCCGCCGAGCGCACCAAGCTGCTCAGCCAGCTGGAGCAGGCGAAGATGCAGGAGAAGGTCGCCGAGTCTCTCCAGACCATGGACCAGGTCGCCGGTGGCAGCACCCCGAACCTCGACCAGGTGCGGGACAAGATCGAGCGCCGCTACTCCAACGCCCTCGGCCAGGCCGAGCTCGCCCAGAACTCCGTCCAGGGTCGCATGGCCGAGGTCCAGCAGGCCGGCGTCCAGATGGCCGGCCATTCCCGCCTCGAGCAGCTGCGCGCCGAGATGAACCAGCCGGCCGCCGTGGAGGGCAATGACCAGCAGGCCATCGGTCAGTCCCAGACTGACGCGGAGCAGCCCACCGCGCAGAACGTCAGCGCGGACGCCGTCGCCGAGAAGATGCGGCAGCTGCGCGGCGAGTAGCCGTCAGTCCGCGGCACCACGGGCCCGCAGGGCGTCAGCGACGCCCCGGGCCCGCAGGATCGTCCGCACGATGACGGGGACGCCGAAAGCGACCGGGGAGAGGCCCGCGGACCGGGATCCGCGGGCCTTTCTCGCGTCCAGGACCTCTCCGACCATCTGGACCTGCAGGGGGATCAACCGGAGGGTGAGGGTCAGCGCCAGGCTGATCTGGTCGACCGGCAGCCCGAACCGGCCGAAGGGACGCAGTCCCTTCCCGAAGGAGTCCATCATCGCCGCCACGCGTGTCGTCAACGTGACGAGCAGTGCCGCGGAGATGGACGCCAGGAGCACGAGCACGGTGGTCAGTGCCTTCTCACCGGTCGTGCGCCACCACAGCAGCAGACCCACCGCCAGCAGGATCGGCAGGACCAGGGTCAGCTGTCGCAGCAGTGCCCGCAGCGGTACCCGCGCCATCACAGTGGTCACGAGGACGACCGCGACGAGGCAGCCGACCGCCGCCGGCCAGGATTTCACGACGATCGCCGTGGTGACGAGGAAAACCGCCAGGACGAGCATCTTGATACCCGGCCGTTCACGGTGGACGATGCTGGTGCCCGGGACGTAGAGCCCCAGGGGGACGCGGGAGGGACTGATCACAGCAGTGCCCGCCGTTCCATCCGGTCGATGTAACCGCTGATGACCTCGGCGGGGGAGCCGTCGTCGATGATCCGGCCGTCGTCGATGCACAGGGTACGGTCGGCGTCCGCTGCGAGTTCCAGGTCGTGGGTGACGACGATGAGCTGCTGGGTCAGCGCGTCGAAGCGGCGACGCAGCCGGTTACGGTTGACGAGGTCGAGCAGGCCGGTGGGCTCGTCGGCGACGATGACGGCGGGTTCGAGTGCTGTCACGGACGCGAGGGCGAGCATCTGCTTCTCACCTCCGGACAACAGGTGCGGGGACTGGTCTTCCTTGCCCGAGAGCCCGACCGACGCGAGTGCTTCAGCGACCGCATCCGCGGTCTGAGCGCGGTTCAGCCCGGTGCCCCGCAGTGAGAACGCGACGTCCTCGGCGACGGTGGGCATGATGATCTGGTTGTCCGGGTCGGAGAAGAGGAATCCGACGCGCTGGCGGACCTTCCGGCCCTTTTTCGTGACATCGAGACCGTCGACCGTGACCTGTCCGGTGGTGGCGGTGGTCAGGCCGTTGATCATCCGGATGAAGGTGGATTTCCCGGAGCCGTTGGCCCCGATGATGCTGATGCGCTGTTCGCCCAGTGTGCAGCTCACGGGGTGCAGAAGGACCTGGTTGTCGACGGTGACGCCGGCGTCCGTGAAGGTGACAGGTGAGGAGAGGGTGGGCATCAGGCGACCGTTGCTGCGGGGAGTTCGGGGTCCCGGTCGGTGGCGGAGGTACGGGCCCGGCGGTCGCGACGCAGGTCGGGTACCGCACGCAGGACCGCGGCGGAGACCAGCGCAGCGACGACGACCTTGGCGGCGTCTCCGGGGATGAACGGGCCGTTGGAGACCAGGGCGGCGCCGAAGTCCATGTCGGTGCGGAGCATCAGACCGACGGAACCGGACAGGTACTGGACACCGACGCAGATGGCTCCGGCGACGATGAACCAGGTGACCTGCAGCCACTGCGGGCGGCGCGGGGCGAGTTCGCAGAGGGCACCGACGAGGATGCCGGTGATGGCGTAGCCGACGAGATAACCCACGGTCGGGCCGGAGACCGAGGTCAGGGCGGGGGTCCAGCCCGCCATGTTCGGGACGCCGAGGAAACCGACGCCGAGGAAGAGCAGGACCGCGAGGCTGCCGCGGCGCCAGCCGAGGATCATGCCGGCCATGAGGACCCCCATGTTCTGCAGGACGATCGGCACAGCGGCACTGCCGACGGGGATTGAGACCGCACCGAGGACGATGATCAGGGCGGCGAAGGCGGCGATGACCGCGATATCGGCGGCACTGACAGTCCGTGACGTGCGCGCGACGGGAATTCTGTTCGACATGCGAAGGAGTCTAGTCTGCTGACTGTACGGTGTTCAAGCAACGGTGTCCGAGGTAACGCGGGGACGCGGCGGAGGGGTGTGCGGTGCTCTGTTAGCGTGGTGGTCATGCGTCGCACAGAATTCGACCGGTTGGTCGCAGGGGAGTTCGGCGACTCCTTCGGATCCTGGATTGCGGGGTCCCATGTCCTCTCGGGTCTCGGGGCGACATCGGCCCAGCTCATCGAGCAGGGGCACGATCTCCGTGAGCTGTGGTGGGCACTGTGTGACGACTTCGATGTCCCGGAGGAGCGCCGGCTCGGCGAGGATGAGTGACATTCGAATAGGTGTTCGTGTACTGTCTCAGGTGGTCCGGTGGTGACGGTACAACTGTGGTGAACCACGGAGGGCTCTGCGGAGTCTTAGAACAGTGGGGCAGGTCAACCGGGCCTGTCCCGGGACAGTCCGCAGGGTCTGAGCCCGTACACACGTGAAGGAGAGAACCATGGCTGCAAAGAAGAAGGGCCCGGGCGGGGCAGGCACCGACCGGCAGAAGGCGCTCGACCTGGCGATGGCCCAGATCGAGAAGGACTACGGCAAGGGCGCCGTGATGCGCCTGGGCGATGACGAGCGCCCGCCGATCCAGGTCATCCCCAGCGGAAACATCGCCATCAACGTCGCCCTCGGCATCGGCGGCTTCCCCCGCGGCCGTGTCGTGGAGATCTACGGCCCGGAGTCCTCAGGTAAGACCACCGTGGCGCTCCATGCCATCGCCGAGGCACAGAAGGCCGGCGGTATCGCCGCCTTCATCGATGCCGAGCATGCCCTGGACCCCGAGTACGCCAAGAAGCTGGGTGTGGATACCGACAACCTGCTGGTCTCCCAGCCGGACACCGGTGAACAGGCCCTGGAGATCGCCGACATGCTGGTCCGCTCCGGTGCGATCTCGATCATCGTCGTCGATTCAGTCGCCGCACTGACCCCGAAGGCCGAGATCGAGGGGGACATGGGCGACAGCCACGTCGGTCTGCAGGCCCGGCTCATGAGCCAGGCGCTGCGCAAGATGACCGGTGCGCTCAGCCAGACCGGCACCACCGCGATCTTCATCAACCAGCTCCGCGAGAAGATCGGCGTCATGTTCGGTTCCCCGGAGACGACGACCGGTGGTAAGGCCCTGAAGTTCTATGCGTCGGTCCGTTGCGACGTCCGCCGCATCCAGACCCTCAAGGACGGTCAGGACGCGGTGGGCAACCGCACCAAGATGAAGATCGTCAAGAACAAGGTCTCCCCGCCGTTCAAGATCGCCGAGTTCGACATCGTCTACGGTGAGGGCATTTCCCGCGAGGGATCGATCATCGATCTCGGCGTGGAGAACGGCCTGATCAAGAAGTCCGGCTCCTGGTACACCTACAAGGGTGACCAGCTCGGCCAGGGCAAGGAGAAGGCCCGCGAATTCCTCAAGGAGAGTCCGGAGCTTTCTGTCGAGATCGAGGACGGCATCATGCGCGCTCTCAAGGTCGGCCCCTACGCCAAGGCGGACGCCTCCGCGGAGGAGGATACCCCGATGGACGTGCCCGGTATGGACATGGATCCGGCCGATGCCCCGATCGACGTGGTGCCGACCTTCGACGACGACGAGGACGACGACTAGACCGTGACCGGGGAGAAGCCGGGGAAGCCGGACCCGGAGCTGATGGACCGGCTACGGCAGGCGGTCTCCGAGGTCGGCCAGGGTCAGGTGGAGCCGATTGTCGACCGCGAGCTGGAGAAGGCACTCGCACCTCTGGTCGCCAAGGCCACCCGGCTGATCAACCACCGGGACCGCTCGGAGGCGGAACTGCGCCGCCGGCTCACTGAGTCGCTGGAGGAGGGGGAGGACCCCCGGCTGGTGGATACGGTTGTCAGCCGCTGCCTGGACAACGGCATGCTCGACGACGAACGCTTCGCCCATGAGTGGGTCCGGCAGCGCCAGCACAACCAGAAGAAGTCTGTGTCGGTGCTGCGTCGCGAACTGCGGGACAAGGGGGTGGCGTCGGCCATCATCGAGGACGCCCTCGGTCAGGTCACCGAGGAGGACCAGCAGGATATCCTGCAGGCCCTGGTGACGAAGAAAGCGGCAACGGTGAAGACCGTTCCCGCGGACCGGGCGGAGTACGAGAAGGCACTGCGGCGCATCGTCGGCGTCGCTGCCCGCCGGGGATTCCCCGCCGGAGCCGGTATGGACGCAGCCCGTGCCGCCCTGGACGCCAGGATCAGCGAACTGGGCGGTTGACTGACATCCCTTATTCGAAGGTGCCGCGCAGATCCTTGTGCGAGGGATCGTGCCAGTCGACCAGGGCCTCGTCCTTGGTCTCCAGACCCTGACGGTCCGGCTGGTGGGGGACCTTGGCGACCGGGTTGCGACGGGCACGACCGGCGCGGAGCTGACGCTCGATACGCTCGGCCAGCTTCGTCAGACCGAAGTTGATGATGATCATGATGGCGGCAACCACCAGGAGCGACGGGAACAGTGCACCGTAGTACTCGCCGAGCTGACGGCCGGAGCGGACGACCTCGACGAAGCCGATGGCGTAACCGAGGGCAGAGTCCTTCAGCGCGATGACCATCTGCGAGATGATGGCCGGCATCATCGCGGCCACCGCCTGCGGCAGCAGGATCTTGCGCATCGTCTGACCCCATGACAGGCCCAGGGCGAAGGCGGCCTCGGACTGGCCCTTGGGCAGGGACTCGATACCGGAACGCAGCGTCTCGGCGATGACCGAGCCGTTGTACATCGTCAGACCGAAGACCACGGCGGCGAAGCCCAGTTGAGACGAGGGGAACAGCGCGTACTCGCTGAACAGTGCGTAGGCGAAGAGCATCAGCACCAGCACAGGGATGGAGCGGAAGACCTCGACGATGACCGAGCAGATCCACCGGATCGACCGGTGGGTCGACAGGCGTCCGATACCGAGCACGGCACCGACGATGAGAGCGAGGATGATGGACAGGACCGCGGCCTTCACCGTGGCCCACAGGCCCGGGAGGATGTAGGTTGTCCAGGTGTTGCCGTAGAGGAAGATGTTCCACTTGTCGGCGTCGAGTTGGCCTTTGTCACCGAGGACGAACAGGACCGACGCCAGGATGGCGAGGAGGAGGAGAGCGACGATGACGGTGAGAATCCGGTTGATCCGGACCGCCTTCGGGCCGGGAGCATCATAGAGAACTGTTGCGCGGGTGGTGGACATCAGCGCTTCACCGCCCATCGTTTGCCCGCCCAGCCGAAGAAGAGTCCGGTGGGCAGGGTGAGAATCATGAATCCGACAGCGATGATGACGAAGATGGCATACAGGTCACTGGCGTAGTTTTCCTGCATCGTCTTCATCAGCAGGGATGCCTCGGAGACACCGATCACCGAGGCGATGGTGGTGTTCTTCGTCAGGGCGATGAGGGTGTTGCCCAGTGGCACGATCGAACCACGCACCGCCTGGGGGAAGATCACGTAGCGGAAGTTCTGCATGAAGGTCAGCCCCAGTGAACGGGCCGCCTCGGCCTGGCCGAAGGGGATGGTGTTGATGCCCGACCGGAGCGACTCAGCCACGAAGGTCGAGGTGTATGCCACGAAGGCCAGCACGGCCAGGCGGAAGTTCTGGTCCACGATGAACGACGTGCTCGAGTTCGAGGCCAGCAGAAGATTCATCTGGTAGTACAGTCCCAGCGACACCAGCAGCATGATCAGTGTCAGCGGGGTGTTACGGACAATGTTGATGTACGCCGTGGCCACGGTGCGCAGGATGCCCACCGGGCAGACACGCATGGCGGTGAGGATCGTGCCCAGGATCAGGGCACCGATGCCCGAGACGACGGTCAGTTTGATCGTCATCCAGAACGCCGACCACAGTTGTGGGCCCATATCGGCCCAGAGTTCGGAACTCATTGGTTACGCCACCTCCCTTTCTAGCTCTCGTCCAGGAACGAGAGGTCTCCGATGTCCGGCATGTCACCGGGATCGAAGTCCTCGCCGAGGTACTCGTCGATGATCTTCCGGAACTCGCCGGACTCCCACATGTCGGTGAGAGCCTCGTTGACCGCGTCCCGGTCGGCGCCGTCACCCTTGGGCAGTCCGACACCGTAGTTCTCGTCGGTCCAGTAGGAGCCGTCCTCGTTCTTCAGCTCCACGACCTTGAAATCGTCGCCGTAGCGCTCCTTGTAGCGCTCGGCGAAGCCGGCGAGGATGGTGGCGTCCGTCGTGAGTGCGTCCACCACGCCCTGCTTCACGCCCTCGGCGCAGGCGGCGTAGGTGTCGAACTCCTGGAGCTGCACCTTCGGCAGCGCATCCTTGACCTTCTGCGCCGGAGTGGAGCCGGAGACCGAGCAGAGCCGGGTTCCGTCGGCGATGTCCTGCAGGCTGCTGATGCCGGCGTCGCCGCGGACGAGCAGAGCCTGGTGGGTGACCAGGTAGGGCCCGCCGAAGTCGACGGCCTTGTAGCGTCCGGCGTTGATCGAGTAGGTGGCGGCGATCATGTTGACCTCGCCGTTGTTGATCAGTGTCTCGCGCTGTGAAGACGGGGTCTCACGCCAGGTGATGTCCGGGTGGTCCCAGCCGTTCTTGTCGGCGATGTAGTTGACGACGTAGCGGGAGACATCGGTGTCGACACCGATGAACTCCTTGTCCGGGGTACGTTCACCGAGCCCCGGTTGGTCGAACTTGGTGCCGAGGGTGACGTGGCCGCTCTCGATGTCGTCGAGCAGCGACCGGGCCTCGGTGGAGCCGCAGGACGCCAGTGCCAGGGCACCGGCCGTCGCAACGACCGCGGCGGTCACTCTGCGGAGGAATCTGCGTGTACTCATCTGCACCTCTCCTAGTGGCCGAGGATCTTCGCTAGGAAGTCCTTCGCCCGGTCGCTCTCCGGGTCGGTGAAGAACTTGTCCGGGGTGGAGTCCTCGACGATCTTGCCGTCGGCGAGGAAGAGCACCCGGTTGGCGACCTTCTTCGCGAAGCCCATCTCGTGGGTGACACACACCATGGTCATGCCCTCGGCGGCCAGTGAGGCCATGACGTCGAGGACCTCGTTGATCATCTCCGGGTCGAGTGCGGAGGTCGGCTCGTCGAAGAGCATGACCTTCGGGCGCATGGCCAGGGACCGGGCGATGGCCACACGCTGCTGCTGACCACCGGACAGCTGGGCGGGGTACTTGTCGGCCTGGGCGTCGATACCGACCCGGCGGAGCAGGGCGTGGGCCTCCTCCTCGGCGTCCTTCCTGGACATGCCGCGGACCTTCATCGGTGCCAGGGTGACGTTGTCGAGGATCGTCATGTGGCTGAAGAGGTTGAACTGCTGGAAACACATTCCGACCTCGGAGCGCAGTGCTGCCAGGTCCTTGCCCTCCTCCGGCAGGAGAACGCCGTCGATGTAGATCTCACCGGAGTCGATGGTCTCCAGGCGGTTGATCGTGCGGCACAGGGTCGACTTGCCGGATCCTGACGGTCCGAGGAGGACGACAACCTGACCGGCGGGTATGTCTAGGTCGATATCCGTCAACGCGTGGTAGTCGCCGAAATACTTGTTCACCCCGGTGAGGCGGATCATGCTGTTGGCATTCTCTGTTGCTGTCATAGTTGCAGCCTACTGCTATCGGGGTGGAATGTGATTCGGCGCACCAGATTTAACGGTGGTGAAACACCGGAACCGGTGGCTGCAGACGGTGGTGTTCACCGTCAGTCCACCCGTTCGGTACCTGAGCTCCGCTGCACTAGAATGTGCTGACGTGGTTGACTACCAGAACGCTCATGCGCCGGTGACTCCGGCGGTCTCGACGCCGGACGCCCCTGCCCGCACGTACGAGGTCCGTACCTTCGGCTGCCAGATGAACGTCCACGACTCCGAGCGACTCTCCGGTCTGCTGGAGGACAGTGACTACGTGCCTGTGGGGGAGGGCGACACCCCGGACGTGATCGTCTTCAACACCTGTGCGGTCCGCGAGAACGCCGACAACCGTCTCTACGGCACCCTCGGTCAGCTCAAGAAGGTCAAGGCCTCCCACCCCGGGATGCAGATCGCCGTGGGCGGCTGCATGGCCCAGAAGGACAAGGACGCCGTCGTCTCCCGCGCCCCGTGGGTCGACGTCGTCTTCGGCACCCACAACATCGGCTCCCTGCCGACCCTGCTGTCACGTAGCGCCCACAACGCCCGGGCCGAGGTCGAGATCGTCGACGCCCTCGAGCAGTTCCCCTCGGTGTTGCCCGCCAAGCGCGAGTCCGCCTATGCCGGCTGGGTGAGCGTGTCCGTGGGCTGCAACAACACCTGCACCTTCTGTATCGTGCCCTCGCTGCGTGGCACAGAGCAGGACCGTCGTCCCGGCGACATCCTCGCTGAGGTCCGGGCGTTGGTCGACCAGGGTGTCACCGAGGTGACCCTGCTGGGCCAGAACGTCAACGCCTACGGCGTCCACTTCTCGGATCCCTCACTGGAACGCGACCGCAGCGCCTTTTCGAAGCTGCTGCGCGCCTGCGGGGAGATCGAGGGTCTCGAGCGGCTCCGTTTCACCAGCCCGCACCCTGCCGAGTTCACCGACGACGTCATCGACGCGATGGCGGAGACCCCGGCCGTCTGCCCGCAGCTGCACATGCCGCTGCAGTCGGGCTCCGACAAGGTGCTCAAGGACATGCGCCGGTCCTACCGGTCGAAGAGATTCCTCGGCATCCTCGACAAGGTCCGGGAACGGCTGCCGGACGCCGCGATCACCACCGACATCATCGTCGGCTTCCCCGGAGAGACCGAGGAGGACTTCCAGGAGACGCTGCGCGTCGTCGAGGAGTCCCGTTTCACCAGCGCCTACACCTTCCAGTATTCGCCGCGTCCCGGTACCCCGGCCGCCGAGCTGGACAACCAGGTGCCCAAGGCCGTCGTCCAGGACCGCTACGAGCGTCTCGAGGAACTCCAGGAGCGGATCAGCGGCGAGGAGAACGCGAAGCAGATCGGACGCACCGTTGAACTGCTCGTCCAGGCCGGTGGCGGACGCAAGAACGACCGCACACGAAGGATGACCGGGCGCGCCCGCGACGGACGTCTGGTGCACTTCACCCCTGGCGGACTCGCGGACCAGATCCGTCCCGGTGATGTCGTGGAGGTCGCCGTCACCGGCGCCGCCCCGCATTTCCTCACCGCCGACGACGGTGTCCTGTCCCACCGCCGCACCCGTGCCGGGGACATGGCGGAGACCGGGAAGACCCCGACCACCGCCCCGGTGGGTGTCGGACTCGGCCTGCCGACAATCGGAGCGCCCCCTGTCCCGGTCGCGGGTACCGTCGGGGATGCGTGCTGTTCAACCAACGAAGGAGCCTGCGGCTGTGAGTGACGTGACCAAGGAGGGGACTCCGTCCCTGGAGGAGCGGCAGCGTCGCCGCACCGAGGCGATCAATGCGCGGGTGGATTCCCTGGCGGAGGAGGCCGGTGGTGATCTCGCGCGCGCCGAGCGGCGAGCCGCCGGGACGATCATCCTCGGCTCAGCGACGGTGCCGCTGATCATCGGCGTCCTGCTCGTGGTCATCGCCTTTTTCCTGCCTCACTCCGGTGAGGTCCGCGGATACGATGTCCTGCTGTTCAGCGACCGGTCCGACCAGTTCCTCACCACCATGCCCGAGCGGATCTTCGTCTGGCTCGCGTTCGTCGGTGGCATTCTGCTGACGGCAGCCACCCTCATCTCCACGGCGACGATCGTCGGCTGGGTGAACTGGGTGGTCTGCGGGATCGGCGTCTTCTACTGCTTCCTCGCGGTGGGGATGCGCAACACCCGTGGCCCGGACGAGCCGGGATCCGGCCCCGGTATCGGTCTCTGGCTCACCGGACTCGGACTACTCATCATCGTCATCGCCCTGTCCACCCGGGTCTTCCGGCGGACTGCGGTCCAGTCAGCGATCAACACCCGACGACGCGAGGCCGCGGACAAGGACGAGGAGTCACTGGCCGCCCAGCAGCGGCTGCGGGTCGGTATGCCGGCTGTGCCGCGCACCACGGATGTCGATGACCGTCGGGCCCGGGTAGCCGCCCGCCGACGTGCCCGTGAAGAGCGCGACAAGCAGCCGGGGGAGTTGGACCAGGGTGCCGACACGGACGCTCACCAGGGGTCCGACGAAGAGTGATCCCCGGGGACCGGGCCACGGGGAGAGAATCAGTCCTCCACGGCGCCGGCCGCGGCGTCCGCCCACTCCGACCACTGTGCCGCCTGAGCCCTGAGCTCGGCGGCCTTCGTGGTCTTGCCCGCCTTCTCCGCCGCCTCAGCGGCCTCGGTGAGGTCGGTGACCTTCGCCCGGAACTGGTCGATGCGCGCCTGTACCTCGGGGTCGGTGGCCTTCCACTGTGCGTCGGCGTAGTCGGTCACCCGGGACTCCAGGGCCCCGATCTTCGCGTCGAACTCGGCGACGCGGCCACGCGGAACGAAACCGATCGCATCCCACCTGTCCTCGAGCTCGCGCAGCAGGGTGCGGGCGCGGTCCAGGTCGGCCGCGGGATCGATGCGGGAATCGTACTCGTCGAGCAGGGCCTGTTTGGCGGTCGCGTTCTCCTCGAACTCCGCGTCCTTGCGCTCGTTGTCTGCGTTGCGGGCGTTGAAGAAGACGTCCTGTGCGGCACGGAACTGAGCCCACAGCCGGTCGTCCTCGGCACGGTGGGCACGGCCGGCGGCCTTCCACTCGGTCATGAGGTCGCGGTAGATGCGGGCCGTGGCGCCCCAGTCCGTGGAATGCTGGACGGCTTCGGCGCGGGCGACGATGTCCTCCTTGACGCGGCGGACCCGGTCACGGGCGCGGTCAAGGTCGTCGAAGTGGGCGGTGCGGCGCTCATGGAAGGCGTTGCGGGCGGCACCGAACCGCTTCCACAGCGCGTCATCGACCGACCGGGTGGTCCGCGGCAGTGCCTTCCATTCGTCGAGGACGGCGTGCAGCCGGTCTCCGGCGGCGCGCCAGTCGGTGTCCGCCCCGGTGCCGAGAAGCTCGACCTCGGCGATGAGTTCCTCCTTACGGTCACCGGCGGCCGCCTTGCGCGCCTGGGCCTTCTCCGCCTCTTCGGCGGCGACGAGACCGGCGCGGTCGACGAGTGACCCCAGCTGCCGGTCCAGGTCGTCGAGGTCACCGACGACGGCGGCGGTCGGCAGGGACTCACGCAGTGCGGTGGCGTCCTGACCGATGCGCACCGCCTCGGCCGGGTGGCTCCCGAGCCTGGCGGTCAGCAGTGCAACCTCACCGACGAGGTCGTCGAAGCGGCGTCCGAAGTGCGCCAGACCCTCCTCGGGGGATCCGGCCTGCCACTCACCGACGCGGCGCTCGCCCCCTGCGGTTGTCACCCACACCACATTGTCCGCGTCGATCCGGCCGAAGCGCGTGGGATCGGTCGGCTCGACCGGGGCAGCGGCCACCGGGGTCGCGGCGGGTGTCCGACTGACGGATCCGGCCTGGGCGCCGGGCATGGCACCGGGGGTCGGTCGGGGTCCGGGCTTCGGAGTGGTCATGGTGAAGAACCTCCACGGGGAGAGTTGTCTGAGACGGCAGGAATACCTCCACCGATTATGTCAGAGGACCGAAACCACCCTGCGGACAGGGTTTGCCCCTCCGCTTTGTACAGTCGGTGCCATGACCTCACCAGTCCCCGCACATCTGCCCAGTCCGGTCGCGGTTGTCGGACCCACCGGCGCCGGCAAGTCCGAGATCTCCCTCGCCCTGGCCGAGGTGCTCGACGGTGAGGTCGTCAACATCGACTCGATGCAGCTCTACCGCGGCATGGATATCGGCACCGCGAAGCTCCCGGTGGACGCACGCAGGGGCATCCCGCACCACCTCTTCGATGTCCTGGACGTCACCGACGCCGCCTCCGTCGCCACCTACCGGGACGCCGCCGTCGCCGTTGTCGAGGAGATCCGTGGCCGCGGACGCACCCCCGTCGTGGTCGGCGGTTCGATGATGTACGTCCAGGCACTGTTCGACGCCTGGGACCTGCCGCCGACCGATCCACAGGTCCGGGCGCGGTGGGAGGCTGAACTGGAGCGCATCGGGGTGGAGGCCCTGCACGACGAACTAGCCCGGCAGGATCCGGCCGCCGCGCAGATCATCGAGCGCCGCGACCCCCGCCGTACCGTCCGTGCCCTGGAGGTCATCGAACTGACCGGGAGGCCTTTCGCCGCCTCACAGCCGCCGAAGGACCGGCCCACGCGGTGGGACGCACTGCTGCTCGGCCTGCAGGCCGACGCCGACTGGCTCAACCCCCGGCTCGAACAGCGGGTGGCGACCATGGTGGACGCCGGCCTGCTCGACGAGGTCCGCGGGTTGGTGGACCACGGACTGCGCCGTGACTCGACCGCCGGTCAGGCCATCGGCTACGCCCAGATGCTCGACCATCTCGCCGGGGAACTGACCTTCGACGAGGCGGTGGAGGCCACGGTCACCGGCACCCGTCGCTACGCGAAGCGGCAGCGCGCGTGGTTCCGCCGTGATCCGCGGATCCGCTGGATCGCCGCCTCCGGCGCTGACCCGGCCGGTGAGGCACTGCGGACGGCCACCGAGGCCGCGCAGGCCACCCGGGGTGCGGCGACGTAGACTCGGGCACCATGAGCACACTCGACTTCCTCAAGGGACACGGCACCGGCAACGACTTCGTCATCCTCCCGGACACGGGTGTGGATGTGGACCTCACCCCTGAGCTGGTCCGTGGTCTGGCGGACCGCCACCGGGGAATCGGCGGCGACGGTGTGATCCGGATCGCCGCCACCGGTGCACTCGTGGCAGCCGGCGTCATCGACGGAGTTCCGGAGGGTGTCGCCGACGATGACTGGTTCATGGACTACCGCAACGCCGACGGTTCCCTGGCCGAGATGTGCGGCAACGGGGTGCGGGTCTTCGGCCATGTACTCCACGACCTCGGTCTCCTCGAGGGAGACCATGCCGTCATCGGCACCCGGGCCGGACGCCGCGAGCTCACCGTCCACGCCGTCGCCGGATCCACCGCCGATGTCAGTGTGGACATGGGCGCCCCGGTGGTGTCCGGAGACTCCTCCGCCACACTGGCCGGCGACACCTACCACGGCACTGCCGTGGACATGGGTAACCCGCATCTGGCCTGTGTTGTTCCGGGGCTGAGCCCGGAAGCACTGTCGGGGCTGCCGGTGGAGGTGCTCCCGGAATGGGATCCCGCCGTCTTTCCGGCGGGTGTGAACCTGGAACTCGTCACTCCGCCGGTCGACGGCGTGGTGCACATGCGTGTCCACGAGCGGGGTGTGGGGGAGACACTGTCCTGCGGGACCGGGACCGTCGCCGCTGCGGTGGCGGCACTGCGCTCGACCGGGGAGGACGCCGGGCTGGTGCGGGTGTGTATCCCCGGCGGTGAGGTACAGGTGACGGTCACCGCCGACAGCTCGGAGCTGCGCGGCCCCTCCCAGCTTCTCTTCCGAGGCACGGTGGAGACAGCGGACCTGCCCGTCCTCAACTGATATCGGGGGTGCCGGACTCCCGCCGCGCGCGCTGCCACAGCGCGTCGAGGCTGGCAGCGTGACGGTCGGTGTCGTGGAGCAGGGTGGTCAACGCGGCGACGGTGGTCGTGCCGTGGATTCTCGACGGCAGTCCGTGGAGGAACTTCTCGGAGGACCGGGCGGCGTGGTGGAACCGGCGTACGCTGTCCACCCCGCAGTCGGGGTTGAGCAGCCGGGGTCGGTGGTGCGTCCGGTCGCGGACGTGCTCGGGTGCACCGGAATGGTGGAACTCGTGCCACTGGTGCAGGACACGGGAGATGTCGGACGCCGAGTGCTCGATCGAGCAACGCAGCGCGTGGAGTTCCCGGTCCGAGTCGCGGCGGAAGACGACGATCGCGGTGACCGCGACCAGGGCGGCGCCGGTGAGAGCGCCGGGGTACCCGAATCCGTAGGCGAGCAGCAGTGCCGTGACCACCGACCCGACGGAGAGGAGAACGGTGGCCGGTAGGCCACCTCTAGCCACATGAGCCTCCACAGCCGCAGCCGTCGTCCCCGCAACCGCCGCCGCAGGACGCCGGGTCCACGGCAGTCAGGGTGAACTGGACGTCGCCGGAGAGGATGGTGCCGGGGGCGGGGGTGTCGGCCTCGGTGGAGTCCGGGTCGGCGGGAACGACGACGGTGAAGTCGAAGGGGGCGCTCACCGTGCAGGCCCAGAAGGGCTGGCCGGTCAAGGCGGTGGTCCGACGTTCCGCAGCGGTGACCTCGACAGTGATCGTGGCGCCGGCGTGCGGTGCCACGGAACCGGAGTTCAGGGCCTGTGCACCGGTGGACTCGACCTGACCGACCGACAGGATGCCTGCCCGGGCGGCCTCGTCCCGGGTGCGGTAGACACCGACCTGGGCGGCCAGCGCGGTGAGCTCGACGGGCTGGTAGCGCAGTTCGCCTTCGTCGGCGAGCATCGCACCCTGGGCGACAGTCGCGGTGAGGGTGGACAGGACCGGTGCCTCCTGGGCGCCGATCTGCAGCAGGGGCGAGTCGGCGACGACGTCGACGAGCCCGATGATGTCGTTGATCATCGACAGGTGGGCACTGGTCTGGCTGCCGCCACTGAAGCTGGCGAAGGAACCGTACGGGGGAACCGCGAGAATGACCAGTCGGGCACCGCTCGGATCGTCGTACTGGAGCACCTGACCGTCGCGGACCTCTCCGGTCACCCTCAGGGCACCCGAGCCGTAGGCGGCCTCCAGTGCGTCCTGCCAACGGGCGAAGTCCAGCCCCACACTTCTCAGTTCCGGAATCATGGTTCATATTGTATCCACGTGAGCGGGGGATCCACGACCGGGCTCCGTTACACCCGGCGTCACGGCGGACGGTTCCGTGCCAAGATAGAAAGCAATGAACGACATCAACCGCACCGACGGTACCGAACCCACACCCGAGCCGACCGGAACCCCGACAGTCGGTGACCTTGACCTGGAACAGCGGTCGAGCCTGCGCCGCCTCACCCGCGGTACCGCCGACCACTCGACCGAGCAGTCCGACGGTTACGACGTCGAGTACCGACGCCTGCGCCTGGAGCGTGTCGTCCTTGTCGGGGTATGGACCGAGGGCACCGTCGAGCAGGTCGAGGCACGGCTCTCGGAGCTCTCCGCCCTCGCCGAGACCGCCGGCTCCGAGGTCGTCGACATGCTCTACCAGCGTCGCGACAAGCCGGACTCCGGCACATACATCGGCTCCGGAAAGGTCGAGGAGCTGCGCCAGGTGGTCGTGGAGACCGGTGCGGACACTGTCGTCGCCGACGGTGAGCTCAGCCCCGGCCAGATGATCGCCCTGGAGAAACTCCTCGACGTCAAGGTCATCGACCGGACCATGCTCATCCTCGACATCTTCGCCCAGCACGCCAAGTCGCGGGAGGGCAAGGCGCAGGTCCAGCTCGCCCAGCTGGAGTACCTCATCACCCGGGTGCGTGGCTGGGGTGGTGCGCTGTCCCGTCAGGCCGGTGGCAGGGCGGGCTCCAACGGTGGCGTGGGGCTCCGTGGTCCCGGCGAGACGAAGATCGAGGCCGACCGTCAGCGCATCCGCAACGACATGGCGAAGCTGCGCCGGGAGATCGAGGGGATGAAGAAGGCCCGCGACATCAAGCGCCGTCGACGTGACTCCTCGGCCGTCGCCCAGGTCGCGATCGCCGGCTACACCAACGCCGGCAAGTCCTCGCTGCTCAATGCGCTGACCGGGGCCGGTGTCCTCGTGGAGGACGCGTTGTTCGCCACCCTGGACCCGACGACGCGGCGGGCGGAGCTCGCCGACGGTCGCACCGTCGTCTTCTCCGACACCGTCGGTTTCATCCGCTTCCTGCCGACCCAGCTGGTCGAGGCCTTCCGCTCCACACTGGAGGAGGTCATGGCTGCGGACGTCGTCCTCCATGTCGTCGACGGGTCTGATCCTTTCCCGATGGAGCAGATCGCCGCGGTCAACACGGTGATCGGGGAGATCGCCGAGGAGACCGGGGAGGACGCCCCGCCGGAGATTCTCGTGGTCAACAAAGTCGACGCCGCTGATCCGCTCGTCCTGGCGGACCTGCGCAACCGGCTCGATGACGTGATCTTCGTCTCCGCCGCCACCGGTGAGGGCATCGCGGAACTGGAGAGCCGGCTGGAACTCTTCCTCAATTCGATGGACGCCCGGGTCACCCTGTCCGTGCCGTTCTCCCGCGGGGACGTGGTCTCCCGGGTCCACGAGCTGGGTACGGTGCTTTCCGAGGAGTACACCTCCGGCGGCACGGTCCTCGACGTCCGCCTGCCGAAGGTGCTGGCGGCTGAACTCGCCGCTTTCGTGGTGCAGTCCTAGACTGTCGTGCGTGACTGCATCAAGAGAGAATTCCACGGGGGACGCCCCTGTCCGGACCCGGGTCTGGACCCTCCACGGGGACGGACGCCATGTCCGTCCCGGCGCCGTCGTCGCCCCCGATGAGCGGCTGAGCTGGCCGCGCACCGTCGGCATCGGCATGCAGCACGTCATCGCCATGTTCGGCTCGACACTGCTGGTGCCCACCATCACCGGCTTCCCGGTGAACACCACCCTGCTGTTCTCAGGCGTGGGCACGATGATCTTCCTGCTGCTCACCCGCAACAAGGTGCCCTCCTACCTGGGCAGCTCCTTCGCCTTCATCGCGCCGCTGGCGGCGTCCCAGGCGGACGGCTTCGCCGCACAGCTCGGCGGCATCGTCGTCGTCGGTGTGGCCCTGTTCCTCGTCGGTCTGGCGGTGCAGGCAGCGGGCCGTCGCGTCATCGACGCGGTGATGCCGCCGGCGGTCACCGGTGCGATCGTCGCGATGATCGGTCTGAACCTGGCCCCGAACGCCGCCGGAAATTTCGGTGAACAGCCGCTGGTCGCCGCCGTCACGTTGGCCGCTGTGCTGCTGTTCACGGTCGCCGGTCGCGGCATGATCGGACGCCTGGGCATCCTGTTCGGTGTCGTCATCGGCTGGGCCTTCGCGGCCGTCACCGGGAACCTCGCCGGCGGCGCGGGCGACATGATCCGGGACGCGGACTGGATCGGTCTGCCGCACTTCGAGACCCCGGAGTTCCAGCTCAACGCGATCCTGCTGACCCTCCCGGTCATCGTGGTACTCATCGCGGAGAATGTCGGCCACGTCAAGGCGGTGGCCGGGATGACCGGCCGTGACCTGGACGACGAGCAGGGCGCTGCCCTCATGGCCGACGGTGTGGCGACCGCCCTGGCCGGCGGCTTCGGTGGTTCCGGTACGACGACCTACGCGGAGAACATCGGCGTCATGGCGGCGACCCGGGTGTACTCGACGGCGGCCTACTGGGTTGCAGCGTTCACCGCCGCGGCTCTCGCGTTCGTCCCCAAGTTCGGTGCGGTCATCCAGACCATCCCGACCGGTGTGCTCGGTGGTGCGGCGATGGTGCTCTACGGCATGATCGGCCTGCTCGGCGTCCGGATCTGGCAGGAGAACAAGGTCAATCTGGCCCATCCGCTGAATCTCACCACCGCGTCGGTGGCGATGATCGCCGGCATCGGCAACCTGACGCTCACCTTCGGCGATCTGACCCTCGAGGGTATCGCCTGGGGTTCGGTCGGCATGATCGTCGGCTACCCGCTGCTGCGTTGGTTCTTCGAGAACGTCGGTGAGGGACGGGACACCCGGGTCCGGGGCTACACCCTGGAGGGGTGACGCCCGGGGGTGGGGGAGTTACTCCTCGTCGAGGTTCTTCTCGACGAGGCCGGCGATCTCGGTGACGGCATCGGCGTTGTCCGAGGACACGGTGACCTGGTCGCCGTGCTCGGCACCGAGCGCCATGATCATCAGTGAGG
Organism: Corynebacterium sp.; assembly: GCF_022712275.1. Taxonomy (GTDB): domain Bacteria; phylum Actinomycetota; class Actinomycetes; order Mycobacteriales; family Mycobacteriaceae; genus Corynebacterium. The sequence continues at coordinate 16,009 of NZ_JALAGU010000055.1, read as the reverse complement.
ACGTCGCGTCCGCCGGCTCGTCATCCTCGTCGGCGTCAACGAGGGCGATGAGGATCTCGTCGTCGTAGTTGGCGGCAGCCTCTGCGATGACGGTGGCCGGGCGGGCGTGCAGACCGACGGTCGAGCCGACGGTGACGGTGGTCGAAGCCATGATGATGTTCACGGTCCTAACTGTGGTTCCGGAGTGATAGGCGGGTGGACGGTCGTGTCCGTGCCCCAGCGTATAGCGTTCCGGCCGACGGGGGTGGGGACCGTCTGAGGAAGCAGGTCACGCCCGGAGAACGTCGATCTCCTCGCGCTCCAGTGCCTCGAGGTACTGGGCGGGGATACCGGTGTCTGTGACCACGGTGTCCACCTCGGAGACCGGGGCGAAGCTGACGAGGTAGTCACGGCCGAACTTCGTCGAGTCACACATCGTGACCACACGGTCGGCGTTGGCGATCATCGCCCGCTTCACGGCTGCCTCCCGGGCGTCCGCGGTGGACAGTCCGTGGTCCAGGGAGAGCGCATTGGTGCCGATGAAGGCGATGTCGGCGTGGTTGATACCGATGGCCCGCAACGTGATGTCGCCGACGACAGCCTGGGTGATCGCCCGGATGTGACCGCCGAGCAGCTGGACGTCACCTATCCCTGCCGCGCCCAGTCGGACGGCGATGGGCAGACAGTTCGTGATGAAGGTCAGGTTGCGTCCCTTGGTGGGGTCCTCGGCGATGGAGTGGGCGAGCATCGCGGTGGTGGTTCCGGCGTCAAGGAAGACGGTCCCGGTCTCCGGCAGCAGTGTGGATGCCGCTCGGCCGATACGCACCTTGGCTTCCGGGGCGGCACCGCGGCGTTCCTCGATCGCGGTCTCCCTCGTCTGGAAGGTGTTGGTCGGCACCGCACCGCCGTGGACGCGGTGCAGCGCGCCCTCGTCGTCGAGGACCGTGAGGTCGCGGCGGATGGTCTCGGGGGTGACGTCGAAGCGGTCGGCGAGCTCGACCACGGTCACCCGGCCGTGGACGGCGGTGAGGGACGCGATCTGTCGGCGACGTTCTTCGGAATTCACGGTGCTCGTTTCACAGGCCAGGGAGGGGTGGACAAGGGGGTACGCCCCGATCATAGGTGGGTGGACACACGGGGTACACGGAAGGGGGCGGCGGATGGAGGTGACGGGTGTAGCCGGAAGACACTGGACGGGGGTGACCCGCGGGCGGACCGGAGGCATCGCTCGCGCGTATCGTGGTGCTGACAACGAGTCGCCGAAACACCAGTGGGAGCCTTCCGTGAGCAAGTCAGACAGCACGTCCGCCGTCGGTGAATCCAGTCCCGTGGAGGATGCGGGGGTGGTGAAGGGAAAGCCGGTGGTACCGGGTGTGGTTTTCGCACCGGCAACCTGGGTCACCGCCCGCCCGGAACTCCCCGAACCGACCGCGACAGTGGCCGAGGATCAGCGGGATGCAGAGTACGAGGCCTTCACTGAGGCGGTGGAGACTGTCGCCGGCCGTCTGACCGAGCGTGCGGAGCAGGTCGACGGGCACGCCCGTCAGGTTCTGGAGGCCACTGTGGTCATCGCCCGTGACCGCGCCTGGGCGAAGAAGGTGAAGAAGTCCGTCGCCGCGGGGCAGACGAACCTCTATGCCGTGCGCCAGGCCACCGACTACTTCATCGACATGTTCCTCAAGGCGGGAGGAGTGATGGCAGAGCGGGTCACCGACCTCGCCGATGTGCGGGACCGTGTCATCGCCGAGCTCCGTGGTGAGCCTGAACCGGGCATCCCCCAGGTCACCTCGCCTCACGTGCTGCTCGCCGATGATCTGGCACCGGCGGACACCGCGACTCTGGACCCGTCGCTGATCGTCGCCGTGGTGACCGAGAAGGGTGGGGCCACCAGCCATACCGCCATCATCGCCCGACAGCTCGACATCCCCTGTGTGGTGGCGACCGGTCGCTCGCTGCGGACCCTGTCCGACGACGAGCAGCTGCTCGTCGACGGTGGCGAGGGCACCGTGGAGTCCGGTGTGGACCCGCAGGATGCTCAGCGCCGGGTGGCCGAGGCCGCGGAGTACGCGGAGAAGGTCCGCAGCTGGAGTGGTCCGGCACAGACCCGGGACGGACAGCGTGTGCAGCTGCTGGCGAACGTGCAGGATGGTGCCACCGCCGAACAGGCCGCGGCATCGGTCGCGGAAGGTATCGGCCTGTTCCGTACCGAGCTGTGCTTCCTCAGCGAGACCGAGGAGCCGTCGGTGGAGCAGCAGGCGGAGAAGTACGCGGAGGTTTTCCGGGCGTTCCCGGAGGGCAAGGTCGTGGTGCGGACGCTGGACGCCGGGTCCGACAAGCCGGTGCCCTTCGTCAACGCCGAGGAGGAGGAGAATCCGGCACTGGGTGTGCGCGGACTCCGTATCGCCCGGGGAAACACGGAGCTACTGGTGCGTCAGCTCGACGGTATCGCCGCGGCGCAGAAGCTCGCGGGCCGGACGGAGCCTTCGGCACACACCTGGGTGATGGCGCCGATGGTGGCGACGGTCTTCGAAGCCAGGTGGTTCGCGGAGATGTGCCACGAACGGGGCCTGACCGCCGGCGCGATGATCGAGGTGCCCGCTGCCGCGCTGATGGCGGAGAAAATGATGTCCTACCTGGACTTCGTCTCGATCGGTACCAATGATCTGACCCAGTACACCATGGCGGCGGACCGGCTGTCGTCGTCACTGGCGTACCTCACCGACCCGTGGCAGCCGGCGGTGCTGCACCTGGTGCATACGACCTGCCGTGCGGGATCGGTGACCCGGACCGCGGTCGGAGTGTGCGGTGAGGCGGCGGCTGACCCGCTGCTGGCCTGTGTGCTCACCGGCCTCGGGGTGAACTCCCTGTCGGCGGCGACCCCGGCACTGGCTGCCGTGGGCGCCCAGCTCGGTGACGTCGATTTCGTCACCTGCCGGGAGATGGCGGCTGCCGCCCTCAACGCCGAAGGTGCGGAGGAGGCGCGGGCTGCAGCTGCGGCGGTCATCGGCCGCTGACCCCGGTTGACCCTGCCTGCCCCGGTCGGGCGAAGGCCCCGGTGACGACTCCCCGGCGGAGACGACTCCGGGGCCTTGCCGGATCTGGACGGGAACTCGACGCGGTGACGTCAGATCTTGCGCAGGACGGCGACGACCCGACCGAGGATCTGGGCTTCGTCACCCCGGATCGGCTCGAACAGGGGGTTGTGGGGGAGAAGCCACACTGTGCCGTCGCTGGGGTGGAACTCCTTGACGGTGGCCTCGCCGTCGATCATCGCGGCGACGAACTCACCGAGCTCGGCGGTCTGCTGGGAGCGTACGACCACCCAGTCTCCGTTGAGGATGCCGGCATCCTGCATGGACTCGCCGACAACCTGGAGAAGGAAGAGCTCGCCGCCGCCGACGAGCTCCTGGGGCAGCGGGAAATGGCTTTCGACGTGCTGCTCGGCGAGGATCGGGCTGCCGGCTGCGATCTGACCGACAACCGGGACGAAGGACGGCTCCGGCATCCCCTTGGGCAGCACGGACGCCGGCTTCGGACCGGGCTTCGAGCTCGAGTCCGTCGGGTCGAGGCCACGGATGTCCACGGCGCGGGGCTTGTTGCCTTCGCGGCGCAGATAGCCTTTCCGCTCAAGCTCCTTGAGGTGGTACGAGACCGACGAGGTGGAGTTCAGGCCGACTGCATCGCAGATCTCGCGGATGCTCGGCGGGTACCCGCGGAACTGGATGCCGTCCTTGATGACGTCGAGGATCCGACGCTGTCGTTCGGAGAGCTTCTCCCGCCCCTTGCCGTCGGCCGCGTCCGTGCCCTTGGCGGTCACCGATCCCTTGGGACGGCCGCGACGGACCTCTCCGCCTGTGGCGTCGTCCGGCTGTGTGGTCTGTGCCATCGTTCTTCCGCTCCCTGCCTTGTCCGGCTTGTTCTCTCTCGACCATACATGAAAGTCGGCGGTTTCCCTACCAACATGTTCGAAAACTTCGGCAGGTTCCTGGACTGTGTCGAACATCCGTGCTATCTTCGCGATTGAACGAGAGATTTCGAACGTACGGACGATGTTCGATAAGGAACCGGGATCCGCTGTCCGGCTCGGATGCTGAACTGTCGTCCGTGTCCGGGAGACAGGATTCCCGGGCCTCAACGTCGAGAGGAGCACACACCATGTCCACACCAGTGATCACCACCTGCCCCGACCGGGACCGCGCTTTCCGGGAGCCGGTCCGCCGACCTGACTGGTCCACCGTTGCCGCCGCTGGTAGTTCGAACACTGCCGGCGCCGGAGCAGTCCTCCGTCCCTCCGCACGGACCGTGGAGTCCCGGGAAAGGACCGCCCGCGGTCCGGAACGGGCGTTCGAGGGACGCGGCTGGTGGTGGCGGACCCGCCGGCGCACGATCATGGTGCTCCAGTCTCCGGGCGTCGTGTTGTTGGGCGGTCTGAGCTGCCTGCTGATGATCGGGCTGAGCCCACTGCTCACCGATCCCGGTCAGGTGGAGCAGGAGTCGGTCCCCGCACTGGTCGGACCGGCGACCGCGGGGGATCTGACGGAGTCGGTTCCAGGTACCGCGAAGTCGGGGCAGTAGTACTGCGGGACTACGATGGGCGGCATCCGAATCCCGGTATGCCCCAGGAGAATCCATCATGCTCTGCCCTTCGTGTCGGTCCGAACAGTCCAGGGTCCTTGACTCACGCACCGTGGAATCCGGTTCGGCGATCCGCCGTCGCAGGGAATGCAGCAACTGCGGTACCCGCTTCACCACACTGGAGCGGTCCATTCTCCTGGTCACCAAGCGCAATGGTGTGACCGAGGAGTTCAGTCGCGACAAGGTCATCCGCGGTGTCAGCCGGGCTTGTCAGGGACTCGAGGTCCCGGATGACGCGCTCAAGGTCCTCGCACACGAGGTTGAGCAGTCGATCCGCGCAACCCACGGATCACAGGTGGACGCCAACGACATCGGCCTCGCGATCCTCGAACCTCTGCGCAATCTCCACGAGGTCGCCTATCTCCGGTTCGCCTCGGTCTACAAGTCATTCCGCAGCGCCGAGGACTTCGAGAACGAGATCCGGCTGCTCCGCGAAGCGGGGCAGGCCGGTCAGCAGACCACGGAGGATGTCGTCAGCTGATCTTCCGGAGGGCCTTGTGTACCCGTTGCACACTGGCCGTCCGGGTGGTGCCCAGGTTCTGGGCGAACAGTGCGACGCGCAGCTCCTCGATGAGCCACTCCACGTCCTTGACCTGCGGGGAGGCGGCGCGGCTCTTCGGCAATCTGTCGCGGGTCGCCTGCACTGCATCGAGGCATTCCCGGATCTGGTCGGCGAGATCTGCCTCGCGGTCCGGATCCTGCTCCATCATCGTCAGTCGTGCCTGCATCGCCGCGACATAGCGGGGTACATGGCGCAGGTGTGCCGCACCGTTCCGGGTGATCCGGTGGGGACCCAGGTAGAACTTCAGCTGATCACGCATCTCGGTGATTGACTCGCCGTCCCAGTTCTCCAGTTCGGCGGACATGTCGGCCACCGCAAGGGCGGCAGGCGCCACAGCCACGACGGTCTGGCGGACCATTCCCGGCCCGCGGTCCCGGGCCGCGGCGACAGCTTCGGCGCACCGGTCGGGATCCCGGATGACCGGACCGAACTCGCCCAGCAGTTCCCTGCAGGCCAGCACCCGGCAGTCCTTGACGAGAGCATCCGGTCCACCGTAGGGGTAGTTCTCCACGGCCACCCGCTGCCGCAGCGGCAGACCTTTGATCATCTGCCTGGGCTGTACCCGGCAGGCGTCGAGCATGAGATGCAGGACCGCGGTGAACTGGGCCCCGGCGGCCGCCGCCTGGGACGGGTAGGCGCGGAGTGCTACACCGGAATCATCGATCACCAGAGCAGGGTAGGCGGTCACCGGCTGTCCGTCGACCACGGATTCCACGGTCTCCGGGATCACACCGATCCCTTCGACGCTCCACTCGGTGTCACGGGCGAGGATGCCGACGTCACCGCCGGAGGGGCCGTTGCCCTCCGCCTGTCGGCCCGCCTCTCCCTTCTGTCCCTGTCGACGACGCTTCCCGCGGTGGTTCGCGGCATCCGACGGGGCGGGGGAGCCGTCCTTGCCGGAGGACTGCCGCGCGGCGACGGTGGCGATGGACCGGGTGATCTCGCCGGCGAGTTCCTGCCGAAGCGCCGCAAGATCACGCGACCGGGCGACGACCTTGCCCCGTCGGTCCACGGCGGCGAAAGCCATCCGCAGGTGATCGGGGATTCTCGACCAGTCGAAGTCGGTTCCGCTGATCCCGGTGCCCCCGAGACTGCGCAGGGCGTCCGCCAGGGCGTCATCGAGCGCTCCGTCGTAGGGGGTCATCCTGGCCAGTGCAGCCCGGGCGAATTCGCCGGCGGGAACCACACTGGTGCGCAGGTGCTTCGGGAGAGTCCGGATCAGGGCGACGCACAGTTCCTCGCGCATACCGGCGACGAGCCAGCGCGTGTCGGTGTCGTCCAGTCCGGCGAGCAGCGGCAGCGGCACCCGCATGGTGATGCCGTCGGCCGGATCTCCGGGGCGGAAAACGTACTCCAACTCGTACTCGACCGACCCCTGACGCCAGATGTCAGGGAATTCCCGCGCCTGGGCGGCCTGGCTGTCCGAGCTGATGAGAGCATCCTCGGTGAAGTCCAGCAGGTCCGGGGAGCCGTGACGGGCCTTCTTCCACCACGAGTCGAAGTGGCGGGCGGAGACGACCTGGGAGGGGATCCTGGCGTCGTAGAAGTCGTAGAGGGTGTCGTCGTCGACGACGATGTCACGGCGGCGGGCCTTCTCCTCGAGCTGGGTGGCGTTCTCCAGCAGCTCGCGGTTGTGGGAGAAGAACTTGTGGCGGGTGTGCCAGTCACCCTCGACGAGTGCGGAGCGGATGAAGGTCTCCCGCGCCGCCGTCGGATCGACCTTCGACAGTGGTACCGTACGGTCCGCGACAATCGGCAGTCCCAGCATCAGCGCCTTCTCGTGGATCATCGCCGCACCACGCTTCGACGACCAGTGCGGCTCCGCGTAGGTGTACTTCACCATGTGCGGGGCGACCTCCTCGACCCACTCCGGGGTCAGCGGGGCGACCGCCCGGGCGAAGACCTGCGAGGTCTCCACCAGTTCGGCAGCCATCACCCACTGCGGCGGCTTCTTCGACAGGTGCGAGGAGGGGTGGATGACGAAGTGGGTGCCGCGGGTACCGAGGAACTGGCGGGAATTCCCCTCGCGCAGTCCTGTGTTGGTCAGCAGTCCGGACAGCAGCGCCTTGTGCACGTCGTCTTCGGCCAGCGCCGTGGCACCACCCTTGTCGAGCTCGAAGGTGAGGTTGCGGACGTGCCGGATGTTCGGGACCTTCCAGTGCAGGTCCTGGATCACGGTGAGCAACTGGCGCACCAGGTCGATCCATTCACGGACGCGCACGTAGTGGATGAACTCGCGCTTGCACAGCCGCCGGAACTGGTTGCCCGACAGCGCCTGACGGTTCTCCTGCAGGTGGTTCCACAGCTTGAGCAGGGACATGAAGTCGGAGTCCGCCTTGTAGCGGGCGTGCGCCTGATCGGCCTGCGCCTGCTTCTCCATGGGACGCTCGCGGACGTCCTGGATGCTCAGTGCGGCGACGATCACCGCGATCTGTTCGAGGACGCTACGTTCATGGGCGGCGACGAGCATACGTGCCAGTCGCGGATCGGTGGGGATCCGGGCCATGTCCCGTCCGGTGTCCGTCAGCGGTCGGGCGGTCGAGGTGGCAGAGGTCCCGTCATTGCCCGGGGCGAAGGCGCCCAGTTCCTGGAGCAACTGGATACCGTCACGGACGGACTTCTTGTCCGGTGGCTGGAGGAAGGGGAACTCGGAGATGTCTCCGAGGCCCAGTGAGGCCATGGAGAGGATGACGCTCGACAGGTGGGTACGCAGGATCTCCGGGTCGGTGAACTCGGGGCGGGCCTCGAAGTTCTGCTCGGAGTACAGGCGGACGGCGATGCCGTCGGAGGTGCGGCCGCACCGTCCCGACCGCTGGCGGGCGGAGGCCTGGCTGATCTCCTCGACAGGCAGCCGTTGGACCTTGGTCCGGTGGGAGTAGCGGGAGATGCGCGCGTAGCCGGTGTCCACGACGTACTTGATGCCCGGCACGGTCAGGGAGGTCTCGGCGATATTGGTCGCCAGGATGATGCGTCGCCTCGGGCCGGTGGAGAATACCCGGTGCTGCTCGGCCGAGGACAGGCGTCCGAACAGAGGGAGGATGTCGACACCGCCGCGTAGCTTCGCGTCGGAGAGGGCGTCTGCGGCGTCCCGGATCTCACGCTCACCGGAGAAGAAGCAGAGGATGTCGCCGGGCCCCTGGGCCGACAATTCCCGGACCGCGTCCACCAGGCCGTCGAGCGGATCGGTCTCGACCTCTTTCCCGCCGTCGCCGTTGTCGTCGGCACCGACGACCTGCACCAGCGGGCGGTAGCGGATCTCGACGGGGTAGGTGCGGCCGGAGACCTCGATGACGGGTGCAGGGTTGCCGTCGGCATCGGCGAAGTGTTTCGCGAACGATTCCGGGTCGATCGTCGCCGAGGTCACGATGATCTTGAGATCGGGACGCTTCGGCATGATCTCGCGGAGGTAGCCGAGCAGGAAGTCGATGTTGAGACTGCGCTCGTGGGCCTCGTCGATGATGATCGTGTCGTAGGCGCGCAGCAGTCGGTCATGCTGGATCTCGGCGAGCAGGATGCCGTCAGTCATCAGTTTGACGGCGGTCGAGTCGGAGACCGTGTCATCGAAACGGATCTTGTAGCCGACGCGTCCCGCCGGCTCGCCGACCTTCTCGCCGAGTTCGTCGGCGATGCGGTCGGCGACGGAACGGGCGGCGATGCGACGGGGCTGGGTATGTCCGATGCGACCCCGGGTGCCCCGGCCCAGGGCCAGGCACATCTTGGGAAGCTGGGTCGTCTTGCCGGAGCCGGTCTCGCCGGCGACGATGACGACCTGGTTGTCGCGGATCGCCTCCATGATCTCGTCACGGCGGGCGGAGACGGGCAGTCCCTCGGGGAAGTGGAGGTTCCGGTCGAGGTTCTGACGCAGCGGCCCCTTCGTCCGTGAACGCCCCTGCCCGGCAGGACGCCGCTTCCGGCGTCTCGCGGAGCCCTGTCGTGCCTGCTGTGTCGGCTTTCTGTCCTCGGAATCCACCCGGCGATTCTACCACCGGGCCCCATATGCGGAACGCCGGGCACCGTTCCCCCGGATCGGGGGAACGGTGCCCGGCGTTGCTCCCGCACGAGGTGCGGGGGACCGGTGTAACCGGTGGGTCTAGCTGGCGTCCGCGATCTGCAGCGCCTGGGCGACGCCCGAGACGGTGGCGGCGATCTTGACGGCCTCGAAGACCTGCTCCTTGGTCAGACCCTCTTCGCGCACGGTCTTCTCGTGGGCGATGGTGCAGTGTTCACAACCGTTGATGGTGGAGACGGCGAGGGAGAAGAGCTCGAAGTCGACCTTCTCGATACCCGGCTTGGAGATGACGTTCATGCGCAGACCCATGCGGACCTGGGCGTAGTCGTCGCCGAGCCAGCCGCGGGCGCGGTAGGCCACGTTGTTCATCGCCATGATGGACGCGGCGGCGAGAGCGGCGTTGTAGGCCTCGTCCGAGAGGTGGGACTTGGCCTCCTCGGAGATCTCGGAGATGATCTGGTCGTTGCGGGTGGCGGCGGCAGTGGCGACGAAAGTGCCCCACAGCTGCTGCTCGGAGAGCTCGGTGGACCGGGCTAGGGTTCCCAGGTTCAGCTTGAGGTCCTTGGCGTACTCGGGCAGGCCACCCTTGAGGTTGTCGATCGACATTACTTGAGCGCCTCCTGCACGACATCCATCTTGTTGATGTTCTTGGTCGGGTCGTTGGCCTGCCAGTTGCAGGCGCAGACCTCTTCGGACTGCAGTGCGTCGAGGACACGGAGGACCTCGTCGACGTTGCGGCCGACGGCATCCGGGGTGACGGAAACGAACTGGATCACGTTGTCCGGGTCGACGATGTAGGTGGCGCGGTCGGCGACACCGGCGGCGTTCTCGACACCGAGGGCCCGGATCAGGTCGTGGCGGACGTCAGCGAACATCGGGAACGGAACGGTCTTCAGCTCCGGGTGGGTGGCGCGCCAGTTGAAGTGGGCGAACTCGTTGTCGGTGGAGCCGCCGAGGATCTGGGTGTCGCGATCCTGGAAGTCCTCGTCGAGCTTGCCGAAGGCGGCGATCTCGGTCGGGCAGACGAAGGTGAAGTCCTTCGGGTAGAAGAACACGACCTTCCACTTGCCCTGGTACTTGTCGAGGGTCACGTTCTCGAAGTAGTCCTCCGGGGACTGGGCGTTGGCCTCGTGCAGGTCGCCACCCTTGAGGGCGGTGAGATCGAACTCGGGGAACTGGTCACCGACGGTGAGAATGGACACGGTGTTTGCCTCCTAAGGCGAAAGACGCTTGATCTTGAACCACTTCTGATTATGTCACGATGATGACTGAAGTGCAAAGGCAAAGACGATAGGCAGGACGGCTTACGATAGGTCTAAGCTTATATGTTCGCTCAGATAGGGTGTTGAGTGGCCTGGAGAGTACCTTTATAGGTATGGCCAATAGAGAGTATCGTCCGACGGTCTCCCAGCTGCGCACCTTCGTGACCATCGCAGAAAACGGACACTTCGGCACGGCGGCACACCGACTCGGCATTTCCCAGCCCTCCCTCTCCCAGGCGCTCGCCGCGCTCGAGCAGGGACTGGGCGTCCAGCTCATCGAACGGTCCACCAGACGGGTGATCGTCACCCCCGTCGGCACCGCCCTGCTGCCCTACGCCCAGGCCACTCTCGACAGTCTCGACGCCTTCGTCTCCCACGCCCGGGGCGTCAAGGGAGGGCTCGCCGGCCCGATGAATCTCGGCATGATCCCGACCATCGCCCCCTTCCTGCTCCCTGATCTGCTGCGCCGGCTGCCGTCGGTCGCCCCTGACCTGCGGCCGCAGATCGTCGAGGAGAAGACCGACGACCTCATGGACTCGCTGAAGCACGGTGGGCTCGATGCCGCCGTCATCGCCGGCGAAGCTGCCGCGACCGGGACCGAGAGCCTCCATGTCTACGACGAGGAGTTCGTGCTGGTGATGCCGTCCGGGCACCCCCTGGCAGGACGCAGTGACCTCACCGTGTCCGATCTCGATGATCTCGACCTGCTCCTGCTCGATGACGGGCACTGCCTGCGTGACCAGGTCCTCGACCTGTGCCGGTCCACGACCGTCGGACGGGACGCGGCCCAGGCCGTCACCCGCGCCGCGAGTCTGACCACCATCGTCCAGTGCGTCATCGGTGGACTGGGCTGCACCCTCGTCCCGATCAGCGCGGTCGCGGCCGAATGCGACCACCCGGACCTGGAACTGGCCACCTTCTCCGGCGGAGCCGGAACCGCGGGACGTTCGGTGTACCTGTGCTACCGGTCGAGCTCCGGACGCGCCGAAGATTTCGAGGCCGTATCCGCGACTCTGGCGACGTCGTACGCCGGCGCAGTCGTCGCCGGGCGCGACGTCCTCGACAGGTCACTCAACCGCGGATGATCCGCAGGCTGCGCAGCCGCACCTCGCCGGCCTCATCGGTGGCGGACAGATCCACGACGCCCTCGAACGCCCAGCCGTGGTCACCCTCGGGATCGTCGATGATCTGACGGACGGTCCAGGTTCCGGCGTCCTCGGTGATGAGGACCAGGTCTCCGGACCGTGCGGCGGTGTCGGTGCCGACATCGTCGTACTCGTCGAAGTAAGCGTCCATCTCCGACGGCCAGTCCGGCGGGTTGTCCAGGTAGGAGTCGAGGTCGGCGAGCTGGTTCTCCCGCTCGAAGGCGAAGAGTTCCACATGGCGGAAGAGGTGGTTGCGCACCATCCGCCGCAGCGCCCGCGGATTGGAAGAGAGCAGGGTAGCCTCCCCGACGCCGAAGGCGTGTTCGGCGACCTGCTCGGCGGTGACCGGTGCATCGGGGTCGGACATCGCCGCCCACTCGTCGACGAGGGAGGAGTCCACCTGCCGGATGAGCTCACCGAGCCAGACGAGGATGTCCTCCAGTTCCTCGGTCCGGTGCTCCGGGGGGACACTGTGGCTCAGCGTCCGCCAGGCGTCCGTGAGGTAGCGCAGCACCACGCCCTCGGCGCGGGCCAGTGAGTAGGTCGAGACCAGGTCGGAGAAGGTCATCGCCTTCTCGATCATCTCGCGGACCACCGACTTCGGCGACAGTCGGAAGTCCTTCGCCCACGGGTTGGTCTCGCAGAAGATCCCGTAGGCCTGCTCGAGCTCGTCGTGCAGCGGCATGTCCCAGGAGATCTCCTCGACCAGGGCCATCCGTTCGGTGTACTCGACACCTTCGGCCTTGAGCGCGGCGATCTCCTCACCCCGACGTGCACGCTGCTGGGCGGTGAGGATCTGGCCCGGATCATCCAGGATCGCCTCGAAGGTGCTGATGACATCCAGGGTGTAGGTGGAGGACTCCGGGTCCAGCAGATCCAGTGCAGCCAGGGCGAACGGGGACAGTGGCTGGTTCAGCGCGAAGTCGCGCTGCAGCTCACGGGTCAGTCGGGCGTCCTTCCCGGAGGGGGTGTCCGCCGCGACCTCCTCGACGATGCCGGCGCGCAGCAGGCCGCGGTAGAGGTCGAGGGTGGTGAGGATCTCCTGGTTCTGCTTCGTACGTGTGTCGTGGTTGCCACGCAGCAGCGCCTTCAGTGCGGCGTAGGTCCACTGGTCGCGGGCGACGACGTTGATGAGCATCGCATTGCTCATCCGGAACTGGCTGACGAGTTCCTCGGGTTCCGCGGTGGTCAGCCGGTCGAAGGTGGACTCCGACCAGGTGGCCCGACCCTCCGGCGCGTGCTTCTTGCGCATCTTCTTCAGCTTCTTCGGGTCTGAGCCCGCCTTCTGCCGCAGCCGGTAGTTCTCGATCTCGTGGTCGGGGGCCTCCACGATGACCGTGCCTTCGGTGTCGTAGCCCGCGCGCCCGGCGCGGCCGGCGATCTGGTGGAACTCGCGGGACTTCAGCACGCGGTGCCTGATCCCGTCGTACTTCGCCAGCCCGGTGAGCACCACGGTGCGGATCGGCACGTTGATACCCACTCCGAGGGTGTCCGTTCCGCAGATCACGGTGAGAAGACCCTGCTGGGCAAGCTTCTCGACCAGTCGCCGGTACTTCGGCAGCATGCCCGCATGGTGGACGCCGATACCCTTGCGTAGCAGCCCGGAGAGGGTCTTTCCAAAGGCGGAGGAGAAGCGGAACGTGCCGATAGCCTCGGCGATGGCGGCCTTGCGCTCGGCGGTCCGGGCCTTGTCTCCCAACAGGTTGATGCTGGTCAGTGCCTGGGCGCGCTCGGCGGCCTCACGCTGGGAGAAGTGCACCAGATAGACCGGGGCCCTGCCGTGGTCCAGCAGCTCCTCCACTGTCTCGTGGACCGGGGTGTAGACGTAGTGGAAGTCCAGCGGCACCGGGCGGGTGGTTCCGGTGACCGTGGTACTGGTGCGTCCGGTGCGCTGCTCGAGGTCTTTCTCCAGCCAGGTGGTGTCGCCCAGCGTCGCACTCATGAGCAGGAACTGGGCCTGGTGCAGTTCCAGCAACGGGACCTGCCACGCCCACCCCCGGTCCGGCTCGGAGTAGTAGTGGAACTCGTCCATGACGACCTGGTCGATCTCGGCGTCCGACCCGTCGCGCAGCGCGATATTCGCGACGATCTCCGCTGTCGCGCAGATGATCGGGGCACGGCCGTTGACGGTCGCGTCACCGGTCATCATTCCGACCTTCTCCGGGCCGAAGATCTCGCACAGAGCGAAGAACTTCTCGCTGACCAGTGCCTTGATCGGTGCGGTGTAGAAGGTGCGCTTCCCGTGTGCCAGGGCGATGAAGTGGGCGGCCGTGGCGACGAGCGACTTCCCGGACCCGGTGGGGGTGGCGAGGATGACGTTGTCCCCGGCGGCCAGCGCTGTCGCGGCCTCCTCCTGCGCCGGGTACGGGGTGATACCGCGCTCCCGGGCCCAGGCCAGGAAAGACTCGAGGACCGCATCATCCAGCAGGGACTCCGGAACCTCGGCCAGGTCGGGCAGCTGATCGGCGAGCGTGGGCTGGACGGGGGAGTCAGGGTGCGCGGATTTCACGCCCTCTACCGTACCGTCAGCCGCCCACCGGCCAGGTCAGGCGTCCCCGTCGCCGTCCTCGGGGTCGTCCCCGTGATCCCCGGTGCTGCCGGAGGAACCGGTCCCGGCGTCCTCTCCGTCGCTGTCGCCGGACATGCCGGCGAGGAAACGTTCGAACTCCGCGCCCAGTTCCTCGCCGGAGGGCACGTTCTCACCCGGGGCCAGCAGACTGTTCTCCCGGCGACGACGTATCCGCGCCATCTCCTCGTCGTACTGCCGTTCCAGTGCGGCGACCACTGTGCCGATCTCACCGGACTCCTCGACCTGTTCTGCGAGCTGTTTGCGGACCTTCTCCATGTCCGCCCGCAGGGCACGCAGCGGAAGTTCGAGGTCACCGACCTGCTCCACGGCGTGCAGCAGACCGTAGGTTGCCTCCGGGTAGTCCGACGCCGCGATGTAGTGGGGGACGTGTGCGGTCAGCCCGACGGTGTCCACTCCTGCCTTCGACAGTGAGATCTCGGTCCGCAGTGCCGCGGATCCGGGGATGATCATCCGGGACTCCCACCGCTGCAGGTCAGCGACCAGGGTCGGGTCCGAGGCGTGGGCGGAGACCACCAGCGGGCGGGTGTGCGGGACGGTCATCGGCGCGGCATACAGGGTCATCGACCGGTCCACCCCGAGGCTCTTCGACAGTTCCGTGACGGCCCGGCTGAAGGCGTTCCACCGCAGATCCGGCTCCGGGCCTTCGAGGAGCAGGAAAGGATGGCCGGCGGAATCCTCCAGCCGGTGCAGGGTCAGTGCGAGCTCTTCGCTGCCGATGAGGCGACTGCGGTCGATGGTCACGCCGGGGCGTCGCGACCGGTAGTCGATGAGGGCATCGACGTCGAAGGTTGCCACGGGCCGGTGTTCCAGCGCCTGCAGCAGGTGCTGGGCGGCCTGATTGACGCCCTGACCTGCGTCAGCGTATCCCTGGAGTGCGATGACCAGCGGCACTCCACCGATCCCGTCGCCGACACCGGGAGCGGGGTACTCGAGTTCATACATGCGGTCATTCTCGGACATTGTCCGCTGCTCCTTCCACTCCGACAGCCTGACGGTCCACCCAGAGTACCAATGTTGTCCACAACCCCCGAGTTATCCACAGGCTCCTGCGGAAACGCGGTCGGAGCGGACAGTGGAACTTTCGCGGTAGGGGATGATCACCCCATGACGTACACATCTGACAACAGGAACCCCGCCCCACCTATTCCCTCCGGTGCTCCGCCGGGACGGGCCAACGTCGATCTGGGTGACGACACCGCCGCCCTCATCGCCGCCGTCCCCGCGATGCTCGGCTTCCGTCCGGAGAACTCGATGGTCTTCCTGGGGCTCAGCCGCCCCGCCGACGGTCCGGCCACTCCGCCGGGGATCCGTCCGACATCTTCGGAGGTGGGACCGGTGGTGCGCGCCGACCTGGTCGAGGGAGCGGTGACCGGTGCGGCGAAAGCCCTGATCCGGGCCAACCGTAACCGTGTGGACCGGTCGGTGATCATCCTGGTCGTGGGCGGGGACGCGGGGCCTCTGGTCGATACGGCGGTCAGGCTGTTCCGGTCGGCGGGCACTCCGCCGGCTGCGGCGTACCTGGCCACGGACCTGTGCAAGGGGGCGTCCTGGTGGAAGATCCCGCTCGACGGGTCGGTGCAGAGCTCCCTGGATCCTCACTGGCCGATCGGAGCTCTGCCGGATCCGGCGTCGAGTCCCGCTGCCGGGCACGCTGCAGGACAGGATCCGGGCACACTCCCGGACCAGGCTGCGTTCGACCGGCTGCTGGATGAGGTGCCGGTACCGGAGCACCTCCGGGGGCTGCTCCCGGACTGCTGGACGTGCCGGAACCACGGAGAGGTCGGGGAGGTCGGGGACGACGGTGGAGACAGGGGAGACGGGGGAGCC
>NZ_JALAGU010000054.1 GCF_022712275.1 Corynebacterium sp. | reverse complement strand
GTGCGGGCGACGAACGGGTCCAGCAGCGCACTGCCGCCCAGTCCGAGGTTGTGGAGGTCGACGTCCGTAGCGTGTGCGGCGATGACCGGCCAGGTGCCGGTCGGGTGGGGCGCGTTTGACCCGTGTCTGACGGAACTGCTGTGATGGACCCACCGGGGCCTGGTCCGGGGAACCGGGGACAGCGGACGGTTGGACCGGAGCGCGACGATGCGTGCGGGCAGGTGCGCGTTCTGCTCCGCGAGCACACCGATCTCGGGGTCGGCCTGGCTGAGGCCGTAGAAGTATCGCGGGTCCCCGGGGCCGGATCTACTCAGCGGGAACGACGCGTGTTCGATGCGTACCCATCGTCGCCTCCGCTCACGCGTTCTCCTGGGCGGCCGCGTACAGGACAGGCACGATGTCCTGGGTACGGCCGGTCTCCTCGATGTTGTGCCGGATCCAGTGGTCTGCAGTGTCTCGCGAGAACACCCGCGGGCCGATCGTGCGGTTCAGCAACGGACCGACCAGCGGGAGGTCGAAGTCGACGACCGTCTCGGCGTAGAAGCTGACCCCGCCGGGAACCGGGGCGTAGCGATGCGTGATCCGGCCTCCGGGGCGGTCTCCGGGGCCGAGGATGTTGAACGAAAACTCCGACTCGTCCAGGACGGTCGTGTGCATTACCTGGTGGATACGGTCGCGATAGTCGTTGAATTGCTCGTCGATGCGGGAGCGCGCTCCGACGCGGAAGCCGTTGTTCTTCGCTCCGCCGGGCGCGTCGCTCATGGGGGTGACGCGGATGTGGTCACGGTGGTGCCACAGATGGTAGTTGAGGATCTCCGGGCCGGAGAAGTCCTCTCCGTTCCAGGTGGTGGTGCCCGCGAGATTCTCGAACCACCACTTGAGCATCTCGGGTGTGACACCGGCGAGATCGTCATGCTCGATCTGAACGCGCAGCGATCCGCGAGAGTCTACTGAGACGTTCGTCCACTTCGCTGAGGACTCCGGTTTGAACGGCAGCTTGCCGGCGCGCTGGAGTGCCTGGCGGGCGAGGAGACGCTGCTGGCGCAGCGCGTCGTCGACAGGGATCATCGAATTGTCTTTCCGGGGAGCTTTCATGGACTGATTCCTTTCGGGGTTTCGTCGCGGCCCAGTCCGCCGACGACGGCGTGATAGGTGAGATCGCGGAGTCTTCCCGCCAGGTCTTCGACGGATTCGCGTTGCGGATCGGTGAACCAATCGAGCATCGTCCAGGACACTGCAGCGGCGATCGCCGTAGAGGAGGTTTCGAGTGGAAGCGGACCGCGGGCAAGCGCCGCGGAAACGGGCGTCCGGGACCGGAACTCCGCGGCAAGATACTCGATGATACGTGCCTGCACATGATGGCCTCCGTGCCCTAGCAGGACGCGGCGGAAGAACTGTGCGTGGGGTGCGATGCGCTCGAGTGCCTGCGTGATAGTTGCTTTCATGACGTCGCGTCGCTCGACACCGTTCGCCTTGACCGGGTTGGCGGGGAGGGCTGCCATGATCCTGGCGACCGCAGCTTCCGCATAAGCTGTCGGGAGATCCCCGAACGCCGCATAGAACGTCGGGCGGGTGACACCGGCACGTGCCACAACCATCGTTATGGTGAGCTCCGAGGGATCGCGCTCGTCGAGCAGTACGGTGACGGCGTCGAGGAGCCGCGACTTGATGCCGGGTCTGGGGTAGCTCACCATGGTCCGCATTTTACATTTGTAAGATTACTCGGATCAAGGGGGCGTGACGTTTTACGGGGTCCGGTCACAGGCGATCTTGTTCGTGATGAACTTCAAGAACCTTGCCGACCGGTACTGCGAGGACCACTCCGAGACAGGTCGGTCAGATCGCTAGCGGCGCCGCGCTCTCAGGTTCGGATGTCGACGTGCTTCCCGTCCGGCTGCTCGAGCGCCCGATCCCACGCTCGGTGCCCGCTGGCGCGATCGCGCCGTGAATCGTGCATTGTGTCAGGGGGTGGCTGGCACTCTCTGCACTGGACGCGAGCGCTACGTCGCCATCTGGTCTCGCTGCACTGACAATGGAGAGCTGGAGGAGGATGCGATCGAACACGACCTGCAGATCACCGGGACTCCCCGAACTGACGGATGTAGAGGACATCACCGGTGCGCGCTCGCAGGTGCCCTGACCATAGCTCTGGAGCTTTGACAGTATTCTTGTCCGGAACACTGCGAATCTTCCGGGCCGGGTGCGAGGTAGTCACGGTGCATGAGCGGGGCCGCTGCGGCGTTGAGCACCGGGCGCGGACGAGGGGAGGAGCCCTATCAGGTTGCTCTCCAACGTGGAACCGGCAACCGCCGGCGCAGCAATGAGCGTCGCTGATGCCGTCCACGTCCCGGGGCGGATGACTAGATTGGGCGTCGTGAACTCCACCCGAGAAGAACCCACCACCGCCGAAGACCTCATGCGCTCGCGCTTCCAGGCGTTCAAGGACGCGGACGCCGACTGGCTGCTGTACACCTGGCATCCGTCGACCCGGCCGGAGTCGCTTGACCTGAGCGACAACCCGAGCTGGCGACGCCTTCAGATCGTCGACACCGTCGACGGCGGACCGGAGGACACCACCGGCATCGTCGAGTTCCGGGCGACCTACCGTGAGCCGGGCGGGGGAGTCGGTGTGCAGGAGGAGCGCTCCCGCTTCGTCCGGGAGAACGGCCGCTGGTTCTACGTCGACGGTGACGTCAGCTGATCTCCGGATCACCAGTTCGCAGGTTCAGCAACCCTCCGGCCCGCAGGCCTCGGCGTCCTGCGCCCCGTCGACAGAGAGGAAGGACGGCGTCCCGGGGTGGGACGCCGCCCACGCCTGTTCCAGGGCCCGTGTGAAGACCTCGGTCGGCTGTGCACCGGGCACCGCCCACTGCATGTCCAGCACGAAGGTCGGAACGGAGTTCAGCCCGAGGGACGCAGCCTTCCGCACATCCTCTTCGACCGCCGCGATGCGTGACCCGTAGGTGAGCTCCGACAGGACCTCCGAGGTGTCCAGACCCGCCTCGGTGGCCAGGCGGACGAGGGTGTCGGCGTCACCGATATCTTCACCGTGCTCGAAGTGTGCGGCGAACAGTGACTCCTCCAGACGCTCCACCGCGGCGGTGTCCCCGGACTCCCTCGCCAGCTGGATGACCTGGTGGGCCCGTAGGGAGTTCGCGACGATGAGGCTGTCGAAGTCGTAGGTCAGGCCTTCACCGGCACCCTGCTCGGCGACATGGCCGACCATCGCCCGGACCTGCTCCACCGGCATACCCTTGGTCTCGGCGAGATACTGTGCCTCACTGCGGTCGTCATGGTCGGGGAGCGTGGGGTCGAGCTGGTAGGAATGCCAGGTCACCGTCACCTCGTCACGGTGGGGGAAGGCGGCGAGGGCGCGGTCGAACCGACGCTTGCCGATCCAGCACCAGGGGCAGGCGACGTCGGACCAGATATCGATATTCACGCCCGGTGCAACGCGCCGCGTGGCCTGTACATTCCCCGGTCATTCCCGATCCGAAGGTTTCCGGCGACTACGGTGGGGGAGGATGAAGCTGATCAGCTACAACCTCCACCACAACAATGCGGCCGGCGAACTGACCCCGTTGGCGGCTCTCCACGACCCCGATGCGCTGTGCCTGCAGGAGGCGGACACTGAGACCCTTCCCACCAGAATCGGCGACCTGGAACTGGTCCAGTCGACCTCGGGAAGCCGCCTCGGCCTGGCGGTCTACCTGCGGACCAGTCGCTTCGACCCCCGCTCGATGCTTACCGTCCCGCTGGAGAAGTCACTGCACGACCTGGTGATGAAGCCCGGCGAGGAGCGGCTCGCCACGGTCCGTGCCCATGACGCCGTCCACGGCGGTGAGGTACTCATCTCCTCCTTCCATGCCGCCCCGTTGACCGCCAGCAACTCGCTGCGGCGCCAGCAGATCCGCACCGCCTTCTCCGCACTGCACGATCTCGGCCCCGGTCTGCCGTCGATGATGGTCGGTGACTTCAACTACCCGGTCTTCCAGGCAGGACTGGCCAGGCATGTCAGCTCCTACGGCTACGACCTCTCCAGCAGTGATACCTCCACCTACCGCAACTACGGGGTGCTGCGCGGACGCTACGATCTGGCCATGTCCCGTGGCTATCTCGACCCGACGGTCACCTCGCTGCCGCAGGAGGGCTCGGATCACCTGCCCATTCTCGTGGAGACCGCGCTGGAGCCGGTGCCCGAGGCCGCGCCGGGCGAGTTGGAGACCGTCCCGAAGACCCTGGTTCTGCCGACCGGTCGGCGCTACCGGCAGCGGCGCGTCAAGCTGATCTGATCCGGTCCTGGAGTTCACTGAGATCCAGTGTGAGCCGGTCGCACTCCCGGAGGTGGTCGATGACTGCGCGTCGGGAGCCCGGTCGGCTGGTGAGCAACTGTTCCCCACGGGACATCAGTGTGTTCACCCGGGCGAACAGTGTGGCCTGCTCGTCGGTGGGCTGCTCGGACCAGTAGGCGGACTCCAGCACGGTACCGACGCCCCGGCCCTCCTGGATCCGGTCCCAGGCCACGATCTGTTCGCGCAGCGAGGTGGTGGACAGGGTCGACAGCTCGTCGAGGACCTCGCGCAGCGCCTCGTCCTCCCGATCAACGCGGCGGTCGGCGAAAACCGCCGCCCATGCCCAGATGACCGTGGCCACTGCACCGGCCACGCCGCCGACGACGAGGACGCCGCCACCGATGATCAGGGCGAGCTTCAGTGCCCAGAGGGCCAGCCAGATGCCCAGGGAGACGATGATGAGCAGTGCACAGCCGGAGCCACCGGCGGACTTCTGCGATGCCATGGTAGGCCCTCCTAGTCCAGGTTCCAGTCGAGGCCGACACCGGTCAGCCAGATACCCACCACGACGGCGAGGGCACCTCCGATGAGGGCGAGGACGGTCCACCCCGTCGCGGTGGTCGGACTCTGCACCCGGGAGCGTCGGTAGACGAGGTGATCGTCGTACTCCTCGAGCGTCCTGGTCGTGGTGTTGATGAGTGCCCTGCGCCGGGAACGCTCGGCGTCCCGCTGGTCAGGGGTTCCACCGGTGGTACCAGTGGGAGCGGACACACCGATGCGTGGCTGCACCGGTGGCGGGGGTTCGGTCGTGCCGTGGACGGAGCGTCGTTCGGCCAGGACGCTGTCGAGGTCAGCGGAGGGAACCGGGGGAACGGTGGGTGTTCCGGTGTTCTTCGGGGCTCTGTCTGGAGTCTTCACGGAACGTGACTCTAGGAGACGGACCGGACGGGATTACGGGGCCTGCGTCGAACTGTCGAACAGTCGGACGACAACAGTGACCACGACCAGGACGAGGGAACCGACCAGGAAGCCGACGACGGCCGAGCACCCGGTCTCTACCAGCCACTGCGCCGCACCGCCGGCGGAAGCGACCACATCCTCCAGGTGGTGGACGATCTCGTGCGGCAGATGCCAGCCCAGCTCGTCGGTGCCGTTGGTGAGGATGTGGCCGCCGACCCACAGCATCGCCGCGGTACCGACCACCGACAGTATGGCGAGGATCTTCGGCATACCGGCGACCATGGCCCGGCCCGCCTTCTGGATCAGGCCGGTGCGTCCGGCGTCCCCGACGGCCAGTCGCAGGCCGATATCGTCCATTTTCACCAGCATGCCCACCACGCCGTAGACACCGACGGTGATGACCAGGGCCACGACGATGAGGATCGCGGAGCGCTCGAGGAACGGCTTGTCTGTCACCTCGTTGAGCGAGATGACCATGATCTCCGCCGAGAGGATGAGGTCGGTCATCACCGCTCCCTTGACCAGCGAGGCTTCGTCCCCGGGGCTGCTGTCCGCGGCAGAGTCATCATGGTCGCCGTGCCCGTGCCCGCCCCGACGGGCAGCGACGGCGTGCCAGATCTTCTCCGCACCCTCGAAGGAGAGGTAGGTGCCGCCGACCATGAGGATCGGGGTGAGGGCCCACGGAGCCAGCCAGCTGAGCAGCAGGGCGATCGGCAGGATGATGACGATCTTGTTGACCAGTGATCCCTTGGTGATCTTCCAGACGATCGGCAGTTCCCGGGCCGGCGTCACCCCCTCGACGAAGCCGGGGGCGACGGCGGCGTCATCGACAACGACTGCAGCGGCCTTCGAGGATGTGGACGCGGCGGAACTCGCGACGTCACGGGTGGCGACGGCAGCCTTCCTCGCGATGAGTGCGACGTCGTCGAGCAGGGCGAACAGGCCACCGGCCATGGAATGTCCTTACAGGGGAAGGGGAGGAAATCAGCTCGGTGTAGTCCCGGTCACGCGCCGAGGAACTCCATGATCCTGTCCCACTGGCGGTCGGTCTGCACCAGACCGTCGTAGTAGGAGGCCTTGAGCTTGTCGAGGTTGCGTTCGGTGTTCGAGATGCGCATTTCGTCGGGGAAGAACAGCATAACCCGGCCCTGCTTCTCCATCTCGAGAAGTCGGTGCTTCGTCGCGTTGTAGCGGGCGGGGCGGGCCAGCACGGCCTCGGCGACCGCGGGGTACTTGCTGAGCATGCGCCGGATGACCGCCGGGTACTTCACCTCGGGCCGCACGTAGTCGCGCGGGCGGGTGCACAGCACGAGGAACTTCCCGAATCCGTCGGCTTCCGCGGCGTCCACCGGGATGCCACCGGAACCGCTGAGCGCGCCGTCGACGTAGGGCACGCCGTCGACCTCGGGAGTATTCATGATCACCGGCAGGGTCGAGGACGCCCGCACCCGCTTGAGCAGGGACTCCAGGTCGGTGATGTCCTCGCGGCCCCAGCGCACCGACTCGCCGGTGAGAGCATTGGTGGCCTCGATACGGAAGGGCGTCGGGTCATTGAGGAAGGCGTCGAAGTCGTAGGGCAGGTCGTTGCCGGGCAGGCCCGAGGTCTCGTAGATGTACTTCGCGTCAAAGTAGCCGTCGCCGCGGATGAGGGAACCGATACCGCCGGACGCCGGAGACGCGGTGAACTCCACGAAGCTCTCCCGGGTGCGCTCCGCGTCATGGCCGAGGAAGTTCATGGTGTGTGACGCCCCGGCGGAGACACCGCCGATCCAGCCGAAGTCCACGCCCTTGACCATGAACTCGTGGACCGTCGCAGCGGTGAAACTGTTGCGTGCTCCGCCGCCCTCACAGACGAGGGCGACATCGGAGGCGGTGAAGGGAAGGTCAGTCATTGTGCCGATAGTAGTCCGCTGCTCACTCGAACCCGGAGCCGCGGGACTCCAGCGCATTCGACAGGTTCAGGTCCAGGTCCTGCAGCACGTCAGCCGGGGCGTTCTCCCCCTTGTTGAACCGAAGGGTGTGGCCGGCGCTGCGCGGGCAGGCCACCGCTGCGGCGATCGCGGAGGCCACGGCCTGACGGGGGACCGAGGTCGCCTCGGTGCGTCCCCGGTCCTCCGGGATCAGGGAGATGCCGTCGCTGTCGCCGTCGGTCAGCGAGCTCGGCCCCAGGATCGTCCAGTCCAGGGCAGAGTGGCGCAGATGGTCGTCCGCCCGGGCCTTGGCATCCGCGTAGAAGTGGAAGGGATCGTCGCCGGGGATGCCGTGGTCGTCGTAGGAACCTGCCCAGGAGACCATGATGAAACGCTCGGTGTCCGATTCCTCGGCGGCGTTCATGGTGCGGACGGCGGCATTCTCGTCAACCGCTTTTGTGCGCTCGGGGTCGCCCCCGCCTGCCCCGGCGGACCAGACGACGGTGTCGAAAGGCTGGAGCATACCGACGAGATCGTCGGTGCTCATGGTCTCGACATCGGCGAAAAGGCCGGTTGCCCCGGCTTCCTCCACGTCGTCGATGTGCGCTCGGTCCCGGACCACGGCGGTGACCGTGTTCCCGTCGGCGACGAGCAGGGGGATGGTCAACAGGGCAACGCGGCCGTGGCCGCCGATGATCACGATGTCGCTCATGCGGCCCAGCCTAATGACTGTTAGCCGACCATGCCGGGGGAGAGCGCGCGGATGCGCAGGGTGCAGCGGTCGCCGTAGTTCTCCGGCTGGGGCACCTGCAGCTGGGCGACGGCGGACGCGTCGGGGGCCAGCGGAACGGTACCGCCGCCGGAACCACTCCCGTCGCGTTCGGCATCGCCACCGGCCAGAGTGACCTCGAGCTCGGTGGTGTGGCAGCGCGAGTCCGCGGCCTCGCCCCCGCCGGAGCCGTCCCTGTCGGATCCTCCCGGGACTGGCGCTGTGTCAGTGGCGGTGCCGGTCAGAACCGCACCGGCAGCCCACCGGAGGTGGGTGCGTGTGTTCGGTGCAGAAATGGTCATACCCCGACGCTAGTTCTGGCGGGTCACTCCTGCAGGCGGGAGATGCGCAGTGTCACCGGAGCGTCGTCCCCGGTGCAGCCGGTCAGCCCGTCGACAGTGACAGTGGTGGAGTCCCGCTCGTCCGGCGGATAGATCTTCAGAGCGTCGGCCGGGGTTTCGGTGCACTGGTCGCCGTAGACTCCGGGGCTGCTGATCTTGAGGTCGGCGGACGCGGCGTCGCCGGGGGAGAGCGTGATGACCGGAGCCTCGCCCGGTGCGTCCTCCCGGTCAGCGGCCGCGCCGACCTGGGTGTCTCCGTCGGCGACGAGACTGACGCCGGGGTAACCGCTGACCGTACAGTCCCTGTCGGAGGAATTGGTGAAGGTCAGTTGCCGGTAGACACTGCCGGCCGCTCCGTCGGGGTCGCCGACCGTGACGTCGAGGTCGACGGTGTTGCAGCGGTTGCCGTCGGCACCGGAGGAACTGCCGTCCGGGGCGTCCCCGGTGAGTGCGGCTTCGGTCGGGGTGGTGGTGTTGTTGGCGGCGGAGTCGCTGTCGCTGCCGTCATTGCTGCAGGCGCCGAGGACGACCACGGCGGCGAGAGCGACGGCGGTGACCGTACCGGTGCGGTGTGATGAAAGTGGTGTCCTGATACTCATGAGACCCACAGTAGTCCTGGATTAGACCGAACGCCCTCCCCTCGGCTGGGGGTCGTACTACCATGTCCGGAGAACGGTGGTGCCGGAACGACCGAGAAAGTTCGGTCGCGGTAACTACCTGTACACCTACGAGGACTTCCAGGAAACAGGAGCATCCATGGCCTTCAACCCCGACTTCGACCTCTTCCAGCTGCCCGAGGAGTACCGCGAGCTGCGCTCCGCCATCCGGCAGATCGCCGAGGAACAGATCGCCCCCCACGCTGCTGAGGTCGACGCCGACGAGCGGTTCCCGGAGGAGGCCCTGAAGGCGCTCAACGAGTCCGGCTTCAACGCCGTCCATATCCCTGACGAGTTCGGCGGCCAGGGCGCTGACTCGCTCGCCGCCGTCATCGTCATCGAAGAGGTCGCCCGCGTCTGCGGTTCCTCCTCCCTGATCCCGGCCGTGAACAAGCTCGGCACCATGGGACTCATCCTGGCAGGCTCCGACGAACTCAAGGCGAAGGTCCTGCCGGACATCGCCGAGGGTGGGTTGGCGTCCTACGGCCTCACCGAGCGTGAGGCCGGTTCAGACGCCGCCGGAATGAAGACCAGGGCCGTGCGTGACGGTGACGAGTGGGTCCTCAACGGCTCCAAGTGCTTCATCACCAACGGTTCCCGTGCCACCTGGATCACCGTCATGGCCGTCACTGACCCGGAGGCCGGCGCCCGAGGCATCTCCGCGTTCATGGTCCACAAGGATGACCCGGGATTCCGCGTCGGCGGCCTGGAGCACAAGCTCGGCATCAAGGGTTCCCCGACTGCGGAGCTCTACTTCGAGGACTGCCGTATCCCGGCCGACCGCATGATCGGCGAGGAGGGCACCGGCTTCAAGACCGCCCTGCAGACCCTCGACCACACCCGTCCGACCATCGGTGCCCAGGCGCTCGGTATCGCCCAGGGCGCGTTCGACGCCGCCGTGGAGTACGTCAAGGAGCGCAAGCAGTTCGGTAAGCCGATCGCCGCCTTCCAGAACACCCAGTTCACCCTGGCGGACATGAAGATGAAGATCGACGCCGCCCGGCTGATGATCTACACCGCCGCGTCAAACGCCGAGCGCGGTGTCGCCGAAGACGGCGGGAAGCTCGGCCTCATGGCCGCCGGCTCGAAGGCCTTCGCCTCCGACATCGCCATGGAGGTCACCCTCGACGCGATCCAGCTGCTCGGTGGCTACGGCTACACGCGTGATTTCCCGGTCGAGCGCATGATGCGTGACGCCAAGATCACGCAGATCTACGAAGGCACCAACCAGATCTGCCGCATGGTCATGGGGCGACAGATCCTCGCGTAGAGGTCACGGGCGGTCTTGGTCACGGTCAACGTCACCCACTTCGCGGAGCGGGGCTGATCCCTTGTATATCCCTCACCAGACCGCTCGCCATATCCCGCACAAGGTCCTCCTCGTCCGGGAGGGCGTTTCTCGTCGACGCCAACTTCCGTCGGCCCACGCTCTACCGTCTTCACTGCCGACGGCTCAGGTTATGCAATCAGACGCATTTGACAGTACCGCTGTCCTAAAATGTGTGCCATGGCATACCATTTTCAAGACGTTGAGATACCCACCATCCACGGACGGCCTCTGACAGGCTCCGTCATTGATACTCCTGATTCCGGCACTGCCGTCGTAATTCACCCTGCAACAGCCGTTTCCCAAGGACTCTACCGCGCGTTCGCCGAGCACCTCGCGGACCGGGGCCACTCAGTCCTGATCTACGACTACTCGGGCTGCGGAGATTCCGCGGCGCCGGGTGACGACCGCCGCAAAGACATCAGGATGACAACCTGGATGTTCGACGACATCCCGTCCGTCAACCACTACGCGAGACAACGCTGGGATGGGCAGCGCCTGCTGGCTGTAGGCCACAGCATCGGCTCGCACGGGCAGATCGCTGTCCAACAGGAATCCCCGGTCGAAGCACTCGCAATGGTCGCCAGCCACGCCGGCATCTCCGCACTGATCCCGGACCTCAAGGAGAGAGCCCGCGTGTGGGTGTTCTTCAATGCCATCATTCCCGTTACCGCCCGAATGACCGGCCGTGTACCCGTTCAGGAAATCGGCATGGGAAAGCCCATCCCCGTCGGCGCACTGACTCAGTGGGCGAAATGGAGTCGTCGACGCCACTATTTCTTCGACGACCAGGAGTTCGACTTCACCGGTCGCTATGCTGCAGCGAACTTCCCGGTGCAGTCGACCTGTTTCGCCGATGACCTCTGGGCCACACGGGAAGCAACATCGGTGCTCACGGATCGCATGGCATCCGCTGACATCACAGAACAGGATGTAACCCCTGCTCCCGGTGACAAGCTGGGTCACATGGACTTCTTCAGGAGCAGGAACGAGAAGTACTGGCACCTGGTGTCTGACTGGCTCGGCACCCCAGATGCCAGCTATCCCCCGTCCTGATCGCAGGCCGCGGGTACGCTGTTTCACCCAATCTGCCTGGTCTGAAATCCCCGGCTCCGCCATTCTGGGCGACGGGAACGTCTCAACACTCTCACTGTCATCACGTATGCCTCGATGAGGCGTGGAGGCGGTGAGAATACGATCTTCAGTCCGACCATACCGATGAGTAAGAATGTGACCTTTGACGTGGACACCTGCTCGGCGTCGGGTCAAGTCCTTTTGCGTGGTGTATCCGTCAGCGATTGGCTCAGCAGTGAACTGACCGCGGACGGAACAGGATTCCCTACGCCACAAGAGCCTCCTGACCGTCACCGACGACAACGCCGGAAGCATCGGTCGTCCGGGTGTTCGCCAGCATCTCTGCTGTCGCGGACAGCACCGTCAACGGCATGTGCCGCTTCTGCTCGATCCAGTCCTCATGCTGCTCGGCGAGCACCGCCCCGATCAACCGGACCACCGAGGCACTGTCAGGGAAGATCCCCACGACATTGTTCCGCCGGCGGATCTCCTTGCTCAACCGCTCCGTCGGATTGTTGGACCACACCTTCGTCCACGCGGGTTTCGGAAGCGCGGTGTACGCCAGGATCTCATCCAGGGCCTTCTCCAGATGCGCGGCAGCCTTCGGCAGCTTGTCATCGAGCATGTCGACCACCGCTCTGGCCTGCGCCCAGACCCGGTCAGGGGTTTCCTGGTCGAAGATCAACTGGAACATCGTGCGTACCCACTTCCATCCGGACTTCGGTACCACTTCCGACAGGATCTTGGCGAAGTGTGTCCGGCAGTGTTGCCACGGGCGTGTTCGGCAACACCTCGCCAATCGCTTGCTGGATCCCGCAGTGGGCATCACTGGTGATCAGCCCGACGGTGTCCGGGCCACGCGCCTTCAGGTCGGTAGAAGAACCCGGTCCGCGACGCCATGGACTGAAGCGGTGGCGACCTGCATGCCGAGGATCTCACGGAACCTTTCGTCGTTGATGCCACAGGTCAGCAGGACCGGGGTTTTCACCACCCGGCCGCTCTCACGGACTTTCATCGTCAACGCATCGGCCGACAGATACAACTACTCCGCCGGCATCCAGGGGTCGGGTACGGAAATCGGCGACCATGGAATCGAAATTCTTGGCGGGCGTCGACACCTGGGACTTGGATATTCCGGTGATGCCGAGGGATATGACCAGGTCATCCATCCGGCGGGTGGACACGCCTTTCAGATAGGCGGTGGCCACGGCACTGGTGAGGGCGGATTCGACGCGGGTGCGGTGTTCCAGCAGCCGGTCGGGGAAGTGGGAGCCATGGCGCAGTTTCGGTACGGCGACGTCGACGGTGCCGACGTGGGTGTCGAGGTCGCGGTAGCCGTTGCGGCGGTTGGTGCGGGTGACGCTGGTGGTGCCGTACTCGGCGCCACAGACCTGGTCGGCTTGGACGGACAGCAGGAGGTTGATGGTGTCCTGGAGTATCTGGCGCATCAGGTCGGGTGAGGCTTGGGCCAGCAGATCGTCGAGATATCCGGTGGGGTCGATATGATTGGGCGCGGAGGCCCTCGTTGGTGTCCTTTTCGAGGATGTTGAGGAGCTGAGCCGAAAGGCACCGCGGTAGTCCCCCTGCTGGTCGGCAAGGGGGTTCACCGGGCGTTAGCTGGACACCACGCTAATGGACGCAACCCTCATGCGGGAAGGGCCAGCCACTGTTGCCGCCACCGCCGACCGAACCGCAGGTTGCTGTGACTCTGCCGATGGTCGGACCGGTGGTTCAGCGAGCACGGTGGGTTTCCGTGAGTGGTGGGGGTTCTGCTGTAGCCCACGGGGTGCCGCAGCCGCGGTAGAACGACCGTGCGGGTAGTATCCGCCGCATCTCCCACACAGTCGTGGAATCTCCGGTTTTCGGACGGAGGGTAGCGCGGCTCAGTGCGGCGGGGTGAGGACCACCGTGTCAGGGTCGGCCCAGTCCAGGTCGAATCCCCTGGTGTTCAGCCACTGTTCCACCGAGCCTTCAGTGACCAGTCCGGTGATGAGTTGCTGGGCGGACCGCAGGGCCCGATGACCTGTCCCGGTGTCCAGGAGGCCCACTGTCAGTGCGTCCCCCAGCTCGTCGAGGTCGAGGAGCTCCCAGCGCCCTCCCGCGTAGGTGACGAGGTCGATGTAGAGGTCGGTGGTCCGCCACACGGCGTCCTCCGGGGATGCCGGCGGGTCGACGAGTGCGATGTCGACGTACAGCTCCTGGCCGGGGTAAGGACCGTGTCCGGTGCCGTTGCGGAAGTGGAAGCGGTTGACCCGGAGATCAAGCGCGGGTAGCAGCCAGCTCTCCAGATATCCGAAGCGGGGATGGTCGGCGGGCCGCGCCATGTAGAGCGCGGTGGAGTCGCCGCCCCAGCGGTCCACCTGGCGGGTGAAGCCCTTCGGGTCGATGTTGACGTTGGACGCGGTGTCGAAGGTCTCGACCTTCGGAGGGTGCGCACCGTTCATGATCGCGGTTCTACCACGGCGGAACGCACCAGGCCAGGGGAGAGGTCGCTCTAGGCGACCTGGGTCAGCCCGACAGTCGGAGCGAACTCGCAGTTGGCGGGACCGGACTCCTCGTCGGTGGTGATACCGCCGCTGAGCACGGCAACCACCGGGCCGGAGCCGGTGTCCGCCAGGCCGTTGACGGTACCCGGCCCGTCGGTGTTGATGCCGCCGGGCACCAGCGGGGTCTGACCCATCCGGCCGTCGGCGACATTGAGCCAGTGGACCTGCATGGACGTGTTCTGGGTTGCGGCTGCCGGGCCGGTGCCCAGTGCGGTGAAGACGAAAGCTGTCTGACCTGCGCCCACGCCGGGCAGTGGGAGAGTGGCAGGGCCGGGTACTGCGATGGCGGTGCCGACAGCGTTCGAGGTGCCGCCGATGCAGTTGGTGGCGACTGTCGGCCAGCCGAACTGGGTGAAGACGGGGCCGTCCTCAGGGAGGCCGACACCGGGCTCGCCGTCGCCGCGGAAGAAGCTGATGACACGCAGGAGCGTGCCGCTGACCTCCTCCGGCATGCCCGGCTGGTTGGCGAAGGCTTCGAGCTGGTCGAGGATTTCGGGGCTGGGGCGTCCCAGGTTATCCACCGGCGCAGCCGGGAATACGGGGAGGCTCTGGGCGGAGACGGACGGGGTCACGGCCATGGGTACGGCGAGGGCCGTCGCGGCAGCGAGGAGTGCTGCAGCCAGGCGGCGGGGACGTCGGGTGGGATGCACGTGGAGCCTTTCGAAAACCTCATGAGTCACATTGTTCACAACAGTAACATGCGTCACGCGAAACGAGCGCACTTCTGTCTGATGAGAAGAATAAGGGGTGGAGCGGGTACTCTGTACCCCCGTCCGCATGTCGGGACTGCCGACATGCCTGAATGCTGTTTCTCTCGCTCTATAAGGAAGACCTGGATCTGTGTCACTGACTGAATTCCGTAATGTCGCCATCGTCGCGCACGTCGACCATGGCAAGACCACCCTCGTGGACGCAATGCTGCGTCAGTCGGGGGTCTTCGACCCGCACGCGCAGGTCGAGGACCGTGTCATGGACTCCGGGGACCTGGAGAAGGAAAAGGGCATCACCATCCTCGCCAAGAACACCGCCATCCGGCGTGCCGGCAAGGGCAAGGACGGTTCCGACCTCATCATCAACGTCATCGACACCCCGGGTCACGCCGACTTCGGTGGCGAGGTCGAGCGCGCACTGTCCATGGTCGACGGTGTCGTCCTCCTGATCGACGCCTCCGAGGGGCCGTTGCCGCAGACCCGCTTCGTGCTCGGCAAGGCCCTCGAGGCCAAGATGCCGGTCATCATCTGTGTCAACAAGACCGACCGCCCCGATGCCCGCATCGACGAGGTCGTCTCCGAGGCCCAGGACCTGCTCCTCGAGCTGGCCTCCGCCCTCGACGACCCGGAGGCCGCCGAGGCCGCCGAGACCCTCCTCGACCTCCCGGTCATCTACACCTCCGGCCGCGCCGGCAAGGCCTCCACCGAGAACCCCGGTAACGGCAACATCCCGGACGCCGAGGACCTCCAGTCCCTGTTCGACGTCATCTACGACGTCCTCCCGGAGCCCTCCGCCGAGCATGACGCCCCGCTGCAGGCCCACGTCACCAACCTGGACTCCTCCAACTTCCTCGGCCGTATCGGCCTGGTCCGCGTCTTCGCCGGCTCCCTGCACAAGGGCCAGCAGGTCGCCTGGATCCACTACGACGAGAACGGCGAGGAGCACGTCAAGAACGTCAAGATCTCCGAGCTGCTCCGTACCGTCGGCGTCGACCGTGTCGCCACCGACGAGGTCATCGCCGGTGACATCGCCGCGATCTCCGGTATCGAGGACGTCATGATCGGCGACACCCTGGCCGACCCGGAGCACCCGGTCGCCCTGCCGCGCATCACCGTCGACGAGCCCGCCATCTCCATGACCATCGGTGTGAACACCTCCCCGATGGCCGGCCGCTCCGGCAACCAGCTCACCGCCCGCGTGGTCAAGAACCGCCTGGACCAGGAGCTCATCGGTAACGTCTCCATCAAGGTCCTGCCGACCGAGCGTCCTGACGCCTGGGAGGTCCAGGGGCGTGGCGAGATGGCGCTGTCCATTCTCGTCGAGACCATGCGTCGCGAAGGCTTCGAGCTCACCGTCGGTAAGCCGCAGGTGGTCACCAAGACCGTCGACGGCAAGCTGCAGGAGCCTTGGGAGCACATGATCATCGACGCCCCAGAGGAGCACCTCGGTGCCATCACCCAGCTCATGGCCGCCCGTAAGGGCCGCATGGAAGGCATGGACAACACCGGTAACGGCTGGATCCGGATGACCTTCCTGGTTCCGGCCCGTGGCCTCATCGGTTTCCGCACCATCTTCATGACCGAGACCCGCGGCACCGGTATCGCCAACAGCTACTCCGCCGGTTACGACGCCTGGGCCGGCGAGATCAAGGACCGTCCGAACGGTTCCCTGGTCGCCGACCGCACCGGCCAGATCACCGCCTACGCGCTGACCCAGCTGGCCGACCGCGGTTCCTTCTTCGTCGAGCCCGGTACCGAGACCTACGAGGGTATGGTCGTCGGCCAGAACAACCGCGACGAGGACATGGACATCAACATCACCAAGGAGAAGAAGCTCACGAACATGCGTTCCGCCACCGCGGACGCCACCGTGACGCTGGCCAAGGCCCGAAACCTCTCCCTGGACGAGGCCATGGAGTTCTGTGGCCACGACGAGTGTGTCGAGGTCACCCCCGAGGCCATCCGCGTGCGTAAGACTATCCTCGGTGCCACCGAGCGTGGTCGTGCGGCGTCCCGCGCGAAGCAGCGCGACAAGAAGTGATCGAAGTCCGGTAGTCGCCCCTGTCAGCAGGGGCACTGGTGAGAGGAGCCGTCGGGAGTGGTAGAGAACAGTCGCCCCCGGCGGCTTTCCGCTGTCGTGGCGGCGCTCAGCGCCGTAGGGCTTGTCGGAGCGGTCCTCGCCGGCTGTCAGGCGCGTCCCTCGGATGCGCCGACCATTGCTGCGCCGCAGACAGTCAGCACCACCCCGGAGGAGACGGAGGAGCCGGGCGCGGTGCCCGATGAGCTCCGTACCGTCACCGTCGGCGTGGACAGCATCCCCGGTGACCTCAACCCCCACCTCATAGGGTCGCGTTCCCTGGCGACGAGTGTCGTCGCCCAGCTGACCCTGCCCAGCGCCTTCACCGTGCCTACCGGCAGTCCGACCGGCGCCCGGACGGCACTCAACACTGATCTGCTGGAGTCCGTGAAGGTCACCGAGGGCACCGAGGCGGCACCGACCAAGGTCCGCTACGTCCTGCGCTCCGACGCCCAGTGGTCGGACGGGACGCCCGTCACCGGGGCAGACTTCGACTACCTCCACCAGCAGATCACCGGACGCTCTGGCGTGGTGGACCCGGCGGGCTACGCGATGATCGACAAGCTCTCCGTCTCCGCGGGAGGACGCACGGTCGACGTCACCTTCACCGGTCCCGACCCAGACTGGCGTGACCTCTTCTCCGACCTGCTGCCGAGCCACATCTACCGCACCGAGGACCGCAGCTTCGACTCGATGATGTCCGGTGTGCCCGCGGCGTCCGGCGGGGTGTTCCGGGTCCGTGCGGTGGACACCGCCCGCGGTGAGATCCGCCTGGACCGCAATCAGCGGTACTGGGGTGAGTCTCCCGCACGCAGTGACAGCGTCGTGCTCTCGGTCGTGCCGGACACCCGCACCGCCACCCAGATGCTGCGCACCGGTCAGCTGCAGATGCTGCTGACCGGGGAGCAGGGGGTGACCACCGAGTCGCTGGCCGCGGTGCCGGGTCTGCGCGTCCGTGAGATGACGCGGCGTCCTGACCTGGTCATGACACTGAACACCACGGCGCCGCGGATGACCTCGCTGACCAACCGCACCCGGGTGACCGACGCCCTCGACGCCGACGCCCTGGCCCGCATCCTCACCCAGGATCCTGCCGCGACGGCACCGGGAGGGGGCATCGGTGCCGACGAGGTGACCGGCGACAGCACCGTTGAGAGTGACATTGACGGCGCCGTCGACAGCGCCCCGGCCACTCCCGCCCTGCCGACGGTGGACAGCGACCTCACCCCGCTGCGGATCGGGGCGGACAGCGGGGACGCCACGGCGGTCGAGGCCGCCCGTCGCGTCGTCGACCAGCTCACCGGCGTCGGCATCGCCGCAGAGCCGGTCATCCGTTCCTCATCTGACCTCTACGGTTCCTTCCTGCCCTCCGGTGAGGTCGACGCCGTCATCGCGTGGCAGGAGACCCCGGAGACCCTCAGCGAACTACGCAGCCGCTACGGCTGCGACACCGCCGACCGGTCGGTGTCGAGGCCGTCCACCGGACTCCCCTCGGTCACCGCCGTGCCCACCTCGGAGTCACAGACCACGGAACCCACCGACAGTTCGGTGACGACTGAGCCCACGGGAACGACTGAACCGTCGGAACCGTCGGAACCCGGCGGGACCTCCGACTCCTCCGACCCTTCCGGCGCGGAGGGCGAGGACGCCGCCGCCACGGGACGTACCGTCAACACCTCGGGTCTGTGCTCGGCCGAGGTCAACGGCATCCTGGATGCCGCGCTGTTCTCGGTGGCGGATCTGTCCGAGGACCGGGTCAGTGCCCTGGTCGACGACACTGTGGACCGGGTCTCCGACGCCGTCGCCGAGCAGCGCGTCGACGTGCCGTTGATCGACGACCGTCGGGTCATCGCCGCCGGCCCCGACCTCGTCGGCCCGGAGCCCCGGCTCGCCGACTGGCCGCTTGACCGGGACACCGGCCCGCTGGTCTCAGCCGCCACCTGGCGTCGCGCCGAGGAGACGGACGCCTCTGCTGCGTCCGCCACTTCCGCAGCACCTACGACCTCAACCACATCCGACGAAGAGGACGACTGATGACCGACCAGAACCTGCAGGGCCTGCGCGTGCTCGCCGTGCATGCCCACCCCGACGACGAATCCCTGTGGACCGGCCTCGCCCTGACCCACTGGGCCCGCCGCGGCGCCGAGGTTACGGTGGTGACCTGCACCCTCGGCGAGGAAGGTGAGGTCATCGGGGACAAGTACCAGGGCCTCGTCGCCGAACACTCCGGACTGCTCGGCGGGTACCGCATCGCCGAACTCCAGCGCGCCCTGGCGGCGCTGGGCGTCAACCAGGACGAGGTCACCGGGACCGCCCGGCCGCGGTTCCTCGGCGGTGTCGCGCACTGGCGTGACTCGGGTATGGCGGGCACACCGCCGGCGGATCATCCCCGCGCCTTCGTGCGCTCCGGGGGTGCCGCAGTCGATGCCCTGCGTGCCGAGATCGCGGGTCTGCGTCCACACGTCGTCGTCACCTACGGTCCCGACGGCGGCTACGGCCACCCTGACCACATCCGTGCCCACGAGATCACCCATGCCGCCGTCGCCGCCCAGGCGGACGCGGGGGAGTGGACCCCGGCGAGGATCTGGTGGTGTGTCACCGAGACCGAGCAGCTGGACGCCGGCCTGGCCGAACTGCGT
Organism: Corynebacterium sp.; assembly: GCF_022712275.1. GTDB lineage: Bacteria > Actinomycetota > Actinomycetes > Mycobacteriales > Mycobacteriaceae > Corynebacterium. Next base: position 119,139 of record NZ_JALAGU010000054.1, on the reverse strand, counting down.
GCGGCAGGCGGTCCCCCGGCCGACTGGCGGTGGCCGGACGACGGCGAGCTGGCGAGCGTTCCGGCGTCCTCGGTGGACGCCCGCGTCACCGGCTCCGCCGAGGATCTCGCCGCCAAGCAGGCCGCGATGGTCGCCCACGCCACCCAGCTCTGGGTCGCCGACGGTTCCGTCGGTGATGTCATCGACACCCCCAGGGCCAGCGCCGTCGGCGCTCCGGTGCCCTTCTGTCTGTCCAACCTCATCACCCAGCCGCTCATCGGCACGGAGAGTTTCATGCTGGGCGAACGGCGGGACGGCGAGGCTGGACTTTCGGGCGAAACGCTGAACAGACTAGACTGTCTATTTGCTGAAGGGAGGTAGCCGATGTACACCACAGACGAACCCCACTGGGGAGATCCGGAACGCCGGCAGGTGCGCCGGGACACGACCCGCGCCGAACGCCGGGCGGGGATCATCTGGCTGTGCGTCGGGGCACTGGCCGCGGTACTGCTCGCGGCCCTCTACCTCGGATCCAGGATCACGGTCGGTGACACCGCCGTGCCCTTCCCGTGGCCGCTGGTGGCCACACCGTGGTTCCTGGCGGTGCTGACGAAAACGGCACTCCTGTGGACCGACAACCGCTCCCTGGCCGCCGCCCCGATGTGGACCTGGCTGGCGGGATACCTGATCCTCGTGTTCTGGCCCGCCATCCCCGGTCTCGGCGGAGACACCGTCATGGGTGGCTCCCTGACCACACTGCTTCTGCTGCCGCTCGGACTGGCCGGCGGCGGTTGGGCATTGCTGCGGTTGAAGTGACAAGATTAGATCTGCTTGAAGCAGTACTGACGACCTGCGGACGGCAATCGTGACGAGTTTCCGAGAAAGTGACAATCAATGACCTACGTAATCGCGCAGCCCTGCGTCGATGTGATGGACCGGGCCTGTGTGGAGGAATGCCCGGTCGACTGCATCTACGAGGGCAAGCGATCGCTGTACATCCACCCCGACGAGTGCGTGGACTGCGGCGCCTGCGAGCCGGTGTGCCCGACCGAGGCTATCTTCTACGAGGACGACCTCCCAGACGAGTGGGAGGACTACATCGACTTCAACACCGCGTTCTTCGACGATCTCGGTGACCCGGGCGGAGCAGCCAAGCTCGGCCCCCAGGACTTCGACCCCGAGGGCATCAGGAACTTGCCGCCCCAGAACCAGGACTAGAAGGAAACCCACCGATGACCGACGCAGCGCGAACCCGCCGACGCACTCTCTCCGCCGAACTCCCCGATTTCCCGTGGGACTCCCTCGAGGGGGCGAAGGCGACGGCGGCCGCGCATCCCGACGGCATCATCAATCTCTCGGTCGGTACCCCGGTGGACCCGGTCGCGCCCTCGATCCAGCTGGCGCTCTCGCTGAACGCCGGTGAGCCGGGCTACCCGCAGACCATCGGCACCCCGGAGCTCCGCGCCGCCATCGTGACGGCCATGGAACGGCGCTTCGGCGTGCCCGGCGTGGTGACCGCACAGGTCCTGCCGGTCGTCGGCACGAAGGAGGCCATCGCCTGGCTGCCCTTCATCCTCGGTGTGGTCCCCGGCCAGACCGTGGTGATCCCGGAGCTCGCGTACCCGACCTACGAGGTCGGCGCGAAGATCGCCGGAGCGGACGTCCTGCGCAGTGACTCACTGCTGAAGGTCGGCCCGGCGACCCCGGCGATGATCTTCCTGAACTCCCCGGCAAACCCGCACGGCAAGGTTCTCGGTGTCGACCACCTGCGCAAGTTCGTCGAGTTCGCCCGTGAGCGCGACGTCATCGTCGTCTCCGACGAGTGCTACCTCGGCCTCGGCTGGAACGATGCCGACGAGGACGCCCCGGTCTCCATCCTGGATCCCCGGGTCTGCGACGGGGACTTCACGAACCTCATCGCGGTCCACTCCCTGTCGAAGACCTCGAACCTGGCGTCCTACCGTGCCGGCTTCCTCGTCGGCGACACGGACCTCATCGCCGAGGCCCTCGCCGTGCGCAGGAACACGGGTCTCATGATGCCCGGCCCGATCCAGGCCGCCACTGTCGCCGCCCTCGAGGATGACGACCAGGAGACCCTGCAGAAGACCCGTTACCGGCAGCGTCGTGCACTCCTCGCCGCCGCGGTCGAGGACGCAGGACTGCGTATCGATGATTCCGAGGGTGGGCTGTACCTGTGGGCCACCGAGGACCGTCCCTGCCGCGAGACGGTGGACCGTCTCGCAGCACTCGGCATCCTCGTCGCCCCCGGTGACTTCTACGGTCCCGCGGGGGAGAAGCACGTGCGTATCGGCCTCACCGCCACGGACGAGGACATCGCCAAGGCCGCCCAGCGACTCGGCACGCTGGAGCAGTAGGCCCCGGTCTTCCGGCCCTGACACGGAGGACCCCCGACCACTGGTCGGGGGTCCTCTGCTGTCCCTGGGGCGGTGTCCCTAGTTCTTGTGGAGTGCGTCGTTGAGCTCCACCGATCCGGTCGCCCGGGCAACGGCCTCGACCGCGCCGGTGACCGAGTTGCGGCGGAAGAGCAGGTTGGACGCCCCGGAGAGGACGGAGGCCTTGACGACGTCTCCGTCGAAGGCGACCTTCGTCCCGAAGGTGATGTACAGGCCGGCCTCGACGACACAGTCGTCGCCCAGGGAGATGCCGACGCCGGCGTTCGCGCCCAGCAGGCAGCGCTTTCCGATGGAGATGACCTGCTTGCCGCCACCGGACAGGGTACCCATGATCGAGGCACCGCCACCGACGTCCGAGCCGTCCTCGACGACGACGCCGCCCGAGATCCGGCCCTCGACCATGGAGGAGCCGAGCGTGCCGGCGTTGAAGTTCACGAAGCCCTCGTGCATGACGGTGGTGCCCTCGGCGAGGTGTGCGCCGAGGCGGACACGGTCGGCGTCGCCGATGCGCACCCCGGTCGGCACGACGTAGTCGACCATGCGGGGGAACTTGTCGATCGAGTAGACGGTGACCCTGCCGCGGGCCTGCAGCTTCGCACGGGTGGCCTCGAAGCCCTCCACAGCACAGGGGCCGAAGTTGGTCCAGACGACGTTGGTCAGCTTACCGAAAAGCCCGTCGAGGTTGGCGCCGTGGGGCTGGATGGTGCGACCGGAGAGGAGGTGCAGGCGCAGGTATGCGTCGGCGGAGTCCGCCGGGGCGTCGTCAAGGTCGGCGATCGTGGTGTGCACCACGACGCGGTGGACGCCGCGGTCGGCGTCCTCATCCTCGAGGTGGGACAGGTCGAGCGGGGCGGCAGGGGCGTCACCCAGGCCGAACTCGGGGTACCACACGTCGAGGACGGTGTCGTCAGCGGTCAGGGTCGCGATGCCGGTTCCGTAAGCAGAGGTCATGGCACCACAGTCTACCGGTCAGTTGCCGGCGGTCTCCCCGGACCTGTCACGCAGGGCGTCATCGGCGAAACGGTCGTGGTGGCGGGTGACCCAGGCACCCAGCGCACACAGCAGACCGAAGGCGATGGCCACCGTGATGACCTGGTCCCGCGCGCTCTCGTCGAAGAGCATGAGGACGGTCAGTCCCGCCAGCGCGACGAGGGTGACGACCGGGAGCGTCGGCCAGAACCACATCTTCAGTTTCAGCGAGCCCTCCTCCTTCAGCAACGGACGCAGCTTCAGCTCGGACAGGACGATCATCACCCAGATGACCAGCAGGCAGCCGCCGACTGCGTTGAAGAGGATGTTGATGAGGTCCTCCGGACCCCAGAGCTGAAGACCCACGGAAATGAAGGCGAAGACCAGGGAGCAGATGACGGCCGGGAGCGGGACCTTCTGGGAGGAGAGCTTCCGGAAGACCTTCGGGGCGTTGCCCTGCCAGGAGAAGGAGTACATCAGCCGTGAGGTGGCGTAGATCTGCGCGTTGAACGCGGAGAGCAGCGCCAGGACGATGACGACCTCCATGATCCCGACGATCGCCGGAACATCGGCCATGCTGAGCACGCGGGTGAACGGCGAGTTGGAGGCGTCCTCCTCCTCGGCGAGATCCGTGTAGTTGATCAACGTGGTGATCACCGCGACAGAGCCCAGGTAGAAGATCATGATGCGCCAGACCACCGCGCGGACCGCGGAGGTGATGGCCTGGGTCGGCTTCTCGGACTCGGCGGCGGCGATGGTCACGATCTCGATACCGCCGAAGGCGAAGGCGACAGCCAGCAGGCCGGCGGAGATGCCGGAGATACCCTCCGGGGCGAACGGCGTGAGGTTGTCTGTGCCGACGGACCCGTGACCGGGCAGCCACCCGAGGATGAGCAGGGCACCGATGATGAGGAAGGCGATGATGACGGCGACCTTGACGAAGGAGAACCAGTACTCGAACTCGCCGAAGCCGCGGACGGCGAAGAGGTTCACGACGGTGAACAGGACCACACAGACCAGGCCGGGGATCCAGCCCTCCACGCCGAACCACTTGCCCATGATCGCACCGGCGCCGGTGATCTCGGTACCCATCACCATGATGAGCATGAACCAGTACATCCAGCCCAGGGAGAAGCCGGCCCAACCGCCGAACGCCTGGCGGGCGTAGGTGGCGAAGGTGCCGGAGGCGGGACGGGCGGCGGCCATCTCACCGAGCATCCGCATGACGAAGACGACGACGATACCGGCGACGATGTAGGAGACGAGGACCGCCGGGCCGGCCGCCTTGATGCCGACACCGGTGCCGAGGAACAGACCCGCACCGACGGCGGAACCCAGCCCCATCATCGTCAGGTGGCGGGTCTTGAGCCCGTGGCCCAGTTCGCCCCGCGTCTCTTCTGTGGTCGCGGCCTCGGACGCAGGTGATGCTGCGGAACCGCCCAGTGAACTACTCATGAACACTTATTCTGGCACAGTGCCAGCGACCTGCCGCACCTCTGGCACCTCTACGATGGGGGTCACGATGAACGAACAGACTGCACAACTCGATCTCACCCTCGATCCGGTGGCGCTCACCGCCGCGCTGGTCGACATTCCCAGCCGGTCCCACGAGGAGACCGTGATCGCCGACGCCCTGGAATCCGGGTTCGTCCGGCTCGCCCTGCCCGGTGTCACGGTCGACCGTCGGGGTAACACGGTCATCGCCCGGACGCACCGTGGACTGCCCTCCCGCGTGGTCCTCGCCGGCCACATCGACACCGTCCCCCCGGCCGACAACCTGCCGTCACGACGGGGTCCGGACACCGCGGGCGCCGACTGCATCCACGGGCTCGGTTCCGTGGACATGAAGTCCGGGGACGCCGTGTACATCCACGCGTTCGTCACCCTGGCACAGTCCGATGACCTGGCCCAGGACCTCACGCTCGTGCTCTACGACGGCGAGGAGGTCGCCTCACGCTACAACGGCCTGAAGATGGTCGCGGACACCGAGCCGGACCTGCTGGCCGGTGACGTCGCCCTGCTGGGGGAGCCCTCCGGCGCCGTCATCGAGGCCGGCTGCCAGGGTACGCTGCGGCTGAAGGTCACCGCCCACGGCACCCGTGCCCATTCCGCCCGTGCCTGGCTCGGCGACAACGCCGCCCACCGGCTGTCCCCGGTGATCGCCAGGATCGCGTCCTACGAGCCCCGCGACGTCGACATCGACGGCTGCCTCTACCGCGAGGGGCTCAACGTGGTGCACCTGGAGTCCGGGGTGGCGACCAACACCATCCCGGACGAGGCGTGGCTGTTCGTCAACTTCCGCTTCGCCCCGGACCGGTCGGGGGAGGAGGCCCTGTCCCACACCCTCGACGTCCTGGGCGTCGGGACCCCGGAGGATCCGGTGGACGGATTCTCCCTGGAGATCGACGACCTGTCCCCGGCCGCCCTGCCCGGGCTGCGCCGTCCGGCCGCCGCCGCACTGGTCACCGCCACCGGCGGCAACGTCCGGGCGAAGTACGGCTGGACCGATGTCGCCCGCTTCTCCGTGCTGGGCATTCCCGCGGTGAACTTCGGCCCCGGTGACCCCGGACTGTGTCACACCCCGCAGGAGAACTGCCCGGTCGAGATGATCACGACCGTCAGTGACCAGCTCATCAGCTACCTCACCACCCCGCCGGAGCTCCCGGCCTGACAGAGAGGACCTCACCATGGCTCCGATCCGACCGAACGACCCTTCCTGCTTCTACGAAGGTCCGGTCCTGCGACGCGGCGAAGGCCGGCGTATCAGACCGGCCACCACCACAGACCAGCGGTTGCTCGGTGAACAGCCGAACTCGGACTGGCTGCACACCGATCCCTGGCGGGTGATGCGGATCCAGTCGGAGTTCGTCGAGGGCTTCGGTGCCCTGGCGGACATCGGTCACGCCGTCACCGTCTGGGGTTCGGCCCGGACGTCGGAGGACCACCCGTGGTACTGGCTCGGCGTGGATACCGGACGCCTGCTCCGCGAGGCCGGTTACGCCGTGATCACCGGTGGCGGTCCAGGCCTGATGGAAGCCGCGAACCGTGGCTGCTCCGAGTCGGGTGGACTGTCCGTGGGCCTGGGCATCGAGCTCCCCCACGAGCAGGGGCTCAACGAATGGGTCAACCTGGGCCTGAACTTCCGCTACTTCTTCGTCCGCAAGACGATGTTCGTCAAGTACGCCCAGGCGTTCATCTGCCTTCCCGGCGGCTTCGGCACCCTCGACGAGCTCTTCGAGGCCCTCGTCCTCGTCCAGACCGGCAAGGTCAGCGAGTTCCCGATCATCCTCATCGGCAGCGACTACTGGGGCGGGCTGGTGGACTGGATCCGGGCACGGATGCTCGACGAGGGGCTCATCAGTGAGTCCGACCCGGATCTGCTGTACGTCACCGACGATCCGGAGGACGCCGTGAACCGGGTGGTCGCCGCCCACGCCCGACGCCGGCTCGGGTGACTGTCCGGTGAGGTAGGCTGACCGGCATGTACCTGCTCATCACCGTCATCGCTGCTCTGCTGGTGGGTCTCGTCCTCGTGTCGCTGGTCCAGACCACATTCGGCCGACCTGAGGAGGCGGCGGAGAGCACGGAGGACAGCGACGGCCCCCGCTTCCGGGTGGTGCGCCGCGGTTACGACATCGCCGAGGTCGACCGGTACCTCGACACCCTGCAGGACAGGGGCCATGACAGGAGCATGACGCAGGAATGAGCACCACGATCCCCACCCTCACCTCCGGTGCGCCCGCCAGTGGTTCAGAGGTCATCGACTGCCGCATCATCGTCCGCGACCGTCCCTCCACCGTCGTCCGGCCGGCCGCTGACGGGATCTGGGAGGTCCACGTCCCGGAACATCCAGTCCCGCTGACCGACCTCGCGGAGCTCCCGGCGGAGCCCCGTCTCGGAGATGACGGGTGGCGCGATGCGGGGGGCCGACTCGTCCGCCGTCTCACCGACCTGGTCGCCGTGCATCCGGTGAAGGCGAAAAGGCACCTTGTCCAGGTCAGCGTCCCGGCGTCCACCACCCGTCGAAACCTGCGCAACCTGGCACAGGGACTGGTCGGTGCCGGTCCCACGCCCCTCGTCGGAGCCCCGGACGCTGACCCTGCCGGCCCTGTGGTGCGGGACATCCGGATCGACCTCTCCGCCGTCACCGGCGACACCGCCTCCGCCGCTGGGCGCGAACTCCGGCTCGGGGCCGAGCTCGGTGCTGCCGCTGCACTTACCGACGTGCTCGGTGCGGTGCCGGACGGGTCCATGACCCTGGACTGGTGGCGGCAGCAGACCCGGGCCCTGTTCCACGGGCGCCCCGGCGTCCGGGTGAAGGTCCGGACCGGTGACTGGCTGGAACGCAAGGGCCTCGGCGGAGTGCTCGCCGCCAGCGCGGACCCGGCGCACACCGCCGGGCTCGTCGAGATCACCTGGGACCCCGCCGCCGCCGACGGTGAACTGACCGATGACCGGCCCGATGCCGTGCTCGTCGGTGGGGCTGTGGTCCCGGCGGTGCTCAGCGCCCTGTCCCGCCTGCACTCCCCGCAGAAGGTCATCGGACTGGTGCCGGTCACCGGCCTGCTCTCCGACCTGAGACCTCCGCTGACCGGACGGCCCGAGGAGGTCGTCACCCATGTCGGCGGGAAGACCACCACCCTGCACATCACCGGGGACGGGACCCGACGGGCCGAGACCGTGGCCCGGCTGGCTACCGCAGACACGCTGGCCTACGGGGTGCAGCGCCACCGGCCGCGCCGGATCATCAGTGCCGGTCCGACGTCCACCGGGGCCAGGGTCGCCCTCGGTACCCGCACCGGTGCCCTGTTCACCGGAGACCCGGTTCTCGCCCGACGACTCACCCTGCGCGGTGCGAAGGTGGGGGAGCGGTGGTGGCCGATGCCGCTGCCGACCGAGGTCGCACCGGAGCCCGGTGGTCCCGACCTGCTGAACTCCGCGCTGTACCTGCGCGGATTCACCGGGGATGTCACCCACATCCACCTCGACACCGCCGGGCCCGCCGCGGCCACCACGCCGGCCGGGGACACCGTGAGCGGCGTCTCCGGGTTCCCGGCCCGTACCCTTGTAGAGTGGCTCCGTAAATAGGGGTCACTCCGCTGACCCACCCGCGTTACCGCCCTTTTCTTCCCGAGGAGAATTTCGAACCGTGCTGTCCGATGTCATCGATCTGCTCGCCGATCCGGTCGACGGGACCCTGTTGCGCGCCGGGGACGAGTCCTGGCGGACCGTCGTCTCCGACTCCGGTCACAGCTATGACGTCGCCCGTCAGGGATACGTCACCCTCGTCGGAGGCGCAGGCCTGCGCTACACCGGTGACGATGCCGACATGATCACCGCGCGCGAGGCCTTCCTCTCCGGTGGACACTTCGCCCCATTCGTCGAGGCGGTGTCCGATGCCGTCGCCGATGTCCTCGACGACAACCACGTCTCCGAGGAGGACCGGCCCTCGGTCGTGGAGATCGGGGCAGGTACCGGGTACTACCTGGCCCACACGCTCGACGCGGTCCCCGGCTCCCGGGGCATCGGAGTCGACGTCTCCGTGCCCGCGGCCAAGCGACTGGCGCACTGCCACCCGCGGGTCGGGGCGATCGTCGCGGACGCCTGGGCCCGACTGCCGCTGCGGGATGACAGCATCGACGTCATGACCGTCATCTTCGCCCCGCGCAATGCCGCGGAGTTCGCCCGCGTCCTCACTCCGGAGGGCCAGGTCGTCGTGCTCACCCCGGACGCCGGCCACCTCGCCGAGCTGCGCGCCCCACTGGGCATCATCGACGTCGAGGAGGGCAAGGTCGACCGGATGATCACCCAGGCCTCCGGCTACCTTGTGCCGGTCGGGGAACCGGAGCATGTAGAGTTCGTCATGAACCTCGACCAGGCGTCCATCGCCGCTCAGATCGGCATGAGCCCCTCTGCCCGCCACATCCACCCGAAGGTGCTGGCCGAGCGGATCGCCGGCCTCCCCAAGGTCATGCAGGTCACGGCCCGTGCGACTGTGACCCGTCTCGCCCGCGACCCCCGTACGCTGGGCTTCAACGGGTCCTAGTCGTCGGCGGCGAGGTCCCGGTCGGCCAGGGCTGCCTCGGCGATGAGCCGCTCCTGCTCCTCCGGGTTGTCGAGCTGCGCCAGCCGACGCTGCAGCCGGCGTCCCAGTGACTCCATCGCCGACAGGACGCGGGCCCCGGCGGTGGTGTCCACCCGGAACTTCGCGAAGGGGGCGTCCCCGTGCAGTGAACTGGTCAGCGAGACCAGTCCACCGTCGGCGAAGACCTCGCACACCGGACCGTCGACGAGGATGGTGAGGGTGTCCGAGTCACCGTCGGCCAGCTCCGCGGTGCGGACGTCTCCGACTCCGTCGCGGGTGGGGCGGGTTACCTCGATCCGGTCGCCGGAATGGCGCACGGTGGCCAGCAGCCCGTCCTCCTCGTCGAGCAGGGAGACGGTCACGGCACCACGTGAGACGTCGAGCTGGGCGGTGAACACCGCCGCACGGTCGGTGTAGGAACGCACCGCCGAGGGCACACCGACGATGTCCTGGTGCAGGTGGCCGCCACGCAGGGTGAGGAAGCGTGGCACTGACAGACAGTTCGCCCAGGTACCCGTACCGTTTCCGGGGAATGTCCCGACCAGTCCCACGATGACCGGCTGGATGCCCTGGACGACCCGGGGTCGGGTGAAGTCGTGACCGTTGTCGAAGAGCTGGAACCCGGTCTCGACGGTGAACGTCGTCCCGGAGAGGGTACCGACGAGATAGCCGGCGCTCTCCCCGCCGCTGCTGCCCTCGTCGTCGGCCGGGTAGGTGATGAACAGCACGTCGCTGGTCTCGTCGGTGAGCTCATCGGTCATGGTGACGATGCGCGGTGCGAAGGGACGTCCCCGGGGCACAGTGGTGTCGGTCGAACCTCCGGTGATCTCCAGCGATCCGAGGGCGGTCCAGTGCTGCCGGTCGTCGGAGGTGAGCACGACGATGTCGGCGGCGGTCTCGTCGACGAGGTCGAGAGCGATCATCAGCCAGCCGTCGTCGTGCCGGATGACGCTCGGGGTCACCAGCGCGGTGACCGGGTGGTCGTCGTCGTCGATCTCCACCGGACCGAGGCGCTCGACCTCCCTGCTCACGATGCTCGGGTCGTCGGAGATCTCCGCGGAGATGGCGTCCAGGTCGGAGATCCGGGCACGATGGATCCGGAAGTTCCGGGCGCCGCGCCGGTCATGGGGTAGATCGGAACCCCGCACAGCCTCGCCGTCGGAGGGGGTGGTGGTCACGAAGAACAGTTCCACGGTGCCGTCACTGACCAGGACGGAGGATCCGGCCAGGCAGTCGACTTCATCACCCTCGGGGGCGAGGACGTCGTCACAGACGTCCCAGCCGTAGGGGAGGCCGGTCGCCATCTGGTGTGCCCAGCGTGCGCCGGAGTCCGGGGTGGGGCGGAACTGGTGGAAGACATGCAGGTTGCTACCCTGCCTGACGGCTCCGGCCGGTGCCTCGAGGACACCGGTTTCCGCAGTCACATGGAGTTCAGGTCGAAAGCGATTCACGAACCCCTGTATACCAGCGGTCAGGAGGCGGGTGGCGGGACCGGAGCCGAGGCGAGGGTGTCCGCGCCGTGTACGCCGGTCGAATCGGCCGTTCCGGTAGTGGCGTCCGTCCCCTGACGCTTGCCCCGCCACCATTCCACGGCCAGCGGAATCACCGACAGAGCCACGAGCAGGACGATGATGAGGTCGACATGGGCCCGGATGAAGTCGACCCCGCCGAGGAAGTACCCGGCGACGGGGATGATGCAGGCCCAGGCGGCGCCGCCGATGATGTTGTAGGGCACGAAGCGGCGGCGTTCCATGCCGCTGATCCCGGCGAGTACCGGGACGATGGTGCGGATCACCGGGACGAACCGGGCGAGGATGACCGCGTGCGGGCCGCGGGTGACGAAGAAGTCCTGCGCCTTGCCGATCCGTTCCTCACCGATCATCCGGGCGGCCCGGGAGCGCAGGATCGGTGGGCCGGCCCACCGTCCGATCTGGTAGCCGGTCTGGTCTCCGATGACGGCGAAGACGACGGCGACGGCAAGCAGCTGCCACAGCGGGAACACGGGGTCGTCGCCACCGGTGAACAGGCCGGCGACGAAGAGCAGGGAATCACCGGGCAGGAAGAAACCCACGAGCAGGCCCGTCTCGGCGAAGAGGACCAGGGCGATGCCGACCAGTCCGAAGGCCGAGACGATGTGCTCGACGTCGGTGACGCTGTTGTAGAAGTCGGTGATGGAATTCACCGGAAGAACGATAGCACCCTTCAGCGCCGGGTGATTACCGTCATGCCGGCGCCTAGCGGCAGTCGGGAGGTGGAGACGGTGCCGGCGTCCACCAGTTCCCGCAGGTGGACCTCGGCGGCACGGGCCGCCTCGGTCTGCCGGTCGGTCCGGGCCGGGTCGCCGGGCGCGCCGTCCAGGAGGGCGTCGAGCAGGACGAGGACGCCGCCGGTGCGAAGTGCCGGGAGCGCGTTGTCGACCGCGGCCGAGAGCAGCTCGGGATCCACGTCGGCGACGATGATGTCGTAGGAGTCGGTCGCCAGACGGCCGATGCCGTCGAGCGGGGCAGAGGGAACGAAGCGGAAGGCGGTGGGACGCAGCCCCACGGAGGTGAAGGCCTCCTTCGCCAGCTTCTGGTGCTGGGCCTCGGGGTCGATGCAGGTGACGTGGCCGACCGGCTCCGTGCCGGCACCGCGGAACCCGGCGAAGAGATGCAGGCCGATCACGCCGCAGGCCGGGGACATGACCACGGCGCTGGGCTGGGCGGAGCCGGTGGCACGGGCGGCGAGGAACGAGAGGAACTCGCCGGTCGCGGCGTCCGGGCTCAGCAGGCCGAACTCGTCGGCGGCGGTCTGTGCCCGGTCAAGGTTGTCGTCGGAGGCGGCGGTGCCGTTGATGTAGGTACGCACGGCGTCGAGGGCGGATCCGGTGTTGACATTCACAGGATCCAGCTTAGGGGGAGGTCACCCCCGACCGGTGCAGGAGGTCCCGGCGAGTCGGGGAACCCGCTGCCCGCCCCGTGGTCCCGTCATGTATATTTGTCAGTGGAAACAGCGCTCTCCGCGGTGCACGCCGGTGGTTCACAGCGAACTTCCAGCCGGTGCGGACCGCATTTCAACCCCGGTGACCCAGAATGGAACACATGACTTCCGCAGTGTCCCCCGATCCCCACCCTGACGGTGACCCCGGCACCGGCACCGGTGCATTCGACCGCGGTGAAGCGGACATGCCGGCATGGGGGGATCTCGTCGCCGAGCATGCGGACGGTGTCTACCGGCTGGCCTACAGCCTTTCCGGCAACCGGCAGGACGCCGAGGACCTCACCCAGGACACCTTCATGCGCGTCTTCCGGTCGCTGAAGAGCTACCGGCCCGGGACCTTCGAGGGCTGGCTGCACCGCATCACCACCAACCTCTTCCTCGACATGGTCCGCCACCGGGCAACGGTACGTATGGAGGCCCTGCCCGAGGACTACGAGCGGGTCGCCGGCGAGCACCCCGGTCCCGAGCGGGTCTTCGAGTTCAACCACCTCGATCCGGCTCTCGCCCGGGCACTGGACGATCTTTCCCCGGAGTTCCGCGTGGCCGTCGTGCTCTGTGACGGACTGGACCTCAGTTACGAGGAGATCGCCGACACCCTCGGACTGAAGATGGGTACCGTGCGTTCCCGGATCCACCGGGCCCGTGCCCAGCTGAGGGCGGCACTGGACCGGACGGCCGGGGAGCTGAGCTATGTGGCCGGGGAATGATGTCGGGCATTTGACGACCGAGGCCGTCGCAGCCCTGGTGGACGGAGAGCTGTCCCGGGGTGCGGAGAGCCGGGCGAAGGTGCACCTGGTGCACTGCAGTGACTGCCGCGAGGAGGTTCGGGCACAGCGCCAGGCCGCGGCGCGGATGCGGGACCAGGCCGGCACCATGTCGGAGGTGCATGCCCCGGGGGCGTTGCTCGACCGGTTGACCGGGATCCCGACGTCCTGCGGGGAGCAGGTCGCTGCGTCGGACGACCTGGACGGCCATGACGCGGTGGGGGTCGACGGGTGCCGGCGACCCGAGTCACTGGGGGACCGGCTGTCCACCTCCGTGCGTCGCATGCTGCGTGTGTCGCAGACTGGGCGGGGTCGGCGGTAGAATCACCCGGGTCAGGGCACAGAGCAGGAAGTCAGGTGGAACACGGTGTTCTCCAGCGTCGGATGGGGCGAGGTCCTCGTCCTGGTCATCGTCGGCATCATCGTGGTCGGCCCGGAGCGGCTGCCCCGGATCATCACGGACATCAAGGCGATGATCCACGCCGCACGTGGTGCGATCAGCTCGGCGAAGGAGGAGCTGGGGGACGACTTCAAGGAGGACTTCGAGGACTTCCGCAAGCCGCTGTCGCAGATCAACGACATGCGGCGCATGGGTGCGCGGGGTCTCGTCAGTAAGGCCCTGCTCGACGACGACCCCGAGTTCTTCCGCGACATCGAGGCCTCGGCACGCGGGGTCAGTGACGCGGTCACGGGCAGTGGGGAGACGACCTCCGCGGCCGGGAGGCAGGCACCCGCTCCGTCCGCTCCCGCGCCCGCCACTCCTCCGGCTCCTTCACCTGCAGCGCCCGCCGGGCCCGCTGTGTCCTCCGGTGCCGGAGACACCACCGCCGCCGATCAGAAGAAGACCGGCGGCGGAGCGGACTGGGGCGACATGGACGAGGGCGACGTCCTCTAGGAGGGCCGACCTGCCTCACCGAGGTGGGGCCAGGCGGGGGATCAGTTCCGTGTGACGCCCAGGTTCAGCGGACGCCCCGCCAGCGACTGACGGCGGGTGACCAGCTGGTCAGCGAGCTCCCCGAGGGCGACCGCGGAGGGGGAGTCCGGCTGGGACACGGCGATCGGGTTACCCACGTCGCCGCCGACGCGCAGATCCGGATCCAGCGGGATCGAGCCCATCAGGGGCACCGGGGAACCGGTGATCTCGGTGAGCCGGTCGGCGACATGCTGGCCACCACCGGAACCGAAGACGTCCATCACGGTCCCGTCGGGCAGCACCATGCCGGACATGTTCTCGATGACACCACCGATGCGCTGGCGGGTCTGCTGGGAGATCGAGCCGGCACGCTCGGCGACCTCGGCGGCCGCGGCCTGCGGGGTCGTCACGATCAGCAGTTCGGCGTTCGGGACCAGCTGAGCGACCGAGATCGCCACATCGCCGGTGCCGGGCGGGAGATCGAGGAGCAGCACGTCCAGATCGCCCCAGAAGACGTCGGAGAGGAACTGCTGGATCGCGCGGTGCAGCATCGGTCCACGCCAGATGACCGGGGAGTTTCCCTCGAGGAAGTGTCCGATGGAGATCATCTTCACGCCGTGTGACTGCGGCGGGATGATCATGTCGTCCACCTGGTTCGGCATGGCGGTGGAACCCATGAGGTGGGGCACGGAGTGACCGTAGATGTCGGCGTCGACGATGCCGACATTGAGCCCGCGCGCCGCGAGTGCGGTCGCCAGATTCACGGTGACGGAGGACTTGCCGACACCGCCCTTGCCGGACGCGACGGCGTAGACACGGGTCGTAGAATCGGGCTGGGCGAAGGGGATGACCGGCTCCGTGGTCGTGCCACGGACCTTCAGGCGCAGCTCACGACGCTGCTCGTCGGTCATCACGTCGGTGGTGACGGTGGCTTTCGTGACCCCGTCGACACTTTCCGTGGCCTCCCGCGTGCGGTCGGTCAGGGTGGTCTTCATCGGGCATCCGGCGATGGTGAGATAGATCTCGACCGCGACTTCGTCCCCGTTGACGGTCACGGACTTCACCATGCCCAGATCGGTGATGGGGCGGTTGAGCTCCGGGTCCTCAACCGACGACAGTGCGCTGCGGACAGCCTCTTCAGTGACAGTAGACATCGCCCGGTATGTTACACCCGGCCGGCCGGATCACCGAGGCCGGTCAGAGGGGCCGTCCTGGCCGTCATTGTCGTCGTGCTCGCGGTCCTCGAGCTTGTCCTCGATGCGGTGGAGCAGATCGGTGAGGTCGTCAAGTTCGTGACGCAGGTAGTCGCGGGTCACGTTCTCACCCACGGCGATGCGCAGACCGGCGAGCTCGCGGGCGAGGAACTCGGTGTCCGCCTTGGTCTCGGCGGTGCGGCGTCGGTCCTCGTTGAGGGAGACACGGTCGCGGTCGTCCTGCCGGTTCTGGGCGAGCAGGATCAGCGGCGCCGCATAGGCAGCCTGCGTCGAGAACGCCAGGTTGAGAAGGATGAACGGGTACGGATCCCAGTTCCACCACATGCCGCCGATGTTGAGCAGGATCCAGATGATGACGAAGACGGTCTGCCACAGCAGGTAGCTTCCGGTACCGAGGAAGCGGGCCACCCGCTCTGCGCCGACGCCGACGGCGTCCCCGTCAAGGGAGAACAGTTTCTTCCGTCGTGCCCCGGTGGGGGTGTCCAGGTCGGTGCGGGCGTAGTTGTCCGGCACGGTTCCTCCTTCGAGCGGTGGTCGGGGCAGCAGTTGTGCAGAGGGTTGTCCGCCGGTCAGGCGGGGGAGCGGAGTTCCCGCCAGTCGTCGTCACGCCAGTCCTCGGGGAGGAGGTCATCGAGCAGGTCGTCGACTGCCACGGCGCCGAGCAGGTGCTGGTTGTCGTCCAGCACCGGGCCGCAGACCAGGTTGTAGGTCGCGAAGTAGCGCGCGGCGGTCTCGATCGAGTCATCTGTGCGCAGAGCGGGGAGATCCAGGTCGAGGATACCGCCGATCAGTGTTGACGGCGGCTCGCGCAGCAGCTTCTGTAGGTGGACACAGCCCAGGTAGCGGCCGGTCGGGGTGGCCTGCGGCGGGCGTACGACGAACACCAGGGAGCTCAACGCGAGCGGGAGCTCGGGGTTGCGTGCATGGGCCAGTGCCTCGGCCACGGTCGCCTGCGGGGTGAGGACCATGGGCTCCGGGGTCATCAGGGCACCCACCGTGTCCGGTGAAAAACTCATCAGACGACGGACCGGCTCGGACTCCTCCGGGTCCATGAGCTCCAGCAGGACGTCGGCCTTGTCGTCGGGCAACTCGCCCAGCAGATCTGCGGCGTCATCCGGGTCCATCTCCTCGAGGATGTCCGCGGCACGCTCGATGGTCAGGGTTTCCAGGATCGCGGTCTGCTCGTCATCGGGCAGTTCGGCGAGGACATCGGCCAGCCGTTCGTCGGCGAGCTCTCCGGCGACCCGGTAGCGGCGGTCGACAGGCAGGTCGTGGAGGGTCTGCGCGACATCGGCGTTGCGCATCTCCTTGAATTCGGCGATGAGCTCGGCGTCCGCGTCCTGCGGCCCCGCGCCGGAGGCCGAGAGACCGTGGACGTGTGAGAAGGGGACGATCGCCGGAGTGGACCGCCGACCGAGACGGCCACGGGTGATCACCGCGACGCGGCTGATGTCCCACTCGCGGGTGCGGGTGAGCTCCAGTTCGACATCGGAGATCTCCACTGCGCGACCGGTGAGGTGTTCGTGCTCGGGGTCGTCGATGTGGACACGGGCACCGATGAGATCGTCCATCACCGAGACCTCGCCGGACCTCGACTTGAAGGGACGCAGACTCACCGAGCTGGTGTTCATCGTCACCTCCTTCGGATCGACGGAGGCGATCCGGAGCATGGGGAGGAAGATCCGTCTCTTCCCGGCGACCTCGACAACGAGTCCGAGGGCGCGGGCACGACGGGCGCCGATACTCACGACTACGTCCCTGACCCGGCCGACGGACTCCCCGTCGGCGCCGAGCAGGATCATGCCGGCCAGTCGGCCGGCGAAAACTCGGGAAGCACTCATAGACCAGAGGATACGTGACGGGGCCGGGGCAGCACTCAGAGCCAGCGGTTGTGGCGGAACAGGACGATCAGGCCGGTGCAGATCGCCACCATGAGACAGATGACAAGGGGGTAGCCGAAGGTCCAGTCCAGTTCGGGCATCTTCTCGAAGTTCATCCCGTAGATGCCGGCGATCATCGTCGGCACCACCGCCACCGCCGCCCAGGCGGAGATCTTGCGCATGTCGGTGTTCTGCTGCAGTGAGATCTTCGCGGCCGCGGCGTCCACCAGGGAAGCCAGGCGTTCGGCGAAGTTGCCGGTACGGTCCGCGGCGAGGATCTGGTGGTCGAGCACATCGCGGATGTAGGTACGGCTCTCGTCGACGATGCTGTCGTGGTCGGAGACCAGGAGCTTCAGTGCCACCGTGAGGGGGTCGATGGCGTGGCGGATCTCGAGAACCTCCCTCATCAGCAGGTAGACCTCCTCGATGGAGAAGGAGACCGACGGTGCGAATACGGTGGTCTCCATTGCGGTGACGTCGTCCTCCAGCTGGAGTGTCACATCGAGGTAGTGGTCGACGATCGCGTCGGCCAGGGAGTAGAGCACGGTCTGAGGCATGAAGACCCGCTCGAGGTTCTCCGTGACCCGGTCGGTGGGGTCCGGGGTGTCCCCGTGGGTGACGGTGACGACGAAATCTCGGCCGAGGATGACCTGCGCCTCGCCGGTGGTGACGTCCGGGGTGAGGTCCGTGTCGGTGCCGCCCGGGGTGTAGTTCACCGTACGCAGCACGAACAGCATCTGACTCCTGTAGCGCTCGAACTTCGCCCGCTGGTGTGCGCAGACCGCATCCTCCACGACGAGTTCGTGGATGCCGAAGACCCCGGCGATCCGGTGCATGAAGGCCTCGTCAGGTTCCGTCACATGGACCCAGCAGAAGTCCCCGTCGCCCAGTGACTCGTGGGCGTGGCGCAGTGCCTCGATGTCATCGGCGGTGGTGCCGAGGTCGAAGCGTTCGGCGGTGCCCTCGTCGGCGATCCTGCCGGGTGTACTGCTCCGGTACTCGGCGCGGTAGACGGTGCAGTGTGCTTCTGCGACAGAGAGGGGACTGCTCATGCTGACAGTCAACCAGATCAGTGCGTGATGTGGCGGGGCGTTACGGTGCACCCCCGCGTCAGTGACTACTCTGGTCGGGACGGACAGCACCGAACCGAGGGAAGGACCGGGTGACTGACAACCATGACCCGACTGATCGCCGGCGGCCTCTGCGGCCTCGCCGTGATACTCGTCATCGCGGGGAACTCCCTGTGGATCCCGCATGCCGTGGCGGGCGCGGTGGCGGCGGCCGGGGCACTGGCCAGCGACCACAACCGGTGGTGGGGACTGATCCCGTGGATCGCCCTGGTCGTACTCATCATGGCGGTGTGGTTCTGATGGGCCCCGCCGGAAGGAAGACAGTGGTCGCGCTCGCCGCACTGACGGCTCTCACGGTGCCGCTGGCGGCCTGCAGTTCCACGGCCACGGTACCGCAGCAGGCGGCCGTCGCCGCCTCGACAGAGGGGCCGGTGACCGTCGGAGCGACCGACGCTCCGCTGCAGCAGGCGTTGGCGGAGAAGATCAGCTCGAAGCTCGAGAGCGCCGGACGCAGCGTCGAGGTGACCACGGTGGACGCCGGTGACCGCATCGCGCAGGTGCGCGACGGCGAACTCACCGTGGTCACCGGATGCGTCGGCGAGCTGCTGGACACCCTTGACGCCGCCAAGGGGCAGGAGCTGCGGGGGCTCTACGCGGAGGCTCAGGAGGCCGGGGACGTGGACCGTGACATGTGGCGCGACATCACCCACTCCACGATGGTGTCGGCTCTGCCGACCGACCTGCAGGCCGCGGATCCGGGCCAGTCGGTGGCCTGTGAGGATGATTCGCTGCCGCAGAACACCGTCGCCCTGTTCGCCAAGCCGACCATGGACCGCAAGGATCGTAAGGCCCTCAACGACGTCGCCGGGGGAGTGACGACCGAGGACCTGCGCGCCGCGGCGGACTAGGCCGGCGGAGACAGACACAGACCCCCGCACCGGAGCATCCGGTACGGGGGTCTCTGTCTGTCGTTCTCCGGGAGTCTGCCGGGTGTCAGTCGGCGAAGGCCTCGTTGAGGAGAGCTTCCTGCTCAAGGTGGTGGACCTTGGCGACGCCGGTGGCGGTGGAGGACTGGGCGCGGCGGGAGATGCGCTTCATGGTGAAGCCCGGGATCCGCTCCGGCAGGTTGAGGGCCAGGAAGGGCCATGCGCCCTGGTTGGCCGGCTCATCCTGGACCCAGCGGACCTCGGCGCCCGGGTAACCCTCGGCGACGGTTTCGCGGATTCGGTTGTGCGGGATCGGGTGCAGCATCTCGACGCGGACGATGGCGACATCGTCGCGGCCCTCGTCGGCGCGCTTCTTCTCCAGGTCGTAGTAGATCTTGCCCGTGCACATGAGCACCTTCTTGACTCCGGCGCGGTCCTTCGTGCCGTCGGCGAACCGCGGGTCGTCCAGCACCGACCGGAACTTCGTCACCGTGGTGAAGTCCTCGACCGTGGAGGTCGCGGCCTTGTTGCGCAGCATCGACTTCGGGGTGAAGACGACCAGCGGGCGACGCATGGTGCCCAGTGCGTGGCGGCGCAGCAGGTGGAAGTGGTTTGCCGGGGTGGACGGTTGGGCGATGGTCATCGAACCTTCGGCAGCCATCTGCAGGTAGCGCTCGATACGGGCCGAGGAGTGGTCCGGGCCCTGGCCCTCGTAACCGTGCGGCAGCAGCAGGATGACGCTGGACAGCTGGCCCCACTTGGCCTCGCCGGAGGAGATGTACTCGTCGATGATGGTCTGGGCGCCGTCGGCGAAGTCGCCGAACTGTGCCTCCCAGGCGACGACCGCGTCGAGGTTACCGACGGAGTAACCGTACTCGAAGCCCATACCGGCGTACTCGGTCAGCGGGGAGTTGAAGGCACGGAAGGAACCGCCGTTGCCGGCCTTCCGGGCCACCTCCTCCAGCGGGCTGAAGGGCTGGTTGGTCTCCGAGTCGAAGAGAATCGCGTGACGCTGGGTGAAGGTGCCACGCTGGGAGTCCTCACCGGCGAGACGCACGAGGCGTCCCTCACGGGCGAGGGAACCGAAGGCGAGCAGCTCACCGAAGGCCCAGTCAATCTTGCCCTCGCGGGACATCTGGTGGCGACGCTTGACCACGGAGCGGACGCGCTGGTGGATGCTGAAGCCCTCCGGGGCGTCCACCGAGAAGCTGTCGCCGATCTCGGCGATGACGTCCGGGGTGATGGAGGTGTCCAGCCCGGTGGTCAGGGCCTGACCACCGGCGATTCCGGTCTGGGCGGCCGGGGAGGCGCCCGTGATGCCTTCCTTGACCTGGTTGAAGACGGCCTCCAGCTGGCCGTGGAAGTCATCGGCGGCGCGCTGGGCGTCCTCGGCGGTGATGTCACCGCGTCCCACGAGGGTGTCGTGGTAGATGGAACGCACGGTCGGGCGGTCCTCGATGATGCTGTACAGCTCCGGCTGGGTCATCGACGGGTCATCGGACTCGTTGTGACCGCGACGTCGGTAGCAGACCATGTCGATGAAGACGTCCTTGCCGAACCGACGGCGGTACTCGACAGCCAGCCGGGCGACCCAGACGCATGCCTCGGGGTCGTCACCGTTGACGTGGAAGACCGGGGCGTCGAAGCCCTTGGCGATGTCGGTGGCGTAGTGGGTCGAACGGCCACGGTCCGGGGTGGTGGTGAAACCGATCTGGTTGTTGACCACGACGTGGACCGTACCGCCGACGGTGTAACCGCGCAGCTGGGCCATGTTGATGGTCTCCTGGACGATGCCCAGACCCGTGAAGGCCGCGTCACCGTGCATGAGGATCGGCATGATCGGACGCTGCTCGGCGTTCGGCGACAGGTCCTGGTGGGCGCGGGCCAGACCCTCCATGACCGGGTTGACGGCCTCGAGGTGGGACGGGTTCGCGGTCAGGGTGACCTTGATGTCGTTGTCGCCGAACATCTGGGTGTAGACACCCTCGGTACCCAGGTGGTACTTCACGTCACCGGAGCCACCGGCGGCGGCGGGCTCGATGTTGCCCTCGAACTCACCGAAGATGGTGGAGTACGGCTTGCCGACGATGTTCGCGAGGACATTGAGGCGGCCACGGTGGGGCATACCGATGACGACCTCTTCGAGACCCTGTTCGGCGGCCTGGTCCGCGGCGGCGTCCAGCATCGGGATGAGGGCTTCGGCACCCTCGAGGGAGAAGCGCTTCTGGCCGATGTACTTGGTCTGGAGGAAGTTCTCGAAGGCCTCGGCGGAGTTCAGCTTCTGCAGCAGGTACTTCTGCTCGGGGTTGGACAGCTTCTGCTGACCGGCCTCGATGTGCTCCTGCAGCCAGAGGCGCTCGTCCTTGTCGAGGATGTGGGTGTACTCGGAGCCGACCTTGAGGGTGTAGGCCTTCCGCAGGGTCGCGAGGACCTCACGCAGGGTCATGGTCTCGCGACCGGCGAAGCCGCCGACGTTGAACTTACGGTCCAGGTCCCAGAGGGTCAGGCCGTGGCTCTCGATGTCCAGGTCGGAGTGATCCGGCACCGGCAGTCCGGGCTGGGCCCAGTGCAGCGGGTTGATGTCGGCGATGAGGTGACCGCGGGAGCGGTAGGACTCGATGAGCTGCATGACGCGGGTGGACTTGTCCACACCGGAGGCCGGCATGTCCTGGCACCAGCGGGTCGGGGCGTAGGGGACACGCAGGGAGATGAAGATATCGTCCCAGAAGCCGTCGTCGATGAGCTGGCGGCTCATGTCACGCAGGAACTCGCCGGACTCCGCACCCTGGATGATCCGGTGGTCGTAGGTCGAGGTGACGGTGACGAGCTTGCCGACGCCCAGATCAGCGAGACGGTCTTCGGAGGCGCCGGCGAACTCGGCCGGGTAGTCCATGGCACCGACACCGATGATCGCACCCTGGCCGTTGGTGAGTCGGGGCACCGAGTGGCGGGTGCCGATCCCACCGGGGTTGGTCAGCTGGATGGTGACACCGGAGAAGTCGTCCATCGTCAACTTGCCCTGGCGGGCGCGGACGACGATGTCCTCGTAGGCGTCGACGAAGCCCTCGAAGGAGAGGGTCTCGCACTCGCGGATGGCGGCGACGACGAGGTTGCGGTTGCCGTTCTTGGAGACGAGGTCGATGGCCAGTCCGAGGTTGATGTGCTCGGGGGTGACCACGGCGGGCTTGCCGTCGATGACCTTGTAGCTGTTGTTGATTGTCGGATGCGCCTTGACGGCATTGATCAGCGCCCACCCGAGGATGTGGGTGAAGCTGATCTTGCCGCGACCCTGGGACCGGAGGTGGTCGTTGATCATCGCCCGGTTCTCGAACATGAGCTTGGCCGGCATGTCCCGGACGGTGGTGGCCGTCGGGATGGTCAGCGAGGCGTCCATGTTCTTGGCGATCGCGCGCTGGGCGCCCTTGAGGTTCGCCTCGCCCGGGGTGAGCGGCTCGGCGGCACCCTTCGGTGCCGGGGGAGCGACGCGGGTCGGGATCGGGTTGGCAGACGGTGCGACATTGCTGCCGATGGAGGCTGCGGCACTGACCGGACGCCCCGTGGTCGGGGCGGACGGGACAGCGGCCGGGGAGGTCGCGGGGGCGGTCGACGTGGCGGCGGCAGGGGTGGCCGCCGGGGCCGTCACGGTCGCGTCCTTCGGAGCGGCTGCCGGAGTCGCGTCACCGGTGGTCTTCCCCTCCGAGAAAAAGTCCCGCCATTCCTTGTCCACGGACTGCGGGTCCTCCTTGAACTGCTGGTGCATCTGGTCGACCAGCCATTCGTTGGAACCGAAATTGGAGCTGTTCACAGCAGGTCCTCGCCTCATTTCATGATGTTGTCAATCTCGACCAACCACCCTACTACATGTGGCCTTTACCACGATGTCGCAGGGGCTGTCCGCGGAACCATCGACAAACCATATATTTTCAGTTGTTTCCCGAACGGGGGGCACGCCCGATCTGTCCGGTGTCGGCTAGCATGGGTGACGGTTCCGACGGCGTACCCGGGTGATGTGCCCGGGGCGAGACCCGTTCGGAGTGGACCGTAGGAGGTTCCCCTCGTGGGTTTCTATGTGGACATCGCTGAAGCGCTCGACGCGGAGGGGATAGAGTCCCGTGTCAATGACGGCACCCTCTTCGTTCCGGTGTCGGAGGATCTGGAGGTCCAGTTCGTCGACATCACCGGGGGGACGGGGATCCCCGGTGCGAACGTCTTCCTTGCCATGGCCGATGTCGCCGAGGATGACGAGGAGTTCGAGGCGGCCCTCGTCGGCGTCGTCTTCTCGGTGGAGGACGCCGTCGCCACGGTAGCCCGCCATGTCGCCACCGACCTGGTGGTCGGCACGGTCCGCGAT
The DNA here is from genome assembly GCF_022712275.1 of Corynebacterium sp. Lineage (GTDB taxonomy): Bacteria > Actinomycetota > Actinomycetes > Mycobacteriales > Mycobacteriaceae > Corynebacterium. The sequence continues at coordinate 95,595 of NZ_JALAGU010000054.1, read as the reverse complement.
CTCATCGAGGGGACCGACCCCCGCGTCGTCGATCTCGAGTTCGTCCAGGATCCGGTGGAGGCGCTGACCGTCAGCGCTGAGGTCGGGGAGAGTTCGGAGATCGTCGTGACCTTCGAGGGGGAGGAGGGGACCCCCACCGCACGGGTGCAGTTCGTGACCCTCGGCGAGGACTTCGAGGACCTCATGGACCAGGCGGTCGCCGAGATCTGGGACGAGGAGGAGGACCCGGATCCGGAGGACGACGCCGACGGGGCCTCCCATGCCTCCGAGGTCGACCGGCAGCGGATCCTGGAGGGCCTCGTCCACGATATCGCGGACATGACCGAGGAGATCCTCGAGCTCGGGTCCTACCGGGACTTCGACCGGCTCTTCGACGTTCTCTTCGTTGCGCAGGAGCAGGCCTCGGCCTGGGAGGAACTCCTGGTGCCCCTGGAGGAGCTGTGGGAGGACGAGGAAGCAGACGACGCTCACGACGCCGACGACTGAGCCCCCTCCCGGCCGTCCCTGACAGCACGACGCCCACCCGGTCCGGACCCCGGACGGGTGGGCGTCGTATTGTCCCGGCGCTGTGGAGCGGGGGCCTACGCCAGCTCGGCGGGCTCCATACGGGCCGGATACACCTTCGGGCGGGCGCCGGCGATGTCCTCGACGATGCGGATCACCTGGTTGGAGTAGCCGAACTCGTTGTCGTACCAGACGTAGAGTACGAGGTTCTTCCCCTCGGCGATGGTCGCCAGGCCGTCGACGATGCCGGCGTGGGTGGAACCGACGAAGTCGGAGGAGACGACATCCGGGGACTTGATGTAGTCGATCTGCTGACGCAGGTTGGAATGCAGGGCCACCTTGTGGAGGTACTCGTTGACCTCGTCACGGGTGGTCTCCGTGTCCAGGTTGAGGTTCAGCACGGCCATCGACACGTCCGGGGTGGGGACGCGGATCGCGTTACCGGTGAGCTTGCCGGCGAGGTCCGGGAGGGCCTTGGCGACGGCCTTGGCGGCACCGGTCTCGGTGAGGACCATGTTCAGACCGGCGGAGCGGCCACGGCGCGGGCCCTTGTGGAAGTTGTCGGTGAGGTTCTGGTCGTTGGTGAACGAGTGGACCGTCTCGACGTGGCCGTGGACGATGCCGTAGCGGTCGTCGATGACCTTGAGCACCGGGGTGATGCCGTTGGTGGTGCAGGACGCCGCGGACAGGACGCGGTCCTCCGGCACGATGTCCTCGTGGTTGATCCCGTACACGATGTTCTTCACGTCGCCCTTGCCCGGGGCGGTGAGCAGGACCTTGGACACTCCCTTGGACTCCAGGTGACGGGACAGGCCGTCCCGGTCACGCCAGGCGCCGGTGTTGTCGACGATGATGGCGTCGTTGATGCCGTAGGAGGTGTAGTCGATGCCCGAGGGATCGGAGGCGTAGATGACCTGGATGGCGGTGCCGTTGGCCCAGATGATCTCGTTCTCCTCGTCGACGGTGATCGCACCGTCGAAGGCGCCGTGGATCGAGTCGCGGCGCAGCAGGCTGGCGCGCTTCTCGATGTCGTCGGAGCTCTTCTTGCGCAGCACGACAGCGCGGAGCCGGACACCCCCGTAGGTGGCCTCGCGGGAGATGAGGATGCGGGCCAGCAGACGCCCGATGCGGCCGAAGCCGTAGAGGACGATATCCGCCGGGTCCTTCTCGGAGTGCTGGTTGATGACGTCGGTGAGCTCACGCTCGAGGTACTCGCGCAGGTTCCTGCCGCCTTCGGCCTCGAACCCGGTGGCCAGCCGGCCCAGGTCGATGGAGGCGGTGCCGAGGTTCATCTCCACCAGTTCCTGCAGGATCGGCAAGGTGGAGCTCAACGGCAGCTCGCGGTCGGTGACCAGACGGGCGTACCGGTGGCTCTTGATGATGTCGATGTCGGTGACATTGACGAGCAGGCGGCCGAACACTGAGGTGACGACGTTGTGCTCGTTGTGCAGCCGGGTGATCAGCGGGAGGATCTCCTGCGCCAGGGCGATGCGGTTGCTCCAGTCGCTCTGGTTTGCGGGGGCCTGTGCAGTCATGGGGGTCCTGTTCGAAGTCGTGGAGACGGTATCTGACGGGCATGTCCGGACGCGTCGGGTTCCGGGTGTGCTCCCGGGTGGGGTGCCGGTTCACCCCTACGGTAGTTCAGACCCCACATGGCGTCCTAGTCGCGTGTCTGTTTACGGGGTTACCGGTGACTCCGGCTCCCCCTGGTGCCCTGTGGGTTCCTGGTCCAGGGCCCGTGCGCGGCGTCGGGTGAGGGGATAGAGCACACTCATGCCGACGGTGAAGATGACACCGGCAAGCAGCGCCGACCGGTACTCGGCCAGCCAGAACATCGTGCCGAAGGTGATGAGGATGACGGCGATGGCGAAATACTGTCCCCAGGGCCAGAACGGCACCCGGAATGACAGGGAACCGGGGTCGACCTTCTCCCGGCCACCCCAGCCGTAGCGGCTGGCGAGGTGGGCCAGCAGGATCATCAGCCAGACGAAGACGGTGGCGAAGGTCGCCAGTGCTGCGATGGACTCGAAGAGATCCGCCGCGGTCGCGTTCCACAGCTGCAGGGCGACACCGGTGACGAGGACGCAGAGCATCGCGCTCACGGTCGTCACGGGGACGCCGTTCCTGCTCAGCTTCGCGAAGACCGAGGGGGCGAGGTGTTCGCGCGCCATGCCGAAGACGACGCGTCCGGCACCGTAGAGGTCCGAGTTGATCGCCGAGAGTGCCGCGGAGAGTACCACGACATTGAGCAGCGCCGCCGCCCAACCGACGCCGAGGGTGCTGAAGATCTGGACGAAGGGGGACTCCTCGCCGGTGATCTCACGCCACGGCGTCACCGAGACGATGACGAGGATGGCCAGGACGTAGAACAGCAGGATGCGCACTGGAACGGTGTTGATCGCCTTGGGGATGGCGGTCTTGTAGTCCTTGGCCTCCCCGGCGGTCACTCCGATGACCTCGGTGCCGCCGAAGGCGAAGAGCACGAGAATCAGGGAACTGAGGACGCCGGTGGCGCCGTTGGGGAACAGGCCCCCGTCATTCCACAGGTTGTCGATACCCGCGGATCCGCCGGTGTCGACGTTGAACACGAGGATGACCGCGCCGCCGACGATCATCGCCACGACGGCGGTGACCTTGACGATGGTGAACCAGAACTCCAGCTCGCCGTACCAGCGGGTGGAGGCGAGGTTGGCGGCGGCGACAATGATCAGGGCGACCGCGACCCAGACCCAGCTGGCGGTGTCCGGGAACCAGAACTTCATGTACAGCGCCACGGCGGTGAGGTCTGCCAGACAGACGATGATCATCTCGAAGGCGTACATCCAGCCGGTGATGTACCCGGCCCAGCCGCCGAGGTACCGACGGCAGTGCTCTGCGAAGGATCCGGCGACCGGTTCAGCGACGGACATCTCGCCGAGGGCGCGGAGCATGAAGTACACGACCGCGCCGCCGAGCAGGTACACGAAGACCACGCCGGGACCGGCGGCGCCGATGGCGCCGGAGGACCCGTAGAACAGACCGGTGCCGATGGCGGACCCGAGGGCGATGAAGTGGATGTGCCGGTGGGTCAGGGCCCGGTGCAGCTGGCGGGTGGTGCTCGCCGACGGTCCGTGCGGGGTGGGCGTACCGGACGGCGAGGACGGGGAAGGGGAAGCTGGGTCAGTCACGCAGGTCATCCTAGATCGTGATGTCCCTTGTCCCACATCATGGGTTCAATCTGGAGTAGAATACGCCGAATCGCTTTTGGAGTCCCGGACACCTATGATGGGGGTAATGACTGAAACTGAGAACGTTTCCGGCGACGAGAACCAGCCGGACACCTCCCAGTCGACGGTTACTCAGAACGATCTGCTCGAGACCTCGGGGGAAGCCCCCCTGAGCGTCGGTGACATTGTGGGCGCAGATGATTCCGAGAACACCGCGGACAGGGATGTCACCGAAGAAAATCCTGCAGACAACGACAATACTGAGACTGAATCCGGTTTCGCGGGCCTCGGCCTGCCCGACCGTATCCTCGCCGCAGTGAAGAAGGTCGGCTATGTCACGCCGTCCCCGATTCAGGCGGCCACCATTCCGGCTCTGATGGACGGGCGCGACGTCGTCGGTCTTGCCCAGACCGGTACCGGCAAGACCGCGGCCTTCGCGCTGCCGGCCCTGTCCCGCCTGGACACCACCGAGCGCCGCCCGCAGGTGCTCGTGCTGGCCCCGACCCGTGAGCTCGCGCTCCAGTCGGCCGACGCCTTCGAGTCCTTCGCCAGCCACATCGGTGGCGTGAGCATCCTCCCGATCTACGGCGGTGCCCCCTACGGCGCACAGCTGTCCGGCCTTCGTCGTGGCGCACAGGTCATCGTGGGTACCCCAGGTCGTATCATCGACCACCTGGAGAAGGGCAGCCTGGACCTGTCCCACCTGCGTTTCCTCGTTCTCGACGAGGCCGACGAGATGCTCAACATGGGCTTCCAGGAGGACGTCGAGCGCATCCTCGCCGACACCCCGGACTCCCGCCAGGTCGCCCTCTTCTCCGCGACCATGCCCTCGGCGATCCGTCGTCTGTCGAAGCAGTACCTCAACGACGCCGAGGAATATACCGTCAAGTCCGAGCAGCGGACCGGTGACAACATCACGCAGGACTACCTGATGGTGTCGCACCGCAACAAGCTCGACGCGCTGACCCGCATCCTCGAGGTCACCGAGTTCGACGCGATGATCATCTTCGTGCGCACCAAGAGCGACACAGAGGAACTCGCGGAGAAGCTGCGGTCCCGTGGTTTCGAGGCCGCCGCCATCAACGGTGACATCGCGCAGAACCAGCGTGAGCGCACCGTCGACCAGCTCAAGGACGGCCGGCTCGACATTCTCGTGGCCACCGACGTCGCTGCCCGTGGCCTCGACGTCGACCGCATCACCCACGTCTTCAACTACGACATCCCGCGGGACACCGAGTCTTACGTGCACCGTATCGGTCGTACCGGCCGCGCAGGCCGCACCGGTCGGGCGATCCTCTTCGTCACCCCGCGTGAGCGTCGTCTGCTGAAGAACATCGAGCGTGCGACCAAGTCCCACCCCAACGAGATCCAGCTGCCGGGTGTCGACGAGGTCAACGAGGCCCGGAAGAACAAGTTCTTCACCTCGATCACCGAGGCCCGCAACGGTAAGCAGGTCGACCTCTTCCGCGATCTCATCACCGGGTACGCCGAGGCCAACGAGGTCACCCCGACGGATATCGCCGCCGCCCTGGCAGCGAAGATCCAGGGCCGCGAGGCCTTCTACGTCCAGGAGATCCAGGAGCCGCAGCGTCGTGAGCGTCGCAGCCGGGACGACTGGGACCGCGGCGAGGAGAACCCGGGCGTGCACCGTCCCTTCTCCGAGCGTTTCAACCGGGACGCCCCGAAGGTCACCGACCGCAACGGCAAGGAGCTGGCTGTCTACCGCGTCAGCGTCGGACACCGTCAGCGCGTCCGTCCGGGCGCCATTGTCGGTGCGCTGGCCAACGAGGGCGGACTGAACTCCCGCGACTTCGGCCGGATCAGCATCTTCTCTGAGCATTCGCTCGTGGAGCTGCCGGCGGATCTGCCGAAGGAGGTCTTCGAGCAGCTCGATCAGACCCGGATCTCCGGCAAGCTGATCAACATCGAGCCGGACCCGGGTGCCCCGGCCGGACGTCCCGCCCGCAACCGGCGCGACCGTGACGACCGTGACGGTGACCGTCGTGGCGGCGGTCGCGGTGGATACGGCGGACACGGCGGACACGGCGGACACGGCGGACGCGGTGGACGCAACGACCGTGGCGGCTACTCCGACCGCGGGCGTTTCGACCGCGACAAGGGCAACCGCGACCACGGCAACCGTGACCACGGTGGACGCAGCAGCTGGCGCGGCAACCGAAACGACCGGTACGACCGTAACGACCGTAACGACCGCCGTGGGGACCGTGGCGGTTACCGGGGTCGTCGTGACCGCGACTAGTCAGGTCTGACAGACCACCAGATCCACCACCCCTCATGTCACCGGGAGACCCCGGAACTGACCTGAGGGGTGGTGGATTTCTGTATCGGTGGGGGAGCGGTGGTTGGCCCGGTCACAGCCGGCAGGCGCGGCGGGCGGCCGAGGCGTCAGCCTCGCTGACGCTCAGCCCGTAGTCGACCGAGACCGTCAGGTAGCGGGCGACATAGGCACACGGGGCGGCACCGGACAACGGGGGAAGCCATTCGGCCGGCGTCCCGTCGCTCTTGGCCTGGTTCGCGCTCCCCGAGACCGCCAGGAGGTTCAGGCGCAGGTCATTGGCGAAGGCGACCCGCGCGGTGCGGTCCCAGGCATGTGCCCCGTGGTCCCAGGCCGCGGCCAGCGGGACGACATGGTCGATCTCGACGTCCGACGGGGAGATCAGGTCTCCGGTGTAGACGTCGGTCGCCGACCCCTCCGCCCGAGGACAGGTGGTGCGACCACTGTCCGCCGGGGTGGCGGCGTCGAAAACGTCCAGCATCACCCGTTCCCGGGTGGTGCACAGTGCACCCTCGGCGGTGACCCCGGTCTCCCATCCGCCGAAGTGACTGCGGTCGTAGCCGACGACGTGCACCCGACGGGGGACGGTCCGCACCTCGTCCAGCAGCGAGTCGAGGAGACGCCTGTCCTCATCAGCGGGCAGCGGGGTGTCCTCCCCGGGGCGAAGGAGGAGAAGCGCGCCCGCGAGGGTGGCGCAGACCGCGGAAATGACGAAGGCCGGTCGTGGGAGTCGCATACTCTGTTGGACTCCACGACCGGCCTTCCGGTTCACGGTAGGACGTCGATCAGCCGGTGACGGTGTTCCCGTCCTCGGCGAGGATCTGCTCGCGGGCGGTGGCGATGTCGAGGTTCTTGTCGGACTCGGCGAGGCGCGCCAGGCGGGTGGCCTCGTCGAACTCGGTGACGACCTCGTCGTCCGGCTCCTTGGTGTTCAGGGTGACGATGACCATCACCAGGACGTTGATGAGGACACCCGGGATCATCTCGTAGAGGCCCCAGGGCTTGTCCATGACGTCGAACTGGGGCAGGCCACCCCAGATGAAGGCGACGGCCGCACCGGCGGCCATACCGGCGACGGCGCCCGGCACGTTGAGTCTGCGCCAGAACAGTGCGGCGACGACCACCGGACCGAAGGAGGCGCCGAATCCGGCCCAGGCGAACTCGACCAGGCCGAGGATGGCGGAATCCGGGTCGAGGGCTACCAGGGCGGCGATGATCGCGACAACGATGATCATCGCACGCGAGAGGTTCTTCAGTGTGTTGTCCGTCGCGGACTTGTTGATCAGTCCTGCGTAGATGTCCTCGACCAGTGCGGAGGCGACCACCAACAGCTGGGAGGAGACCGTCGACATGATCGCCGCGAGAACGGCGGTGAGGATCAGACCGGCGATCAGCGGATGGAAGACCACCTTCGCCATGTCCAGGAAGTTCGTCTCGTAGTTCGTGATGTCGGAGAACGAGGCGTCCCCGTTCTGCGCGAAGAAGGCGGGGGCGATGATCGCGATGAACACCGAGCCGACCAGGCAGAGGAACATCCAACCGACACCCCAGCGACGACCGGCGGTGGCGTCAGAGGGCTTCCGCATCGCCATGAAGCGGACGATGATGTGCGGCTGGCCGAAGTAGCCGAGGCCCCAGGCAAGACCGGAGATGATGGTGATGAAGCCGACGCCGCTGACCGGGTTGAACCAGCTGGAGTTCGCCGCGATCTCGTTTGCCGCGTCACCGTAGGTGTTGTCCAGCTGGAAGGTGAAGATGTCACCCGGGTTGTCCATGTTGAGGACGGCGAAGGTCGGCACGAGGATCAGCGCCAGGAACATCATTGAGCCCTGGACGACGTCGGTGTAGGAGACCGCGAGGAATCCGCCGACGAAGGTGTAGATCACGGTCACCGCACCGATGATGGCCAGACCGGTGAGGTACTCGCCGTCGAAGCTGGACTCGAAGTAGCGGCCACCGGCGACCATGCCGGAGGCGACGTAGAAGACGAAGAAGACAAGGATGATGACGCCGGAGAGGATGCGCAGCGTGTGGCTCTTGTCGCGCAGGCGGTTCTCCAGGAAGGACGGGATCGTGATCGAGTTGTTCGCGATCTCCGTGTAGCTGCGCAGACGTGGAGCGACCAGCTTCCAGTTGCACCAGCAACCGATGAGCAGGCCGACCGCGATCCAGATCTCGGAGAAGCCGCTGACGAACAACGCTCCGGGCAGGCCCATGAGGAGCCAGCCTGACATGTCCGAGGCTCCGGCGGACAGGGCGGCCACGAACGGGTGGAGGCCACGACCTCCCACCATGTAATCCTCGTATTCGTCAGTCTGGAAGTAACTCCAGACACCGATGCCGAGCATGGCGATCAGATAGATCACCATGGCGATGATGAACCACGTATGGTCACTCATGGCAGAACTCCTCGTGTGTCGTCGGTACAGGTTTCAGTCGATGAAAAGTCATTGAGAACTACACTAGATGTTTTGGGGTCAGCTGTCCGGTGGACGGGTCGAACAGTGGTTCGGCACGGGCACGGCAGAGGCTGTCCGGTCCCCGTGGTACACAAGGAGAGTGACTGAACACCGGGTACATCTGCTGTGGCTCGCCGGCCGGGGGCTCCACCTCTGGGTCGAGCGGACCGACGGCCATGCCGTGGTGGTGGACAGCGCCACGCTAGGTCTCGATGACCTGGCTGGGCCGCTGCTCGATCTGGTGAAGAGCCGGGCGCTGCGGCGTCGGGACGGGATGCAGGTGGCGACCCCTAAGGGGCAGGTCCGGGAGATCTCCCTGTACACCCAGGCGTGGACGCCGGAGCAGGCGCTCGTCGTGCTCGGCACACTCGCGGCCTACCTGCGTAGGGGTGGGGACGCCTCCCAGCTCAGCGCGGAAACGGTGTGGCTCGTGCGAGTCTACGAACTCCTCCTGGAGATCGTGGACACCGGCCGGGTGATGATGAAACTCCATTTCGCCGACGGCCAGTGGTTCCCGGTCTGGTGCATGTCCTCCTCCGGGGTGCACAACCGGATCCTGCGGCAGTTCCAGGCGTCCTGCCCGGTTGTGCTGACACTCAACGGCGGTGACGACGTCCTGCTGCGCGCCGCCGATGAGCTCGTCCACTGGATGTGTGTCGCCCGGTTGCAGGACAGGTCAGCGGCGACCGGTGCGACCTTCGACAACCATTTCGTTTCGGCGCTGGTGTCCGGGGACGCCGACCGTCGGCTCACCCCGGTCGTCGCCGACGGACTGGCCGCGTGGCGCAGGTCGGCCACCGAGGATTCCACCCGGCTCGTTCTGGTGCTGCAGGAGCCCCGGGGTGCGGCGGCGGATGACGGTGACGATGACGGTGACGATGACGGTGCCGACTCCGGCGCCGGACCTGTCGACCCCGAGGCCCGGCGTTGGCGCCTCGGCGTCCGTCTGTCGGTGGATGACGCCCCGGCCGCCGAGCTCTCCGCGTCCGAGGCCGGCGACCGGGAGAAGCGGGTGCTGCGTCCCGGGTTGGAGGCCGCCTACCGGGCGTGGCCGCCGTTGCGCGAGACAGCCACAGCGGTGGAGGGGTGGCTGCGCACCGGGGTGTGGTTCCCCGACTCCTCGGCACTGACCGGGCGTCCCGCCGAGGACCGTGTCCTGTCGCTGGCGCTGACACTGGCCGATGTCGAGGCACTGTTGTCCGAGGGGGTGGGGGCGTTGACGATGGCAGGGATCGACGTGCTCGTGCCGCGTGGCTGGTCCACGGTGCGTCCTGCGGTGAAGGTGCGGGTCTCACCGGTCGGTGCCGGACCGGCGGAGGGGCGCATGGGTATGGAGCAGGTGCTGTCCTTCGACTGGGACATCTCGGTCGACGGTGAACAGCTCAGTCCGCTGCAGAAGCATGACCTGCTCACCTCCGCGCGTTCCGTGGTGCAGGTCAAGGGCCGCTATGTGCGCCTCGACGGGGATTCGCTGTCGCGGGCACGCAGCTACTTCCGCACGGTGACGGAGGCGCAGCAGGCGGCTGAGGCGAAGGACACCAAGGACGCCAAGGACGCCAAGGACGCTGCGTCGATCGGCGCTGCCGACGACCCGCATCCGCTGGTGACGCTCGGCGATCTTCTCTCCGCCGAACTGGCCTCGCAGGACCGGACCTGGAACGCCGATGAGGACCTCGAGATCGACGCCGAGGGCTGGGTCGGGCGGATGATCGCCGCCCAGCACCCGCGGGAGAGCGACGGCGAGATGCCGGCCCTCGCCCCGCCGGAGCGGGTGGAGCCACCGTCCTCGCTGACGGTCACGCTGCGCGACCACCAGCAGCGGGGTCTCAACTGGCTGGTGTGGATGTTCCGCCACCGACTCGGCGCGATCCTCGCCGATGACATGGGCCTGGGGAAGACCCTGCAGGTACTCGCCCTGCTGGCCTGGGAGCGTGAGCACGGTGAGGCCACCGGCCCCACCCTCGTCGTAGCCCCGACCTCGGTGCTGGAGGCATGGAACTCGGAGGTCGCCCGGCATGTGCCGTCGCTGCGCGTCCTGGTGGACCACGGCTCGGGCAAGGTACCGGAGGAGCAGTTCCCGGCAGCTGCCGAGGCGGTTGATCTGGTGCTGACCACCTACGGGACGGTGGGGCGCAACCCCGCCCGCTACGCCGGTCTGCGGTGGGGTCGGGTGGTCGCCGATGAGGCGCAGAACATCAAGAACCCGGGCACGGCGCAGTCCCGGGCGGTCCGGGCGATCCCGGCCGATCACCGCATCGCGCTCAGCGGTACCCCGGTGGAGAACCGTTTGTCGGAGCTGCACACCCTCATGGACTTCTGTAACCCGGGGCTGCTGGGTTCGGCCAAGGCTTTCCACAACGCAATCGGTTCCCACATCGAGCGTGACCGTGACCCGGAAGATGTCGAGCGGCTCCACCGACTCGTCGACCCGTTCATCCTGCGGCGGGAGAAGACCGATGAGTCGCTGGATCTGGGGCTGCCGGAGAAGCGCGAGTACATCGACTCGGTCACCATGACCACCGAACAGGCGGCGCTGTACCAGGCCTACGCCGCGGATGTCGAGGACCGGTTGGCCAACAGCCGCAGTGACCGTCGCAGCGGCCTGGTGCTCACCGCGCTGACGCACTTCAAGGAGATCTGCAACCATCCGGCCCACTTCAGCGGCGACGGGTCCGGGATCCGCAAGGACGGCCGTCACCGCTCCGGCAAGGTCGAGAGGCTCTACCGGATCGTCTCAGAGGCACTCGAGCAGGACCGTCGGGTGCTGGTCTTCACCCAGTTCCCGTCGTTCGGACGCATGCTCGCCCCGGACATGGAGGAGGTGTTCGGCATCGAGGTGCCGATGCTCCACGGTGGACTGAGCCGGAAGGCGCGTGTGGGCCTGGTGAGCCGGTTCCAGTCGGAGAACGGGCCGAAGGTGATGATCCTGTCGACCCGGGCCGGGGGCACCGGCATCACGCTGACCCGGGCCAGCGTGGTCGTGCACATCGACCGCTGGTGGAATCCGGCGGTGGAGGACCAGGCCACCGACCGTGCCTACCGGATCGGTCAGGGGCAGGATGTCCGGGTCCACAAACTCATTGCCGTGGGTACGCTCGACGAGAGGATCAACGACATTCTCGGCGCCAAGCGAGACCTCGCCGGAGACGTCGTCAGTGCAGGCGAGAGCTGGCTGACGAGGATGGACGATGCGTCCCTGAAGGACCTGTGGCGGTTGAGCACCTCCACCTCCGACCGTCGTTTCGGTACCGGCGGAGCGGAAGGTGAGGCGGCGTTGCAGGAGGCGATGGACAGGATCTCGGACAACTGGGCGGAGTTCCAGGCGGGCCTGCTGGAGAAGTACCCGGTTGACGGCAGCGGTGACAGCGGCGACGGAGAGGAGGACGACCATGAGTGAGGACAGGAAGGGTGGACGCCGCCGGCGGCTCGGCACCCCGAAGCCGGAGTGGGGCGACAATGTCATCGAGGCGGACTTCGGTTCCCGCGGACGACGCGCCGCCGACAAGGACGCCACGGACGGCCCCGACCTCACCAGAGGTTTCTTCGACCCGGGCAGTCGTCTCGGGCGAGCGGTCGCTGAGCGTCGGGCCGTGCAGACCGCTGCCGAGGAGGCGGAGAAGCGGCGGACGAGGCAGACCCGTCAGCGCGAACAACGGGCGGCGTCCACCACCGAGGGCTGGGCGGGAAGCGTCATCCTCGACACAGTCGGTGCCGGGGCGGACACGGCACGCCGGCAACGGGGACTGGCGTACGCCCGCGAGGGCAAGGTACGGAATCTCGACCTCGAACTGGGCACGGCGAGTGCACTGGTCACCGGGTCACAGTTGGAGCCCTTCGAGGTGTCGCTGCGGTGGCGTCCGCTGTCGGAGAACCAGGTGACGTACATCCACGGTGAATGTCTCGAGCACCCCGAGAACCTCAGTCGGCTGCTGGCGGGACGTAAGCCGCTCCGGGAGGTGGTGGCTGTGCTGCTGAGCCCGTCGGATTTCCGCGATTCCTGGTGCACCTGTCCGGACCGCGCCGGGATGTGCAAGCACCGGATCGCGGTGGCACATGCCGTGGCGGAACAGTTCACCACCGATCCGGTGGCCTTCCTCGACTGGCGGGGGATGGACACCCGCAGGCTCATCGAGGAGGTCGGTGAGAAGGAGAGGCAGCGTCATCCGCAGGTGGTGGATCTGCAGCGTCGTGCAGTGCAGACGGAATCTTCCGGCAGTTCCGGCAGTTCCGGCAGTTCCGGCAGTTCCGGCAGTTCCGGCGAGGTACGACGGGAACCCGAGGATGTCCGCTACAGTGCCGGGGAGTTCTGGGGTGATCTGTCCCGGCTGCCGGAGTGGGAGCCGATGGACGTCCGGCACGGGCTGGAACTCGGCGACCGGGACACCAGGAACGCGGTGATACGCAAGGTCAGCTGGAACACGGTGGACCAGTTGCGCGTCCTCGATGAGCTGGAAAGCTGCTACCGGCTGCTGACCGGGGAAGATAAGGAAGAATACGATACTGTGTTCGACAGGGAACCTTGGCTGTCCGATCCGTCCGGAAGAATCGGTGAGCATGACTGACACACCACTCCCGTCACCACATACTGTCCGGATCCTCCACACCTCGGACTGGCAGTTGGGGATGAAGCGCTGGTTCCTCGGGAAGGAAGCCGGCCCCCGCTACCAGGAGGCCCGCCTCGCCGTTATCGAGCGGATTCTTCACCTGGCCGTCGAGAGGTCCTGTGACGCGGTCGTCGTCGCCGGAGACGTCTTCGACGACAATCTCGTCGACAGGCGTACCTGGCGCCGGGCGGTCGATATTCTCCGTGGGTCACCGGTGCCGGTGTTCCTGCTGCCCGGCAACCACGATCCCTACGATCCGGCGAGTATCTACCGGGATCCGGTGTTCGAGCGACTGTCGCCGACGGTCCGCGTCCTCACGGACACCACTCCGCAGCGGGTGCTGGATGCCGCTGACGGCAGACCCGCGCTGGAGATCGTCGGTGCACCGCTGCTGTCGAAGTACATGAGTGCCGATCCGGTGGGCGGGGCGCTGCAGGGCCTGCGTGGCACGGAGAGCTCAGCTGATCGGGATGCCGCGACGGTCCGCGTCCTCGTCGGTCACGGTGCGACCTCCTCGAGGTCGTCGGCCGGTGATCCCGCCGTCATTGACGTGGACGCTGCGGCGCAGGCCTGCCGTGACCGTATCGTGGACTATGTCGCTCTGGGGGACACCCACTCCGCGGTGAACCTCCACGGGGACGGCACCGTCCGCTATTCCGGTAGTCCCGAACCCACCGATTTCCGCGAGGAGGACGGCGGGGGAGAGGGACGCTCCGGATTCGCCCTCGTCGTCGACATCGCCCTTGACCCGGAGTCACCGGAGTCGCCGGCAACGGTCACCGTCGACGAGGTACCCGTCGGTACCTGGCACTTTCTGGCGCTGTCCGCCCGCATCGATTCAGACGAGGAGGTCACCGACTGGATCCGTCGGCTCGGGGACCTGCCGGACAAGCGCACCACCGTGGTGAAGTACGCGTTGACCGGCACCGTGGACCTGGCGACCGGGGCGCGGCTGGACCGGGAGATCGCCGAGGTGGTCCCGTCCTTCGCCGCGCTCTACCCACGGGAACGTCTGATGGACCTGCACACCGTGCCCGACGACGGGGAACTCGCCGAAGCCCGGTGGCCGGGTGCCGTCGGCGAGGCCTCGCGCGTCCTGGCGTCCCGCACCACCGAGGGGGACGCCACCGCCCGCGACGCGCTGCGGCTGCTCTACCGGCTGTCGGCCGAACCCGCCGGAACCACGACCGGGAAAGGAAACTGACCGATGCTGACCCTCCATTCCCTGACCCTCGACCATGTCGCCGGAGTCGACCACGCACACCTGGACCTGCCGGACAACGGGGTGGTCGTCGTCCACGGACCCAACGAGATGGGCAAGACGACCCTGCTCACCGCTTTCGGCCTGCTGCTGTCCGAGGTCGGTGTGAACTCGAAGGCAGCCAAGGTCAAGGCACTGAAGAGCGCGACCGAGGACGTCGCGACCACGGTCTCCGCCGACATGACGGTCGCCGGGCACCGGCTGACCGTCCTCAAGAGCTTCAACAAGGGCAGCGGACGCTGCGAACTCACCGTCACCTCCCCGCGGCGGGAGAACCTCACCGGACGGCAGGCCGCAGAACGCTTTGCCGAGCTGCTGGCCGAGGGGGTGGACAGCAGTCTCATCGACGCCCTCACCATCGAGCAGGGCGCGAGCCTGGACATTCTCGCCGCCACCGGGATCCCCAGCCTGGAGCAGGCACTGGGTGGGGACTCGCCGGCTGATACCGAGGCATCCGGTGGTGGTGCCGGTGCCGGAACGGGTACCGCGGACGGGGCCGGTGCCCTCATCGGCAGGATCACCGACGAGTACCTGAAGTACTTCACGCGCACCGGGAAGACCACCGGTGAACTCCAGAGGGCAGAGAAGGCGCTGGCCGCGGCGAAGGACGCGGAGGACGCGGCGGAGGCCCGCTACACCCAGGCGCAGAGTCTCATCGCCGAGCTCGAGCGGCTCACCGCGGAGAAGGCGGCCTTGGCGAAGCAGGAGCCCGTCGCTGCTGAGGCTGCCGTGGAGGCGGAGAAGACCCTGGCCGAGGGGCGCGCGGCGGTCGCGGAACTCGACGAGCTGCGCAAGACCGTCGTCGCCGCCGCCGGAGTGCGGGACCTCGCCGACCAGCGGGCCCGCGCCCGCGCCGACCGGGTTTCCGCCCTGGCGGACGCCGAGAAGACCGTCGCCGACCTGACCGTCGAGGTGCAGGAGGCGGAGAAGGCCGCTGAGCAGGAGACGCAGACCACCGGGGATCTGCAGAAGAAGCTCAGTGGCGCACGGCGCCGGTCCCGGGTGGCCACAGCCTGGGCGGCACGCGTGGAGGCACTGTCCCGGCGACAGGGGGCCGAGACCCGGGTCAAGGAACTGGCGGACCGGATCGCCAGGGCCACAGGTATCTCCGACGAGGTCCGTGAACTGAAGAAGTCGGTGGACGATAATCCGGTGACCGACAAGGTCCTCGCGTCACTGCGTGCGGCGGACGCCGCCCTGCGTCAGGCCGTCACTGTCCGTGACGCGGTCGCCACCACCGTAGAAGTCGCCGGTCCGGCCGACGGGGCCGTCACTGTCGATGAGGAATCCCGTGACCTGGTCGACGGGGTGACTACCGTGCACGTCACCGGACGCCAGAAGATCGGACTCGGGGACTGGACGGTCACCGTCACCCCGGCACGGGAGGTCAGCGAGGTGTCCGAGGACGTCACCCGTGCCGGCGCAGAACTCGACCGACTTCTGGCGGCTGCCGGTACCGAGGACCTGGCAGCGGCCGAGGACGCGGCGGCGGCACGTCAGGTCGCGGTCGAGAAACACCGGGAGGCGGTGCTCCGGCTGGCCCAGATCACCGGCAGCGACACTGTCGATGACCTACGTACACAGTACGACCGGGTGTCCGCCGAGGTGGAGGCGCTCACAACCCGTGCCGACGAGGCACTGGAACAGATCCGGGCAGAGGACCCCGGAGGGGCCGTTGAACTGCCCGGTGTTTCCGGTAGTGATTCCGACGACGGGACCACCGCCACTGTCACGGAGTTGACCGATGCCGCGGCCGCGGCGGGGCGTGAGGCGGAGCGGATCCAGGAGGACATCACCCGCGTCACCCGTGCCGGTGCGGCGGTTCGGCTCGAAGGCCGGAAGGCGGAACTGGAGCGGGTGACTGCCGGGCATGACCGGCTTGCCGCCGCACTGGCCGCAGACCGTGAGGAGCGGGATGACGCTGCCCTGGAGACAGCGGTCACCGAGGCCGTCACTGCGCTGGCTGAGGCCCAGGCTGATCTCGCCGAGGTGGAAGAGCGCACCGGCGACATCGACCTGGAGACCATCACAAGCCTGGCGGAGGGGGCGGCATCCCGCGTCCGGCGACTGCGCGAGCGGGCTGAGGAGGCCGGCCACTCCGTGGCAAGGGTCACCGGCGCGCTCGGCGAGCACGCGGGTGTCGCCGAAGATGTGGCGAACGCACGTACCGTACTGAAGCGTGCTATGCGTGAGCATGAGCGGGTGTCGGCACAGGCGGAGGCCGCGGCCCTGCTGTACCGCGAGGTCCAGGAGGCGCTCGCACGGGCCCGGCGACGATACGAGGCGCCGCTGCGGGCCACCGTTGAGCGGCTCGCCCGCACCCTCTACGGCTCGCAGGTGGACTTCGAGTTCAGTGACGACCTCGGTCCGTCCCGCCGGACCCTGGACAACGTCACCCTCGACACCGACCAGCTGTCCGGCGGCGCCCGTGAGCAGCTCTCCGTACTGACCCGGCTGGCCGTCGCGGATCTCGTCGGCGGGGGAGACGCGGTACCGGTGATCATCGACGACGCCCTGGGGTTCTCGGACCGCGGCCGGATCGACCGGATGAACGTCGTGCTGGACAGGCTCGGCCGGGACCACCAGATCATCGTCCTGACCTGTGACCTCGACCGCTTCGACGGGATCGCCGGTGCGACCCTGGTCCCGATGCAGCAGGTGCTCGCCGGCTGACGACAGGTAACTGGCTGGTGCCCGCCGGCGCTCGCCGGGCACTGTACACGATCGTCACGTTTCATGCCGTACGCTACGACGCGAAAGCCGGAAACGTCATGATCATGTACGAGACGGCCCAGACGTCGGGCCCATTGACATTCAACCTGCGAGGACACCGGAGCCACGAGAAAACCGCACCTCAGATGAGGTGCGGTTTATCTTCGATGTGCCCCCGAGACGATTCGAACGTCCGACCGCTGGTACCGGAAACCAGTGCTCTATCCCCTGAGCTACGGAGGCAATGACGACGACTATAGCACCGCGCAACCCCACCACCGCAAACCACCCGCATGACAACGGTGTAAGACCGCGGTACAGGCAGACCCGCCGGTTCCCCGTGGTCGCCTACGTTCCACGTCCGGCTCGTTGGTACTCTCGTCCACTGTGACTCCTGCTGATCTTTCCGTCCTCATCTCCGGTGCTGCGCGCACCGTGCTCACCGACCACGGCTTCGACCCTGCCGTCGTCCCGGACCAGGCAGTCGTTGAGCGACCGCGCAATCCGGAGCACGGTGACTACGCGACCAACATCGCGCTGCAGACCGCGAAGAAGGCCGGCACCAACCCCCGCGAACTCGGCACCTGGCTGGCAGAGGCCCTCGCCGCCGCCGACGGCATTGACGAAGCGACCGTCGCCGGCCCGGGCTTCATCAACATCCGCCTCGCCGCGGACGCGCAGGGACGCCTCGTCACCGACATCCTCTCCGCCGGCGACGCCTACGGCACCGGTGACGACTACGCAGGCCAGCGCATCAACCTGGAGTTCGTCTCCGCCAACCCGACCGGCCCGATCCACCTCGGCGGTACCCGGTGGGCCGCCGTGGGCGACTCACTCGGTCGCGTCCTCGCCGCCCGCGGCGCGCAGGTCACCCGCGAGTACTACTTCAACGACCACGGCACCCAGATCGACCGTTTCGCGCGGTCGCTCGTCGCCGCGGCCAAGGGCGGGCCTGCCCCGGAGGACGGCTACGGCGGAGACTACATCGCCGATATCGCCGCCCAGGTCATCGAAGCAACCCCGGACTGGGCGGACCACTCCGACGAGGAGATCCAGGAGATCTTCCGCGCCCAGGGTGTGGACCTCATGTTCGCCCACATCAAGCGGACCCTCGCCGAGTTCGGTACCGAGTTCGACGTCTTCTTCCACGAGAACGCCCTGTTCGAGTCCGGCGCCGTGGACAAGGCCATCCAGACCCTCAAGGACAACGGCAACCTTTACCAGGCCGAGGGCGCCTGGTGGCTGCGCAGCTCCAACTTCGGGGACGACAAGGACCGTGTCGTCATCAAGTCCGACGGCAATGCCGCCTACATCGCCGGCGACATCGCCTACATCGCCGACAAGATCGACCGCGGTCACGACCTGTGCATCTACATGCTCGGTGCCGACCACCACGGCTACATCGCCCGCCTCAAGGCCGCAGCCGCAGCTCTGGGCTACAACCCGGAACAGGTCGAGGTCCTCATCGGTCAGATGGTCAACCTCGTCCGCGACGGCAAGGCCGTCCGGATGTCCAAGCGTGCCGGTACCGTCATCACCCTCGACGATCTTGTCGAGGCCATCGGTGTGGACGCCGCCCGGTACGCCCTCATCCGTTCTTCCGTCGACTCCTCCCTGGACATCGACATGGACCTGTGGACCAGCCAGACCAGTGACAACCCGGTCTTCTACGTCCAGTACGGCCACGCCCGGCTGTGCTCCCTGGCCCGTAAGGCCGCAGACAACGGTGTCAGCCTGCCGGAGGACCTCTCCACCCTGGACCTCGGCACCCTCACCCACGACCGCGAGGGTGACCTCATCCGCACCCTGGGCGAGTTCCCGGACGTCCTGGCCACGGCCGCGGAGCTGCGTGAGCCGCACCGCGTCGCCCGCTACGCTGAGCAGCTCGCCGGAACCTTCCACCGGTTCTACGATTCCTGCCAGATCCTGCCCAAGGGTGACGATGCCACCGGTGATGACATCGCCCCGGTCTTCCTCGCCCGTCTCGCCCTGGCCAAGGCAACCCGGGTGACCCTGGCCAACGCTCTGCGCATGGTCGGCGTCTCCGCCCCTGAAAGGATGTGACCGTGGATCCCGAGGTGCACCTGCCCCAGGTCCCGCTGCGTCAGCGCACGGCGACCCTGGAGAACTTCAACACCCTCCCGTCCCACGTGTTCCCCACGAACACCCGGGTCCGGAAGGACGGCGAGATCGAGCTGGGCGGCGTCCCGGTCACCGATCTCGTCGGTGAGTACGGGACCCCCGTCTTCGTCATGGACGAGGCGGACTTCCGGGGGCGCTGCCGTCGCCTCGCCGCCGCGTTCGGCGGTGGCGAGCACGTCCACTACGCCTCGAAGGCCTTCCTGTCCGTCACCGTCGCCCGCTGGGTCGCTGAAGAAGGCCTGGCCCTCGACGTCGCCAGCCAGGGTGAACTGGAAATCGCGCTGACCGCCGGATTCCCGGCCGACCGCATCACGGTGCACGGCAACAACAAGTCCGCGGACTTCCTCACCGTCGCCGTGCGCGCCGGTGTGGAGCTCATCGTCATCGACTCCGTCGAGGAGATCGGACGGCTCGCGACGGTCGCCGCCGACCACGGCGTGACCCAGGACGTCCTCGTCCGTGTCAAGCCCGGTGTGCACGTCGACACCCATGAGTTCATCGCCACCAGCCATGAGGACCAGAAGTTCGGATTCTCGCTGGCCTCCGGCTCCGCTGAGCGGGCCTGCCTCGCCGTGGTGGACGCCGAGGGCATGCGGCTGCGCGGCCTGCACTGCCACGTCGGCTCCCAGGTCTTCGAGGCCGACGGTTTCGGTCTCGCCGCTGACCGGCTGCTGGGCCTGTGGGCCCGCCTCATCGACGAGCTGGGGGAGGAGTCCGACGAGGCCGCTGCCCTGGACACCCTCGACCTCGGCGGCGGCTACGGCATCGCGTACACCCCCGACCAGGAGGAGCTCGACGTCGAGACCGTGGCGTCCGACCTGCTGCGCCGGGTCCGGCAGACCGCAGCTGAGCGTGGTCTCGACGCTCCGCTGCTCAACGTCGAGCCGGGCCGGGCGATCGCGGGCCCCTCGACCGTGACCCTCTACCGCGTCGGCACCGTCAAGGACGTCCACACCTCCGATGACACGGTCCGCCGGTATCTCTCGGTCGACGGA
Organism: Corynebacterium sp.; assembly: GCF_022712275.1. GTDB lineage: Bacteria > Actinomycetota > Actinomycetes > Mycobacteriales > Mycobacteriaceae > Corynebacterium. The sequence continues at coordinate 75,416 of NZ_JALAGU010000054.1, read as the reverse complement.
GGTATGAGCGACAACATCCGTCCGGCCCTCTACCAGGCCGAGTATGACTGCCGCCTGGCCAACCGCCATGCCACCGGAACGCTGGTCCACACCCGCGTCGTGGGCAGCCACTGTGAGTCCGGTGACATCCTCATCAATGATGCACTGATGCCCGACGACATCGCCGCCGGTGACATTCTCGCGGTGCCCGCCACCGGCGCGTACTGCTACATGATGGCCTCGCGTTACAACATGCTGACCCGTCCGCCGGTCGTCATCGTCGGCGACGGACAGTCCCGCGTCATGATCCGGCGGGAGAGCGTCGCCGACGTCCTCGCCCTGGAGAACATCGACCTCGAAAAAACTCCCCGGTGAGACGTCGTTTATGATCGGGTCCGAGTAACTCCACCATTCCGCACACCCGCAACCACAATCCACGGGAAGAGACAACGGGAAGAGACTATGGCTGAACTGAACACGGAATCCACCACCCCGACCGTCGGCGTCGCCCTGCTCGGTATGGGAACTGTCGGCCGCGAGGTGCTGCGCATTCTCGGCGAGGCGGAGGAAGACTTCACCGCCCGTATCGGTGGTCGGCTCGAGGTCCGCGGCGTCGCCGTCTCCGACCTGTCCAAGCCGCGCGAGGGCGTGGACCCCGCCCTGCTCACCGACGACGCCCTCGGCCTGGTCAAGCGCGACGACATCGACCTCGTCATCGAGGTCATCGGTGGTATCGACTACCCGCGTACGATCGTCATGTCCGCACTGAACGCCGGCAAGTCCGTCGTCACCGCGAACAAGGCCCTCGTCGCCGCCCACGCCCTGGAACTGGCGGACGCAGCAGACGCCTCCGGTGCCGATCTCTTCTTCGAGGCCGCCGTCGCCGCCGCCATCCCGGTCGTCGGCCCGCTGCGTCGCTCCCTGGCCGGTGACAAGGTCAACGCCGTGATGGGCATCCTCAACGGCACCACGAACTTCATCCTCGACGCGATGGACAAGCGAGGTGCGTCCTACGACGTGATGCTTGCCGAGGCCACCGAGCTGGGCTACGCCGAGGCCGACCCCTCCGCCGACGTCGACGGCTACGACGCCGCCTCGAAGGCCGCCATCCTCGCCTCCCTCGCCTTCCACTCGCCGGTGGGCTTCGACGATGTGCACTGCGAGGGCATCCGCAACATCACCGCCGACGACATTGCCGCGGCCAAGGCGGCCGGCTGCACGATCAAGTTGCTCGGCATCTGTGAGCGACTGGTTGACGAGGAGACCGGTGACGAGTCGATTTCCGCGCGCGTCTACCCGGCTCTGGTGCCGCTGTCCCACCCGCTGGCGACGGTCTCCGAGTCCTTCAACGCGATCTTCGTCGTCGCCGAGCACGCCGGTCGACTGATGTTCTACGGCAACGGTGCCGGCGGTGCCCCCACCGCCTCCGCCGTCCTCGGTGACGTGGTCGCCGCCGCCCGCAATGTCGTCCACGGTGGTCGTGCCCCGGGCATGTCGACCTACGCCAACCTGCCGATCGCCGACTTCGGTGCGGTGCGGACCCGCTACCACGTCGACATGACCGTCCAGGACCGTCCCGGCGTCCTCGCCGAGGCAGCCTCGACCTTCGCCGCCCACGGTGTGTCCATCAAGACCGTCCGTCAGGAGGAGAACGTCGACGGCGCCCGTCTCGTCGTCATCACCCACCACGCCACCGAGCAGGCGCTCGAGGCGACCGTGGACGCGCTCGTGCAGCTCGAGGCGGTCAAGAATGTCCGTAGCGTCATCCGGATGGAAGGTAACTGATGTCCGACGTCGCTGTGGGGCGTGCCGTCAAGGTCACCGTTCCCGCCTCCTCGGCGAACCTGGGGCCAGGTTTCGACACCCTCGGTCTGGCCGTCGACTTCACCGACGTCGTCGAGGTCGAGGCCACCGACTCCGGTCTCGAGGTCATTGTCCACGGCGAGGGGGAGGGGGAGGTCCCGCTCGACGAGCGTCACCTCGTCGTCCGTGCGGTGCGCGCCGGTCTGCGTGAGGCCGGTGCGACCGTCCGTGGCCTGAAGATCACCTGCCACAACGTCATCCCGCACTCCCGCGGTCTAGGTTCCTCGGCAGCCGCAGCGGTGGCCGGTGTGGTCGCCGCATCCGGACTGGCCGGTGATCCGACACCGGAGCGTCCCTCCGGTGCGCTCGACGATGACACGGTGATCCAGCTCGCGGCGTCCTTCGAGGGCCACCCGGACAATGCCGCAGCCAGCGTGCTCGGCGGCGGCGTGATCTCCTGGACCAATATCCCGGTCGACGGTCGCAGTGCGCCCGAGTACCGCGCCGTCGGCGTGCCGGTGGCCGGGTCGGTGCTGGCCACCGCCCTGATCCCGGACTTCCACGCCTCCACCGAGGCGGTGCGCCGCGTCCTGCCCAGCGACGTCTCCCACGTGGACGCCCGGTTCAACGTGTCCCGGGCAGCCCTGCTGCCGGTGGCACTGTCCCGCCAGCCGGAGCTGCTGTGGGAGGCCACCCGCGACCGGCTCCACCAGCCCTACCGGGCAGAGGTGCTGCCGGTGTCGTCCGAGTGGGTCAACCGGCTGCGCAACCTGGGTTACCCGGCGTTCCTCTCAGGTGCCGGCCCGACCGTGATGGTGCTCTCCACCGAGCCGGTCGACCCGGCTCTGCTCGACGAGGCCCGGTCCCGGGGGCTGCGGGTCCTGGAGACCCGCGCCGGCGGTCGCGCGACCGTCGAGGTCACCAACTGATCAGACTTCGTCGCCCCGGGGCAGCCGGATGATCTGGAACTCGCCGCGGCGCAGGCGGGTGCGCATGTCCTTCTTGTCGAACTTGCCCACCGAGGTGTGGTCGAGAGTGTCGACGAAGGTCCAGTACTCCGGCACCATCCAGCGCGGCGCGCGGGCCGCGACCGTCTCCGAGATCGCTTCGGCGGTCTCCCTCGTCGTCGGGGTACCGGGGACGACGACCACCACCGCGAGCGGGCGCTCACCCCAGTCCGGGTCAGGCATGCCGATGACCGCAGCCTCGGCCACGAGCGTCGAGGCCATGACCAGGTTCTCCAGGGTGGCGGAGTAGATCCACTCACCGCCGGAGCGGATGATGTCGGTCTGCCGGTCGTGGACGGTGAGGAAGCCGTCGCGGGTGATGGTGCCGACATCCCCGGTGCGCAGCCAGCCGTCGTCGGTGAAGCGGTCCGTGGCGTCCTCGACGGGATCGCCGCGGAAGGTGGCCACAGGCCCTTCGGTGTCTTCCGCGGGGGAGTGATAGTACGACCCGGTGACGTAGTTGCCCTTGACCTGGATCTCTCCGGTGGACCGGTCGTTGGCGGTCAGCGGGACGCCGTCCTCGTCGACCACCCGGTACAGCATACCGACCGGGAACCGGCCCTGGCTCTCCCGGTAGTTCTGGCGGGCGGCACCACCGACACCGGCGGGAGGGCGCGCGACGGTACCGACCGGGCCGGTCTCCGTCATACCCCAGGTGTGCGTCATGTCCACGCCGTAGCGCTCCTCCCAGGCGGCGATGAGTGCCGGGGGAACGGTCGAACCACCGGAGATGATCTCCCGCAGGCTCATCTTCTCGGGCGGGTTCTTCTCGTAGTGGACGATGAGCTGCGTCCACACGGTCGGGGCCCCGTGGGCGCGTAACGGCATGGCGTCGGCGATGACGTAGGCGAGGTGGTCGGGGGAGGAGTCTCCGCCGGGCATGACCAGCCGGGTGCCGGCCATCATCGCGGCAATCGGTACACCCCAGCTCAGGACGTGGAAGACGGGGACGCAGCACAGGAACCGTTCACCGTTGCGTACCGCCAGAGAGTCGACGGAACGGATGCTCATGGCGTGGGTCCACACCGACCGGTGGGAGTAGACCACGCCCTTGGGTGCCCCGGTGGTGCCGGTGGAGTAGCACATGGCGACCGGGGCGGTCTCCGGCAGTTCGGGCCAGTCGTAGCGGGTGGGGCGACCGTCGAGACAGGCCTCGTAGCCGAGCACCCGGATGCGGTCGGGGGTGGCGGTGTCGACAGCCTGCACTTCCTCAGCGTCGCCGGTGACGATGAGGGTGTGGACGCCGTGGCAGTCGGGCAGCAGCGGCAGCAGCACGTCGGCCAGGTCGGGGTCCAGGACGATGACCCGGTCGTCGGCGTGGTTGATGACGTGGGCGATCTGGTCGGGCATGAGGAAAGGGTTGAGCGGCTGGAACACCGCACCCATCGACCCTGCGCCGAAGAGCACCTCCAGGTGCTCGGCGGTGTTCGGCATCATGGTGCCGACCCGTTCTCCGATACCGGTGCCCACCAGGTCGTGCAGGGCATGGGCGAAGGCGGCGGCGCGTGATCCGAGTGCGGCGAAGGTGCACTGCTCGGAACTCATTCCACGGTAGGTGGTCACTGTCGAGGCGGCGTGGACCTTACGACCGTACTCCAGGATACGGGCGAGGGAAAACGGGAACACCTGCATCGTTGATGCGACGGGTGCGGGTGACGGCGTGGACGGTGCGTCGTGCGAGTGGTCCTCCATGGTCTCCAGGATAGGCATGCCGGTGCCTTGATTGGCGGTGGGACCGCCTGAGGGTGGTAACATCGCGTCCGAGAATCGATCACTGCCACCACAGACCGCCACATCCGGTCGTGCAGTGCCCGGTCATCAGGATTCCCGGGTCCGCCTGACGAGCCGCCTCGCGGTCCGTCCGGACGACGTCGACCCCGGTCTCCGCACCTCACAATCCGACGACTCAACGAGAGCACGTCGCCCCCCGGTCTCCTGCCGTGTCCCGGCCAGGTCAGACAATCCCGGCCCCGCGCAGCACGACAGTGCCGTCCATGACCGTGGCCGTCCGTTTCCGGGGGGTGGACCGAAAGGACACCTGTGACTTTGCCTGACATCGTCTCCAGGGCACAGAACGACGGACTCGCCAGCCTCAAGCTGACGGAGCTGAAGCAGATCGCCGCCTCCCAGGGCCTGCGTGGCACCTCGGGTCTGCGCAAGGGCGAGCTCATCGACGCCATCAGTTCCGCGGGTTTCGGCGGGGGCCGTACCGCGGGGGCGAAGAAGACGACCGCACCGGAGAAGGCGCCGGAACAGGCCGCTCCGACGACCACAGAGAAGGCTGACCGGGGCGACACCGTGTCTGAGAACCGTACCGAGAGCACCGACCGGAACGAGCACAGCGACCGAAACGACCGGAACGATCGCAACGACCAGCAGGACGGCGAGGGCGGGGGACGCCGCAGTCGCCGTAACCGTCGTAACCGTCGTAACCGTGGCCGTGGCGACGACCGGCAGAACAACCAGGGCAACCAGGGGCAGCAGAACAACCAGGGGGACGCTGACCAGCAGGATGGCCGGGGCGCACGCCAGGACAACCGCCAGGGGAACCAGCAGGGTGGTGGACGCTCCGAGCGCAATTCCCGCCGCGAGCGCAACCGCAACCGCAGCAACCAGGACAGCGGTAACCAGGGCGGCAACCAGAACAACCAGGGTGAGCCGCCGACCCCCGTCGCCGGCATCCTCGACTTCGTCGACGCGAACACCGCCTTCATCCGCACCACCGGCTACCACGCCGGTTCCACCGACATCTACGTCCCGATCCAGATGGTCCGGAGGTTCGGCATGCGCCACGGTGACGCGATCACCGGCACCATCCGCCCGGGCAAGCAGCAGACCGCGAACAACGGTCAGGGCCGCAACCGCAACCGCGGCAAGTACACCCAGCTGCACAGCGTGGACACGGTCAACGGTCTCAGCCCGGAGGACGCCGCCAAGCGTCCGAGCTTCCACAAGCTCACTCCGCTGTACCCGAACCAGCGGCTGCGTCTGGAGACCACCCCGAAGATCCTGACCACCCGCGTCATCGATCTCATCATGCCGATCGGTAAGGGCCAGCGCGCCCTCATCGTCTCTCCGCCGAAGGCCGGCAAGACGACGATCCTGCAGGACATCGCCAATGCGATCGCGGTCAACAACCCCGAGTGCCACCTCATGGTCGTCCTCGTCGACGAGCGTCCCGAGGAGGTCACCGACATGCAGCGTTCGGTGAAGGGCGAGGTCATCGCCTCGACCTTCGACCGTCCGCCGAACGAGCACACCGCTGTCGCTGAGCTCGCCATCGAGCGTGCGAAGCGTCTGGTGGAGCAGGGCCAGGATGTCGTCGTCCTGCTGGACTCGATCACGCGTCTAGGCCGTGCCTACAACAACTCCTCCCCGGCATCCGGACGCATCCTGTCCGGTGGTGTGGACTCCAACGCCCTCTACCCGCCGAAGCGCTTCCTCGGTGCCGCGCGCAACATCGAGAACGGAGGCTCCCTGACCATCATCGCCACCGCCATGGTGGAGACCGGTTCCGCCGGTGACACGGTCATCTTCGAGGAGTTCAAGGGCACCGGTAACGCGGAGCTCAAGCTGGACCGCAAGATCGCCGAGCGGCGCCTCTTCCCGGCCGTGGACGTCAACCCCTCCGGCACCCGCAAGGACGACCTCCTGCTCGGTCCGGAGGAGGCACGGCTCATGCACAAGCTGCGCCGCATCCTCTCCGCGCTGGATCCGCAGGCGGCCATCGACCTGATGATCAAGCAGCTGCGCAAGACCAGGACGAACGGCGAGTTCATGATGCAGATCGCGTCCTCCGCTCCGCTGGCAGGTGACGACGATGAGTGATCTGGCAGGTTCGCCGTCCAAGGTCGACGACATCCTCTCGGAGTACCAGGGCCTTGAGATGCAGCTCTCCGACCCGGAGCTGCACAATGACGCCGCGGCCGCCCGTCGCGTCGCCAAGCGGTTCAGTGAGCTCCAGCCGGTCATCCAGACGTACAACCGACTCACCCAGGCCCGCGAGGACCACCAGGTCGCCGCGGAGATGGCCTCCGAAGACGCCGAGTTCGCTGCCGAGGCAGACCGCCTCGCCGCGGAGATCCCGGAGCTCGAGGAGAAGCTGACCGACCTGCTGGCCCCGCGTGACCCCCATGACTCCGATGACGTGGTCATGGAGGTCAAGTCCGGTGCCGGCGGAGAAGAGGCCGCGCTGTTCGCCGGCGAGCTGGTGCGCATGTACCAGCGCTATGCGGAGAAGCACGGTTTCACCTGTGAGGTGCTGGACACCAACGAGACCGATCTGGGTGGCGTCAAAGACCTCACCATGTCGATCCGGTCGAAGCAGCCGACCCGCGACGGCGCGTGGAGCGTCTTCAAGTTCGAGGGCGGCGTCCACCGGGTGCAGCGTATCCCCGTGACCGAGTCGCAGGGACGCATCCAGACCTCCGCCGCCGGCGTGCTGGTCTACCCGGAACCCGACGAGGTCGAGGACGTCGAGATCGATGACAAGGACCTGCGCGTCGACGTCTACCGGTCCTCCGGTAAGGGCGGTCAGGGAGTGAATACGACGGACTCCGCCGTGCGCATCACCCACCTGCCCACCGGCATCGTGGTGACCTGTCAGAAGGAACGCTCGCAGATCCAGAACAAGGCCCGCGCCATGCAGGTGCTCGCCGCCCGCCTCCAGCAGATGAAGGAGGAGGAGGCGGACGCCGCCGCCGCGGAGGGCCGCGCCGCGCAGATCCGCACGATGGACCGCTCGGAGCGCATCCGGACCTACAACTTCCCGGAGTCCCGCGTCTCCGACCACCGCATCGGCTACAAGGCCAACAACCTCGACGCCGTCCTCGACGGTGATCTGGAGGCACTGTTCGGTGCGCTGCACGACGCCGACCGTACCGCACGGCTCGAGGCCGATGACTGAGACCGGTCCACAGACCGTCTCGGCCGCGCTGCGCTCGGCGGTGAAGATCCTGACCGACACCAGGGTGCCGTCGGCGGCCCATGACGCCCGCGAGCTCATGGCTGCAGCGTTGACCGCCGACTCCGGCTCCACGGTCACCCCGATGGATCTCGTCCTGCGTGGGGGAGACCCGGTCCCGGCGTCCTACATGTCCCTGGTGGAACGTCGGGCCGCCCGTGAACCGCTGCAGTTCATCCTCGGTACCGCGCCGGTGGTGGGTCTCGACCTCGCTGTCGGACCAGGGGTGTTCATCCCCCGGCCGGAGACCGACCTGCTCATCGACTGGGCGGCGTCCCGGGTGGTCGACTGGGAGCAGCGACGCCGTAGTTCACCGTTGCGTGCGTCGCTGGTTCCGCCGCGGTTCACCGTGGTGGACTTCTGCTCCGGGCCCGGCACGATCAGCCTCGGGCTCGCCCACCTGCTGACCCGTGCCGGACTGGCTGACCGTCTCGACCTGCGGATCATCGGCATCGAGCTCTCGCCGACCGCGCTGGACTACGCCGGGCGCAACCTCGCCGACTGGCGGGCCAGGGGAGACATCGACGCCCGGATCGCCGTCGGGTTCCACCGCGGGGACGTCGCGGATGCCGCACTGGTCACCGGACTCGGCCTGGTCGCCGGTGCGGACCTCGTGCTGTCGAACCCGCCCTACGTCCCCGAAGGCGACCACGATGAGCATGTTGCCGCGGCCGATCCGGAGGTCGGGGCGGACCCTCATGAGGCGGTCTACTCCGGCGCCGACGGCCTGGAGCTCATGCGCCCGCTGGCACCGATCATCGCCATGGCCTGTGCCCCGCACGCGGAGATTGCCGTCGAGCACGATGGTGCCACCGGGCCGCAGGTCCGGGAACTGCTGGCGGATGCCGGTATCGTCGATCCGGTACAGCACCGTGACTACGCCGGTCGTGACCGGTTCGTCACCGGCACGGTACGCCGTGATCCCGGTGACCGCGGCGCTGAGCCGGACCGGCTACAGTGAATCATCTGAAAGACCCTTACCTACCGTCACTTCCCCCAAGGAGCACCAGAGTGTCGCAGACCTATGACTGCACACGACCCGAGGGCCACGAGGCCGGCCTCGCCGCCGCGCTCGCCGCCGTCAAGGGTGGTCGCCTCATCGTCATGCCGACCGACACGGTCTACGGCATCGGCGCAGATGCCTTCGACAATGACGCCGTCGCGGCCTTGCTCGCGGCCAAACACCGCGGTCCGGATTACCCGACCCCGGTCGTCGTCGGCTCCTGGGACACGGTCACCGGCCTGGTGAGGGACGCCGACGCCCGGATGAAGGCACTCGTCGAGGCCTTCTGGCCCGGGGGACTGACCATCGTCACGCACCAGGCCCCGAGCCTTCCCTGGAACCTGGGTGACACCCGCGGCACCGTCGCCCTGCGCATGCCGCTGCACCCGGTGGCGATCGAACTGCTTCAGCAGACCGGGCCGATGGCACTGTCGAGCGCCAACGTCCACGGTCAGCCCTCGGCACTGTCCGCGGCCCAGGCACGTGAGCAGCTGGGGGACTCGGTCTCGGTCTACCTCGACGGCGGTCCGGCCACCATCGGCACCTCCTCGACGATCATCGACCTCTCCGGTCACCGGCCCCGCATCCTGCGCCAGGGGGCGATCGAGGCTGCCCGGGTGGCCGAGGTCCTCGGCGTCTCCGAAGAGTCCCTGACCAAGGGGTGAGATGCGGATGGGTGAGGTGACGATGGTTCTCGCCGCGTCCGGCAACGCCGGCGTAGGCATTCCCTTCCGGGAGCTGGCACTTGTGCTGCTCATCGGTTGTGTCACCACATACCTCACCACCGGCATCGCCCGGATGCTCATGGTCCGTTTCGGATCGATGAGCGCCCCACGCGCCCGTGACGTCCACACGGTGCCGACGCCGCGGCTCGGCGGGGTGGCGATGTTCACCGGTCTGGTCGTCGCGATCGCCACCGCCGGTCAGCTTCCCGCGCTCAACCGGGGATTCCCGCCGGTGACACCGGATATGATGGCCGTGTTGTTCGCCGCGGCGGTCATCGTGGTCGTCGGCATCATCGACGACCTCTACGACATCTCCTGGGTGATCAAACTCGGCGGGCAGGTGGTCGGTGCGGTCGTGATGAGTCTGGCGGGGCTGAGCTGGTACCTCATCTGGGTCCCGTGGGGCGACGGCGGGACCACCCTGGTTCTCGACCAGGTCCAGTCCACGATCCTGACTGCGGTGCTGACGGTCGCGATCATCAACGCCATGAACTTCGTCGACGGTCTCGACGGGCTGGCGGCGGGGCTGGGAATGATCGGCGGCGGGACGCTGCTCATCTACTCGCTGACGATCCTGCACGACCAGGGCGGCACGGTGAGTGCCTACCCGCCCGCGATTATCTCCACGGTGCTGGTCGGAGTCTGCGCAGGCTTCCTGCCGCACAACTTCGCCCCGGCCCGGATCTTCATGGGGGACTCCGGCTCCATGCTCATCGGCCTGCTGCTGGCGGCGGGTTGTGTCTCGGCCTCGGGCCGGATCACCATGTCCCTCTACGGCACCGCGGACGTGGTCGCTCTGCTGTCCCCGCTTCTGGTGGTGCTCGCCGCCCTGTTCATCCCGCTGCTGGACCTGGTGCTCGCCGTCTGCCGTCGAATGGCTGCCGGTAAGAGTCCCTTCGCCCCGGACAAGAAGCACCTGCACCACCGGTTGCTGCGGCTCGGCCACGGCCAACGACAGGTCGTGCTGGTGCTCTACTCATGGGTCGGGGTCGTCGCCCTCGGCGCTGTCGGGGCGACGGTGCTCCCGCCGATGGTCGCCCTGGTGATCTTCCTGCTGGCGTTCCTCGTCGTGGGAATGGTTACCTGGGTACCGCTGATGCGCAACCGGCGCAGGGACGTGGTGCCGGACCGGGGATAGGGCACCGATTGCGGTGCGCGGTGGCAGGCGGGATACCCTGGGCGGGTGACTGACCAGAACCAGGACCCCATCACCGACCCCACCGAGCTCCCTGACATCAACGTCTCCGAGGACGGCGACATCGCCGACCACCGGCGTCCGCTGCTGCGGGCGGCCAGGCTCGGTGGCATCGGGGTCGCCGTGCTCACCGTCATCTCGCTGATGGTGTGGGGGAGTGTCCGGGACATCGAGGGCATCTGGGGCGTGCTCATCGGTGCGGCCGTCGGCGGCGGTTTCGTCCTGGCGACCGTCGGGGTGGTGCTGCTCACCGCGAATACGACGCCGCAGAACACGCTGATCGTGATCCTCGGCAGCTGGATCCTCAAGATCGTCGTGGTGCTCGTGATCCTGGGCGTGCTCAAGGGCTACGACTTCTACGACACCACGGCCCTGGGGGTGACGATCATTCTCGCGATGGTGGTGGGCCTCGCGACGGAGACGCTGGGGATCCTGCGGACCACGACGACCAACGTGGGCTGAAAAAGCCGGGTCGGGGGACGTTTCCGGGGGTACCGGTTATTCGAACGGGGGAGTGCGGGACTGGGGCCGACCTCCCCCTAAACCGCAGGTGGGGGACGCAGGGGGTGCCCGTTCGCGTGTGAGCAACGGGGCTGCTATTGTTCAGTGCGGGTAATCAGGCGACTGGCCTGGCGCGTCTGCGCGGTCAGGAACAGTCCTGGATCTACGCCCCCGGCATCGTGCGGATGTGCGACGGAGTCCACGGTGACCGGGTACCACCTGACGACCTCCATCGCACCGCCTGACGCACAGGTCACGCGGCTCAAACTCGGGAGAGAACGCTGAGCGTTACAACCTTGGCCCTGGAGGGTGAATTCCACACACCCTCAATGGGGCACGAATTCTTCCCGGGTGGAGACAAGGCACCTACCGAAGACGTTCCCGGCCGGGAAGGTCTCTGGTTCTACGATTTCGCGAACGGTTTCTTCGCACTCGACCGACTGATGCTCATCCGTCTGCTGATGATCCTCCTGCTGGTCGTGTTCTTCGTTATCGCGATGCGCAAGCCCAAGCTGGTCCCCCGTGGCATCCAGAATCTCGGGGAGTACCTCCTCGACTTCGTCCGGATCCACATCGCAGAAGACATCCTGGGGAAGAAGGAGGGGCGCCGGTTCCTGCCGGTCATCGCCACCATCTTCTTCGTGGTCCTGGTCGGGAACATCCCGTCCGTGATCCCGTTCCTCAATGTCTCGCCCAACGCCAGGATCGGCATGCCGATCGTGCTGGCGGCCGTGGCGTACATCGCGATGATCTACGCGGGTGTCAAGCGTTACGGCTTCGGCAAGTTCATGAAGTCCTCGCTGGTCATTCCGAACCTGCCCCCGGCGCTCCACATTCTCGTGGTGCCGATCGAATTCTTCTCCACCTTCGTCCTCCGCCCGGTCACGCTGACCATCCGTCTGATGGCCAACATGCTGGCGGGTCACATCATCCTCGTCCTGCTCTTCTCTGCCACGAACTTCTTCTTCTGGCAGATGAACGGCTGGACCGTCCTCTCGGCGGGAACCCTGGCCTTCGGCCTGGCGTTCATGCTCTTCGAGATGCTGATCATCTTCCTCCAGGCGTACATCTTCAGCCTGCTGGCGGCGGTCTACATCGAGCTCTCGCTGCACGCGGACGAGCACTAAGCACAATCCCTGACCCCGGTACCGGGCACAACAACTACACAGCCCCGGTACGGATTCACGAAAAGGAACGGAAACACAATGAACGAGCTGCTCATCCTGGCCCAGGACACCTCCTCCGAGGTCACCGGCCTCGGTGCCATCGGTTACGGTCTCGCTGCGATCGGCCCCGGTATCGGTATCGGTATCGTCGCCGGCAAGACCGCCGAGGCCATGGCCCGCCAGCCCGAGATGGCCGGCCAGCTGCGCACCACCATGTTCCTGGGTATCGCCTTCACCGAGGCCCTCGCCCTCATCGGCCTGGTCGCCGGCTTCCTGTTCTAGTGTGTGGCGCCCGCCGGTCCCGGTGGGAATCCCACCGGGAACAGGCAGGCATCTGATACACATCACCACGCACAAGAGCGAAAGCTGAGACTATGACGAACTACTTCATTCTGGCGGCAGGGGATGACGATCCACAGCAGTGGACCGACAACCCTAACCCGCTGATGCCTGCGGGCTACGACATCGTCTGGTCCCTGATCTGCTTCATCATCATCTTCGTGCTGTTCTGGAAGTTCGTTCTTCCGACCTTCAAGAGGGTCCTCGCCGAGCGTGAGGAGCAGATCGAGGGTGGCATTCAGCGTGCCGAGGCAGCACAGGAAGAGGCCAAGGCCGCGCTGGAGAAGTACAACTCCCAGCTCGCCGAGGCCCGTACCGAGGCATCCCAGATCCGGGACGACGCCCGTGCCCAGGGTCAGAAGATCATCGCCGAGGCGAACGCCAAGGCTGAGGCCGAGGTCAAGCGCAAGGCCGCCGACGGCGAGAAGGCTCTGCTCGCGCAGCGCGACGCCGTCGTCTCCGACCTGCGCAAGGATCTCGGTGCCGCGTCCATCAACCTGGCCGAGCAGTTGCTCGGTGAGGACCTGGCCGACAGCACCAAGAAGTCCGGAACCATCGACTCCTTCCTCGCTGGTCTCGACAGCGTCGGTTCGGGGAAGTGACGCCCGTGCACGCAGCGAGCCGAGCAACCCTGGACCAGCTGTCCGCGAGCCTGGACAGCGCCCTGACCGGGTCAACCGAGGCCGCCGGCCTCGGCGCTCAGACCGGTGCAGACCTCTTCGAGGTCGCCGAGCTCCTCGACGGAGACCGGACCCTGCGCATGGCCCTGGTTGACCAGACCATCCCGGACGACCGTCGTGTCCAGCTGGCCGAGAGCCTGCTGTCCGGCAAGGTGTCCGGTACCGCCCTGGAGCTTGTCTCCGCCGCGGTCCGTGCCACCTGGTCGAACACCCGTGACCTGCGTAACGGCCTGGTCGAGCTGGGCCGCCGCGCCCTGCTGCGTGCCGCCGGTGCCCAGGGACAGAAGGATCGCGTCGGCAGCGAGCTCTACCAGCTCGCCCGCCTGCTCGAGAAGGAGCCGCAGCTGGAAATGCTGCTGGCCGACCGTCTCGCGTCCGCGGACAGCCGTCGCGACCTGTTCGCGAAGGTCCTCTACGGCAAGGTCAGCTCCGTCACCGAGGCGCTTGCGCTTCAGGTGGTCAGCCGACTTGGCGACCGTCCGGTCGAAGGACTTGACGCGGTCTGCGATTTCGCAGCCGCCCTGGACGGGAAGACGGTCGCCCGCGTGCGCTCCGTCTCGCCCCTGTCCGACGCCCAGTCGGAGGCCCTCGGGCAGAAGCTGGAGAAGATCTACGGTTCCGCGATGTCCGTCCATTCCGAGGTTGACACCAGCCTCCTCGGTGGAGCGGTCATCCGGGTCGGCGACGAGATCATCGACGGGAGCACGGCCGGTCGGCTGAACAAGCTCCGTCGCAATCTCGCGTAGAGCCTGGATCGACAGAATATTCAACGTAAGAAGCTGGAAGACAAACCGAGAGCAGGAAGAACATGGCGGAGCTGACGATCTCCTCCGATGAGATCCGTAGTGCGATTGCGAACTACACCTCGAGCACTTCCGCGGAGGCCTCCCGTGAGGAGGTCGGCGTGGTCACCATGGCTGCGGACGGCATTGCCCAGGTTTCGGGCATGCCTTCCGTGATGACCAATGAGCTGCTTGAGTTCCCGGGCGGCGTTATCGGCGTCGCGCAGAACCTCGACACCGACTCTGTCGGCGTCGTGGTCCTGGGTAACTTCGAGACCCTCAAGGAGGGCGACGAGGTCAAGCGGACCGGCGAGGTCCTGTCCATTCCGGTCGGGGACAAGTTCCTCGGTCGAGTTATCAATCCCCTGGGCCAGCCGATTGACGGCCTGGGCACCATCGAGGCCGAGGAGGACCGCGTCCTGGAACTCCAGGCGCCCTCCGTGCTGCAGCGCCAGCCGGTCCACGAGCCGATGCAGACCGGCATCAAGGCCATCGACGCGATGACCCCGATCGGTCGCGGTCAGCGCCAGCTGATCATCGGCGACCGCAAGACGGGCAAGACCTCCGTCTGCATCGACACCATCCTGAACCAGCGTGAGAACTGGGCCACCGGCGACAAGACCAAGCAGGTCCGCTGCATCTACGTCGCGATCGGTCAGAAGGGCTCGACCATCGCGTCGGTCCGCAAGACCCTCGAGGACCAGGGTGCGCTGGAGTACACCACGATCGTCGCGGCGCCGGCCTCCGACTCCGCCGGCTTCAAGTGGCTGGCACCCTTCGCGGGTGCCGCCCTGGGCCAGCACTGGATGTACCAGGGCGAGCACGTCCTGATCATCTTCGACGACCTCACCAAGCAGGCCGAGGCCTACCGTGCGATCTCCCTGCTGCTGCGTCGTCCGCCGGGACGCGAGGCCTACCCGGGTGACGTCTTCTACCTGCACTCCCGTCTGCTGGAGCGTGCGGCGAAGCTGTCCGACGAGTACGGCGCCGGTTCCATGACGGCCCTGCCGATCATCGAGACCAAGGCCAACGACGTGGGAGCCTTCATCCCGACCAACGTGATCTCCATCACCGACGGTCAGGTCTTCCTCGAGTCCGACCTCTTCAACCAGGGCGTCCGCCCGGCCATCAACGTCGGTGTGTCCGTCTCCCGTGTGGGCGGCGACGCGCAGACCAAGGGCATGAAGAAGGTCGCCGGTAACCTCCGTCTCGACCTGGCCGCGTACCGCGATCTCGAGGCCTTCGCCACCTTCGCCTCCGACCTGGACGAGTACTCCAAGGCCCAGCTGGACCGTGGTGAGCGTCTCGTCGAGCTGCTGAAGCAGAACGAGACCGAGCCGCAGGCCGTCGAGGACCAGATGGTCTCCATCTACCTTGCCGGTGAGGGTGAGCTGGACAACGTGCCGGTGCAGGACGTCCGCCGCTACGAGGCTGAGCTGTGGGAGAACCTGCACGCCAACCACGCGGACATCTACGCCGGTATCGCCGGTGGCACGCCGCTGTCGGACGAGGCGAAGGAGGCCCTCAAGGCCGCCAACACCGAGTTCGCCAAGGGCTTCCAGACCACCGACGGCAGCACGGTCGTCAACGAGCCGGAGCCCGAGGCCCTGGCCGAGGGTGACCTGGACAAGCACCAGATCACCGTCTCCGCCAAGAAGTAGGCGGCGACTATGACCGAGAAGTCCAAGTACACCGAAGAAGGGAGGTAGGAAGATGGCTACACTTCGCGAGCTGCGAGACCGCATCAAGTCGGTCAACTCGACGAAGAAGATCACCAAGGCGCAGGAGCTCATTGCGACCTCGAAGATCACGAAGGCACAGGCTCGGGTGACCGCATCCCAGCCCTACGCCGACGAGATCACGCGGGTCATCCAGCGACTGGCGTCCGCCTCCTCCCTGGATCACCCGATGCTGGACACCGAGGCCGAGGCACGCCGTGCCGCGATCCTCGTCATCACCAGTGACCGGGGCATGTGTGGCGGCTACAACCACAACGTGCTGAAGACCACGGTCGAGCTTCGCAAGAAGCTGCAGAACGAGGGTAAGGACGTCGTCCTCTACATCGCCGGTTCGAAGGGCGTGGACTACTTCAACTTCCGTAGCGAGCCGCTGGCCGGCGCATGGACCGGGTTCTCCCAGGATCCCGAGTTCAAGCTGACCCATCAGCTGCGTCACCACCTCATCGACGGCTTCAACGCCGGACCTGACGGTGTGGCCCAGTACCGTGAGGGTGTCAGCGCTCCGGAAGGTGAGGGTGTCCCCGGCTTCGACGAGCTGCACGTGGTCTACACGCGCTTCGAGTCGATGCTCACCCAGACCCCGCAGGCCTTCCGCATGCTGCCGATCGAGACCCGCGTCGAAGGCGAAGTGAACACCGGTGAGGACCTCCTGTCGAACGGTCCGGACACCGCGTCCGCCGATTTCGACTTCGAGCCCGACCCGGACACCCTGCTGGCCGCACTGCTTCCGCAGTACGTCTCCCGCAGCATCTTCGCGCTCATGCTCGAGTCCGCCGCCAGTGAGTCCGCGGCCCGACGGACCGCGATGTCCGCCGCGACCGACAACGCGACCGCTCTGGTCAACGACCTTTCCCGGGTCGCCAACCAGCTGCGCCAGGCGAAGATCACCCAGGAAATCTCAGAGATTGTCGGTGGCGTTGACGCGCTGTCCGACAGTGGAGAAAGTGACTAACTAATGACTACAGCTACTCAGGTGCAGCGTGAAGACGCCGCATCGACTGCTGCCGGGCGCGTTGTCCGTGTCATCGGCCCGGTCGTCGACGTGGAGTTCCCGCGCGGCGAGCTGCCGGCACTGTACAACGCCCTGCAGGTCGATGTGGCGCTCGAAGCTGTCGCCAAGACCATCACCCTCGAGACTGCCCAGCACCTCGGCGACAACGTGGTCCGTGCCATCTCGATGGCCCCGACCGACGGCCTCGTCCGCGGCCAGGAAGTCCGTGACTCCGGCAAGCCGATCTCCGTTCCGGTCGGCGACGTCGTCAAGGGCCACGTCTTCAACGCACTCGGCGACTGCCTCGATGAGCCCGGCCTCGGCCGGGACGGCGAGCAGTGGGGTATCCACCGTGACGCCCCCGCCTTCGACCAGCTCGAGGGTCGCACCGAGCTCATGGAGACCGGCATCAAGGTCATCGACCTGCTGACCCCGTACGTCAAGGGCGGCAAGATCGGCCTGTTCGGCGGCGCCGGTGTGGGCAAGACCGTGCTCATCCAGGAGATGATCACCCGTATCGCCCGTGAGTTCTCCGGTACCTCCGTGTTCGCCGGTGTCGGTGAGCGCACCCGTGAGGGCACTGACCTCCGTCTGGAGATGGAGGAGATGGGCGTCCTCCAGGACACCGCCCTCGTCTTCGGCCAGATGGACGAGCCCCCGGGAGTCCGTATGCGCGTCGCTCTGTCGGGTCTGACCATGGCGGAGTACTTCCGCGATGTCCAGAACCAGGACGTGCTGCTCTTCATCGACAACATCTTCCGTTTCACCCAGGCCGGTTCCGAGGTCTCCACGCTGCTGGGCCGCATGCCCTCCGCCGTGGGTTACCAGCCGACCCTGGCCGACGAGATGGGTGTCCTCCAGGAGCGCATCACCTCCACCAAGGGCCGGTCGATCACCTCGCTGCAGGCCGTCTACGTGCCTGCGGACGACTACACCGACCCGGCCCCGGCGACCACCTTCGCCCACCTGGATGCGACAACCGAGCTCGACCGCGCGATCGCCTCGAAGGGTATCTACCCCGCGGTGAACCCGCTGACCTCGACCTCCCGCATCCTGGAGCCAGGTATCGTCGGCGAGCGTCACTACGCTGTCGCCCAGCGCGTGATCGGTATCCTGCAGAAGAACAAGGAACTGCAGGACATCATCGCCATCCTGGGTATGGACGAGCTGTCCGAGGAGGACAAGATCGTCGTGCAGCGTGCCCGTCGTATCGAGCGCTTCCTGGGCCAGAACTTCTTCGTGGCCCAGAAGTTCACCGATATCCCGGGTTCCTTCGTGCCGCTCGCCGACACGATCGACGCCTTCGAGCGCATCTGCGACGGTGAGTTCGACGCCTACCCGGAGAAGTGCTTCGACGGTCTGGGTGGACTCGACGACGTCGAGGCCGCCTACCAGAAGCTCACCGGAAAGTAAGGGGTCACGCACATGGCTGAGATTGCCACTGAACTCGTGTCTGTCGAGCGGATGCTCTGGTCCGGAAAGGCCAGCTCCGTCACCGCACAGACCACCGAGGGCGAGATCGGCGTGCTCCCCGGCCACGAGCCGCTGCTCGGCCAGCTGGTCGAGAACGGCGTGGTCGTCATCCGGACGGCCGAGGGTGAGAAGCTTGTCGCGGCGGTGCAGGGCGGTTTCCTGTCCGTGTCGTCGTCCAAGGTCACCATCCTCGCCGATTCCGCTGTCTGGGCCTCCGAGGTCAACACCTCCGAGGCCGAGGCCCGGGCGAAGGACGCCTCGGCGTCCGAGCTCGAGCGTGAGACTGCGGTCTCCGAGCTGCGCGCCGTGAAGCGGTTGCAGGAGAAGTAGTTCCTGACGCCGTAGTAGCGCCTGACACCACCGACGGGCGGTTCCCCTGAATTTTCGGGGGAACCGCCCGTCGGCGTTCTCGCAGCACCCCCTGTGTCCCCCGCGTCCCTCCGGCAACAGCTTTTGGTGGCCCCGTCGACCCCCGGTATGCTCGTCGAAAAGCCCTGCAGAGAGCGGACGGATGACAACCGTCGACAGGGCACGACGACTAGTGACGACAGTGACGACACTGACGAAGGGACGTGGCTGGTGCTCTGGACCATCCTCATCATCGTGGCCGTATGCGTGGTGGCCTTCGGGGCACTCCTGGCAGGGGGCAGGTTCCTCACCCTGCGCAGTCGCGGAATCCCCGTGGTGGTCAGAAGCGTGCCGAATCCCGACGGCAGGCACTGGCGCCACGGGGTTCTCGTTTACGGGGGGATGCAGGCGAAGGTCTTCAAGCTACGGTCGTTGCGTCCGGAGTCGGACCTCAGTTTCTCGCGGCAGGGCACCGAGATCACCGGACGCCGTCCCATCTCCTCCCGTGAGGCGGCATTCCTGGAGGACGACCTCCATGTGCTGTCACTGACCGACGGCACCGCCGGCTGGGAGGTCGCCATCGACGACGCCGGAGACACCGCCCTGGTGGCCTGGCTGGAGTCCGCCCCCTCGACGCGGATGGTGCGTTCCCAGGTCCGGGTGGACCGTCGCCACGGGCTCGAGCGGCCCTGATCCGGTCCGCGGGGCACGCCTGCTAGCCTGTCACCCATGCGTCTGGTGATCTGCCGTTGTTCCGTGGAATACGAAGGCCGTCTCGAGGCTTACCTGCCCGAGGCCGACCGCCTCGTGATGGTCAAGGCGGACGGGTCGGTGAGTATCCACGCCGACGACCGTGCCTACAAGCCGCTGAACTGGATGACCCCGCCGTGCACCCTGCGTGAGGAGGAGCCGACCGCGGAGCAGGCCGATGCCGGAGTCGTCGAGCAGTGGTCGGTGCAGAATCCCAAGGGGGAGAAGCTCACCATCCGGATCTTCGAGGTCTACTCGGACACCACCCATGAGCTGGGTGAGGACCCCGGTCTGGTGAAGGACGGTGTTGAGGCACACCTGCAGGAGCTGCTCGCCGAGCAGATCGAGATTCTCGGTGACGGCTACACACTGATCCGCCGGGAGTACCCGACCGCCATCGGCCCGGTGGACATCCTCTCCCGGGACGACCTGGGCGCCACCGTCGCCGTGGAGATCAAGCGCCGCGGCGGCATCGACGGTGTCGAGCAGCTCACCCGCTACGTTGAGCTGCTCAACCGTGATGAACTGCTGGCCCCGGTCCAGGGTGTCTTCGCCGCCCAGGAGATCAAGCCACAGGCCCGGACCCTGGCCGAGGACCGGGGCTTCCGTTGCGTCACGCTGGACTACCAGGAGATGCGCGGCGCGGACCCGACCGAGCTCCGGCTCTTCTGATCCCGTGCCACGACACAACCGACGCGCCACCCCGGTGCCCCGCGGACGGGCCGATCTGCCACGCGATGGCGCGACCTACTGGGGTACCCGTCGCGAGCCCGGTCCGGGCTGGGCGACGGGGGAGGACTGGTTCGTCCGCCACATGGGTGCGGGCTCCGCGGTGAAGTTCTACGTCTGCCCGGGATGCAACCAGAACATCCCGCCCGGGGTCGCCCATGTCGTCGCCTGGCCGGACGGTCACCGTGGTGCGGAGGACCGCAGGCACTGGCACTCGGGGTGCTGGGACCGGCGCTGAGTGCCGGACCTGTCCGTGCCGCCTGTGCCGCCTGTGCCGCCTGTGCCGTCCGTGTCGTCCGTGTCGTCCGTGTCGGAGTGGCGTTAGAGTGGATGACATGACTTCACCCCGTCCGGCCGGACCGGCCGATTCCGCCCCCAACCGTTTCGCCGCCCGCGCCGTGGACCTCGGTGCCGTGAAGGAGGCGGCGGACGCCCGGGACCGGGCGAAGGAGGAGGCCGCCTCCGGGGCACCGGTCGCCCTGGCCGGCCCGGTCACCGCCGAGAGTTTCGAGCAGGATCTCGTCGTCCGCTCCACCCAGGTCCCGGTCATCGTCCAGCTCGGCAGCTCGCGGGCTCCGGGATCCGACGAGATGTCCCAGGCCTTCGCGTCTTCCGCCCTCGGGCAGACCGAGCCGGCGTCCTGGGTCTTCCGCTACGTCGACGTGGACACCATCCCGGAGATCGCCCAGGCCTTCGGCGTGCAGTCGGTGCCGACCGTGCTCGCACTGGCTGCGGGGCGTCCGCTGACCAGCTTCGAGGGCGTCCAGCAGCCGGAGCAGACCGACCGTTTCATTTCCGCGGTGCTGCAGGCCACGGCAGGCAAGCTTCCGGGCCTGCCGGCCGCCGGTGGCGGGACCGAGGACGAGGAGCCCCCGGCCGACCCCCGTTTCGCCGAGGCCGCCGACGCCCTGGACCGCGAGGACTACGTCAGCGCGGTCGCCCTGTACGACGCCGTCATCGGTGACACCGGTGCTTCCGCAGAGGCCGTCAACGAAGCCAAGGCCGCCCGTGCGACCGCCGTCCTGTTGGGGCGCTCCGCCGACGGGTCGGCCGACGACATCGACCGGATGCTGCTGGAGGGACGCCGCCGCGAGGCCTTCGACGTCCTCATCGACCGGATGCGTATGTCTGCCGGCGAGGAGAAGGACGCCGCACGTACCCGACTGCTCGGCCTGTTCACCCTCTACGACCCGGCGGACCCCGAGGTCATAGACGCCCGTACCCGGATGGCCAGCGCGTTGTTCTGATCGGCCGTGTGGCACCATGGGGGAGTGAACGATCCCACTCTCATCTCCACTCCCGCCACCGCTGAGGCCCTCGATGAGGACCTGGTGATCGACTTCCGTGATGTCAGCGTTATCCGGAGTGGTCGGGCCCTGCTCGACCAGGTCAGCTGGCAGGTCGAGGTGGATGAGCGGTGGATCGTACTGGGCCCCAACGGGGCAGGGAAGACGACACTGATGTCCATCGCCTCGGCGATGCTCTTCCCGACCCGCGGCACGGTGCGCATCGTGGGGGAGACCCTGGGCAAGGTGGACGTCCGTGAACTGCGGACCGCCGTCGGCCTGTCCTCGGCGGCCTTCGCCCACCGCGTCCCCGAGAAGGAGAAGGTCGTCGATCTGGTCATCTCCGCGGGCTATGACGTGCTCGGCCGGTGGAAGGAGGAGTACGACGACAGCGACCGCGACCGGGTGCTGGAGATTCTCGAGACCGTCGGCGCACTGCACCTGGTCGACCATGAGTGGGGGACGCTCAGCGAAGGCGAGCGTAAACGCGTCCTCATCGCACGGTCGCTGATGACCGACCCGGAGATTCTGCTGCTCGACGAGCCCGGTGCCGGTCTGGATCTGGGCGGACGCGAGGATCTCGTCGGTCTGCTCTCGGAGATGGCGGTGGATCCCGACGCTCCGGCGATGGTCCTGGTGACCCACCATGTCGAAGAGATCCCCCCGGGATTCACCCACGGTCTGATCCTCGACGAGGGGCAGGTTGTCGCCCAGGGGCTTATCACCGACGTGATGACCTCGGAGAACCTCACCCGTGCCTACCACCAGCCGATCCAGCTGCGGGTCGAGGAGGACGGACGGTACTTCGCACGCCGCACACCGAGGACCGGCCGGTCGCGTCACCGACAGAACTGACTAGGGTGGGGAACATGGTTGACAGTCGTTCACGGAACCCAGGGTCTGCGCCGGGGTCGGTGCAACCCCGGCACGCCTCCACGGTGATGCTGCTGCGAGACACGCTCAGCGGGCCGGAGGTGTACGTGCAGGAGCGGGCGTCCACGATGCGGTTCTGCGCGGAGATGACGGTGTTTCCCGGCGGTGGCGTCGATGAACGCGACATGCCCGGCGACGTCGACGGCGACGGGGTGAGTTCCCCGGACATCCGCTGGCAGGGGCCGTCCACCGAGTGGTGGGCGGGCCGGTTACGGACCTCCCCGGACATCGCTCGGGCACTGGTCTGTGCCGCGGTGCGTGAGACCTTCGAGGAGACCGGCACGCTGCTGGCCGGCCACGCGGACGGCCGCACGGTGAAGGACACCACCGGTTACCTGCCGTTCCGTGCAGACCTGGAGAACCACCGCCTGGCCTTCACCGACTTCATGGATCAGCATGATCTGGTGCTGCGTGGTGATCTGCTGCGTCCCTGGGCGAACTGGGTCACCCCGGAAAGGCAGCCGATCCGCTATGACACGGCTTTCTTCGTCGCCTCGATGCCCGAGGGACAGAACGCCTACGGCGACACCCGTGAGGCGACCTCCACGGGGTGGTTCCGTCCCGGGACCCTGCTCGACGGCTGGCGCAACCGGAAAATCAACCTCATGCCGCCGACGTGGTCGCAGCTGAAGATGCTGGACACGTTCCGCAGCGTCGAGGAGGTCATGGACTTCGCCGCCCAGCTGACCGTCGACCCGGTGGTCAAGGAGCCGGTCGATCTGCCGTACATGGCGGAGTACTACCTCATGGAGACCCGTATGTACGGCTACCCTGAGCGCGTCTTCGCCCCGGGGATGAAGTTCGCCGTCGACCCGGAGGATCTCCCTCCCAGCCCCTTCTCGTGAGCTTCACGGTCGCCGAGATCCGGTGGTTGGCGACGCACCCCAGGGCGGTGGAGGCCGCCGGGCAGCTGGAGCTCACCTCCTCGAGCCAGCTGTCTGACCTGACCCGGTTGCGGCAGATCGCCGATGACGCCGGTGCCTCAGACCCGGCCGCGACGGCCCGTGCGCTGGCGGAACTCGTCAGTGCCCGTCGTGCCGCGGTGCGTGGTGCGAAGGTCCCGGTCAACGCCGACGGAACTCCACGCACGGACTGGATGGCCTGCACGGACTCCGCCCAGCAGGCCACCCCGGCTGCCGTGGCCGGGGTCCGGGTGCAGCATCTGCTCACCGTGGCCGAGGGGCGCAGTATCGCCGACGTGACCTGTTCGGTCGGCACCGAACTGGCGGAGTTGACCGCACCCGGCGTCCGTGGACGCTTCGGCACCGTCGTCGGCGGTGACCTGGACGCCGCCCGGTTGGCCATGGCACGGATCAACCTCCCCGAGGTCCCGTTGGTCCGTGCGGATGCGGTCGTTCCTGCGCTGCGGGCGGACGTCATTGTCGCCGATCCGGCACGACGGACCGCGCGGGGACGCATCCGTGATCCCCGTGACCTGCTGCCTCCGCTGCCGGATCTGCTGTCGGTGTGGCAGGCGGCCGGAGCGGAACTGGCGGTGAAGTGTGCGCCGGGCATCGACTACTCGGAGTGGGAGGGGCAGGTGGATGTCGTCAGTATCGCGCCCGGCGGTCCCGGTGCACCGGGAGTCAAGGAGGCGTGCCTCTACACTCCGGGGCTGGCCACCGTCCCGGGGAGGGGTGGGCAGCACGACCAGGGCCGGCGCGCCGTGGTGGTGGGGCAGGACGCAACCGACGTGCTGACGACCTCGGCCCCGGAATCCGAGGAGGTCGGGCCGGTGGGCCGCTACATGCTCGATCCGGACGGTGCGGTGGTCCGTGCCGGACTGGTCCGTCAGTATGCCGCCCGACTCGGCTGGTGGCGGGTGGACCCGCACATCGCCTATCTCTCCGGTGACCGGTGGGATGACGCGGTACGGGACGCACTGCTACCCGGCCAGCGGGTCTTCGAGGTGCTCGAGACAGTACCGGTGAAGAAGCTGAAGTCTGTACTGTCGGCCCATGACTGCGGTGCACTGGAGATCCTGGTGCGCGGTGCGGACGTGGATCCCGATGCGCTGCGTAGGAAGATGCGTTCCGGTGGGGCGCTCAAGGGGAGTACCCCGCTGACGGTCGTCATCGCACGCATCGGTGGATCACCGGTGGCTGCGGTATGCCGTTCAGTCTTATGAAACGACCTATCCCAACGTGAAACGCGGCACCCCCGGGGGTGAGGCCGGAAAGATATTTTTTTGTAGCATGTTTGCAACGTCGCAGGTCATGAGCCCGTAGAAACGGTGATTTTGTGGCAGATAGGTCTATTTTCACGTGATTGTGGGGTAGGTCACGGCAGAATCCGGGTAGAATTACCGACGATCACATCGAACCCAAGGCAGGAAGGCCAACGAATGTCGAACATCGTGGTTCTGGTCAAGCAGGTGCCGGACACCTACTCCGAGCGCAAGCTGACCGATGACGACTTCACGCTCGACCGGGAGAACAGCGACGCTATCCTGGACGAGATCAACGAGAACGCCGTCGAGGCGGCCCTGAAGCTCAAGGAAGCTGACGGGTCCCGCAACATCATCGTGCTGAGCGTGGGCCCGGCGGGCGCCACCTCCGCCCTGCGCAAGGCACTGTCCCTCGGTGCCGACGAGGGAATCCTCGTCACCGATGACGCCCTCGCCGGTTCGGACGCCCTGGGTACCGCCTGGACCCTGTCCAACGCCCTCAACCAGGTCGAGGACATCGAGATCATCCTCGCCGGCAACGCCTCCACCGACGGTGGTGCCGGTGCTGTGCCGGGTCTGCTCTCCGAGTACCGCCAGATCCCGGCCGTCACCAACCTGCGTTCCCTCGAGGTCGAGGGAGGCAAGGTGACCGGTGAGCGCGTCACCGAAGACGGCATCTTCACCGTCGAGGCCCCGACCCCGGCGATCGTGTCCGTCACCGAGAAGGCGAACACCCCGCGCGTCCCGAACTTCAAGGGCATCATGGCCGCGAAGAAGAAGACCATCCGCGAACTGGGTATCGCCGAGATCGGTGTCGCCGCTGAGAACGTCGGCCTCGGTGCCGCCGCGACCAAGGTCACCGCCTCTGCCCCGAAGGCCGCGAAGACCGCCGGTGAGATCGTCACCGACGAGGGCAACGGCGGCGTTCAGCTGGTCGAGTTCCTCGCCAAGCAGAAGCTCATTTAACTCACCCCACACACGGAAAGGACTACTGAAACCATGACCAACGTCCTGGTCCTCGTTGAGCACTCCGAGGGTGAGCTGAAGAACAGCACCCGTGAGCTCATCACCGCCGCCCGCGCTTTCGGCACCGTCGGTGCCGTCGTCGTCGGCGCCCCCGGCACCACCGAGAAGCTGCAGGCAGGCCTGGCCGCCGCCGGAGCCGAGAACATCTACGCCGCTGAGGCCGACTTCGCCGCCGAGTATGTCGTCACCCCGCAGGTTGACGCCGTCGCCGGTCTGGCCGCCGCCCTCCAGGTCCCGGTCGTCATCGCCGCCGGTGCAAACGGCAACGAGATCGCCGGCCGCGTCGGCGCCCGCGTCGCCTCCGGTGTCCTCTACGACGTGATCGGCATCAACGCCGACCGCTCCGCCTCCGGCTCCATCTTCGGTGGTGACTTCACCGTCGAGTCCACCGCCGGTGGCACTTCGCCGGTCTACACCCTGCGCGCCGGCGCCGTCGACCCGGAGGACCAGGCAGCCGCCGGTACCGTCCAGGCCGTCGAGCTGCCCGCCCCGGGTCCGACCGCGGTGAAGATCAACTCCTTCGCGCCGGCCGAGAAGGCCGACCGCCCCGAGCTCACCGAGGCGAAGATCATCGTCTCCGGTGGCCGCGGTGTCGCCGGTCCGGAAGGCTTCCACGACGTCGTGGAGCCTCTCGCCGACACCCTCGGTGCCGCCGTCGGTGCTTCCCGCGCCGCAGTGGACGCCGACTTCTACCCGGGCAAGTTCCAGGTCGGCCAGACAGGTAAGACGGTCTCCCCGAACCTGTACATCGCCCTCGGTATCTCTGGTGCCATCCAGCACAAGGCCGGTATGCAGACCTCCAAGACCATCGTCGCCGTCAACAAGGACGAGGAGGCCGGCATCTTCGAGATCGCCGACTTCGGCGTCGTCGGCGACCTGTTCAAGGTCGCCCCGCAGGCCACCGAGGAACTCGCCAAGCGCAAGTAGTTCCCGCCGCCGCAGGTGAACACCGGGAAGAACCGGTGGGAGCCACGCGGTACACTGGACGGAGAATTCCGTCTGAGCAGGCACGGTGACCACCGGACTACAGGGTCCGCACCCCGACGGGGTGCGGACCCTGAGTCTTTTTCTGCCGGGGAATCCGCCACTGACACCGCTGGCGACAGCGACCACCGACCACTCCGACCCCTGGGAAGGATCCGACTGGATGACAACCCTGATCATCGTTCTGGCTCTCATGCTCTTGACCGTGCTCACGGTGGGAGTAGGCGACCGGGTCGGTCTGCCCTGGCCGGTCCTGCTGCTGCTGGTCACCACCGGCGCGATGTTTCTCCCGGGGATGCCCACCGTCGACGTGGATCCGCACCTCATCCTCCCGTTGGCCCTGCCCCCGCTGCTGTGGGCGCTGGCACGACGGACTTCCTGGGGTATGTTCCGGGACCAGTGGCGGTCCATTCTCAGCCTGTCGGTGATCCTCGTCATTGTCACCGTGGCCGCGGTCGTGGGCGTGTCCATGTGGATGATCCCCGGGCTCACCCTCGTCGGTGCCCTGGCGCTGGCCGCGGCTGTCGCCCCGCCGGATCCAGTGGCTGTCGAGGCGGTGGCGGAGCCCGCCGGCATCCCACGACGCATTATCGGCACCCTGCAGTCCGAGGGACTGTTCAATGACGCCGCGTCCCTCGTCATCTTCAGTGCGGCGGTCACCGCCGCGCAGTTCCACGACGACATCCACTGGTTCGAGGCTGGCGGAACCATGATCTACAGCGCCCTCGGTGCGGTCGCTCTCGGCTGGGGTGTCGGACGCTACTCCGCCAAGGTCGTCGAGTGGCTCGATTCCCCGGTCGCCGGCAACGCCTTCACGTGGGTGCTGCCGTTCATCCTCTACCTGGTGTGCGAGGAGATCCACATCTCCGGCGTCATCGCCGTGGTCGTCGCCGCCGTGGAGCTCAGCTCCCGGCTGGACGCCACCGCCGCCGACGCCCGACTCGCCGGTTCCGCGTTCTGGGAGGTCATTGAGCTCCTCGTCACCGGTATGGCTTTCGGTCTGATGGGCATGAACGTCCGCGAGTCGATCTTCGACGACGAGGTGGAGCACCTCAAGCCGGTGCTGTGGGGTCTGGTCATCTCTCTTGTGCTCATCGCGGTCCGCGCACTGTGGATGAGTGGGCTGTTGTGGGCGAACGCCCGGAACAGGGGGAGATACCGTGCGCCGGTGCGCTGGACCGATGTCCTGTTGCTGACCTGGGCCGGTATGCGCGGTCTGGTCACCTTCGCCCTGGTGCTGTCATTGAGCCCGACCGACTTCCCGATGCGTGACGAGTTCACCATCGTCGCCTTCGTCGTCCTGCTCTGCACCATGGTGATTCCCGGGCTCACCCTGCCGAAGCTCACCGCGTATCTCAAGCGCAACTACGACCTCCACGACACCGCCGACCACGCCACCGAGGAAGCTCTCGACGACGCCTACCGCGCCGCCGTCGCCGTGGTCAGCAAGGAACTGTCCAGTGCGAATCTCACCCCGGAGGCTGCGGCCCGTATCAACGAACGTCTCCAGGTGATCCGTTCAACCTCGGCTCTCGACGACGGTGACGACGGTGTCGAGGACGCTGACGAACACGCGCGGATCCGCCGTGAGCGACGGCAGAAGGCCGCCCGCAGGGCTCTCGAGATCCGGCGCAGGTCCCTCAACGAGGCCCAACGCAGTCTTGCTGCGAGCCGCTACCGCAAAGGCGTGGACCCCACAGCGGTCGCCGAGAAGATGCACGAGATCGACCGCCGTCTGCTGGCACTGCCCCACGAGGAGGAGTGATGTCAGGGACATCCCGCATCTATCTCGACCACGCGGCGTCCGCCCCGTTGCGTCCGGAAGCTGTGGAGGCGCTGGAGCACACCGCGTCCCTGCTGAACCCGGCCGGCCAGTACGCGTCCGGTCGTGAGGCGTCCCGCATCGTGGAGGACGCCCGGGAGCAGATCGGCGGTCTGCTCGGGGCTGACCGGGCCGAGGTGCTGTTCACCGGATCGGGGACTGAGGCGGACAATATCGCCGTCCAGGGTCTCGCTTTCGGTGCGCTGCGTACCCGTGGCGCCCGGCGGATCCATGTCACGGCGGTCGAACATCCGGCGGTGGGGGAGTCGGTCGACTGGCTGTGCGATAACGAGCACGGCCTTCCCGTTCCCGGCGGTCCACTGTTCGAGCGGGTGGGGATCCCGGTGGATCCCGACGGTCGCCCGGGCCCGGTGGGGCGGCTGGACCCGGCGTCTGATGCCCTTGTCACTGCCATGTGGGTCAACAACGAGACCGGCAACATCAGTGATCTGCCGGCTGTGGTGGGACCTGCGGTGGATGTCGGGATCCCGACCCATGTCGATGCGGTGCAGGCCGTCGGCCATCTGCCGGTTGATTTCCACCGCCTCGGTGTCTCTACCCTGGCGGCGAGCGCGCACAAGTTCGGCGGGCCGAAGTCCGTCGGCCTGCTGCTGGCGCGTCGCGATGCCGTCGTAGACACTCCGGTCCGCGGCGGCGGACAGGAGCGCAAACTGCGTTCCGGCACCGTCAACCCGCAGGGAGCGGCTGCGACGGCGGCGGCACTGGCCTCGGCCGTCGCGGAGATGGACGCCGAGCACGCCCGACTCGCCGGCTACCAGGCCCGGCTGCTCGACGTGGTCCGGTCGATCCCGGATGCGGTGGTCTACACCGACCCTGCTCCGGCTGGTCCCGGAGCGCTGCCGTCACATGTCCACATGAGCTTCCCCGGTGCCGAAGGCGACAGCCTCATCATGCTGCTCGATGTCGCCGGTGTGGACGCCTCCACCGGTTCCGCCTGCTCGGCCGGGGTGAACCGGGCCTCCCACGTGCTCACCGCGATGGGCGTCGACGTGCACACCGCCCGCGGTGCACTGCGGCTGACCACCGGACCTGCGACGACAGACGCCGACATTGACCGCATCTGTGCCCTGCTGTCCGGTGTGGTCGAGCAGGCGCGGGCCGCGGGCACGGCGTACTGAACAGAGATGACCGGTGGTGCAGCCACGGTGTAGGGTGAAGGGCTGTTCTGCAGGCGGTACATCAGGAGTGTGACAGGAAGAATGCGGGTAGTCGCGGCGATGAGCGGTGGCGTCGATTCCTCGGTGGCGGCGGCGCGTGCGCTGGCGGAAGGTCACGAGGTCATCGGCGTCCACCTGGCGCTGTCACAGTCCCCGGAGGCGGTGCGTGCGGGCTCGCGCGGCTGCTGCTCCCTGGAGGACTCCGCCGACGCCCGCCGCGTCTGCGACTCCCTCGGCATCCCCTTCTACGTCTGGGACTTCTCCGACCGCTTCAAGGCGGACGTCATCGACAACTTCGTCGAGTCCTACGAGATCGGGGAGACCCCCAACCCCTGCCTGCGCTGCAACGAGAAGATCAAGTTCGAGGCGTTGCTCGACCGCTCCATCGCCCTCGGCTTCGATGCCGTGGTCACCGGCCACTACGCCCGGCTGCACGACGGTGTCATGCGCCGTGGCATCGACGACAACAAGGACCAGTCCTACGTTCTCGGCGTCCTCACCGACGAGCAGCTGGCCCACTGCATGTTCCCGGTCGGGGACACCGTCAAGCCCGACATCCGCGCCGAGGCGAAGGACCTGGGGATGGGCGTGGCGTCCAAGCCGGACAGCCACGACATCTGCTTCATCCCCGACGGGCGGACACAGGCCTTCCTCGGCGCGAAGATCGGGATGCGCCCAGGCATCGTGCAGTCGGTGGAGGGAGAGACCCTCGCCGAACACGACGGTGTCTACGGCTTCACCATCGGCCAGCGTAAGGGTCTCGGACTGACCGGCCCTGCCGCCGACGGTCAGCCGCGCTACGTCACCGACATCAACGCCTCCACCGGCACCGTCACGGTCGGGCGCAAGCAGGATCTGAGGATCGGGCACATCACCGCCGACCGGCTCAAGCGGCTCGACCCGGTGAAGCACGGGGAGACGTTCGGGTGTGAAGTCCAGGTCCGCGCCCACGGTGGTGTGGTCCCGGCAACCGCGACGCTGACCTCGGATGCCGTGGAGCTGGAGCTCCACGAGCCGCTGCAGGGCGTGGCCCGCGGCCAGGCCGCCGTGGTCTACCTGCCGGACGCCGAGGGGGACATCCTCATCGGATCCGGCACGATCAGTGCGACCGCACCGTGGGTGGACGCTGTTGAATCCGGAGCACAGTCCGCGTGACCAGATTCGCCTGGTGGGAGGATATCCGGACCACCCACACCGACCTGCGGGCAGCTCTGGCTGCGGTCGCCCGGCGGACCAGGGACGTCGACGAAGACGTCGGGGTGTTGCCACCGCTGAGCCTGCCCCGCTCTGCCGTGGATGACGGTCTGCTCATGGAGACCGCCGCGATGGGTGTGACTGTCGGAGGTCCCTACCTGCGTTCCCATGCCCGGGGCTGGGAGGTCGCGCCGGGCAAGACCCTCGACATGCGTTCCTTCCTCGGACGCCGCCACGAACTCACCGACATCATCGCCGAGGTCATGCCGGGGACTGACCGGCTGATGGTGCATGTCACCGGGCCGTGGACCTTCGGGGCTTCGGTGGAGTACCACGGGCACCCGCTGTGCTTCGACCGGCCGGCGTTCCGTGATGTCGCTCTGGCACTCGGCGAGGGCGTGCGTGAGTTCTGCGACGCTGTCGGGGCCTCGGTGGTGCACGTGCATGAACGACGCTTCGCCGAGGTGACCTCCACACTGGTCGGAGCCACCGACTTCGAGACCATGAGTTTGGACCGTGAGATTGCGACGAATGTGGAGCGGCGTTTCCTCGGGCAGGTGGGTGGCACAGGGGAGCGTGAGATCGTGCTGGACGCCGGATGCGTGTACCCCGAGCTGGCATCCCTGGACGCCACCCTGGTGGTGGACCGCCTGGATGACGAGGTCGCCCGGCTGATCGACGCTGGCACCTCCGTGGCCTGGCGGGTCGGCGGTGGCCGCACCAGCGAGGAGCTGGCGCACACCGTGATGCGGACCTGGAAGCAGTGGACCTTCGACGGAGAGAGCCCCGAACCGCAGATCGACCTGGTGGCTGCGGGAGAGGGCGTCCTCACCCCGAACGCGGCGGCCGAGCTGGCCCGGACCGTTCGCGGCGCTGCTGCTCTGCTGCACCGCAACTGAGCGGCGTGAAAAACCGGTCATGATCGGGGCGACGGATACACTCCATGTCTCCGATCTGGACCGGTTTCTCGCCCACCCCCGGAAGGAGGGTAGGGACTGCGGTTACTGCTGCTTGGCGATGGCGTCCAGGTCGACGACCTCGAATTCCAGCAGGTCTGCACCCGTGGCGACCGGCTTCTTGCCCTCACCGGAGTGCGGACCGCTGTGTGCGGCCCTGGCAGGGCCCTCCGCCCAGGCCTTGAAATCCTCCTCGGAGGCCCAGGTAGTGACGATGAAGTAGCGGTCGTCACCCTTCGTCGGGCGGAGCATCTGGAAGCCCTCGAAGCCGGGGGAGGAGTCGACGGTGTGGGCACGGGCGGCGAAGCGCTTCTCCAGCTCAGGGCCGGCGCCTTCGGGAACACTGATTGCGTTGATCTTCACGACTGACATAGTCGCGAGCCTACGCCAAGCCGGTCGAGCAGGACTTCGTCGTGGCTGACCATGATCAGCGCTCCGCGGTAGGGCGCCAGCGCGTCGACCAGCGCATCCACCGTGGCGAGGTCCAGGTTGTTCGTCGGTTCATCGGGGATGACGACGTCATGGCGGGTGCGGCGCAGGCCGACCACTGCGGTGAGAACGGTCTGCCCACCGGACAGCGTCCCGACGCGCCGGGTGAGCTGGATCCCCTCGAGCCCGGCGGCTGCGAGGTCGGCGAGACACCGGTCACCGATGTCCCAGTC
The DNA here is from genome assembly GCF_022712275.1 of Corynebacterium sp. Taxonomy (GTDB): domain Bacteria; phylum Actinomycetota; class Actinomycetes; order Mycobacteriales; family Mycobacteriaceae; genus Corynebacterium. Next base: position 43,035 of record NZ_JALAGU010000054.1, on the reverse strand, counting down.
GTCGCCGATGGCAGCGAAGTCGGCTGGGTCGGTGGTGCCGTGTTCGATCCGGTCCAGGGCATCGAGGATGCCGTGGACGCCGAAGAGGTCAGCGACCGTGGCGTCGGTGACCAGAGTGAGGCGTTGCGGCAGGTAGTCCGCGGTGCCGGACACGGTCAGGTGCCCGGAGTCGGGGGAGAGCTCGCCGGCGCGGACGCGGAGGAGTGTGGACTTGCCCGTCCCGTTCGCACCGGTGCATCCGGCGGGGAAGGAGGTAGAGAGGTGGTCGAGGACAGGCGTGCCGTCCGGCCAGGTGAGGGTGAGGTCGCCGAGGACGACAGAAGGGTGTGTGGATAACACGGCGGCCTCCCGGTGATCAGTGGTCGTGCTGATCGGAGCAAGGCCGGGAAAGCGGGCTCTACGATGTCAGCACGCGGACAGGGGCGCGGGGTGGACGTCGCAGATGATCATGGGTGCACTCTACCTCACCGCGTCCGGCCCCTCTGCCAGGAGCTTCTCGAACCCGGCCTCGTCCAGCACGGGGACGCCGAGATCCTCGGCCTTGGTGAGCTTCGAGCCGGCCTTTTCTCCGGCGACGAGGAAGTCGGTCTTCTTCGACACCGACCCCGCCGCCTTGCCGCCGCGGGACTCCACCGCCTCCTTCGCGCTGGTCCGGTCGAAGTTCTCCAGCGACCCGGTGACCACCACGGTCAGTCCTGCCAGCGTCTGCTCCGGCAGGTCGGAGGCCTCGATGATCTGCTCCATGCGCACACCCGCGTCCGCCCAGGCGTCCACGATCTCGCGGTGCCAGTCCACCGCGAACCAGTCCTTCACCGACTGTGCGATGATCCCGCCGACACCGTCGATCTCGGCCATGTCCTCGACCGACGCCTCGTCGATCGCAGGGATGGACTGGAGGGTCGCGGCCAGGGCCTTTGCCGCGGTCGGGCCGACATGCCGGATCGACAGTGCGGTGATCACCCGCCACAGGTCGACCTGTTTGGCCTCCTCCAGATTGTCGAGCAGCAGTTCACCGGGCCTGTTCAGTTTCCCGGCCTTGGTCGTGTACGCGTTGGTGGAGGTCAGGTCTTCGGCGCTGAGCGAGAACAGGCGTCCTTCATCGGGCAGGACGCCGGAGGCGATGAGGTCACTGGCGGCACGCTCGCCGAGGGCGTCGATGTCGAAGGCGCCGCGTCCGGCCAGGTAGTTCAGCCGGTTCTGCAGTTGGCCGGGGCAGTAGCGGGTGTTCGGGCAGCGCCAGTCGGCGTCCCCCTCCTTGGTCGGGGCCAGAGGAGTGCCGCATTCCGGGCACACCGAGGAGAAGACGAACTCGCGCTCGGAGCCGTCGCGGACATCCTCCACCGGGCCCAGGACCTCGGGGATCACCTCGCCGGCCTTGCGGATCATCACCCGGTCACCCAGCCGGATGCCTTTGCGGTGCGCCTCGGTCGGGTTGTGCAGTGTGGCCATGGAGACCGTGGACCCGGCGACATAGGTCGGGGACATCACCGCGAACGGGGTGGCACGTCCGGTGCGCCCCATCCCGATCCGGATGGACTCCACCGTGGTCATCGCCTCTTCCGGCGGGTACTTGTAGGCGATCGCCCAGCGCGGAGCCCGGCTGGTCGCGCCCAGATCCTCCTGCTCGTCGAGGCTGTCGACCTTGACGACCAGGCCGTCCATCTCGTGGGTGGCGTCATGCCGGTGCTCTCCCCAGTACCTGACCTGGGCGATGACCTCCTCGGCCGAGTGGACCTGCTTCGTGTACGGGCTGACCGGCAGACCCCACGCCTCGATCGCACGGTAGGCGTCATGCTGGCTGGCAGGTTCGAAACCTTCGCGCGCGCCGAGACCGTGGCAGATCAGTTTGAGGGGACGCTTCGCCGTCTCCTCCGGGTTCTTCTGACGCATCGCGCCGGCCGCGGCATTGCGTGGGTTGGCGAACATCTTCCTGCCCTCGGCCTGCCGGTCGGCGTTCATCGTCGCGAAGTCCTCGACGGTGATGAAGATCTCGCCACGGATCTCGACGACCGCGGGCACCGGGAACTCATCGGTGTCGCTGAGCCGGTCGGGGATGTCGGAGATGGTGCGGGCGTTGTGGGTGATGTCTTCACCGGTCACACCGTCGCCGCGGGTCAGGGCGGTCTCCAGGCGACCGTCCAGATAGAGCAGGTCGATGGAGGCGCCGTCGATCTTCAGCTCGGTGAGGTAGGTCTCCGAGGGGGTGCGGTCGAGCCACTCCTTGAGTTCGCTGCCGTCGAAGACATTGTCGAGGCTGAGCATCTGCTCGCGGTGGGCGACATTGCGGAACGGCGAGTTCACCGGGGGCTGTGCGACCTCGGTGGTCGGGCTCGGTCCGGCGACGAGCTCGGGATGCTCGGCCTCCAGTGCCTGGAGCTCGCGCATCATCGTGTCGAACTCGGCGTCCGTGATCACCGGCTCGCGGTAGTAGTAGAGGTCACGGTGGTGACGGATTTCCGCGGCCAGGGTGGACCAACGCTCGGCCGGGTCGTCGGGGGATGCGGTGGGGGACGTCGTCTGCTTCGGCTCGCTCACCCGGTTCAGTGTAGTGCGGACGCGGACGCGCACCGGGGACGCCGTGCGATGATGTTTCTGCCTCGATATGAGTTCCATATCACTGTATCCGGGGTCCGGATGATCTGGATCACACCGGTCGGGGGTGGTGGTATCTCCGCTGAAAACAACTGAACCTGCGGTCCCTGTGAGCTGTGCCCTGCGTGGGGACGACGGGGGTGTCATACGGCCGGGGGTGATGGCCCGGAAAGCCGTGGACTGCTTCCGCGGCGAAACATAGCGTTGGGCGTGTTGCACCAGATGCACCACGCACCACATAAAACCCACAGACCCGAGATTCCTCAGGAGTTCAAGATGTTCAACCTTCTCAGCCGTGAAGAAATCGCCGACCTCTCCGCCGGTGCGTCCTACTACCTCTTCGGTGACGACGAGGGTCTCGCCGTGACCGCCCCCGAGTACGACGACGTGCTCGCCTGATCCTGCCCTGATCCTGCCCTGATCCTGCCCTGATCCTCCGCAGGATTCGACTGACCCCGTGCCCTCGCGGCACGGGGTCAGTCGGGCGTCCGGCCGCCCGCTAGAGTGGTCCACCATGACGACCGCGACCCGCTTCGATCCCTCCCACATGCTCAGCTTCGACCTGGAGACCACCGGCCAGGACCCCCTGACTGCACGGATCGTGACCAGTGCGCTGATCACCATCAACGGTTCCCGGCGGGATGACCTGGAGATCCTCGCCGACCCCGGGATCCCGATCCCGGAGGGGGCGACCAAGATCCACGGCATCACCACCGAGTACGCCCGGGAACACGGGCGTCCCCACGACGAGGTCCTCGCCGAGACGATCGAACGCATCCGCCGGGGCTGGTCGGAGGGGGCGACCCTCATCATCTACAACGCGGCCTACGATCTCACCGTCCTGCGGGCCCTGGATCCCACCTTCACCGTAGACGGCCCGGTGTTCGACCCGCTCGTCGTCGACAAGGCGAAGGACCGGTACCGCAAGGGAGGACGCCGCCTCACCCAGGTCTGTGAGCATTACGGTGTCGCCCTCGACAATGCCCACGAGGCCTCGGCGGACGCGGTGGCGGCCGCCAGGGTCGCCTGGAAGCTCGCCCGGGTCTACCCCGAGGTCGTCGAGATGTCCGCCGACGACCTCATGCTGAAGCAGGCCACCTGGAACTACGAGGACAAGAGCCACCTCAAGGAGTACTTCATCTCCAAGGGACAGACCGCCAAGGCCGAGACCGTCAACACGTCCTGGCCGCTGCAGGCCTGAGGTCAACCGCTGAGTACCATGGTCAACCATGGCAAAGACTTCTGCTGAATACCTCCGCGACATCGTCTCCGCGCCGGTCTACCGGGCCGCGAAGCACACCCCCATCGAATCGATGGACGGGCTGTCGGAGCGAATTCACAACCGGGTGCTGGTCAAGCGTGAGGACCTGCAACCGGTGCACAGTTTCAAGCTGCGCGGAGCCTTCAACCGCATGTCCCAACTCGTCGGCTGCCCCGGCGTGATCACTGCGTCCGCCGGCAACCACGCTCAGGGTGTCGCCCTTTCCGGCCGTGAGCTCGGAATGCGCTCGGTCATCGTGATGCCGGTGACCACCCCCTCGATCAAGGTCAATGCGGTGCGTGGCTTCGGCGGCGAGGTTATCCTCCACGGCGAGAACTTCGACGCCGCCCAGGCCAAGGCCAAGGAGCTCTCTCAGCTTGAGGGCCTGGAGTACGTTCCGCCGTTCGACGACGAGGCTGTCATCGCCGGCCAGGGCACCATCGGCCTGGAGATCTTCCAGTCCGGACCGGTCGACCGCGTCTTCGTGCCGGTCGGTGGTGGTGGACTCGCCGCCGGCGTCGCCGTCCTGTTCAAGGAGCTCAACCCGGAGATCAAGGTCATCGGGGTGGAGCCGGAGGAGTCCGCCTGCCTCACCGCGGCACTCGAGGCAGGGGAGCCGGTAACCCTCGACCACGTCAGCCTCTTCGCCGAGGGCGTGGCCGTGAAGACCATCGGCGCCGAGACCTTCCGGCTGTGCCGTGACTTCCTCGATGAGGTCATCACGGTCAGCTCCGACGAGATCACCGCGGCGATCAAGGACCTCTTCGACGACAACCGCGCCGTCGCCGAGCCTGCCGGTGCGACCTCCCTGGCCGGGCTGAAGAAGTACGCGGTCTCCCACGAGATCCACGATGAGACCCTAGTCAACATCCTCTCGGGCGCGAACCTCAACTTCCACACCCTGCGCTACATTTCCGAGCGCGCCGAGCTCGGTGAGGGTGGCGAGGGGATCTTCGCCGTTTCCATTCCGGAGGAGCAGGGGGCCTTCCTGAGGTTCTGCCAGGTGCTCGACGGCCGGATGGTCACCGAGTTCAACTACCGCGTCGACGAGCGCAGCGGCGGCCAGGACGCCGACCACCGGGCGCGGATCTTCGTCGGTGTACAGCTCAAGGGAGGTGTCGAGGAACGCACCGCCATCGCGGACGCCCTCGGCGACGCCGGCTACGACGTGGTCGACCTCTCCGACGACGAGACCGCCAAGGAGCATGTGCGCTACATGGTCGGCGGTGTGCCGCCGTCACCGGTCAACGAGCGGGTCTTCTCCTTCGAGTTTCCGGAGCACCCCGGTGCCCTCGTGCGCTTCCTCGACGTCCTGGGCACCCGCTGGAACATCACCGCGTTCCACTACCGCAGCCAGGGTATGGACTACGGCCGCGTCCTCGCCGGTTTCGAGGACGCCGAGTCCACCGAGTTCGAGGAGCACCTCGCAGAACTCGGTTTCCCGTTCGCCGAGATCACCGACGATCCCTCGTACCAGCTCTTCCTCGCCCCAGGCTCTGCGGAGTAGAAAGGGACGTCGGCATCACGCAGTCTGAGGTCGTTGGCGAGGGGGTCAGAACAGCCTCAGACTGCGTGCTGCGGACATGAGGTGTGGGGAGGGAGCCGAACGCGCAGTACATCGAGATCTGGCGACAGGGCAGACGCCTGAGGGTCGAGGTCGACGGGCTCCCTGGATTCCTCAGCGACGGCGTCACCACATGGAGTTGGGGACCCACGCGCCACCTGACCGGACTCGCGGGGACCCCGGTAGCAGTACCGGCAGGAACGCTCCGCTACCACGGGGACGCCTACGGATTCGCGCATCCACGGGAGAACCGCGACTGGTCAGGGGAAGACTTCACCCGACCCGTGGGAAAGATCATCGCTGAGCGTTTCCAGGGACGCGACTGTTGGACGGTGGAGCTGAAAGCGCCCCGCCGTAAGATCGGGCCGCTGCGGATGTGGATCGACCAGGAGTCCGGGTACCTGCTCGGCGAGGGCAACGAGCACCCGGATGCTGTGTGTTCCAGGGCGTGGATCGAGGACCCGGAGATCGGCGTCCCCCTCGACGACGCCTTGTTCGTCTGGGACGGCCCGACCGTGACCCCAGAGGAGGTCGAGGCAGCGCAGACTGCCGACCACCGGGCCCTGGAAGTGTCGCAACGTGCCTGGTTCCGGGCGCACATCGAGGACAGGCCCCTGCGGGTCTTCGCCACAGTCGACCTGACGCCGAGGCAGTGTGTCTTCTGCGACGACGGGACGTTTGTCGCCGGCAATGACGGAATCATCGTCCGGTCCGAAGACACCGGATCCGAGGTCGGGTATTCGTATGACATCACCTGGACTGAGGACGGATTCCGCACCACTGTGTGGTTCCAGAACCGTTCTGTGGCTCCGGACGATTCACTCCGCGACCTGCTCCGTCATCGATTCGACGGAGGGAACGCGACGGTAGCGGCCGAGAAACCTGAGGAACTGTGGCGGCTCAGCAGGCGGGAGAAGCAGGAACTCGCCCGCACCCGGATGCTGGAGAACATCGCCACCGATCTTTCTCCGGTGCCGGTGACGCTGGAACTCAGACCTACAGCCGTTCCTCGACATGACGATGCCACGGGTGAGTTCCACGCATTCGGGGAAGGATTCTCACTGACACGGAGCCGGCGGGTGGAGAGCCTGGGGGAGGCCGGTGTGAACGATCCGTCCTCGGAGCTTCACCGGTGGTCGACCCCGGACTTTGACTGTGAGCTCACGGTCTCCGATATGGTCTCCGTCAGCCACGCCGGCATCGAGGTGCTGTGGTCGCAGCTGCATCCGGGCGTCCCGGTGGACAGGTACTCCCGCTACCGGCCGGAGACGTAGGACGGAACTGCGCGGCGGAAGAATGCAGCTCCGCACATTACGCGTCCACATTGTGCATTCTCAACAGTGTCCACTATCGGGAAACATGCTGGTAGGAGCATTTTCGTCGACCTGTAGTGTGCGTTACAGCATGCATAATGGTTACGCGGGGGAGGGCAAGGGACAGTGCGGAAGTGATTCGCAGGAGCAGGCGGTGGCCCCGGCCCCCTCAGCTCAACAGGGAGCCGAGGATCAGCCCCAGCTCGCCGAGGTGGTCGATCTCCGAGAGCAGGAAATCCGGCCCACCCGGTCGCCCGATGACCATGATGAGGTCGGTGCCGTCCAGGGGAGTGGCGGCCAGTGCGGAGTCCATGACGGTCCAGGATTCCGGGACCCAGGTGTCCCGGTCGGTCAGGGCGCGTGCCTCGCCCACCGGCGTGGCCTGCAGGATCCGGCCGTCGTCCTCGGGGGCGGAGGAGGACGCCGCGACCCGGCGTACCGCGACAGAGCCGTCCCCGGCGGTCACGGACTCCAGTACCACGACCCACTGCACGGACATGGTCTGCGGCAGCTTCTCCAGCAGGGACTCGAGCCCCTCGGTCCGGGCCTCGTGGCGGGCGACGCTGGCGAGCAGGCTGACCTGGCCACGACGGTCGACGGTCCCGGAGAACGGGCGGATGGAGTCGACGTAGACCCCGTCAACCTCCTGGGCGGCACTGATGAGGGCATCGGCGAGGCGTCCTGCGGGCAGGTCGACGACGATGTCGTCGACCACGGTGCCGTCGGGGTCATGCTCGACCACGTCAACGGTACGGATGTCTGCGTCGACGGCACCGAGGGTCGCGGCGATCTCGCCGAGAGTTCCGGGAACATCGGGCAGTCGGACGCGCATCAGGTAGGACAAGGCAGACCTCGAAAGGGTGGGGTGGACGTGATCGGACAGCCCGATTGTAGCGAAGGGGTTGTCACTCCGGCTCGGTGAAACACGGCGAATGCAGTCAAAGTACGGGGGAACGTACGGGGGAACCACGGTGAGTGCGTGTCAGTTCCGTCCCGACGGTCGACGGCGGCGGTCGGGCGACTAGAGTGTCTGAGGTACAGGAACACTGATCAGAAAGGGATCCCCTGTGTCAGAGATCTCCCGTGACGAGGTCGCGCACCTCGCCAGGCTCTCCCGCCTCGCCCTGACGGAGGAGGAGCTCATCCACTTCGCCGAGCAGATCGACGGCATCGTCGAAACGGTCGCCGCTGTCCAGGAGGTGGACACCGAGGGTATCGCCCCGCTGAGCCACCCGACCCAGAACGTCGACGGGGACGTCTCCGTCATGCGTGAGGATGTCCCCGAGTCCCTGCTCACCGCCGAGCAGGCCCTCGACCAGGCGCCGAAGCAGGCGCAGGACCGCTACCAGGTCCCCCGGATCCTCGGCGAATAGACGGACGAGCAGGAGAAAGAACACATGACTGATCAGACAGCACTCGTCGGCTCCCGCGACGATTCCGACCTCACCACCTGGACCGCCGCCGCCCTGGCGGAGAAGATCCACGCCGGTGAGGTCAGCTCGGTGGACGTCACCCGCGCCCACCTCGACCGCATCGCCGCCGTCGACAGCGACGTCCACGCCTTCCTCCACGTCGGTGGGACCGAGGCTCTCGCCGCCGCCGAGCAGGCCGACAAGGACATCGCCGCCGGGAATGTCGCGTCCCCGCTGGCCGGTGTGCCGCTGGCCCTCAAGGACGTCTTCACCACCACCGATGCACCGACCACCTGTGCCTCGAAGATCCTCGAGGGCTACATGAGCCCCTACGACGCCACGGTGACGAAGAAGATCCGTGCCGCGGGTATCCCGATCCTCGGCAAGACCAACATGGACGAGTTCGCCATGGGTTCCTCCACGGAGAACTCCGCCTACGGTCCGACCCACAATCCCTGGGACCTCACCCGCACAGCGGGTGGTTCCGGCGGCGGCTCCTCCGCAGCCCTGGCCGCAGGCATGGCCCCGCTGGCCATCGGCACCGACACCGGTGGATCGATCCGTCAGCCCGCCGCGCTGACCAACACCGTCGGTGTGAAGCCGACCTACGGCACCGTCTCCCGCTACGGCCTGGTCGCCTGTGCGTCCTCCCTGGACCAGGGCGGCCCCACCGGCCGCACCGTGCTGGACACCGCCCTGCTGCACGAGGTCATCGCCGGCCACGACCGGTTCGACGCCACCAGCTCGCAGCGTCCGGTCGCCCCGGTCGTCGCGGCCGCGAAGGAGGGCGCCAACGGTGACCTGCGCGGTGTGAAGATCGGCGTGGTCAAGCAGCTGGAGTCCGTCCGTGGCCTCCAGGCCGGTGTGGAGGAGAGCTACAAGGCCTCTCTCGAGCAGCTGAAGAGCCAGGGCGCGGAGATCGTCGAGGTCGACTGCCCCTCCTTCGACTACGCCCTCAACGCCTACTACCTCATTCTCCCCTGTGAGGTCAGCTCCAACCTGGCCCGCTTCGACGGCATGCGCTACGGCCAGCGCCGAGGCGACGACGGCCACCACTCCGCCGACGAGGTCATGGCGATCACCCGCGCCGAGGGCTTCGGCCCGGAGGTCAAGCGACGCATCATCCTGGGCACCTACGCCCTGTCGGTCGGCTACTACGACGCCTACTACATCAAGGCGCAGCGCGTCCGTAACCTCATCGCCCAGGACTTCGCCAAGGCGTTCCAGGACGTCGACGTGCTGGTTTCCCCGGTCACCCCGACCACGGCCTTCGCGCTGGGGGAGAAGGCCGACGATCCGCTGGCGATGTACCTCTTCGACCTGTGCACCCTGCCGCTGAATCTGGCCGGTGTGTGCGGTATGTCCGTGCCGGGGCCGCTGGCCACCGACACCGGACTGCCGGTGGGCCTGCAGATCATGGGCCCGGCCCACGGCGATGACCGGCTCTACAAGGTCGGCGCTGCGTTCGAGTCCGGCCGGTAGTAGGCCGGGGGCTGCCATTCGGGCCATTCGTTCTCCAGACCGGCGATGACGAAGTCCACGGTCTGCTCCGCCTGGTCCTCGGCGAGCTCTTCGCCCACCTCGGGTTCGACGGTCTCACCGTCGGTGAGGGTCTCGGCCCGGTCGAACTCCTCCTCACCGTCGGGCCGGCCGCGCAGCCGGTCCATCCGGTTCTGCAGGCCGGTGAAGGCGTCACGCAGCGTCGCCATGGCGAAGTAGATCTGCGCGTCATTGACGTCCAGGGCGTTCAGCCGGTCGCGCCAGGGGAGGAAGACCGGATGGAACGCCCCTTCCTCGGGGACCTGGGACTGGGCGATGCCGTGGAACCCGGGGAATTCACCACAGATCCGCCAGTACTCGGCGGCCCAGCTACGCAGAACCGTCTGCCAGTCGGCGTCCCGGTCGATGAGGTCCTCGATGTTGTGGAACTCCGCGGCGACAGTCACCATGCAGGCGTCGAGGACTGCCTCGCGGGAGTCGTACACCCGGTAGAGGGCGGACGCACCGACGCCGAGGCGACGTGCGATGGCGGACAGGGAGAAGTGGTCCAGACCCATGTCGAAGGCTTCGCGGACGACGTCCTCGGCACTGAACATGGGCTTGCGGCCGGACCGGCGTGGGGTGGTCGGGATCGGGGACACCGTGGGCGTGTGGACCGGAGTCTCCTGTCCGTCGATCTGAGGGGTCGGGCGGGAGACGGAGTGAGGGGCTGAGTGGGTGACAGTGTGTGGCACTGCCGTCGGGTGCTCGTGCATGGATGTCACCCTAGCCTGGGGGTTGTGGGACGGTACAACTTTCGAGAAGTGAGAGCCGGTGATTTACGCAACCGCCCCCGGACACCTGGTCGGCGTACCCTGGCGCCCATGTCTGAACAGGTGATCCACGGAGACGGTTGGGCGGTGGGATCGGACGGCGTCCGACGCTGGGGAACCCTCGGCGCGGCCGGACTCTTCCTCACCACCGTCGATAACGGTGTGACGCTGCTGCTCGTCCAGCACCGTGCGATGTGGACCAACTTCGGCGGCACGTGGGGCATCCCCGGCGGTGCGGTGGACGTCGGGGAGTCCGCGACCGAGGCCGCACTGCGTGAGACGCAGGAGGAGACCGGGGTGGATCCGGCGGATGTCACCGTCACGACCTCCGCCGTCACCTCCCGCGTCGCCCTGGAGCACGTGCTGCGCCGCGTCCCGCTGGAGGACGCTGAGCTTCCGCTCGCGGCCCCGGTGACCGACGCCGTGGCATCCGGCCTGCGGCTCTTCGACGCGCTGCGGGACCGCCCGGTGACGCACCCGGACACCGGCCACCGGCTGGTCGCCACCATCGACGGCCAGCTGTGCTGGGAGGTCCCGGACCCGACCGTGGAGGAGTGGACCTACACCACGGTGCTGGGCACGGCGACCCACACCCTCGAACTGACGCCGACCGCGGAGAGCAGCGATCTCGCCTGGTGCCCGGTCGACGAGGTCGCGGAACTCCGTCTGCTGCCGCCCTTCCGGGAGGCGCTGCCCGGGCTGCGGGAGTTGCTCGCACAGCAGTGAACAAGACAGTGAACAGGTGTGGCAGACTGTCCCTCTGTGACTGACGCCGCCCCCGTGACCGCCGACCGCTATCCCGCCCTCCCGCTGCCCGAGTCGCAGGCGTGGAAGGCGCTGATCGCCCTGTGCACCGGGTTCTTCATGATCCTGCTCGACCAGACGATCGTGGCGGTGGCGACCCCGGACTTCCAGGAACACCTCGACGCCGACTACAACCAGGTCATCTGGGTCACCTCGGTGTACCTGCTGACCTTCGCGGTGCCGCTGCTGGTCACCGGACGCCTCGGCGACCGCTTCGGACCGAAGAACGTCTACTGCGTGGGCATGGTGGTGTTCACCCTGTCCTCGCTGTGGTGCGGTCTGTCAGGCAGCATCGAGATGCTCATCGCCGCCCGCGCGGTCCAGGGACTGGGTGCGGCCCTGCTCACCCCGCAGACCATGGCGGTGATCAACCGCGTCTTCGCCCGAAACCGTCGCGGTGCGGCGCTGGGTGCCTGGGGTGCGACTGCGAGCCTGTCGACGCTCACCGGTCCGATCCTCGGTGGCGTGATCACCGAGTACGTCGGCTGGGAGTGGATCTTCTTCGTCAACGTGCCCATCGGCGTCCTCTCGATCATCGCGGTGATGGCGTGGGTGCCGCGGGTGCGGACCACCACCCGGCCGATCGACCCGCTGTCGATCCTGCTGTCGATGGTCGCGGTCTTCCTCCTCGTCTTCGCCCTGCAACAGGGCGAGAAGGAGCACTGGACCTGGTGGATCTGGGTGATGGTCGCGGTCTCTGTGCCACTGTTCGCCGCCTTCGTCCGCCAGCAGGTCGTCGCCGAGGCAGCCGGACGCGATCCCCTGATGCCGCTGAGCCTGTTCTCGGTGCGCAACTTCAGCCTGGGAAATATCGGCATCACCGGCATGGGCTTCACCGTGGCGTCCATCCCGCTGCCGATCACGCTGTACTACCAGCAGGTGCACGGACTCTCGCCGCTGGGCGCGGGTCTGATGATGATCCCGCAGGCGGCGACCTCGCTGATGCTCTCGCCGATCGTCGGACGACTCAGCGACCGCCACAGCGCCCGGAAGTTCGGTGCCTTCGGTTTCACCATGATGGCGGTGTCCATCGTCGCGATGACCGTGGTGATGTCCGGTGGTGTCAGCCACTACTGGACCATCCTCCCGCTCATCGGCCTGGGTGTGGGCAACTCCTTCGTCTGGGCGCCGAACTCGGCGTCCACCATGCGCGACCTCGCCCCGGAGCAGATGGGTGTCGGCTCCGGCGTCTACAACCAGACCCGACAGCTCGGCTCGGTCATCGGTGCCGCGGCCGTCGGCGCGGTCATGCAGTGGCGCCTCACCGTCACCGACCCGGCCAGCGCCTTCGGCGAGGCGATCCTGCTCGCCGCGGCGGTGATCCTCATCGGCACGGTCACCTCACTGATGTCGCGGGACAACCACGTCGGGGCCGCCACACAGACAGCCGGCGGGCGCGCCTGAGCCTGTGCCGCTAGTCTGGGGTCCATGCGCATCGCGACCCTGACCAGTGGTGGAGACTGTCCCGGACTGAACGCCGTCATCCGGGGGGTGGTTCGGACGGCGGCGGGCCACGGTGCCACCGTCATCGGCTACGAGGACGGCTGGCAGGGCCTCGTCGAGGACCGACGCAAGCAACTCTACGACGACGAGGACATCGACCGCATCCTCACCCGCGGCGGCACCATCCTGGGGACCGGACGCCTGCCGGTCGACGAGTTCACCGGGGCGATCGACCGGGTCAAGGAGAATCTCGCGGACGCCGGGATCGACGCCCTCATCGCCATCGGCGGCGAGGGGACGCTCAAGGGGGCACAGTTCCTCCACGAACACGGCGTTCCGGTGGTGGGCGTGCCCAAGACCATCGACAACGACGTCAACGCCACCGACTACACCTTCGGTTTCGACTCCGCCGTGGCCGTGGCCACCGATGCGATCGACCGGCTCCACACCACCGCGGAATCCCACAACCGTGTGATGATCGTCGAGGTCATGGGACGCCACGTCGGCTGGATCGCCCTGCACGCCGGCATGGCCGGCGGCGCCCACGACATCCTCATCCCCGAGCATCCCTTCGACATCGAGGACGTCTGTACCCGCATGGCCCGTCGCTTCCAGCTGGGGGAGAAGTACGGGATCATCGTCGTCGCCGAGGGCGCGGCACCCAAGGAGGGGACGCTGGAGATGGCAGAGCGGGAGGTCGACCAGTTCGGCCACCAGAAATTCGGCAACGTCGGCGCACTGATCGCCCACGAGATCCAGAACCGGCTGGACGCCGACGTGCGCTCCACCGTCCTCGGCCACATCCAGCGCGGCGGCACACCGACCGCCTTCGACCGTGTGCTGGCCACCCGCTACGGCGTCCACGCCACCAAGGCCGCGCTGCGCGGGGACTTCGGCCAGGTTGTCGCCCTGCGCGGCGAGGCCATCCGGCTGGTCAGTTTCGACGACGCCGTGGGGCAGCTCAAGTGCGTTCCGGACCACCGGTGGGAGAGCGCCCTGTCGCTGCTGGGGTGACAACGGTGCTGACCCGGGTTCCGTGACCTGAGCCACCCGGGGTCACGTAAGGTGACGTTCACCATGGATGCACCGGAACACAACTCTCCGCGGAACGCCGACCGCAGCGCCTATGTCGCGACCCTCGGATTCCCTCTCCTCGTCATCATCGGCGGACTCGTCGGATTCTTCGGTCACGGCACCGTCGGTGGGCACAGTGACTGGGTCAACCCGCTGCTCGGACTGATCATGTTCGGCATGGGTCTGACCCTGCAGCCCGCCGATTTCGCCCTCGTCGTCAAGCGCCCACTGCCGGTGCTCATCGGCGTGGTCGCCCAGTACGTCATCATGCCGTTGGTCGCCCTCCTGGTGGTGTGGGTCCTGCAGCTGCCGGACGCGGTCGCCGCCGGCGTCATCCTCGTCGGCTGTGCACCCGGCGGGACGGCCTCGAATGTCGTCTCCTACCTGGCCCGCGGTGACCTGGCACTGTCGGTCGCCATGACCTCGGTATCGACCCTGCTGGCACCGCTGCTCACCCCGGTCCTGACGCTGTGGCTGGCGGGGGAGTACATGCCGCTCGACGGCGGAGGGATGGCCCTGGACATCGTCAAGATCGTCCTGGTCCCCGTCGTCCTGGGCCTCGTGGTCCGACTGTTCCTGCCGGGAGCGGTGGCCCGCGTCCTGCCTGTACTGCCGTGGGTGTCCGTCATCGCCATCGCCGTCGTGGTGGCCCTGGTCGTCTCCAACGCGCACGACAGCATCCTCGACGCCGGCCTGTCCGTCCTGGTGGCGGTCATCCTCCACAACCTGCTCGGTATGGCACTCGGCTTCGGCGCCGGAGCGGCGACCGGTCAACCGCTACGGACCAGGCGGACCATGGCGATCGAGGTCGGCATGCAGAACTCCGGGCTGGCAGCGGGCCTGGCGGCCCAGTACATGGAACCGCTCTCAGCGATCCCCGGTGCCATCTTCTCGGTCTGGCACAACATCTCCGGATCGCTGTTCGCCATGCTCTGCAGGGCTGTCGACAGACGACGCGCGACGACGCACTAGAGTAGGTGACCATGACTGCCGCGGTGAACGATTACTCCGATGATGTGATGGACTACGACGAGGTGCTGGAGCGCTTCGATCCCGTGATGGGTATGGAGGTCCACGTCGAGCTGCTGACGAAGTCGAAGATGTTCTCGACCTCGTCCGCGGAGTTCGGCGACGACCCGAACAGCAACGTCGACCCGGTGTGCCTGGGTCTGCCGGGCGCCCTGCCCGTGGTCAACCGCCAGGGTGTGGAGTGGGCCATCAAGATCGGCCTGGCCCTGAACTGCGAGATCGCCCCGTACTCCCGCTTCGCCCGGAAGAACTACTTCTACCCGGACCAGCCGAAGAACTACCAGATCTCCCAGTACGACGAGCCCATCGCCCACGACGGCTACCTCGACATCGTCCTCGACGACGGCACCCCGTGGCGCGTCGAGATCGAGCGCGCCCACATGGAGGAGGACACAGCCAAGCTGACCCACCTCGGTGGCGCCGGCGGCCGCATCCGAGGCGCCACCGCCTCCCTGGTGGACGCCAACCGTGCCGGCATCCCGCTCATCGAGATCGTGACCAAGCCGATCGAGGGCGCAGGTGCCCGTGCTCCCGAGGTCGCCCGCGCCTACGTCACCGCCCTGCGTGAGCTGGTCAAGGCCCTCGGCGTCTCCGACGTCCGTATGGACCAGGGCTCGATGCGCGTGGACTCCAACCTCTCGCTGCGCCCGATCGGGACCACCGAGTTCGGTACCCGTACCGAGTCGAAGAACATCAACTCCCTGAAGTCGGTCGAGCAGGCCGTGCGCTTCGAGATGCAGCGTCAGGCCGCCTGCCTTGTCAACGGTGTGGAGATCGTCCAGGAGACCCGCCACTACCAGGAAGCCGACGGGACCACCGCCAAGGGACGTCCCAAGGAGACCATGGCGGACTACCGCTACTTCAACGACCCGGACCTTCCTCCGGTCCTGGCCCCGGCCGAGTGGGTCGAGGAGATCCGCGCGACGCTGCCGGAGATGCCGTGGATCCGCCGGGCCCGCATCCAGGAGGAGTGGGGTCTCAAGGACGAGGAGATGCGTGACCTCGTCAACGCCGGCGCCCTCGACCTCATCATCGCCACTGTCGAGGCTGGTGCCGGTGCCACCGAATCCCGCAGCTGGTGGGTCGCCTACCTCGCCCAGAAGGCCAACGAGGCCGGCACCGACCTCGAGGGTCTGGCCATCACCCCGGTCCAGGTCGCCCGTGTGATCGCCCTGATCGGTGAAGGCAAGCTGACCAACAAGCTCGCCCGTCAGGCCGTCGACGGCGTCCTCGCGGGGGAGGGGGACATCGACGAAGTCGTCGCCGCCCGCGGTCTGGAGGTCGTCCGTGACGACGGTGCCATCGAGAAGGCCGTGGAGGATGCGCTGGCGGCCAACCCGGACATCGTGGAGAAGTACCGTGCCGGCAACAAGAAGGTCACCGGTGCGATCGTGGGTCAGGTCATGAAGGCCACCCGCGGCAAGGCCGACCCGGCCCAGGTGAACAAGATCATCGCGGAGAAGCTGGGCTAGGCCTGCCGTGTGAACCGCCGGGCATCATAGCCCCCGCAGGAGTGTTTCTTGAAGAAATAACAATCCTGCGGGGGTTTCGGCGTTTTTCACCCGTTTCGGGGGTGATGTGGGGGTGAACTTACAGAGGTGTCAGGGTGCTTAACGGAAAACCGGTGACGTACGTCGCATGAGACTGCATACTTAATCAGACGTTTACAGACGTGACCCCTTTTACGACCGGTCCGTTGCGAGCTTCCGGCGCCCCGGCCACCCATCCGTGTGCCTGTGAACCTGGAAGCCCGGCGACCGACCCCCGCTCTTCGAGGAGCCCTCCGTTGCTCATTGGTATCCCCAGGGAACCACAGA
The DNA here is from genome assembly GCF_022712275.1 of Corynebacterium sp. Taxonomy (GTDB): domain Bacteria; phylum Actinomycetota; class Actinomycetes; order Mycobacteriales; family Mycobacteriaceae; genus Corynebacterium. Next base: position 26,414 of record NZ_JALAGU010000054.1, on the reverse strand, counting down.
CACTGGTCGCTGCCACCCCGGACACCGTCGGCAAGCTCATCAAGCTGGGCTACGACGTCGCTGTCCAGTCCGGTGCCGGCGACCAGGCAAACCACCCCGACAGCCAGTACGAGACCGCCGGTGCGCGGATCGTCGGCGATGACGTCTGGTCCACGGCCGACATCATCACCACGCTCGACACTCCCTCCGCCGAGCAGCGTGCGGCCATGAAGCCGCAGGCCACGCTTATCGCCCGTCTCGCCCCCGGGCGCAACGACGAGCTGGTCGCCGATCTCGCGGCGGAGAACCTCACGGCCATGGCGATGGACACCGTCCCGCGCATCAGTCGTGCGCAGGCCATGGACGTGCTCAGCTCACAGGCCAACGTCGCCGGTTACCGTGCGGTCATCGAGGCCGCCAACACCTTCGGTCGACTGTTCACCGGTCAGGTCACCGCCGCCGGTAAGGTTCCGCCCGCCACCGTGTACGTCATCGGCACCGGTGTGGCAGGCCTCGCCGCCATCGGTACCGCCAACTCCATGGGTGCGGTCGTCAAGGCCACCGACCTCCGTCCGGAGACCGCCGAGCAGGTCGAGTCGATGGGCGCCGAGTTCGTCGCCATCCCGACCGCCTCGGAGAAGTCCGACGACGGCTACGCCAAGGAGATGACGCAGGACCAGGCTGCCGCCGCCGCGAAGCTCTACGCCGAGCAGGCCGCCCAGGCCGATATCGTCATCACCACCGCTAACATCCCGGGTCGCAAGTCCCCGGTGCTGCTCACCGCGGCCGACGTCGCCGCGATGACCCCCGGTTCGGTCATCGTCGACATGGCCGCCGCCAACGGCGGTAACTGTGAACTCACCGTCCCCGGTGAGGTGACCGAGACCGACAACGGTGTGAAGATCATCGGCTACACCGACCTGGCAGGACGCCTTCCTGCGCAGTCCTCCCAGCTCTACGGCCAGAACATCGTCAACCTGTTCAAGCTCGTCACCCCGGGCAAGGACGGCCGGCTGGTCCTGGACATGGACGACGAGATCGTCCGTGGCATCACGGTCACCCAGGCGTCCGCCACCGGGTCGGCGTCCGACATCCTGTGGCCGCCGCCGCCCGTGAAGGTCTCCGCCGCACCGGCGCCCGCTCCGGCCGCTGCTGCCGCCGAGGCCGAAGAAGAGGAGCCGAAGGGTTCCGGTCTGTGGTGGAAGATCGTCGCCGGTGCGCTCGGTGTGGCACTCGTGCTCGCCAGCCCGCTGTCGGTGACCACGAACTACATGATCCTCATGCTCGCCGTCGTGGTCGGCTTCTACGTCATCACCGCGGTCACGCACTCCCTGCACACACCGCTGATGAGTGAGACCAACGCGATCTCCGGCATCATCCTGGTCGGTGCCGTGCTCCAGGTCGGATCGTCGAATGCGGCGATCGCGGTCCTGGCGTTCATCGCGATCGTCATCGCCTCGATCAACATCTTCGGTGGCTTCGCCGTCACCCGACGCATGCTCGCCATGTTCCAGGGAGGTAACTGATGAATTCCTTCATCCTCGCCACTGAGGTCACCAACCCGGATGTGTCCCAGGATCTCCTGGACTGGACCGACCGGATCTCCACTCTCGCCTACCTCGTCGCGGCCCTGCTGTTCATCCTGGCTCTCGCCGGTCTGTCCAAGCAGCAGTCCGCCGCCCGGGGCAACACCTTCGGCATCGCCGGTATGACCATCGCGCTGGTGGCCACGGTCTTCAAGGCTGCCGTCCAGTCCCACGCGGACCCCGAGAACTACAACGACGCCTGGGTCACCATCCTCCTCGTCGCGGTCGCCATGCTCATCGGTGCCGTCATCGGTATCGCCCGTGCCAGCAAGGTCGAGATGACCGGCATGCCCGAGCTCATCGCGATGCTGCACTGCTTCGTGGGTGCGGCCGCCGTGCTCATCGGTGTCAACTCCTTCATCCACGCCGAGCACACCTCCGAGGCCGGCTACGAGAAGTTCCACCTCGGTGAGGTCTACCTCGGCATCTTCATCGGTGCCGTCACCTTCACCGGCTCGATCATCGCCTACCTGAAGCTCTCTGCCCGTATGAAGGGTGCCCCGCTCACCCTCCCGGGTCGTAACCTGCTGAACCTGGCGATCATCGTCCTCTCCGTCGTCGGCATGGTCTTCTTCATCCTCACCGGTACCGAAGAGGCCGACAACAAGGCTGTCGCATGGACGATCCTCGGCATCATGATCGTCCTGGCCCTGCTGCTGGGTCTGCACCTCGTCGCCGCCATCGGTGGCGGCGACATGCCGGTCGTCGTGTCCATGCTGAACTCCTACTCCGGTTGGGCTGCCGCAGCGGCCGGTTTCATGCTGGCAAACCCGCTGCTCATCATCACCGGCGCACTGGTCGGTTCCTCCGGTGCCTACCTGTCCTACATCATGTGCAAGGCGATGAACCGTTCGTTCATCTCCGTCATCCTGGGTGGCTTCGGCACCGAGGCGTCCTCCAGTGACGACCGTGACTACGGCACGCACACCGAGGTCACCGCCGAGGAGACCGCCGAGCTGCTGAAGAACGCCAAGTCCGTGATGATCACCCCGGGCTACGGCATGGCCGTGGCCCAGGCCCAGTACCCGGTGGCCGCAATGGTCTCCAAGCTCCGCGAAAAGGGTGTCGACGTCACCTTCGGCATCCACCCGGTCGCCGGCCGTCTGCCCGGTCACATGAACGTGCTCCTGGCCGAGGCCAAGGTGCCCTACGACATCGTGCTCGAGATGGACGAGGTCAACGACGACTTCGCCGACATCGACGTGGTGCTCGTCATCGGCGCGAATGACACGGTCAACCCCATCGCCGAAGAGCCCGGCTCGCCGATCGCCGGCATGCCCGTGCTCAAGGTGTGGGACGCCAACCGCGTCGTCGTGTTCAAGCGCTCCATGGGTGCCGGTTACGCCGGCGTCCAGAACCCGCTGTTCTTCAACGAGAACTCCGACATGCTCCTCGGCGACGCCAAGGATTCCGTCGAGAAGATCACCTCCGCCCTGTAACCGGCCCTCTCAACAGGACCGCTCAGGCGAAAGCCCCGGCCTCGTCGCCGTCCCGGATATCTTCCGGACGCGGCGCGGCCGGGGCTTCTGCGTTCCCGGCCGCATTCCAGAACGGCGTGCCCCCGAGACGCTCCCGGTCGTGCGGGGTGTAGAACGCCGCCGGATCCGGCCCGACCGCGACCACGCCGGTGGGGTTGATGTCGGCGTGCACCCGGTAGTAGTGCTGCTTGATGTGGTCGAGGTTGACGGTGTCTCCGATACCGGGGGTCTGGAAGAGGTCGCGCAGGTAGCCCCAGAGGTTCGGCATCTCGGCGATCCTGTTCCGGTTGCACTTGAAGTGCCCGTGGTAGACATGGTCGAAACGCACCAGTGTGGCGAAGAGGTAGACATCCGCGAGCGTCAGGTGCTCACCGACGAGGTACCGGCGGGTGGCCAGGTGCTCCTCGAGCTCATCGAGCCGGGCGAAGAGTACGGCGAAGGCGTCCTCGTAGGACGCCTGGTCCCCGGCGAACCCGCAGCGGTACACCCCGTTGTTCACGGTGCGGAAGTTGAGGTCCGCCATCGCGTCGATCTCTTCACGGAGCTCAGCGGGGTAGAGGTCCGGGGCGCCGGACCGGTGCAGCGGGGCCCACTGTGTGGCGAGGTCAGTGACCATGGAGCGGAAGTCATTGGTCACCACGGCCTTCGAGTTGACCTCCACCAGAGCGGGGACGGTGATCCCCTTCGGGTAGTCCGCGTACCGGTGCAGGTAGCAGTCCCGCAGTCGGCCGACGCCGAGTACCGGATCCACCGAGTCCACGTCGAGGTCGAAGGTCCAGGACTTCCAGTCGTGGGTGGGACCGCACAGCCCCTGCGACAGCGGGGCCGGACCGGTACCGCCTGGGCCGGCGTCCGGTCCGACATCCAGCCCGACGAGCCGACGGGTGATGATCGCGCGGTGGGCCCAGGGGCAGGCCCGGGATCCGACGAGCCGGTAGCGCCCGGCCTCGACCGGCCACTCCCGGTCGCCCTCAGGGTGTTCCACGACCCGGTCGTCGATGTAGTTCATGTCCCGGTCGTAGCCGCCGGCCTCGACGTATCCCACTGCGTCCTCCTCGGTAGTTGTTCCGTTCCTCCCCAGACTAGGCCGAATCCCCGGGTGGGCCGGTCGTGTCTACCGCTGTGGCGGGGATTCGGTGTTTATGGTGGGGATGTGACTGATGAGACGAAGAACCCCCGCCGACCCGACCCCGACCCTGATTTCGAGACCGTGGACGACCTCGGGGGCATCGACGTGCCAGATGCCCCGGAGACCGATGTCCCGGAAGCCCCGCGTCCCGCCCGAGACATCTACGACGTCACCGGGCGCGCCCGTCCACAGAAGATCGTGCCCAAGGCTCCTGAACCGGAACCTGAACCCGAACCGGAGCCTGAGGCGGAGGACACGGAGACCACCGTCTTCGCGTCCTCGCCGGAGGAGTCCGCCGGGGCCACACAGGTGATCGGCGGCCCCGTCGAGTCGGGCAGCTCCGACGCCCTGGACGACGAAGACGCCGCGACGCGCGTCTTCGATCCGGTGGCCGTCCCCCCCGATGCGCCGGCCGGAGACGACGCCTATGCCAGCGGTTACGGTCCCGACTACGAGACCGCCGTCTTCGACGACACCCGCCAGGTCGGGGACATCGACGGCGCTGACACAGAGAATGCCGTGAACGCCGAGGAGCTCGACGGTACCGGGGATGCAGAGCAGGAGGCCGGTGCTGTCGCGGTGACGTCCACCCCGCGCGGCACCCTGGACCTGGGACTGCTCATCCTGCGCATCGTGGTCGGCGTCCTGCTGATCCTGCGTGGTGCCCAGACCCTCTTCGGGTTCGGTGGTGATCCGGGGGTCGATGCCCTGGAGAGCCGGCTGTTCGACTTCACGGCGGCCGATGTTCTCGCGATCGCCCTGCCGGTGGTCCAGCTCGTCGGTGGTGGGCTGCTGCTGCTGGGGCTGGCGACGCCGGTCGGCGGTGCTTTCGCACTGGTCGGCGCGGGCTTCATGGCCCTGTTCGAGCTCTCGCAGTCCGGTGCCGGCTACTGGCCCTATGAGATGAGCAAGGACGTCCAGATCTGGGCGATCCTGGGTCTGCTCGGCCTGGTGCTCATCTTCACCGGCCCCGGCCGATACGGCGCGGACGTCTCCCGTGGTTGGGCGACCCGCCCGAGGGCGTCCGCCTGGCTGTGGGCGGTCATCGGCATCGCCGGTGCCGCGGCGGCATGGGTGCTCCTCGGCGGGGGAAACCCGTTCTGATCAGCCCATCATCGCCAGGCGCGCGGCCATGGCGAGCATGAGGACGCCGATGCCGAGGTTGATCCACCGCCAGACGGACACCTTCGACAGTGGCCGGGCGAGCAGTCGGGCGGCGTAGCCGACCCCGACGAAGAAGAGCACCGAGCCGACCAGGGCGCCGACGGTGAAGACCCACTTTCCGTCGCTCCCGTACTGGTTGGACATGGTGCCGAAGACGATCATGCCGTCGACCCAGGCCGCCGGGTTGAGGAAGGTCACGGCCAGTGCGGTGGGGAGCGCGGCCAGTGCCGGCATCCGGGTCGTCACCCGGGTGCGCAGCGGAATGCGGGTGAGCGTGGCCACGGCGGAATCAGAGCCGGCGTCGGGGGAGTGCACAGTTACCGTCTCCACCGAAGGACGCTCGGTGGAGGTGTCGATCGGGGTGGGGTTGCGCACGTCACGCAGGCAGGTGGTGGCGAACCACAGCAGGTAGGCCACGCCGCCCCAGCGCAGGATCTCCAGCAGCAGCGGCATCTTCTCCACGACGACCGCCACGCCGGCGGTGCCGAGGGTGAGCAGCACGATGTCGCCGATGATGAACACGGAGACGACCAGGCCCACACCCCAGCGTCGCACACCCTGCTTGAGCAGGACGATATTCTGCGGCCCGATACCGACGATGACGGTCAGCTGGAACAGCAGTCCGGAGAGGGCGACATGGAACTGGGAGGCAAGGGTAGCGGTCATCACCCGGATGAGCCTAGGAACCACCCCCGATGAAGACAACCAAGCACTTCTGAACTGACGTAAGATCGGCTTCATGATCCCACGTCACCTCGACACTCTGCTGCTTGTCGTCGATGAGGGGAGTTTCGACGCCGCAGCCTCGCGTCTGGGCGTGAGCCCCTCGGCGGTCAGCCAGCGGATCAAGGCGCTCGAATCGGACGTCGGCCGGGTGGTAGTGCGGCGTGGCTCACCGGTCGGCGTGACCGAGGCCGGGGAGGTGCTTGTCCAGGCGGCCCGACGCCTGCGGCTGCTGGAACAGGAGACCGATGACCGGTTGCGGGGACGTATCAGCGAGCGTCCGGTGACTGTCGGCGTCAATGCGGACTCGCTGGGTACCTGGTTCCGACCTGTGCTGCGGACCGTCGCGGAACAGGGCGGGATCGCGCTGCGGTTGACGGTGGAGGATGAGCAGCATTCCCTGGAGATGCTGCGCCGGGGCGACTGTATGGGGGTGGTCACCGCATCCGCCGATCCGGTCCCTGGCTGTGAGGTCGAGGAACTCGGTGTGCTGCGCTACTGGCCGGTCGGATCCCCGGCCCTGGCCGATCGTCTGGACAGCGAGGACGGCGGCGGATGGGAGAACCTGCCGCTGCTCATCATCGGTGAGCATGACCGGATGACCGATGACATCCTCGACCTGCACGGCATCATCCCGGATGTGGGACGGCGGGTTTCCCGGATCCCGAGTTTCGAGGGGCTCAACGATGCCGTGGTCGCAGGTCTGGGCTGGACGGTGGTCCCCGTGCCCGCTGCGACGCCGTTCGTGGACGCCGGCACCATGGCCCGGCTCAGCGACGATGTCCTCGAAGTGCCGCTCTACTGGCAGCGGTGGCGGCTGGAATCGGACACGCTGGAGGCGCTGACCGACGCGATCCACGCGGCGGCGGCGGTGGGGCTGGATTAACCGGAGGACGCCGCCAGCGCCCGACCGGTTGCCGTATCCGTTGCCGCGACCTCGGCAGGTGTTCCGTCGGCGATGATCCGGCCACCGTCGGCTCCCGCACCCGGGCCCAGGTCGATCACCCGGTCCGCCTGCGCGACAACCCGCAGGTCATGTTCGACGACCACCACGGAGTCCCCGGCGTCCACCAGGCGGTGCAGTTCGGTGACCAGCAGGTCCACGTCCGCCGGGTGGAGTCCGGTCGTCGGCTCGTCCAGCAGGTGCACGGTCGGGGTGCGTCGTCGCGTCTTTCCGGAGCGCTGCAGTTCGGTCGCCAGCTTGATGCGCTGAGCCTCGCCGCCGGAGAGCTCCGGGGCACCCTGGCCCAGCCGCAGATAGTCCAGACCGACCGCGTGCAGGGCCTGAAGTGCGGCGGCGATCTGCGGCTCCTCGGTGAACACGCCCCGGGCCTCGGCCACGGTGAGGTCGAGGATCTCCGCTACGGTGTACCCGTGCCAGGTGACCTCCAGGGTCTCCGGGTTGTACCGGGCACCGTGGCAGTCGGGGCAGGTCGTGTAGCTGCCGGGCAGGAACACCAGCTCCACCTCGATCGTCCCCTCTCCGTCGCAGGTGGGGCAGCGGCCCTGTGTGACGTTGTAGGAGAACCGGGAGACCGTCCATCCGCGTCGCTTCGCCTCGTCGGTGTCCGCGAAGAGCTTGCGCACCCGGTCGAACAGGCCGGTGTAGGTGGCCAGCGTGGAGCGCGGCGTCCGTCCGATGGGTTGTTGGGTGATCAACAGCGCACGTAGGCCGGTGGCCTCCAGTATGCCGGGGAGCACCTGGGAGACCAGGGTCGACTTCCCGGACCCGGAGATGCCTGTGACCGCGGTGAACTGGCCGAGGCCGAGGGTGGCGTCCACATCGAGGGTGCGCGCGGTGGCACGCACCGGCACGCCGTCCGTCGCGGGTCGCGGGGCATCCTTCAGGGTGGGGAAGGATGCCGCGAGCGCGCGTCCGGTCGGAGTGTCCTGCGCGGCCAGGCCCGCCACCGGGCCTGACCAGAGGACCTCCCCGCCGAGCTCGCCGGCACCCGGGCCGACATCGATGACATGGTCGGCGTCGGCGACCAGGGCCATATCGTGCTCCACGAGGATGACACTGTTGCCGGTGCCCAGGAAACGGTCCATCAGTTCACGGACCGCGGTGCGCTCGGTCGGGTGCAGACCGGCCGAGGGCTCGTCGAGGACGTAGACCACCCCGAACAGGCCGGAGTGCAGCTGGGAGGCCAGTCGTAGCCGCTGCATCTCACCGGCGGACAGCGTGGTCGCCGGGCGGTCCAGGCTGAGATGCCCGAGACCCAGGTCGACGGCGGCGGTGAGTGTCGGCAGGACCTGGTCGAGCAGGAGGCGTTCGGCCTCCGTCGCTGCGTCGGCGGCGTCCTCCGTGGTGACGGAGCCCTGTTCCAGCAGTTCCCGCAAGGCCGCCAGAGAGAGGGCATTGAGTTCATCCACCGGGTAGCCGCGGTAGGTGACATGCAGAGCGTCCGGAGTGAGGCGGCGTCCACCGCAGTCCGGGCACACCGCATGGTCCATGAAGGAGAGCACGCGCCTGCGGGTCGACTCCGATCCGGTGGCGGCCAGAGTCTCGCGCAGGTACACCGAGACCGACCGCCAGGTGCCGTCGTAGGTGCGTTGAATCTGGTCGGCGCCGCGCACCGGATGCACCGTGACCACCGGCCTGTCGTCGGTGAACAGGATCCAGTCGCGCTCGGTCTGCGGCAGGTCGTGCCAGGGGAGGTCGGTACGGTAGCCGAGGGTGACGAGGATGTCATGGAAGTTCTTGCCCAGCCACGCGCCGGGCCATGCGGCGATCGCCCCCTCGTCGATGGACAGTGACGGGTCCGGCACCATCGACTGTTCCGTCGGTGCGTGGACCGTCCCCGTGCCCTGGCAGGTCGGGCACATCCCGGCGGCGGTGTTGGGGGAGAAGTGGTCTGAATCCAGCCGACCCACTCTGTCGCGCAGCTCGGCGGGGTAGTCGCCGCAGCGGGAGTACAGCAGCCGCACGGAGTTGGACACGGTGGAGAACGTCCCCACCGTCGACCGCGCACCGCCGCCGGCCCGGTTCTGCTCCAGAGCGACCGTCGGGGGGAGTCCCTCGATCCGCGCGACCTTCGGGTCCACCGCGCCGGCGATCAGACGGCGGGCGAACGGGGCGACGGATTCCAGATAGCGGCGCTGCGCTTCACCGTGGATCGTGCCGAAGGCCAGCGACGACTTCCCCGATCCGGACACCCCGGTCACCGCGACCAGCGCATTGCGGGGAAGTTCCACATCGACGTGGCGGAGGTTGCGCAGGTGGGCGTCGTGCACGGAGATCAGGTCAGACATGACCGCCCAGTCTAGGCGGTACCGTGGGCGCCATGGATCTGGGAATAGCAGGACGCTGGGCCGTGGTCTGCGCGTCGAGTAAGGGACTGGGCTTCGGATGTGCGGACGCGCTGGCCACCGAGGGTGTGAACCTGGTGGTCAATGCGCGGAATGCGGACACGCTGGGTGAGTCCGCGGAGCGGTTGCGTCGCCACGGTGTGGAGGTCCGCGAGATCGTCGGCTCCGTGGCGGATGCCGCTGTGCGTGAGGAACTCCTGGACGCCGCCCCACAGATCGACATCGTGGTGACCAACGCGGGCGGCCCGCCGCCCGGCGACTTCCGCGAGTGGGATGAGGACGCCTGGCTCGGGGCACTGCGTCAGAACATGCTCACTGCGGTGGAACTGATCAAGGCGACGGTGGACGACATGGCGTCCCGCGGTTTCGGCCGCATCGTGAACATCACCTCTGGGTCGGTGAAGGCGCCGATCGCGAACCTGGGCCTGTCCAACGGGGCGCGTTCAGGGCTGACGGGCTTCGTCGCAGGTGTCGCCCGGCAACCGCAGCTGGCCTCGTCGAGTGTCACGCTGAACAACCTGCTGCCCGGGAGGTTCGCCACCGACCGGATCCGGGAGACCGCCGGGGTCGCACCGGGTGAGGATCTACCGGCACCGGAGGGTATCCCGGCCGGACGCTTCGGGGACCCGGCAGAGTTCGGGGCGGCCTGTGCGTACCTGTGCTCGGAGCAGGCGTCCTACATCACCGGCCAGAACCTGCTGCTCGACGGTGGGGCATACCCGGGCACGTTCTGAGCGGCGGCCCCGGGCCTCGTCAGCAGCGTCGGCCGTGATGACGCGGGAAAAACTAATCCTCGACGACGCGGACAGCACCCTTGTCGGCGCTGGCGGCCATCTTCGCGTAGGCACGCAGGGCCTTGGTGACCTTGCGCTGGCGGGTGGCCGGCTTCCACGGGTTCTCGGAGGCCTCCATCTCCGCGCGACGGGAGGCGATCTCCTCGTCGGAGATCTCCACGTTGAGCTGACGGTTGTGGACGTCGATGGTGACCGTGTCGCCGTCACGGATCAGACCGATCAGGCCACCGGCGGCAGCCTCGGGGGAGACATGGCCGACCGAGATGCCGGAGGAACCGCCGGAGAACCGGCCGTCGGTGACCAGGGCGCACTTCTTGCCCATGCCGGAGCCCTTGAGGAAGGCGGTGGGGTGCAGCATCTCCTGCATACCCGGGCCGCCGGCAGGACCCTCGTAGCGGACGATGATGACGTTGCCGGCCTTGATCTTCTTCTTGAGGATCACCTGCACCGCCTCCTCCTGGGACTCGACGACCAGCGCCGGACCCGAGAAGTGCCACAGGGACTCGTCGATACCGGCGGACTTGATCACCGCGCCGTCGGGGGAGAGGTTGCCGCGCAGGATGACCAGACCACCGTCGGCCGTGATGGAGTGCTCCACGGAGTGGATGCAGCCGTTCTCGTCGTCGAGGTCCAGGCTGTCCCACACATTCTCCGTGGAGAAAGGTTCGGTGGTGCGGACGCCACCGGGAGCGGCGTGGTACAGGTCGACGGCCTCCTGGGCCGGATTCTCCGCGGAGATGTCCCAGTGCTCCAGCCAGTCCTTGAGGGACGGGGAGTGCACGGTGTGGACGTCTTCGTTGAGCTTGCCGCCACGCCACAGTTCACCGAGGATGCGGGGGATACCACCGGCCCGGTGGACGTCCTCCATGTGGTAGTCGGCGTTCGGCGCGACCTTGGACAGGCAGGGGACGGTCTTGGACAGGTCGTCGATGTCCTGCAGGTCGAAGTCGACGCCACCCTCCTGGGCGGCGGCGAGGATGTGCAGCACAGTGTTGGTGGAACCACCCATGGCCATGTCGAGGGCCATCGCGTTCTGGAAGGCCTCCTTGGTCGCGACGGAGCGCGGCAGCACGGAGTTGTCACCCTCGCCGTAGTAGCGTCGGCACAGGTCGACGACGAGACGTCCGGCCTCGCTGAAGAGGTTCCTGCGCGCGGCGTGGGTCGCCAGGGTCGAACCGTTGCCCGGCAGGGACAGACCGAGAGCCTCGGTGAGGCAGTTCATCGAGTTCGCGGTGAACATACCGGAGCAGGAACCGCAGGTCGGGCAGGCGGCCTGCTCGACGGTGAGCAGACCCTGCTGCGTGACCTGGTCGTTGGCCGAGGCGGAGATCGTGGTGATCAGGTCGGTGGGGGCGTGGGCCACACCGTCGACGACCACGGCCTTGCCGGCCTCCATCGGACCGCCGGAGACGAAGACCACCGGGATGTTCAGACGCATCGCGGCATTGAGCATGCCCGGAGTGATCTTGTCGCAGTTGGAGATACAGACGATGGCGTCCGCCTGGTGGGCGTTGACCATGTACTCGACCGAATCGGAGATGATCTCACGGCTCGGCAGGGAGTACAGCATGCCGGAGTGTCCCATGGCGATGCCGTCGTCCACGGCGATCGTGTTGAACTCGCGGGCGACGCCGCCGGCCTCCTTGACTGCCTCGGCGACGATGTCGCCGACGTTCTTCAGGTGGACGTGACCCGGGACGAACTGGGTGTAGGAGTTCGCGATCGCGATGATCGGCTTGTCGAAGTCATCGTCGGTCATGCCCGTGGCACGCCACAGGGAGCGGGCGCCGGAGGCGTTGCGTCCCTGGGTGGTGACAGAGGAACGGAACGGGATTGTGTTCATGTGGGCAGGTCCTTACAGAGTGGATGCAGTTGTACAGTTCAACGGCCCTGGGGGTCGTTGTCTTCCGGGGAGCCGGAATCATTCTTCCGTCGCGCCTCGTCACGACGCTCAAGCTCTTCCCTGGCCATCTGGCCGGTCCGCCGTGCGGCCTCGTACTCGACGTACTCGTCTTTGTCCATGAGCACGGCGTAGCCGTCGCGGTTGACCACCTTGACCGACTCGTCGATGGCGGTGAGACTCGGGGTCACCGGGTCGGGGATTCTGCCCTCCGTCGCTTCGCTGAGGTCAATCAGCGAGTTGAAACTGACGCCCGGCAGCGGGAATGATGTCCCGTCGGTCCGGACGGCAAGGGCCTTGCCTCCTCGGGTAAATCGTAGTGCGTCGAAGTCCTCCCATGCCAACGACGCCGACTTACGGAAAAGGTACCGCGCCGTGATCCCCTTGTCGTAGAAGGTCGTACGGCACCGCAGGATCCAGACGATGAACAGCAGTGGGAGAACGGGGAGCCAGAACAGGACCGACGGTGCGTAGGCGATGGCCACGATGCTCATCACCAGCATGACGACCGCAGCCATCAGATGTCCCTGATCCACCCGGACCTGGTACGGAAGCCGGTCCTGAGAGGTCTCGTCTTCCCTGTCATCGTGCGTGGAACTCATAACCGTCCATTTAAGCAGCAGGCGGTGGTCCCGACTGCATCGGCTCCCGACTACCCGGCCAGCTGCCGGGCCTAGGTGGTCGGGGACGCTGTGTCGCCGCTGTCGGTACCGCCGGAGCGGTTGAATCCGAACCGGGACGCCGGGTTGCTGGGCTCCTCAGGCTGTGGGGAACTGTCACCGGTGGTGTCGGTCTGGTCGCCGGACTGACCGCCCGTGGTGGTGGGGGACGCGGTGCCTGCGCCGGTGCCTGTGCCGGTGTCCGTGCCGGTGTCCGTGCCGGTTCCCCGGGTGCTGTCGTCGGTGACGGTCCCGTCCTGTTCGGTCGGGGTGGCGTCCCCGGTCTCCGGCGTGGTGACCGCGGTCTGGGGTGCGGGGGCCTCTGTGGTGGGTTCAGTCGTCGACGTCGTCGTCGCCGGCGCCCAACGGTCGGGGGAGAGGATGTTGGAGCTTCCGCTCGAGGGGTTCGTGGACAGCACCGCGAGGATGGCCAGCACGATGATGGCGATGAGGAGGACGGTCGACGACGGCCGGATCCGCCCGCCGAGACTGAGCACCCGGACGAACTTCGACTTCGTGTCGATGTTGCGCCAGATCCCGTTCTCGGCGACATCGGCGGCGACTGCGTCGTAGTCGGTGGCCCCGGGACCGCCCGTCGACGTCTCCGCTGTGCCCTCAGAGTCCTCTGCGTCCTTTGCGTCCTCTGCGTCCTTTGCGTCCTCGAGGGCGGCCGGTGTGAAGTCCGCCGGTCGGGGATCGCCGGCCTGCGGGGCGTCCGTGGTGGTCTTCGCGTCCTTGTCGGACGGGGGAGTGACCGGCGGGAACTCCTGGGTGGGCGGACCGGCGTAGGGGGTCGGACGGTCGCCGGGGGCCTGGAAACGGTCCCAGAATTCGTTGATGAGGGCGGCGCGGATCGCACGCTGTACCTTCCACTGGGTGGCGGGGGCGACATCGACGGTGACGCGCATGCCCACGCTCCACGGCACACCTGCGGCAGTGGGGGCGGTGATGCTCATCGCCGGCATGACCGTGACCTCTCCGAGGATGTCCTCGCGGACGCCGGCTGTGTCGATCGCCCGCTCAGAGACGATTGCGACCGTGTCGGACAGTGTTGTCATGGTGTCGTCGTCGGTCATCGGGATATCCAGGTCGACAACCGCGGACGACCACTGCTGTGAGTAGTTGATGGTCACACTGGCCTGGCTGTTCGGCACGGTGATCAGCTCGCCGTTGGCGGTGCGGATCTGGGTGGAACGCAGGGTCAGCCGGACGACGGTGCCCATGACCTGCTCGCTGACCCCGTCGAAGGAGACGGTGTCGCCGACGCCGTACTGGTGTTCGGAGATGATGAAGAAACCGGAGAGGAAGTCCCCGATGACTGTCTGGGCACCGAAACCGATGGCGGCGGAGACCACGGTGGCGGGGACCGCCGCCCCGACGGCCGAGACGCCGAGATTGGTGAGCACCGTGTAGACGACGAAGAAGTAGGCGACGACCTCGAGGATGTAGACCAGTGCACCCACCAGCGCGAGCTGGCTCTTGGTCTGTTCCTCACCCCGGGTCATCCGCTCGGTGACGATGCGGACGATGAGGCGACCGATGCGGGGGATGAGGATACCGACGATGATCGCCGCTGCGAGCGTCAGTCCGTGGTCGACAATCCAGCTCCAGAAATCGAGCAGAAGGTACTTCCAGTTCATGGGCACCGACCGTAGTCGTCGAATCTGGGAGGACGCTGTTCCGGTCGCCGTCAGCCGCCGCAGAGCGACCACAGAATGGGAACAGGGGTATCAGCGGGTGGGAACAATGTGGCCAACGCGTTGACCCGGAGGGGTGCGGTGGGCTAACCTCACCGGCATGACGATGTTCCGACTTCTCGTACCCGCCGGGCGCTAGAGCCCCTGCGGTAATTTCGCGGAACACTCTGGCGCCCCCGCCCGGCGTACGACACGCCGGGTCAGGGGGCGTCAGTCAGTTTCGGAGCATCTGACTTCCACGACCCATGACCCGAAAAGGAGTGCACGGACTGTGACCGACACCTCACGCTCACACCCCAGTCCCGCCACCGTCGCCGCCACCGGACGCGGCCGTCGGCCCGAGCGCATCAACGGCGCCCAGGCTGTCGTCCGATCGCTCGAAGAGCTTGGAGCGGACGTGGTCTTCGGACTTCCCGGCGGTGCTGTCCTGCCGCTGTACGACGCGATCTACGGGTCGGAGAAGCTCAACCACATCCTCGTCCGCCACGAGCAGGGGGCCGGCCACGCAGCCACCGGCTACGCCCAGGCCAACGGCCGGGTCGGCGTGTGCATCGCCACCTCCGGCCCCGGTGCGACCAACCTGGTGACCCCGCTGGCCGACGCCAACATGGACTCCGTCCCGGTTGTCGCCATCACCGGCCAGGTCGGTACCCATCTGCTGGGCACCGACGGCTTCCAGGAGGCCGACATCCGCGGCATCACGATGCCGATCACCAAGCACAGCTTCATGGTGACCCGCCCCGAGGACATCCCCGCGGCCATCGCGGAGGCCTTCCATGTCGCCAGCACCGGACGCCCCGGTGCCGTGCTCGTCGACATCCCGAAGGACGTCCAGAACGCGGAGCTCGACTTCGTCTGGCCGCCGAGCTACCGCCTGCCCGGCTACCACCCGGTCACCACACCGCACTCCCGTCAGATCGACGAGGCTGCCCGCCTGCTGTCCGAGGCGAAGCGTCCGGTCATCTACGCCGGTGGCGGCGTCCTCAAGGCGGAGGCTTCCGAGGCCCTCCTCGCCTTCGCGGAGGCCACCGGCATCCCGGTGACCACCACGCTGATGGCGCTGGGTACCTTCCCGGAGTCCCACCCGCAGTTCCTCGGCATGCCGGGCATGCACGGCACCGTCCCCGCCGTCGCGGCGTTGCAGAGGTCAGACCTTATCCTGGCCCTGGGCGCCCGGTTCGACGACCGCGTCACCGGTGACGTGGACTCCTTCGCCCCGAATGCCAAGGTCATCCACGCCGACATCGACCCCGCCGAGATCGGCAAGATCCGCGAGGCCCAGGTGCCGATCGTCGGTGACGCCCGCGAGGTCCTCGTCGCCCTGACCGACGCGATGGCGTCCCTTCCGTCCCCGAAGCTCACCGACTGGCGCAGCTACCTCGACGGTCTGAAGAACGACTTCCCGCGCGGCTACGAGTGGCCGGCGGACGGCAAGCTCGCCCCGCAGTTCGTCCTGGAGTCCCTGTCCCAGCAGGCCGGTCCGGACGCCATCTACGTCGCCGGCGTCGGCCAGCACCAGATGTGGGCCGCCCAGTTCGTGGACTACGAGAAGCCGCGTACCTGGCTGAACTCCGGCGGACTCGGCACCATGGGGTACTCCGTGCCCGCCGCCATGGGCGCCAAGGCCGCCTGCCCGGACACCGAGGTCTGGGCCATCGACGGCGACGGCTGCTTCCAGATGACCAACCAGGAACTGGTCACCTGTGCCGTCGAGGGTCTGCCGATCAAGGTCGCGCTGATCAACAACGGCAACCTGGGCATGGTCCGCCAGTGGCAGACCCTGTTCTTCGACAAGCACTACTCGCACACCAACCTCAAGCCGGGCGAGAACTACCTCCCCGACTTCGTGGGTCTGGCCGAGTCCATGGGCTGTGCCGCCTTCCGCGTCACCGAGAAGGACGACGTCGCCGACGTCATCCGCCAGGCACGCGAGATCAACGACCGCCCGGTCGTCATCGACTTCATCGTCGGTGAGGACGCCCAGGTGTGGCCGATGATCGCCGCCGGCGCCTCCAATGACGAGGTCCAGTACGCCCGCGATCTCCGCCCGCTGTTCGACGACGAGAACTCCGCCGCCGAGACGCCGGAGGCCATCCACTCCACCATCCAGGAAGGGGAGCAGAACTAATGTCGCAGATCCACACTCTCAGCGTGCTGTGTGAGGACGTCGACGGCATCGCGTCCCGCATCACGGGAATGTTCACCCGACGGGCCTTCAGCATCATCTCCATCGCCTCGGGACGCACCGAGGTCGAGGGTGTCAACCGCTTCACCATCCAGGTGGAGGGCGAGGACCACGTCATCGAGCAGATCACAAAGCAGCTCAACAAGCTGATCCCGGTGATCAAGGTTTCCCGCCACGACCCGGAGAGCATCGTCTGCCGCAGTCTGATGCTGGTCAAGGTCAGCGCGGACAACTCCAACCGCACCCAGGTCGTCGAGGCTGCCAAGCTCTTCCGCGCCCACGTCGTGGACGTCGGACCGGAGTCCCTCGTCATCGAGGCCACCGGTACCCCGACCAAGCTGCAGGCGATGCTGGAGGTCCTCGAGCCCTACGGCATCCGTGAGCTCGTCGAGTCCAGCCTCACGGCGCTGAGCCGTGGTCCGAAGGCCATGTACCCCGCCAAGCTCTGACCCGCCCCGTATTCATCTTGTGAGACACCCCGTCTCACAGTCTGGTACACATTCTGCTACGATCCAGTGCAGAGTCCGTTACATCCCACGAAAGGTTGTTCTCCCATGGCAATTGACGTTTTCTACGACGCCGACGCTGACCTGTCGATCATCCAGGGTCACAAGGTCGCCGTTCTCGGTTACGGCTCCCAGGGCCACGCCCACGCCCAGAACCTGCGCGATTCCGGTGTCGAGGTCGTCATCGGTCTGCGTGAGGGCTCCAAGTCCGCCCCCAAGGCCGAGGAAGCCGGCTTCAAGGTCCTCTCTAACGCCGAGGCCACCGCCTGGGCCGACGTCATCATGATCCTGGTCCCGGACACCACCCAGGCCAAGGTCTACGCCGAGGAGGTCGCCCCGAATCTCGAGGACGGCAACGCCATCTTCTTCGGCCACGGCCTGAACATCCACTTCGAGCTGATCAAGCCGGAGGCGAACATCACCGTCGCCATGGCCGCCCCGAAGGGTCCGGGCCACCTGGTCCGTCGTCAGTTCGTCGACGGCAAGGGCGTGCCCTGCCTCATCGCCGTCCAGCAGGACCCGAAGGGCGAGGGCCGCGACCTGGCCCTGTCCTACGCCGCCGCCATCGGTGGTGCCCGCGCCGGTGTCATCCCGACCACCTTCGAGGCGGAGACCGTCACCGACCTCTTCGGTGAGCAGGCCGTGCTCTGCGGTGGCACCGAGGAGCTCGTCAAGACCGGCTTCGAGGTCCTCACCGAGGCCGGCTACGAGCCCGAGATGGCCTACTTCGAGTGCCTCCACGAGCTGAAGCTCATCGTCGACCTCATGTTCGAGGGTGGCATCGCCAACATGAACTACTCGGTCTCCGACACCGCCGAGTTCGGTGGCTACCTCTCCGGCCCGCGCGTCGTCGACGCCGGCACCAAGTCCCGCATGAAGGACATCCTGACGGACATCCAGGACGGCACCTTCACCAAGCGCCTCATCGCCAACGTCGAGGGTGGCAACAAGGAGCTCGAGGGTCTGCGCGCCGATTTCGCCAAGCACCCGATCGAGGTCACCGGATCCAAGCTGCGCGACATGATGAGCTGGGTCAAGAATCCGCTCGACGCCACCGCGTAGTCTTCTCCCTCCGCGGATCTTCCCCCGGGCACTGCACCTGCAGTGCCCGGGGGATTCTTCTGTGCGGTGACAGCTGACTAATGGAAACGATTACCCTTACCTAAAATAGGTCTTGAACTGCGACGTTTATGTATCTATCCTGGGACTCGTACCGTTAATGAAAATGAGAGGGGCCCTGATGGGTCACGACCACGCCCACGATCATCCGCACGACCATTCGCAGGTCCGGGGGAAGCGGCTCTGGATCGTCATCGGCATCACCTCGGTCATCTTCATCGCCGAGGTCGTCGGCGGCGTCATCTCCGGCTCGCTGGCACTGCTGGCGGACGCGGGACACATGCTCTCCGACGCCGGTGGCCTCATCGTCGCCGCTCTGGCGATGCTCATCGGTTCCCGCCCGGCCACCCGCCGCTCCACCTACGGTTTCCGTCGTGCCGAGGTCCTGGCCGCCGCCGTCAACGCCGGCGCCGTCTGCGTCATCGCGGTGTGGATCGCGGTCTCCGCATTCCGTCGGATGGGGGAGGGGGTCGAGGTCGAGACCGGCATGATGCTCGTCGTCGCGGTCGTCGGTCTGGTCGCGAACCTCGTCTCCGCCGTCATCCTCAACGGGGGACAGGGGGAGTCCCTCAACATGCGCGGCGCCTATCTCCACGTGCTGGCCGATCTGCTCGGCTCGGTGGCGGTCATCATCGCGGCACTGGTCATCAGCGTCACCGACTGGCACTGGGTCGATCCCGTGGCGTCCCTGGTCATCGCCCTGCTCATCCTGCCGCGGTCATGGCAGCTGCTGCGCACCGCCGGCGCGGTGCTCATGGAGCGGGTGCCGGACGCCGTGGATCCGACCGATCTCCAGGAGGAACTGGTCGGCCTCGACGGGGTGGAGCGGATCCACGATCTCCACGTGTGGAGTGTGGACGGGGAGTCTGCGCTCGCGTCCGTCCACGTCGTCGCCGACGGTGCTTCGCAGCAGCAACCGCAGGACGCGGCACAGTGTGCGGTGCTGGACCGTGTGCAGGAGATCTTCCGGGGCCACGGCATCGACCATGCGACCGTCCAGGTCGAGGTACCCGGGCACGAGAACCACGAGGACTCGGTCTGCGGCTGACTGTCAGGGTGAGACGATTCCCACAGGATGGTCACTTTTTCCCGCCCGCATCCCATTGCCGGGGAACGACGTACTAAGCTGTCCGTAGTCGTACGCCACCGCCACCCGGCCGCGTTGCCGGGAGGTTGTCCAGGCGTGGGCCCTGCCATCCGACGCGGTCGTGCCGGGTGGTTCAGGAACATCACACTTTTCAGGAGATCCTGTGAGCCAGAATTCCCGTCCCGTCGTTCTCATCGCCGACAAGCTCGCCCAGTCCACCGTGGATGCCCTCGGAGACTCCGTCGAGGTGCGGTGGGTCGACGGTCCGAACCGCCCGGAACTGCTGGAGGCTGTCAAGGACGCTGACGCCCTGCTCGTCCGCTCCGCCACGACCGTCGACGCCGAGGTCCTCGCCGCTGCTCCCAAGCTCCAGATCGTCGGCCGTGCCGGCGTCGGCCTGGACAACGTGGACATCGAGACCGCCACCGCCAAGGGCGTCATGGTCGCCAACGCGCCGACCTCCAACATCCACTCCGCCTGCGAGCACGCCATCGCCCTGCTGCTGTCGGCCGCCCGCCAGATCCCGGCCGCCGACAAGACCCTGCGTGACGCCGAGTGGAAGCGTTCCTCCTTCAAGGGTGTCGAGATCTTCGGCAAGACCGTGGGTATCGTCGGCTTCGGTCATATCGGCCAGCTGTTCGCCCAGCGCCTCGCCGCGTTCGAGACCGAGATCGTCGCCTACGACCCCTACGCCAACCCGGCCCGCGCCGCCCAGCTCGGTGTCGAGCTCGTCGATCTCGACGAGCTGGTCGCCCGCGCCGACTTCGTCACCATCCACCTGCCGAAGACCAAGGAGACGGCGGGCATGTTCAACGCCGAGCTCCTGGCGAAGTCCAAGAAGGGTCAGATCATCATCAACGCCGCCCGCGGCGGTCTGGTCGATGAGCAGGCTCTCGCGGACGCCATCAGGGGCGGTCAGATCCGTGGCGCCGGCTTCGACGTCTACTCCACCGAGCCCTGCACCGACTCCCCGCTGTACGAGCTCGACGAGGTCGTCGTGACCCCGCACCTGGGTGCCTCCACCGTCGAGGCCCAGGACCGCGCCGGCACCGACGTCGCTGCGTCCGTCCTCAAGGCCCTGGCCGGCGACTTCGTGCCGGACGCCGTCAACGTCACCGGCGGCAAGGTCTCCGAGGAGGTCGCCCTGTGGCTGAACCTCGCCACCAAGCTCGGCAAGGTCGCCTCCGCCCTGCTGGACGCCCCGGTCACCAGCGTCTCCGTCGAGGCCCGCGGCGAGCTGTCCAGCGAGTCGGTCGACGCCCTGGGTCTGTCCGCCCTGCGCGGCGTCTTCGCCGGCGTCGTCGACGAGCAGGTCACCTTCGTCAACACCCCGCAGATCGCCGAGGAGCGCGGCGTGGAGCTGTCCGTCAGCACAGCTGACGAGTCCGTCACCCACCGTTCCGTCCTCGAGGTCAAGGCTGTCGCCGGTGACGGTACATCCGTCGCCGTGATCGGAGCGCTGACCGGCCTGGAGCACGTCGAGAAGATCGTCCGGATCAATGACCGTGGTCTCGACCTGCGTGCCGACGGCCTGAACCTCTTCCTCACCTACAGCGACCAGCCGGGTGCCCTGGGTACCGTCGGTACCTTCCTGGGTCGCGAGGGTATCAACATCAACGCCGCCGCCCTGTCCCAGGATCTCGACGAGGATTCCGCCACCCTCGTCCTGCGCGTCGAGAAGGAGATCCCGGCCGAGCTGGTCTCCCAGATCGGCGAGGCGCTCTCCGCCTCCCGCGCTGTCCAGCTGGACCTGGCATAGTCTGAACTGAACGGTTCCGTACTGAACCCGGACGGGCGCCGCACTTTCCGCAGCGTCTGCCCGGGTTCTGACGTATCCGCCGCCAGAGTTGTAAATAACCCGCTTATATAATAGGATTCTACATCGTGTCGCACAACGACGAAGAGCCGTCTGACGCCAGTATCGGACTCGCCCAGCAGGTGCGTGACACCGTCCGTACCGCAGTCCAGATGACCCGACTTCTCGAGTATCCCGGTGACCTCTCCACACCCCAGGTCAGCGTCCTCAACACGCTGTCCTCGGAGCCCGCCAGGATCGGTGACCTCGCCGCTCTCGGCGGTGTCACCCAGCCGGGGATGAGTCAGCTGGTCTCGCGCCTGGAAGGTGCCGGGCTGGTGCAGCGGACGAGGTCCGACCAGGACGCCAGGGTCACATTGGTGGAGATCACGGCCGAGGGGCGTAGTGCCCTCGAGCGGGTCAACCGGGAGCGCAACCGCGTCCTCGGCGTCCACCTGGAAAGGCTCTCCGACGAGGAAGTGCGACGCATCCGGGACGGACTCAGCCCGCTGGGAAGTCTGGCTGAGGACGTCGTCCGGGATCTGACAGCAGGAGACGACAACAGGAGGCGATGACCGCGTGGGCGGACATCAGGTGAAGGAACAACGCCCGGCGAGCATGGATGCCGCAACGCTCGAATCAGAGAAGCAGTCCATGCTGCACCAACCGGTCGCTGTCTGGGCCACCGCCCTGGCGTGTGTGTTCGCCTTCATGGGGATCGGTCTGGTCGACCCCATCCTCCCGGCCATCGCCGAGAACCTCGACGCCGGTCCCTCCGAGGTCTCGCTGCTGTTCACCAGCTACTTCGCGGTGACCGCCGTGATGATGCTCGTCACCAGCGCGGTCTCCAGCCGCATCGGCGGCAAGAAGACGCTGCTCGCCGGACTCGCCCTCATCGTCATCTTCGCCGGCCTGGCAGGTACCTCGAACAGCGTCGGTGAACTGGTCGGCTTCCGTGCCGGCTGGGGTCTGGGCAACGCCCTGTTCGTCGCCACCGCGCTCGCCGTGATCGTGGCCGTGGCCACCGGCGGACGTGCCGTCGCGATCATCCTCTACGAGGCAGCCCTCGGTCTCGGTATGGCCTGTGGCCCGCTCGTCGGTGCCGTGCTGGGCCACATGAACTGGCGCGGACCGTTCTTCGGTACCGCCGTGCTCATGCTCATCGCCCTCGTCGTGCTGCTGTGGAAGCTGCCTGAGGTGCCGAAGCCGGCGACGAAGACCGGATTCCTCGACTCCCTCAAGGCCCTGCGTCACGGTGGACTGTTCGGTGTCTCGTTCTCGGCCCTGTTCTACAACTTCGGATTCTTCACCGTGCTGGCCTTCAGCCCCTTCCTCCCGGTCATCAAGGAATCGGGGGAGTACGGCATCGGTCTGATCTTCTTCGGCTGGGGTTGCGCGCTCGCCGTCTGCTCGGTGTTCGTCGCCCCGCTGCTCCAGAACCGGGTCGGCGCGGCCGACACGTCCATGCTCATGCTCATCGGCCTGCTCGTCATCTACGTGGCGCTCGGTCTCGGGCACGACAACAAGGCCGTCGTCATCGTCCTGGTCATCGTCTCCGGTGCGATGATGGGCATCAACAACACCGTGTACACCGAGATGGCCATGAGCGTCTCTGACCACCCCCAGCCCGTGGCGTCCGCCGCCTACAACTTCGTGCGGTGGATGGGCGGCGTCATCGCCCCGTACGCCTCCACGAAGATCGCCGAGCATGCCGACCTTTCCACCCCGTACTACGTTGCCGCGGGTGCTGCGGTGATCGCCGTGGTGGTCATGCTCCTCACCCGCAACGCGGTGGAGGCACACGGCCCCCACGCGGTGTAGCCGGTCTAGCCGAACAGCGCCGTGCCCCAGTCCTCGCCCTCGGCCAGGCCGGGCGGGCAGGCGAAGACCGCCTTGGACTCGTAGCGGACGTACTCGTTCATCTTGTCGCTGTGCGACAGCCGCATCTGGATCGGCGTGAAGTTCACCGACGGTGCCGAGACATAGGCGATGAAGAACAACCCCGCCGACAGGTGCCCCATCGAGTCCGAGCCCTCGATGAAGTTGTAGGCCCGGCGCAGCATCCGCTGGCCGTCGTTCTGGTCGGGGTGGGCCAGGAAGACGTGCGAGTCCTCCGGGATCGCCGGGCCACCGGTACCGAGGTAGAGGTCGAAGGGGACGTCGGCGTTCTCGGCATCCGTCCCGATCGGTGCTCCGGACCCCTTGTAGCGGGCGAAGGTGTGCTGCTGGTCGTCCAGGATCTGGCGGTCCCACACCTCCAGCAGCATCCGGATCCGCCGGACGCACATGTAGGTGCCCCCGGTCATCCAACCGTCATCGGAGACCCACACCATCTTCTCGATGTCGTCGGTCTCGTCGGCGGTGATGTTGCGGGTGCCGTCCTTGAACCCGAAGAGATTGCGGGGGGTGTCCTCCTCCTTCGTGGTCTTCGATGCGGCACCGTAGCCCAGCTGGGACCACTTCACCGCGACCACGCCGGTACCGGCCCGGGTGAGGTTGCGCACCGCGTGGACCGCGACCTGGGGGTCGTCTGCGCAGGCCTGGATGACGATGTCCCCGTCACACAGGGCGTCCTGCAGCTGGTCGCCGGGGAACTTCGGCAACGGTTCCAGTTCCTCCGGCTTCCGGTCCTTCAGACCGAAGCGGTCGTCGAACAGCGACGGTCCGAAACCCACGGTGACGGTGAGATTTCCGGACGCCAGGTCCAGCGCCTCACCGGTGTCTTCCGGAACCTGGTTGAGTAGATTGTCCGGATCGTCGGTGATGTCGGCGTCGGAGTCGGTGAGGGCACCGCCCTCGGTGGTCTGCTCGCCCGTCGTCAACCGCTCAGCCATGGAAGTCCAGGTAGACAGCATGTCCCGCAGTTCATCCCGGTCTTCGGTGAGCACCGTGAACGCCACGATGTGCAGGTGCTCCTGCTGCGCGGTGGTGACGCCGGCCTGGTGGACACCCCGGAAGGGGACCACCTGGCTGTCATCGTCGGTGGAACAGGCGGCCAGTGTACCGACACCTGCGACACCTGCTGTGCCGAGGGCGGCCGCACCGAGCCCGGTGACACCGAGCCCGGTGAGGAAATGACGGCGGGAAACGGGCCGGTCGGACATTACCTGCCGCTCTCCGCTGCCGTGATGACGCCGGTGACCTTGGAGACCTGCTCATTGAGCTGGTCGAGGACGGTGGACAGCTTCTTACGGTCGTCTTCGCCGACCGTGTCGTAGTAGACGAAGCCGTCACCGTCACGGAAGGTGTCCAGCCGCTCCTGGACGGCGTCGAACTTGACGTTGATGTCGGACAGCAGGTCGGCGTCCTTCTCGTCGATGGCGTCCTCCAGGGAGGCGACGGCGGCCCTGGAACCGTCCAGGTTCGCCTGGAAGTCCCAGAGGTCGGTGTGGGAGAAGATGTCCTCCTCGCCGGTGATCTTCGAGGTGGAGATCTCGTCGAGCAGGCCGTGGGCGCCGTTGGCGATGAGGTCTGGGGCGACGGTGAAGTCGTCGGCGTTGACGCCGTCGACGAGCTCGGCGATGTCCTCGACCAGCTGGTCGGCGTCCGCCCTGGTCTCGTCGGTGATCTCGCCCTTCTCCCACAGATCCTTCTCGATCTTGTGGAAGCCGGTCCATTCCTGGCCGTCCTCGAGATCGGCCTCACGCAGGTCGATGCGCGGATCCAGGTCATCCGGGAAGGACTCGGCGATCGGCTCGATGCGCTCGTAGTAGATACGGGTCGGAGCGAACAGGGACTTCGCGGTCTCGATGTCATCGTCCTGGATGGCCTGGACGAAGGTGTCGGTCGCCTCCTGCAGTGCGGTGGTCTGGGACCGCACGTAGCGCAGGTAGCCCTCCACGGCGGCGGTGAGGGTGTCGCTGCCTTCGGTGAGGTCGACCGCGTCGCCGGTGACGTTCAGGTCGTGGCTGATGCCGTCACCGACCATGCCGGGCTTGCAGGTGGCCTGGTAGGTGCCGGCTTCGGGGATGGAGACCAGCAGCTTGCGGGTGGCACCCGGGCCGATGTTCTCGACCTCGCCGACCACGCGTCCACCGTCGGTGTAGACGTAGAACTCGGTGATCTTCTTGCCGTTGTTGGTCACCTCGAAGCTGTTGTTGCCGGTGGTGGCGTCGTAGGCGTCGAGGTCGCAGTTCTCGTCGTCGGCGGTGACGGCGAACGCAGGGGCGTCATCGTCCTTGTCGGCGCAGGCGACCATTCCCAGCGGAAGAGCGATCACCGCCGGAACGGCGAGTGCGGCGCGGGAGATACGGGAGATCTTCATTACTTGGATCCTTTGGTTTTCGTGGGCCGGAAGAAGGCAGGCAGAGCGATGACGAGGAAGACCGCCCAGCCGGTGAAGGCGAGGACCGTCGGGTTCGGGACGATGTTGAACATGCCCTCCAGCAGGGTGGCGTACCAGGTACCGCGCTCCAGGACGTCGGAGATGTCGAAGGCGTAGTTCGACAGGCCCGGCAGAACGTCGGCCTCCTGGAGGTCGGTGATGCCGTAGCGCAGGATGCCGGCGGCGACGAGAATCAGCAGCGCCCCGGTGATCTGGAAGAACATCTTCAGGTTGATCTTCACGGCGCCGAGGTACAGGGCGACGCCGATGACGATGGAGATGCCGACGCCGGTCATCAGCCCGGCGAAGGGGACACCCAGCGAGCGGCTGAAGGAGTCGAAGACCAGCAGTGCGGTCTCGATGCCTTCGCGGGCGACGGCGATGAAGGCGACGGTGGCGACGGCGAACGGGCCCACGGACACGGCCTTCTCCATCTTCCCCTCGAGCTCGGCGGTCATGTTCCTGCTCGCGCCCTTCATCCAGATCAGCATCCAGACCACCAGTGCCACGGTGACCAGGGAGGCGATGCCGCCGATGAGTTCCTGGCCGGTGGTGGTGAGGGTCTTCGTGCCGAAGTGGATGATGAGGAAGACGCTGACTGTCACCGCGAGCGCGGCGACGATACCTCCCCACAACCAGGGGTAGGAGCGGCGCTGACCGGTCTTTTTCAGGTACGCGGCGAGGATGATGACCACCATGGTGGCTTCGAGACCCTCGCGGAGACCGATGAGAGCGTTGGTGTAGAACACTGCGGCTGCTTTCTGATGAATGACGTGCACTGTTACGGCCGTAGTGGGCCGATGCCGACGGACTGCATGATGGTGAGGCTCACCGAAGCTCTGGGGCAAGAGAATGTTAGTCCCGCTGCAGTGGTAGCAAAAGAGGGGGGCCGTGTGGGGGGGGGGGGATTTTTACAACCGGGGGGGCCCCCCGGGGGGGTGGGTACAAGGCCCCCACCGGGGGCGCGGGGGGGGGGGGGG
>NZ_JALAGU010000010.1 GCF_022712275.1 Corynebacterium sp. | reverse complement strand
CCCCCGGTCGGCAGCGTGGTCGACCTCCAGACCGCACTGGATGCACTCGTTGCTGCGGTGGAAGCGGTTGTCGGGCACGGCGCGGACACGCGGGCCCGGATGAACCAGTACAACCGCACCCATGCAGCGAAGCGGATGGAGGCGTCCCGCGAGAAGCTGCCACCGGCAGATACCTCCTTCGTCACCGCCCATGAGGACGCCATGTCGGACATTCCGGCACGGCGGGCCCGCATCATCAGTCGGATCTTCAACATCACCAGACGGGAGGCGAAGGTGAGGCTGGCTACGGCGACCCGGATCAGCGGACTCCGCGTCGACTGGATCCCGCCGCAGAGCACGGACCCGGACCGGGCGCCGGTCCACAACGACCATCCGACCGTCTGCGCCATCCAGGGAGGACACGGCGACGCACCGTGGGTGGTCCAGCGGAGGTAACACCTGTGTGAAATGTGGACGCAGTGCCTCCGCAGCTCTTGCACGCTCTCCGGACGACACTTAGCGTGTTGCGTATAACAGACGCAGTTGCATAATCCGCAACATGTCACCGTCAGATTCCACGGCACGATCCGGAGGAGACCACGCCATGCAGCACTTCGACGTCATCATTCTCGGCACCGGCTCCATGGGTGGCGCGGCCGCCAACGCCCTGGCCGAACGCGGTGTCAACGTCCTCGGCATCGAGGCTTTCGAACCCGGCCACGACCAGGGCGCGGCTCACGGCGGGACCAGGATCATCCGCCAGTCCTACTTCGAGAGTCCGGACTACGTCCCCCTGCTCCGTCGGTCCTACGAACTCTTCCGGAAACTCGAGGAAGAGTCCGGGCGGGACATCATGCAGCTCTGCGGCGGGATCTACATCGGGGACCCGGACAGTGTGACCTTCGCCGGTTCGAGGCTCGCCTCCGAACTGCACGGCCTCGACCACGAGATCCTCACCGCCGGGGAGATCCGGGAGCGCTTCCCCACCATGGACCCCGCCGACAACGCCCTCGGCCTCTATGAGGCGAACGCCGGCTACGTCCGCCCCGAGGAGACCACCATCGCCAATGCCGAGGTCGCCGCGAAGAAGGGCGCCACCCTCCACTTCCACGAGAAGGTGCTCTCCTGGCGCACCACCGGTGACGGCAGTGTGACTGCCGGGGTGGAGGTCACCACCGACAAAGCCACCTACACCACCGACAAGCTCATCGTCTCCCCCGGCGCCTGGGCCCCGGTGATGCTGCCCGAGCTGGACCTTCCGCTGCAGATCGACCGGATGCTCTTCTACTGGTTCTCCCCCGACTGCACCGCCGAGGTCCCCTTCGAGAGCTGGAGCGAGGAGAACCACCCCGTCTACATCGAGGAGACCAACGGAAACGACCAGATCTACGGCTTCCCCGCCACCGACGGCCCCGACGGCGGGTTCAAACTCGGCTTCTTCCGGAAGGGAACCCCCACCACCGCGGACACCATCGACCGGGAGGTCCACTCCCATGAGATCGACGAGATGCGGGCCCGCGCCGTCGAACTGTTCCCCGGCCTCACCGGCCCGGTAGTCCAGGCGAAGACCTGCCTGTACTCGGTGACCCCGGACGAACATTTCGTCGTCGGTCCTCACCCTGACCACCCGCAGGTCATCGTGGCCTGCGGCTTCAGCGGCCACGGCTTCAAGTTCGTCCCGGTCATCGGCGAGATCCTCGCCGACCTGGCCGTGGACGGCCGGACCGACCACGGGATCTCACTGTTCGACCCCGCCAGATTCCGGCCGTCGCCGGTTCAGCGCCAGCGACCGACCGAGGACGCCAGTCCCGCGAGCTGTCCCGCCACCTCGGCGAAACTCTCCGGGACCAGCCGATGATTCGGGCCGGTGACCGTCAGCACGGCCTCAAGGGAACTGTCGGGCAGTCGCAGCGGCACCGCGACCGCCGTGATGTGGTCCTCCCACTCTTCATCCGAACTCGCCCAGCCCTGCGCCCGTACCCGGTCAAGTTCCGCGGCGAGAGCGTCTGCGGTCACGATGGTCCGGTCGGTGTACGCCTCCAGTTCACGGGTGGCGTCCTTCGCAGCGCCCCCGTCGGACAACGCGAGGAGCAGTTTTCCGGAACTGGTGGCATGACCTGGCGTCCTGCGCCCCAGGTAGTGGTGCGGGGAGAGCAGTCCGGCACCGACGGCCTGGGTGACGTTGACGGCGAAGATACCGTCGAGGACGGCGACGTTGGCGGTCTCGCCGGTTGCCTCCGCGACCCGGTCGCAGAGCAGCTGCGCGGCACCGGAGAACCCGGCGCGGTCCGCCACCGCACCGGCCAGACGCAGCAGTCCGAATCCCAGCCGCCACTGTCCGCCCGCACCGTCCTGGTCGACGAGGTCATGGTCGGCAAGGGTCGTGAGCAGGCGGCTGGCACTGGACTTGTGCACCCCCAGATGTTCCGCGATCTCCCCCGTCCCCGCCTGCCCGCGGGACGCCAGAAGGTCAAGTGCCGCAACGGCCCGGTCGACTGACTGCACTGACTGACTTGCCATGCCCGCACGGTACGCATCCTGTTGCGTATCACGCAACCCGACACCATCTGCCGCACCACCACGAGGAGCCCTCCGATGTCCGTCCTCCCCAGCACCGTCTCCCCCTCCGACCGCATCGTCATCGTCGGTGCCGGCGTTGTCGGCGCCGCTCTCGCCGATGAACTCGTTCTCCGGGGCGCCACCGGTGTCACCCTCATCGACCAGGGGCCGCTCTACGCCACCGGCGGGTCCTCCTCCCACGCGCCCGGCTTCGTCTTCCAGACCAACGCCTCCCGGGTGATGAGCCTGCTGGCCCAGCGCACCCTGGACAAGCTCGACGGACTGGAACTCGACGGCGCACCATTGCTGAACCGCGTCGGCGGACTGGAGATCGCCACCACGGACACCCAGCTCACCGAGTTGAAGCGACGCCTCGGTTTCGCCCGTTCCTGGGGAGTGCCCGCCGAACTCGTCGGCCCGGAGCGGGTCGCCGAACTGTGGCCGGGGCTGAACACCGACCTCATCCTCGGGGCGCTCCACTCTCCCACCGATGCCGCGGTCCACTCTGCCCTGGCCGTCGAGTTCCAGGCCCGGCGCGCCGAGGCCGGCGGAGCGACCGTCCTCGGCCTCACCCGCGTCACGGAGGTGCTCACGGAGGACAACAGGGTCACCGGCGTCGTCGTGGAGGACGCAGGAGATTCCGGTGACGCCCACGAGGCGCCCCGCACGATCCCCGCCGATGTCGTCGTCACCTGTGGTGGCATCTGGGGTCACCCGCTGGCGAAGGCCGGTGGCCTGCGCGTGCCGATGCACCCGATGGAGCACGGCTTCGCGTGGACCGGTCCGGTCCCTGACCTGCCCGGGACCCGCAAGGACGGCACACCGCTGCGGGCGGAGGAGCCGTCCCTGCCCATCGTCCGACACCAGGGTGCCGGCATCTACTTCCGCGAGTTCGGTGACCGGATCGGCATCGGCGCCTACGAGCACCGTCCGCTGCCGCTGGACCCGGCCGACCTCACCGACACCGCCCACATGCTCGCCACCGGGGAGCACCCGGCGAAGCGTCAGTTCACTCCGGAGGACTTCGCGTTCACCCGCGAGGAGATGGGACGCATCCTCCCGGCGGTGAAGGACCTGGAACTCGAGGACGAGTTCAACGGGGTCTTCTCCTTCACTCCGGACGGCGGCCCGATGCTCGGCCCGTCACCGCACGTCGACGGGTTCTGGTGTGCCCAGGCAGTGTGGGTGACCCAGTCCGCCGGCGTCGCCCAGGTCATGGCGGACTGGATGCTGACCGGGGATCCCGGCATCGACACCCACGAGCTGGACCACACCCGCTTCGACCCGGCGCTGCTCTCCGACGGGTGGATCCGGGGTCGCGCGGCGGAGAACTACGACGAGGTCTACGACGTCCACTTCCCGCACCAGTCCACCGCGGTGACCCGCGGACTGAAGACCAGCCCCTTCCACCTGCGCATGGAACAGGCCGGGGCAGTGTTCGCCGAGCACAACGGGTGGGAGCGTCCGCTGTGGCATGAGTCGAATCTCGCGCTGCTGGAGGACCCGGACTTCCTCACCCGGGACGCCCGCGCCGTCCCCGGGCCGGTGAAAACACCCACCCCGGAATCCGTCAACGACCCGGTTCCCGTCGCCGTCCCCCGGAAGGACGCCTGGGGCCGCGTCAACTGGTCGCCCGTCGTCGCCGCCGAGGCCTGGGCAACCCGTAACCGGGCGGCACTCTACGACATGACCTCGCTGACCCGGATCCTGGTGCGCGGAACCGGGGCGACGGCGTTCCTCGAGGAACAGTGCTCCAACCTCATCGACAAGCCGGTCGGCAGGACGCTCCCGGTGGTCTACTCCCTGCTGCTCGACGACGCCGGTGGCGTCCTCTCGGACGTGACCGTCACCCGCCTGGGCGACGAGGAGTACATGCTGGGTGTCAACGGCGCGATGGACGTCACCCGGCTCAGGAAGCAGGCCGCCGGCCGAGGCGCGGTGACCGTGGACGACATCACCACCTCGACCTGCTGTCTCGGGCTATGGGGGCCGCGCGCCCGGGACATCCTGACGCCCCTGGCCGAGGGCGACATCAGCAATGACGGCCTGAAGTACTTCCGCGGTCGGAAGATGTTCATCGCCGGCGTCCCGGTACTCATCCAACGGGTCAGTTACGTCGGCGACCTGGGCTGGGAGATCTACACCCCCGCCGCCCACGGACTGCGGCTGTGGGACGCCGTCTCCGCCGCCGGGGCAGCCCATGGCCTGGTCCCCGCCGGACGCCTCGCCTTCAACAGTCTGCGGACCGAGAAAGGCTACGTGTCCTGGGGCGCGGACGTCACCCGGGAGAACACCCCGGCGGACGCCGGTCTGGGGTTCGCAGTGAAGGAGGACCCTGCCGCGAAGCCGACCCGCTTCACCGGGCGGGACGCGCTGGCGGAACGGCCGTCCCGCGGAATGTCCCTGGTCACCTTCGTCTCCCGGCTCGATGCCGGTACCCCTGAGGCGGGCTCGCCGGTTCTGGTGGGGGACGCGACGGGCTGGGTCACCGGCGCCGACGCTGGCTATGTCACCGCCCAGACCGTGGGCACCGCCTGGGTGCCCGCGGAGCATGCGGCGCCGGGGACCACCCTGCGGATCAGCAGGTTCGACCGAGACATCGACGCGGTCATCGTCGACGGCCCGGTCGACGATCCGGCGGGCCTGCGGATCAGGCGGTGACGTTCCCTGTGACGTTCCCTGTGACGTTCCCTGCGTCCTCCGCGGTGCGCTGCAGCAGATCGACCGCCTCCGCCACCAGGGCGTGGGCGCGGGAGCTGCGGCGCAGCATCACGAGGACGCGGCGGCGCGGCGCCGAGGGACCGTCCAGCGGCACCCGGACGACCGGCAGATCGGAGCTGAGCTGCACCAGCCGGGGAACCAGGCCGATGCCGAGGCCGCGCGAGACGATCTCGACACTGGACACCCAGTCCGCGACCTCGTGGACGACCCGGGGTGTGGCACCGGCGGCGGTGAAGGCCGTGGTGAACAGGGCACGGTAGGTGGTCCCGGGGTGGTCGGCCACCCACGGGTCAGAGGCGAGTTCCTCCAGCCGCACCGTGGCGCGTCCTGCCAGGGGATGGTCGGCGGGGAGGAGCACGTCGAGGGGGTCGTCGAGCAGCGGGATCTGCTCGATCTGCGAGGTCTCGGTGTCCGGGGCGGCCTGCATGGAGACCGTGACCGCGACGTCGAGCCGTTCAGCGGTGAGCAGGTCGATGCAGCGGTCCGGCTCCGCCTCGGTGATGGTGACGTCGAGGGCGGGGTGGTCACGGTGGAGCTGCGCAGCGACGGTGGACAGCAGGGCGCCGGTCGCCGAGGAGAAGCCGCCGAGCCGGAGGGTGGTGGGTTCCTGCCCCGGGGTGGCGCCCAGGACCTCGCCACGGATGTCCTCCCAGAGGGCGACGAGGGCGTCCGAACGGTCCACGAGGGTGCGTCCGGCGGAGGTCAGCCGCAGTCCCCGGCCCTCCCTGGCGACGAGCGGGACGCCGACGGCGCGCTGGTACTCGCGGAGCTGCGCCGAGACCGCCGACGGGGAGTAGCCGAGGATGTCCGCAGCGGCGGTGACGGTACCGCAGGAGGCGAAGGTCCGCAGCACGGTGAGGCGGTGATCGATCATGTCCAGATAATACGGATATTCCGCACAATATTGTCGATAAATCTGCCATTTATTTCCATGAATGAGGGCTATACATTTGCTGCATGACTCTCGCGCAGCACACGACAGCCACCACAGCACCGGCCGCGCCCGGCCACCGGGACCGTATGCTCGATCTGCTGCGACGAAGACCGCTCCGTACCTCCCTGGACGCACCGCTCTACACCGACCCCGGCCTGTTCTCCCTCGACGTACAGGGCATCTTCGGCACCCAGTGGCTCTTCGCCACCACCGAGGCGGAGATCCCGGACCCCGGCGACTACGTCACCGTTGAATTCGGCCCCCTCTCGCTGATCATCATCCGCGACGACGACGGTGAGGTGAACGCCCTCCACAACGTCTGCCGGCACCGCGGCGCCCGCGTCATGACCGACCGTCGCGGCGCCACCGCCCACCTCACCTGCGCCTACCACTCCTGGACCTACGCCACCGACGGCACGCTGCTCCACGCGTCCTCCCCCGGCGAGACCTTCGACCGGACCTGCTTCTCGCTGCGCACCGCGCACGTCCGCTCGGTCTGCGGCCTCGTCTTCGTCTGCACCGCCGCCGAGCCTCCCACCGACATCGACGACCTCGCCGCGACCGTCACCCCGTACCTCGCCGGGTTCGACATCGCCTCGGCGAAGGTCGCCACCCAGATCGACCTCATGGAGGAGGGGAACTGGAAGCTCACCATGGAGAACAACCGGGAGTGCTATCACTGCGGCGGGCACCCCGAACTCGCCTGCTCCCTCTTCGCCACCTGGGGCCTGACCGCTGACACCGTCCCGCCGGAGCTCGCCGCCGACTGGGACCGCTCCCTGCTCGCCGACGCCGCCCTCCGCGACCGCTGCACCACCCACGGCCTGCCCTGGAACATCGTCGAGCATCTCACCGACCGCGACGCCGGGTTCCGGATCTCCCGCGAGGCCCTCGACAAGGCCGGAGAATCCTTCTCCGTCACCGGTGCGCGACTGTCCCAGAAGCTCATGGGTGACCTGCCGGACTTCCGGCTCGGCCGCACCTCGCTGCACGTCCAGCCGAACGCCTGGTTCCACGGCCTGTCCGACCACGTCATCACCTTCGCCGCCTACCCGGTCAGCGCTGACCGCACCCTGGTCCGCACCACCTGGCTCGTCGCCGAGGACGCCGTCGCCGGCGAGGACTACGACGTCGACGAGCTCACCTACGTGTGGCGGCACACCAATGCGCAGGACGCCGACTTCGTCCAGCTCGCCCAGCAGGGCGTCTCCTCCCCCGGCTACGTGCCGGGCCCCTACATGCGCAGCGAGGACCAGGTCGAGGCGTTCATCAGCTGGTACACCGACCACATGATCCGATACCTGGATCCCGGGGAGCAGGCATGAACGGCATCATCGTCGAACAGTTCACCCCGGCCGCGGTCCCGCCGGTCAACAGCGTTCCCCTGCGTCCCCGTCAACGGCTCGACGCGACCGGATCCGTCATGCCCTGGGCCGCCGACGCCGCGACCGGTGCACGCGCGGAGATCCTGGCCCGCGACTTCGCCGGCATCGCCCCGCCCTCGGTGCCCGAGGAGTTCGACGTCGAGGTCACGGCGATCAGGGACGAGACGCCGTCGATGTCCACCCTGGTGCTGCGTCGGACCGACGGTCGCCCGTTCACCCACCGGGCAGGGCAGTTCGTCCACCTCGGCGTCCCCGTCGACGGTCCGGACGCCGATCCGGTCGACCGGTGCTACTCGGTCTCCTCCTCCCCTGTCCTGTCCGTCTACGGTGACCGGTCCACCTTCACCGTCTGCGTCAGGAAGGTGCCCGGCGGCAGGGTCTCCGGCTGGATCCACGAGCAGCTCAGCTGCGGGACCACCCTGGAGGCCCGGGGACCGCTCGGTTCCTTCCACCTGCCCGACGTCGACCGGCGCGCCCGCTATCTGTTGTTCGCCGCGGGTGCCGGCATCACGCCGGTGCTGTCGATGGTCCGGACGCTGGCCGCCCTGCCGGGGCCGGTGAACACCGTGGTCGTCTACCATGCGCGCACACCGCTGGAATTCGCCTTCGCCACCGAGCTACGCGACCTCGCCGACCGGACGCCCGGCCTGACCCTCTGCATGTCACTGGGCACCCTCACCCCGGACTCCGCCCCCGGCTGGCCCGGCAGCTTCGGCAGACTCTGCCCGGACACCGTCGAGCAACTCACCGACGACTCCTGCGGACGCCGGGTCTTCGCCTGTGGTCCACCCGGCTACCTCACCACCGCCCGGCGGGTCGCCACCGATCTCGGGGTGCCCTGGAACGCCTTCCACGAGGAGACCTTCAATGAGACCACCACCTCCGTCGACCCGGGACCGGAACAGACGCCCGCTCCGGTTACTGACGTCCCGGTTGTCGCCCACCCCGCCCCCGGCTGCTGCACCGTCACCTTCCACCGCTCCGGCGGCAGCATCGACGTCGCGCCCGGTGAGACACTCCTGGATGCAGGACGCCGCGCCGGAGTGCCACTGCGCTCCAACTGCGGCAACGGTGTCTGCGGGTCGTGTGCGGTGCAGAAGCTCGCCGGGTCGGTCGACATGGACGACCACGGCGGACTGAGGCAACGGGAGATCGACGCCGGGAAGATCCTGCTGTGCTGCTCCCGGCCCGCAGCGGCGACAGCGGGCGAATCCATCGTCCTGGACTGCTGAGCCCGGACCCGCTGAGTACCCTGGACCCCATGATTCTCATCAACGTCCGTTTCCGTCCGCTGCCCGAATACGTCGAGAACTTCCGGGAGCACGTCGCCGACTACACCGCCGCCTGCCGCGCCGAGGAAGGCTGCCTCTTCTTCGAGTGGTACCGCAACACGGACGACTCCGACGAATACCTGCTCGTCGAGGCCTACAAGGACGGCGCCGATGTCGCCCACGTGCAGTCCGACCACTTCAAGGCCTCCTGCGAACTGTTCCCCACCCTTCTCTCCGAGACCCCGCAGATCATCAACGACCACATCGACGGCAAGACCGAGTGGGACCGGATGGCTGAGTTCTCGGTCGACTGAGAGAGCCAGAACGCACGGTATGTGCAGACAATGAGGTGACCCGTGACGGTCAGTGTCTTCGAGCTTTTCCGCATCGGTGTGGGCCCGTCCAGTTCCCACACCGTCGGCCCCATGCGGGCGGGGCTGCGCTTCGCCCGGCTACTGCACGGACGGCGTGAGCAGGCCGGGACGGGCACCGTCCTCACCGACACCGCCACTGCACCGGTCGGCACCGTGGCCGGCGGCGCGGTGTCCCGCCCGGCGGGGATCACCGTGATCCTCTACGGTTCCCTGGCCGCAACCGGCGCCGGCCACGGCACTCCGGGTGCCTGTCTGCTCGGACTCGACGGCTGCGATCCGTCGTCCGTCAATCCGGACCACATGGAGTCCCGGCTGCGCGAGATCCGCGACACCCGCACCATCCACCTCGCCGGCGACCCCGCCATGCCGGTCACCTGCGGCTTCGAGGACATCATCCTGCGTCCCGCCGTGGTACGTACGGTGCACACCAATGCAGTGACTTTCAGCGCCCTTGAGACCTGCGGCGGCGACAGGGTCGACAGCGGTGACAGCGGTGACAGCACAGCCATCCCGTTCTCCGAGACCTACTACTCCATCGGCGGTGGCTTCATCCGCACCGCCGACGAGTCCGCGTCCGGCATCGTCCTGGCCGGGGCCCCCACCTTCTCCTCCGCCGAGGAGCTGCTGCAGCGGGCGGAGGACGCCGGGAGCGTCGCCGCCGCCCAACGGAACTGTGAGCGGCTCGCCAGGTCCGACCGGGAGATCGACGGTCAGCTCGACGCGATCGTCCAGGCGATGGACGCCTGCGCCGAGCGAGGCATGGGCGCCGACGGCGTCCTCCCCGGTGGGCTGCTTGTCCGCCGGAGGGCACACCGGTGGTACACGCAACTCACTGACGAGGACCCGTCCTGTACCGCGGAGTTCTCGGAGGACTGGGTGAACCTCGTGGCCCTGGCGGTCAACGAGGAGAACGCGGGCGGTGGTCGGGTGGTCACGGCACCGACCAACGGAGCCGCCGGAATCATCCCCGCCGTGCTCTTCTACGCCCGGACCTGGACCCGGGCCGGTCGGGCCGACCAGCGGGAGACCTGGCGCCGGTTCCTGCTCGCCGCCGGGGCTGTGGGCTCGCTCTACAAGGAGCGCGCGTCGATCTCGGGCGCGGAGGTCGGCTGCCAGGGTGAGGTCGGCTCCGCGGCATCCATGGCCGCTGCAGGGCTCGCCGAGGTCCTCGGTGGGACACCTGCCCAGGTCTGCAATGCGGCGGAGATCGCCATGGAGCACTCGCTCGGCCTGACCTGTGACCCCGTCGCGGGCCTGGTGCAGATCCCCTGCATCGAACGCAACGCCATCTCCGCCGGCAAGGCGATCAATGCCGCGAAGATGGCGCTGCGTGGCGACGGTAGTCACCGGGTGAGCCTCGACGAGGTCATCGAGACCATGCGTCGGACCGGTGCGGACATGTCCGACCGCTACAAGGAGACCGCCGGCGGTGGCCTGGCGACCACCGTGGCGGTCAACGTCCCGGAGTGTTAGGCAGGGTCAGACAGGGATCAACCGTTCCCGCCGATCTCCTTCTCGGGTCCCTGGGTACTCATCGCCTCCTCCAGCTCACCACGGAGCCGGGAGATGTCGTCATCGGTCCAGCCGTCACCGACGACCGCGGTGAGCCCGTCGATGACGGAGGTGCCGTAGTTGTGACCGTGGCCGTCAGGGACCTTTGCCGCACGGGGAAGATCCAGGGTGACCTGCCAGAAGGTGACGAAGGGCATCCAGGTCATCGCCGGGGTCCGGTCGAATCCGGCGTCCTCCTTCAGCCAGTCCGGGCGCTTGAGGATGAGGTCCGGTGACCACCACACCACGGGGTCCGAGGGGTGCTGGACGTAGAGTACGCGCGGCGAACGCCACTCATCGCTGCCGTCCGCCCGGTTGAGTTCATGACGCCAGGCGGTGATGTCCCCGGCGTTCTCCGCGAACCGCACGGTCATACCACCCGAGTACTCCGGCAGCACCTCGCTGGTGCCCGGGTCGCGACGGGAGACGAAGTCCCCGTGCAGCCGGTTGCTGTTCGGCGGCCCCATCAGCAGCATGCCGTCGACGGCGCCGGCGATGTCGCGGATGCCGGAGAAGGCGCTCTCCGCGGCGGTGGTGCCGAGGGACTCGCCGTAGATGTACAGCTTCGGACGGTCGTCCTCGGGCAGGGTGTTCCACCAGTCGACGACGGTGGTGATCAGGTCCCGGCCGTAGTCCTCCACCCGGTCACGGTCGGTGACGAACTGGACGGCACTGGGCACGTCCGAGTACTGGGCGGAGGCGATGGCCGTGTCGCCGTCGAACATCAGCTCAAAGGCCTGGGCGGTGGTCGGGTTCACCCAGCCGGTACCGGTCGCCGGGGCGACCAGCAGGGCATTGCGGTCCTCAGCCCCGGTGCGCTGGAGCTCGCTGACGACATGCAGTGCACGCTCGCGGTCGTCGTCGCCGTCATCCATGCCCGCGTAGGCGCGGATCGGTTCCTTCGACGGGCGGCCGGTGAGATCCTCCAGCTCATCCTTGTACAGGCCCAGCGCGGTGAAGCGGGTGCCGTAGGCCCCGAGATCCTCCCACTCGGTCGGCGATCCCGGGCCACCGGAACGCTCACTGGCATGTGGCTTGACCAGGTCAGATCGGATCGGTTCGGAGCTGACGGAGAAGAACTGCTCCGTCGCCCGCCGGATGGTGCCCGGCAGCACGAAGTCGACGATGAGCACGGTGGCGACCGCCACCGCACCCCAGGACGCCAGCAGACGCAGACCGTAACGGGAATTGTTGCCCGGCACGGCATTCGCCAGCACACCGGCGAAGGCGGAGACGCCACGACCGAGGGCGACGAACAGAGCCCACACCAGCAGGCCGACCGGCAGAACGAGGAGGAACTGGGCCGGGGTGTAGGACCGGGCTCCCATGAGTTCGGCGAGATCCTGCTGCCAGCGCACGGCACGGAGCATCCAGACGAACAGTGCGACGGGGATGAAGACGAGCAGCGCGATCCGGAAACGGCTCCACCACACGGCGGGGATGCGTCGGCCGCCGGTCAACCGGTTCCACAGCGGTTCGATGATGTCCCTGCACCAGAGGTTCCAGTTGAGCAGCAGGAAGAGACCGATGAGGTGACCGGTTGCCGCGGACAGACCCGAGGCGATGCCCTGGTACAGCCAGGTACGCGGCACCAGCGACGGGGTCAGGGACAGTGCGAAGGCGACTCCGCCGATGACCAGTCCCCAGGTGTTGGGCGGTAGCGGACGGCGCAGGCCGAAGAACCGCGCGATCCGCGACCGGGGTTCCCCGGTATCGTCCTGGGACTTGTCCCTGGTTCCGCCGGGGGTCCTGCCCAGGGTCTCGTCCGGGGTCTCGTCCGGGGTCTCCTCAAGGATCTCCTCAGGCATGTCCCTCCTCGCGCATTTCGGCCACCTCGAGCCACCGCATCTCACAGTCGTCGTGTTCTGACCGTACTCCCTGGAGTTCCCGGTCAAGGTCGGCGAGCAGTCCTGTGTCGATCTGGCCGTCCGCCGGTGCCGCGGCGTCAGCGAGCTTCGCGGTGAGGGTATCCACCTTCGCGCTGAGCTTATGCATCTTCCGTTCCAGGGCGTTGAGCTCCTTCTTCAGCTCGCGGTCCTCCTGGGCGGACAGGCCCGGGGAGGACGCGGCGTCGGCTGCAGCCGCTCCCTCGGCGGACGAGGACGAGGAGCGGGCAGACACAGCCGCCGGGGCGGCGATCAGCTCGCGCCGTCGGTCGAGGTACTGCTGGATCCCGCCGGGCAGGTTGGTCAGTTTCCCGTCTCCGAACAGTGCCCAGGTGGAGTCGCAGATGCGCTCGATAAGGTACCGGTCGTGCGAGATGACGACGAGCGTGCCGGCCCATCCGTCGAGCAGGCTCTCGAGCTCCTGGAGGGTGTCGATGTCGAGGTCGTTGGTCGGCTCGTCGAGCAGCAGGACATTCGGCTCCGCCATGAGCACACGGGTGAGCTGCAGGCGACGTCGCTCTCCACCGGAGAGGTCCCGGACCGGGGTGCGCTGGCGCTTTGCGGAGAATCCGAGGCGTTCCGCGAGCTGGGAGGCGGTGAGTTCCTTCCCACCGATCTCCACGCGGGTGGCGACGTCTTCGACGGCGTCGAGCAGGCGTCGTTCCCCGTCCAGGTCCTCGAGTTCCTGACGCAGCCAGCCGATCTGGACCGTGCGTCCCTCGATCCGTCGGCCGCCGGCCAGCGGGTACTCCCCTGCCAGCGTGCGCAGCAGGGTGGTCTTGCCGGAGCCGTTGACGCCGACCAGTCCGATGCGCTCACCGGGGGTGAGACGCCAGGTGAGGTCTTCGACGAGGACGCGGGCCTCCGGGGGCGGGGTGGTGACCGTGGCGTCCTCCAGCTCGATGACCTTCTTGCCGAGCCGCTTCGTGGCGAAACTCATGAGTTCGACGGTGTCGCGTGGGGCCGGGACATTCTTGATCAGTGCCTCGGCGGCCTCGATCCGGTAGCGCGGCTTCGAGGTTCGTGCCGGGGCACCACGGCGCAGCCAGGCGAGTTCCCTGCGGGCCAGGTTGGCGCGACGCTGCTCCTCGGCGTCCGCCTGCCGGGCACGCTCGGCACGGGCGAAGGTCCAGTCGTTGTAGCCGCCCTCGAAGACGTCGACGGTGCCGTCGTGGACCTCCCAGGTGGTGGTGGCGACGGTGTCGAGGAACCAGCGGTCGTGGGTGACGACGATGAGGGCGCAGCGACGGAGCAGCAGATGCTGGGCGAGCCATTCCACACCCTCGACGTCGAGGTGGTTGGTCGGCTCATCGAGGATCACGAGGTCGAGGTCGCGGACCAGGGCCGCAGCGATGCCGACGCGGCGTCGTTCGCCACCGGACAGCCCTTCCAGTGGGGTGTCCATCCCGGCGCCGTCACCGAGGTCGTTGACGCCGATGCCCTCCAGGACATCGCGGATCCGCGGGTCCGACGCCCACTCGTGGGTCTCCAGGGTGCCGGATGCGCCGGTCAGTCCGGACAGTACCGCCTCGCCGACAGTGGTGCCGGGCAGGTCGCTGTCCTGGGAGACGACCGCCATGCGGAGGTCGTTGTTGCGGGAGACGCGTCCGGAGTCGACGGTATCGAGACCCGCGAGGATGCGGATGAGCGTGGACTTGCCGCCACCGTTGAGTCCGACGACACCGATCCGGTCGCCGCTGTTGACCCCGAGGCTCACACCGTCGAGGAGCATCTTGAGCCCGTAGGACTTGTCGACGTTCTCGAGGTTGATGAGGTTGACTGTGCTGGCCATGGAGTTCTCTCAGTGATTCTTTCGTGTGACGGGTGTTCAGGCAGGATCAGGCAGGACGTGCGCCGTGGGAGGAGGACGCGGCGACGAAGGTGGGGCCGGTATGGCCGGCGACGGAGACAGCGGTGGCGACCTCGACGGCGTGCTCACGGTCGGAGCAGAGCATCGTGACGGTCGGCCCGGGACCGGTGACCACGGTACCCAGGGCACCTGCCTCGCGGGCAGCGGTGAGGGTACGCCGCAGTTCCGGACGCAGACTCAGCGCCGCGGACTGCAGGTCGTTCGCCAGGAGTTCGGCGAGCTCGGTCGGGTTGTCGGTGAGCAGGGCGCGCTGCACGGCAGTGACGTCACCGGCCCGGACATCGGGGCGCTCACCGCGGGCCGCGGCGTCCCGCTGGGCGTCCAG
The DNA here is from genome assembly GCF_022712275.1 of Corynebacterium sp. GTDB lineage: Bacteria > Actinomycetota > Actinomycetes > Mycobacteriales > Mycobacteriaceae > Corynebacterium. The sequence goes on along the minus strand of NZ_JALAGU010000010.1, from coordinate 24,557 downwards.
GCGGTCGAGGACCTCCCGGTACGGCAGCGGACGGGGATCGAGGGCCAGGGCCCAGTGCCGGGTACCTCGGCTCATCACCGGGACGAGGTCGGCGGCTCCGGGAATGGCGCCGGTGTCCATCACCGTGCCGCCGAGCAGGTGGGCGGGTACGTCCCGGCCGAGGGACGCAGCCAGGTCCTGCAGTTCGGCATCGGTGGGTCGGGGTGCGAGGGAGTAGCCGGCGTCGGCGGCACCGGCACCGTGGAGGAGTTCGCGGGTGGCGATGAGGGCGGCCGCGGCGTCGGCGGCCTCTGCGTCGGCGGCTCCGGTGTCCCCGATGTCGGGGATCTCGCGGACGATGTCGACATGGATCTGTGGCAGGACGGCCTGCGGTGCACGTCGGTGGTAGCGGTCCACCACGGCGGTGACCGCGGCTACGGCGGCACGGCCGGTGTCCCCGGCGGTGGCTGGCCGCGACTGCTTCCCGGTGAGGTCCACCCCGGTGATCTCCGGGGACTCCGACTGACCGGTGACCGTGACGGTGACGGTCTCGGTGAGGTCCAGGGCCTGGCGGACGGTGACGAGGTCGCGGCCGCCGTCGGGGCGGTGGTCGCCCACGCTCAGCCAGAGGATCAGCATGCCCTGGGCGGTTGCCGTGGCAGAATGTGGCAGCCCGGTGTGCTCGGCGGGATCGGGCATGTCCGGGGCGGTCATTGTCCGGTGTCCTGCGGCGAATCCTGTGCAGAAGCCAGGGAGGCGACCGCGAGGTCGACGAAGGACGCGGTGTCGAGCTTTTCGCCACGCTCCTTCGGGTCGATGCCGGCGGCGGTGAGCACGGCCTCTGCGTCCGCCCCGGAGCCGAAGTGTCCGGACAGTGCGGCGCGTAGCGTCTTCCGGCGCTGGAGGAAGGCGGCGTCCGTCACCGCGAAGACCTCCTTGCGGAGGATTTCGGGGTCGTGCGTGGTCAGGGCGTCCTGCCAGGGGCGGGAGCCGTCGGTCCACCGGTCGATGCGGACGAGGCCGGAGTCGATCTTCGGGGCAGGCCAGAAGACGTTCTTGCCGATCGTTCCGGCCTTGGAGACCGCACCGTAGAACCCGGCCTTCACGCTGGGCACGCCGTAGATCTTCGATCCGGGGGACGCCGCGAGCCGGTCGGCGACCTCCAGCTGGACCATCACGAGCACGCGGCGGATCGACGGGAACTCCTGCAGCAGGTGCAGCAGCACCGGGACGGAGACATTGTAGGGCAGGTTCGCGACCAGGGCCGTCGGCGCGGGGACACCGGCCTCGGCGAGGTCCGCCGCGGTGAGGGTGAGTGCGTCATGGTCGATGACCGTGACGTCGTCGGCGCGTGCCGGCGCGAATTCCCCGATGGTGCGGGGCAGGCGTGCGGCGAGTCGCTTGTCGAGCTCCACGGCGGTCACCCCACCGGTTCCACCTACCTGCTCCAGCAGGGCGAGGGTCAGGGAACCCAGCCCTGGACCGACCTCGATGACCCGGTCGTCGTCCGACAGTTCGGCGGCCGAGACGATGCGTCGGACCGTGTTCGGGTCGATGACGAAGTTCTGCCCCATCTTCTTCGTCGGGGTGATGTCGAGTTCCGCCGCCAGGGCGCGGATCTCTCCGGGGCCCAGCAGGCGTACCGTGTTCTCTTCGCTGTCCGTCACATATCGAGGATAGCCTGTCGGGGACGGACGATCTATCAGCGGATCTGTCAGCGCAGGCCCATGCTGGAGGTGCAGGCAGGCCAGGCGCCCCAGCCCTGTGCGGCCTGGACCTTCTCGGCCACGGCGATCTGCTCCTCGCGGGTGGCCATGTAGGCCTCCGGAGCGTACTCGGTACCGCCGAATGCCGCCCAGGTGGACGGGGTGAACTGCAGGCCGCCGGAGAAGCCGTTGCCGGTGTTGATGGACCAGTCTCCGGTGGCCTCGCACTGGGCGAGCTGGTCCCAGACAGAGCCATCGGAGACGGAGGGGGCAGAGGATCCGGTGCCGCGGCGCACGACGCGCTCGGTGGCGGGCGTGATCTCCTCGCGCTTGAGCTCGTCGCGGTGTGTCTCGACACCGTTGAGGGAGTGGATACGGACGGTGACGCGGGCGGTACCGGCGGTACCTTCCTCGATGACCTCTTCCTCACCCTTGGCCATGTCCGGGTCCTCGATGACCTTCTCCGGCGGGGCGATCTCCTGGTCCTCGGTGACCTCTTCACTGGTCTTCCGGGTGACGTCGATGTGCATGTCGTCGGTGACCGGGGTGTCCGCCGACGGGGTGACGACGTCCTCCTTGCCCAACGGAGCACCGCGCATCTCGAGCACGTCGGCCACGGTCGGGGCGGACATGGTGAGGCGGGCAGGCGTCTCGTCCGGCTGGCCGTCGTTGAGCGTGAAGCTCTTCGGCGAGGTGATGTTGAGCTCCATGCCGTCGAGCGGGATGGCCGAGGCGCTGGCGGTGGTGGATCCGGCGTCGATGTCGAGCTCATCGAGGAGTTCGGAGACGGTCATCTTGGTGGTGTCGACGGTGCGGGACTGACCGTCGACGACGAGGGCGACCTGCCGGGCAGAGCGGACGGTGACGCGGGAGCCGTCGGAGACGGACTCGCTGAGACCCGGGGTGATGAGGTCACCGTCGGAGACGTCGACACCCTCGGACGACAGGATCGACTCAACGTCGCCGCGTACGGTGCTGGCCTTGAGGATCTTGCCGTTGACGTCGAGGGTGACGTCCTTGTGGTTGGTGGCGACGACGGCTCCGCCGACAACGAGGGTGGCGAGCATGCCGCCGGTGGCGACACGGAGCGGGACGGAGCGGGTGTGGTTGATGCGGTGGAGCGTCGACTTGTTCTTCACCCAGATCACGATACGGTAACGATGCGCTGACGGCAAAGATATGTGACAAGAATCCCGTAATTATTCCGTGATCCGGTAGAGATCACGCGCATTGCGTGTCACCTGGGCACCTAGTGCCTCTGGAGTCACACCTCTCACTTCTGCGACACAGCGTGCGGTGTATCCGACGAAAGCCGGCTCATTGCGCGAACCCCGGAATGGCTCTGGCGTCATGAACGGTGCATCGGTCTCGATGAGGATCCGGTCGGCCGGACAGATCCGCGCCGCTTTCCGCAGCTCCTCGTTCCGCCTGAACGTCACATTGCCGCAGAAGCTCAGCCAGTAGCCGCGGTCGACGGCCTCCTGCGCCACGTCCAGCGGCGAAGAGAAGCAGTGCAGCATGATCCGCAGGTCGTCCGGGGCGTCCGCCAGGACGCGCATCAGGTCGGCGTCCGCCTCCCGGTTGTGGACCATCAGCGGCTTGGCCAGCTCGTGGGCCAGGGCCATATGCCAGCGCAGCGCCTCCTCCTGGACGTCCAGAGGTGCCGTGCGCTCCGGATCATGGGTGATCCAGTAGGTGTCCAGCCCGGATTCCCCGACCGCCACGCAGCGCGGATCAGCGGCGAGCTCCCGGAGTCTGTCCTGCACACCGTACTCGAAGAGCTGGTCCGCGCGGGTCGGGTGGATGGCACAGGCGGCGACGACCCGCTCATCAGCATGGGCGGCCTCGAGAGCCTGGACCGACTCGGCGAGGTCGTCGCCGACGGTGCAGACCTGGTTCACCCCCACCTCCGCGGCCCGGTCCATGATCGCGCGCACCTCCTCCGGTGTCGTCGCTTTACAGGACGCCAGGTGGGTGTGCGCGTCGAAGAGTTCCGGCAGCGGCTCGGGTGGGACAGGGGTCGGACGCTTCTTCTTCGACATGGCTGTCAGGTTAGCGGTGCTCGCTGAAGAACTGCAGTTCCAGGTCCACGGTGCGCCGGAAGTACTCCCGCGCCAGGGCGGCGTCCTCCGGGGAGCGCTCCCCTGCGCGGTCCACCTCGGTGCGCAGGAAATCGATGAGCTGGTGAAACCCGGGGTAGTCATGCAGGCGCACCCATTCAGCGTGGACGTGGCGGGGCGGGTAGCCGTTCTCCCCCGTACCGTGGGCGCGGTTCTCCGGGCGGGTCGCCCAGTCGAGGTACAGCCACTCGCAGACCACGAGGACGCCGAGGATCGCGGCGTAGTTGCGGGTATCGGCGGCATCGACGAAGAGCTGCTTGAAACCGGCGGTGGCCCCGGTGTCGGGGACGGATGTGTCCGCATCCAGTTCGGCCGCGGCCTCACGGAAGTAGGTGTCCTCGTCGCCGGCGACCTCGCCGAGGAACTGCGCGAAGCGGTGACGCGAGGGGTAATTGTCCGCCGTGGCGACCGCCGCACCGAGCAGGGCCATGAAACCGTCCGCGAAGCGGTAGTCCTGGACCAGGTAGCCGGCCATGTTCTCGTCCGGCAGCGTGCCGGCGAAGAGCTCGGTGACGAAGCGGTGGGTGGCCGCGGCTTCCCAGGTGGTGCGATTCTCCTCCCGCAACGTGTCGCTGAAGCGAGTGGTGGGTGTGCCGGTCGTGGTCTGCGCAGCATAGTCTTCCATGACGATTCCTCCGCGAGTGTGAACTCGATCAGGTTCGACGGGTCTCATCTCAGCCCGGGCCTTCTCCCGGGCACCCCGTGTCACTGCCCGAGGGTACCTACGGGGGCGCTGAGCGCACTGATTTGCTGAAAAAATCCTGTGCAAAGCGCGCTGAACAGCATCGGGCCGAGGCACTGAGACAACAGTGCTCAACCGTTGCCACCACCGTTCCCACACACCTTTCATGGAACTGTCCATCGACCATCGTTCAGAGAGACCCATCTCATGGATATTCCAGACACCGACCATCTCATCATCGGCATGAGCCCTTTCAATCCTCATTTCTCCCTCGACTGGCTCATCAGCGCTTTCCGGTCGGGAGCTGACCACTTCGCCACAGTCGATGTGCTTCACCCCGGCGCCATCGCCACCTCCCTGCTGACCGCAACCGGGACCCCGGAAGGTCGAGCCCTACGGAGAGCGAGACAGCAATGCAGCAAGAAACTGCGGACTGTGGCTGCAGCAGTGGAACAGTCCGGAGTCGTGCTCGGACGGACCTCCCCACTACTCATCTCCGACCACATTGTGGAGCCGAACTATGCCGGTCGCAGAGAACAGGTTGCTGACGAGTACCTCCGCAACACCGAATTCCGACGCCGCTGCCCGGCCATGAGTTCGGCTGCCACCCAGTCACGTCTTCGGGCAATCGGCTCCTCCACTCCACCGGATCCGGGTATTGCCGTCGACTACGTACTTGATGAGCTCCCTGCGTACACCCGTTGCGCAGACCTGTTCCACTACCCTTCCGCAGCACTGAGTTACCCCGCGCCATGGCCGGCCGGTGAGTACATCAGGGCAGGGGAGACATCTCTCGACACCGATCCGAACAGCCACTTTTTCGTCCTCGACCCCGAGCCGGAGGCACATCATGTCTGATCTTGACAACCCGACGCTCCTCTGCGATGAAGCTCTCAACGATCCGTACCCCATCTACCGGAGGATGAGGGAGCACGGTTGCGTGTATCACGACCTCATTGCGGATGCCTGGTGCGTCCTTGATCTCGACCTTGTCCGCACTGTGCTGCAGGACTCGACCGGTTTCAGCAGTCACCATCTGGCAGACCGTGCCGAGCCCGTGCTCGGAGCACGTGTGCTCGCGCAGATGACCGGTGCCGAGCACACCGAGAAGAAGGCCGTCACCATGCACGGTCTCGCAACGGTTGCCATGGACGGCTACCACCTTCCCGCAGTTGAGACGGCTGTCACCAACCTGTGGGAGCGGGTAAAGGATGCCGAGTGCCTAGACCTCGTGGAAGAACCGGCAGGACCGTCCGCCACTAATGTGACGTGCGAGCTCCTCGGCATCGATGCACAGTGGAAGCACAAGGTTCTCCCGTGGAACCGCAGTGTCGTCCAGTTCATCACGCTCCTGCAGCAGACTCCTGACGAACGGTCACAACGGTTGGCGGACGCCGGATATTTCCGCGCGTCCATGCTCCGTCTCATAAAGACCCGGCGTCGATCCCCCCGACACGATCTCGTGAGCTATCTCGTGTACGAGACACTCCGGTCCCCAACGTTGGAGGAGTCTGTCACCACCGGTACCGGAAAAATCACCGAGTTCCCTACTGAGACGCTACGGCTGCATCCGCCAGTCCAGATCATTCCACGGATCGCCGTCGGGAAACAGGTCCTCGGCGGGCACTCAATCCCCGATGGGAGCACAGTGTACTGCCTTACCGGTGCTGCTCACCGCGATCCCTCCTTCTTTCCGGAACCGGACAAGTTCATCCTGTCCAGGAAGGAAAACTCTGTACGAAGCGCCTTTCCCCCATCCGCTGAGCATCTTGCCTTCGGCTCCGGACGTCACTTCTGCATCGGTGCCATGCTCGCCCGTCGGCAACTTGAGACAGCGTTCCGTGCATCGTTGTCCCATTTTCCTGAGTGGAGGCTCGCCGCCGACCCGTTGACGGAGCATGGGCTGTACACCCGCGGGCCATCCCATCTCCTCCCCGAAAAGAGCATCTGACGTGAGTACCTCTGGGACCACTCCTGCCACGCCGTCTCTCACGCCCCGGACCACCTTCGTCCTGCTGCTCGCCTCGATACTCCCGTTGATCGACTCCAGCCTGGTCAACGTCCTGCTTCCGGTGATCAGTCGAGATCTCAACGTCTCCCGGAGCGATGTGCAGCTCGGAGTCTCCGCCTACATGCTCGCTGCCACCGCCGGCATCGTGCTCTCCACCACTTCCCTGCGGCGCTTCGGACCCCGACACGTCTGGACCGGATCAGTCCTGGTCTTTGCCCTCGCTTCCGCCCTGGTCGGTCTCAGCGGGACGCTACTACTGTTCGTGATCGCCCGCGTCCTGCAGGGTGCGGCATGTGGCTTCATCATGCCGGCGGTCCAGCAGATCGCCGCCGACATCGTCGGACGCGAGGGGATGCGCGCCGCTCTGGCGACCATCGGACTACCCGCGGTCATCGCCCCGGCGTTCGGCCCGCTACTGGGCGGTGTCCTGGTGGACGCCGTCGGGTGGCGCGTCCTCTTCCTGGTCAACGTCCCGGTCGCCGCCCTCGCCCTGGTTCTCGCTCACAGCGTGCTGCCGACAGCCCCGGGGAACAGGACACCACTGGGCCTCGATCAGGCGCTGCCCGGCGTCCTCGGCATGGTCGGCATGGTCGGCCTGCTCTGGGCCGTCAGCGCCGTCGGCACACTGCCTACCGGCGTCACCGCGCTCATCGCGGTCGCTGCGATCGTGGTCACCGCCGTGTTCTGTGTGGTGGACCTGCGCTCAACCACTCCCCTGCTCGACATGTCCCTCTACCGCGGTCCGGCCTTCACTACGGTGATGCTGCTGTGCCTCATCGTCGGCGCGGTGTTCTACGGGACGCTGCTGTCGACATCCCTGCACGTCCAGTCCGACCTGGGGCAGCCGGCCTGGGTGGCCGGTGTTCTGCTGGGTATCCAGGGGCTGGGCGCCTGGGCATCCCGCAGCCTCATCAAAGGACCGTGGAAGAACATGAACGCCTTCCCTGTCATCGCTGCCGGACTTGTCGTCGCCGCAGGCGGGACGATGGGCATCCAGGCCGTCGGATCCTGGGATGCAGCGACCATCACCGTAACCGTGGGCTCGTCTCTGATCCGTGGTCTGGGGCTGGGTGCGTGCACGCTGCTCGCCCTGTCCGCTGCCTACGAGGTCGTCTCTGACGGCCAAACTCCGGCAGTCGGCGCGCACACCCGGCTGATGCTGCAGCTCGGGGGAGCCCTGGGGACGGCAGTCGTCGGTGTCTGGACAGACTCTGCGATGATGCTCGGAGGGCTTGTCGCCGCGTTATCTCTGGCCGGTGCGGTCGCTGCGGCCGTTCTCCGCGGATCAGGGAACCGTCAAACTGCTGTGTGACGTATCCTCGGTGGCCATGGAGGATCCTGCCGCATTCGGACGCCGACTGCACCACGCCAGAGTCGACCGTGGGCTGTCCCAGACCGGCCTCGCCGCCGGGATCTGCTCCCCCAGCTCCGTCTCCCGGTGGGAGGACGGACAGAGTGTTCCGGACCACGGCACCGTGGAACGGCTCGCCGACCGTCTGGGAATGAACCCCACCGTCCTCACCGGGCTCGGTTTCGATTCCCGACTGGCGAGCTCTGCCGACGGGTTCGCTGACTTGTTGCACACGGTGTTCGCCGCGGAAGGTACGTCTGACTACCCGGCATGCTCGCCCGCCGGATCATGGATCGCCCGCGTCCGGTCCGTCCTCGAGCATTCCGCCCCGTACTCCACCGGTCCTCATCCCCGACCTGTTGTCGACGATCTCGCGGTCGACCCGTTGACCTCCTCCACCCCGGTGTCGTTGGAGACCGTCGAGCTTCTCGACGCGATGGTCCGTGTCCGGGAGAACCCGGACCGGGCGACCGTGGACGCCCTGACCGAAACCCTCACCTGGACCACCGACGCCCCGGAAGACGTCCGGCAGACCGCTCTGGACACCCTGGTCGCGGTGCTGGTCGACGCGGGAATGCCGGTTGCCGCTCACGGCGCGGTCACGAGGGTCGATCCTCCCCGGATCAGTGCGACCGTAGCCGCACTGTTGTCCTGGGACCGGTCCTCCCCCTGCACCTCCGCTGGCGACCTGCCTCCGATCGCTGCGCCCCGACATGCCCGGGACGTGGCCTTCAGAATCTTCGCCCGGATGCGTGACGCCCCGGAAGAAGTGCGGAGATCCGTCACAGACGCTGTGGTAGCGTCCTGCCCCGACGACGGTCTCGTCAGGCGGTGGGGACAGAAGAGCTGACCCCCGGCGGCGGAGCCTAGTCCTTCTCGACGCGGGCCCACTCCGGGCCGGTCTCCGCCAGCTCCGGGTCCAGCTTGGTGAACAGCGGCGCCGGCTTGGACAGCGGGGTGCCCGGGGTCAGGTCGGTGCGGCCCCAGTGCGCCTGCTGGTTGACGTAGTCGCCCATGATGACCGGGTAGGCACGGCCCTTGGCGGGCAGGCCGGCACCCACCGGCTCCAGCGGGGAATCATCGGTGACCTCGACGACCTCCGGCTGCGCGGCCCAGACGCCGGACCCGCCGAGCGTCTCGAAGATCTTCTGCGCGGAGAACGGCAGGTACGGCGTGAACAGTGTGTTCGCGTCCGCGACGACCTGCAGTGCGGTGAACAGGACCGTGGCAAGACGTTCCCGCTGCGTCTCGTCCTTGGCCAGCTTCCACGGCTCCTGGGCGGCGATGTACTGGTTCGCCCGGGCGACGATGCGCATCGACTCGGAGATACCGGCCTTGAACCGGGAATGTTCCAGGTACTCGCCGACGATGCCGAAGGCTGCGGCGGACTCGTCGAGCAGCGCCCGGTCCTCGGCAGTGAACTCGCCGGGAGCCGGGATCTCACCGAAGTTCTTGTGCGCCATCGACACGGTGCGGTTGACGAGGTTGCCCCACTCGTTGGCCAGCTCGGTGTTGATGCGGCGGACGAACTCGTCCCAGGTGAAGTCGGTGTCCATGTTCTCCGGACCGGCTACGGCGATGAAGTAACGCAGCGCATCCGGGCCGAACTCCTTCAGGAAGTCACGGACATAGATGACCACACCCTTCGACGAGGAGAACTTCGAGCCGGACATGGTGAGGAACTCGGAGGAGACGACCTCGGTCGGCAGGTTCAGCTCGCCGAACTCGCCGAGCTCACCACCCTTGTCACCCTTTCCGGCGTAGCCGAGCAGCTCAGCCGGCCAGATCTGGGAGTGGAAGGTGATGTTGTCCTTGCCCATGAAGTAGTAGGACAGGGCCTCGGGGTCGGACCACCACTTCTTCCAGGCATCCCTGTCACCGGTGCGCCAGGCCCACTCGATGGAGGCGGAGAGGTAGCCGACGACGGCGTCGAACCAGACGTAGAGCTTCTTGGCATCGTTGTCCTGCCAGCCCTCGATCGGGACCGGGACGCCCCAGTCGATGTCGCGGCTCATGGCACGCGGACGCATGTCCTTGAGAACGTTGAGCGAGAAGTTCAGGACGTTGGGACGCCAGCCCTTGCGGGTGGACAGCCACTTCTCCAGAGCCTCGGCGAAAGCCGGCAGGTCGAGCATGAAGTGCTCGGTCTCGACGAAGTCCGGGGTCGCTCCGTCGATCTTGGACCGCGGGTCGATGAGGTCAGCCGGGTCGAGCTGGTTGCCGCAGTTGTCGCACTGGTCGCCGCGGGCATCGGTCGCACCGCAGATCGGGCAGGTGCCCTCGATGAACCGGTCGGGCAGGGTGCGGCCGGTCTTCGGGTCGATCGCGCCGACGGTGCTCTGGCGGATCATGTAACCGTTGTCGTTGAGCCCTCGGAAGAGCTCCTGCACCACGGCGTAGTGGTTTCGGGTGGTGGTGCGGGTGAAAAGGTCGTAGGACAGGCCGAGCCCGGCAAGGTCCTCGACGATGATCCGGTTGTAGCGGTCGGCCAGCTCCTGGACCTCCACGCCCTCCTTCTGCGCCTGGACGAGCAGCGGAGTGCCGTGCTCGTCGGTGCCCGAGACCATCAGGACCTCGTTGCCGGACATTCGCTGGTACCGGGCGAAGACGTCCGAGGGGACGCCGAATCCGGCAACGTGTCCGATGTGGCGGGGGCCGTTGGCGTACGGCCAGGCAACGGAGGTGAGGACATGTTTCGACATGTCCCCCACCCTATTGCATCAGGACTTGGCCTGGTCCTCCGACCCTTGATTCTTCGCGGACTTCCTGGCGCTCTTCTCCGCCTTGCGGCCCAGCCGCTCGTCCTCACGGGCCTCCCACGGGCTGCGGGCGGACTCCGGCGGGACCTGGTGACGGCGCTCGCGGGCGAGCCGCAGGGCGAAGGACCGCTTCTCGTTCTCGTCGAGGAACATCGGGTCCTGCGACAGTCCCTTGTACAGCGACACGCACATGAAGAGGATGAGGATCACGAACGGGCACGCGGCGACAATCGTCACCGACTGGAGGTTGTTCAGGGAGTCCTCACCGCCGGACAGCAGGAGCACCACCGCGATAAGCGCGGTCAGCAGACCCCACAGGACAGTCAGCTTCCGGTCCGCGACAAGCTTGCCGTTCTGGCTCATGGTGCCCATCACGGTCGAGGCGGAGTCCGCCGAGGTGATGAAGAAGGTCGCCAGCAGGATCATCGCGATCACCGAGCTGATGCCGGCGAACGGAAGATCGTCGAGCAGGTTGAACAGCATTGTCTGGGCGTTGCCGTCACCGTAGATCTCACTGCCGGACTCCTCCGCGTGGATTGCGGATCCGCCGAAGATGGAGAACCAGACGATGGACACCGCGGTGGGGACCATGAGGACGACCATGACGAACTCGCGGATCGTACGGCCCCGGGAGATCCGGGCGATGAAGGTACCGACGAAGGGCGACCACGAGATCCACCATGCCCAGTAGAACAGGGTGGTCCCGGCGAGCCAGTCACCCATGCCCTCGGCGGAGTCCGCGGTGCGGGCGGACATGCCGAAGAAGTTCTGCAGGTAGTTGCCCAGGGAGGTCGGCATGGTGTTGAGGATGACGACCGTGGGGCCGACGATGAGCACGAACAGTGCCAGAAGGCCGGCGAGCACCATGTTGAAGTTGGAGACGTACTGGATGCCCTTACCGACGCCGGAGTAGGCGGAGGCCAGGTAGCACAGTCCCAGCACGCCGATGATGACCATCATCCAGCCGGTCCCGGGGTTGTGCACGATACCGACGGCATCCATACCGGAACCGATCTGCAGGGCTCCGAGGCCCAGGGAAGCTGCCGTACCGAAGACGGTCGCGAAAATCGACAGGACGTCAATGAGCTTGCCGAGCCAGCCTTCGGCCAGTCGGATACCGATCAGCGGGATGAACGCCGAGCTGAACAGCTGCTTGCGTCCCAGGCGGAAGGTGCCGTAGGCGATGGCGAGACCGACGATGGCGTAGATCGCCCAGGGATGCAGGCCCCAGTGGAAGATGGTGGAGGCCATCGAGTCCGGGACGCTCTTCGACCCTTCCCCGGGAATGCCGTTCTCGAAGTAGTTCAGCGGGTCGGCGACGCCGTAGAACATCAGACCGATGCCCATGCCGGCGGCGAACATCATCGCGATCCAGCTCGCGGTGTTGAACTCGGGTTCCTCGTTGTCCTGGCCGAGCTTGATACGACCGAACCGGCTCAGCCCGATGAACAGGATGAACAGCACGAACACCGTGCCGGCGACGATGTAGACCCACCCGAAATCGGTGACGATGAGATCCAGCGCGCTGGAAGCGAAGTCGGAGAAGTTGTCCGGGGCGATGAGCCCCCACAGGACCACGGCGAGCACGAGGGCGGCCGCGAACCCCACGACCACCTTGTCCACGGTGGCGTGTTCGTTCTCCGAAGGCGGCGGCAGCATGCTGCCCACCACGACCGGCGACAGCTTCTCGGTGCTGAGTTCACTGTCGTCGGTGACGATCTGAGGATCCGGCGGCTTCTTCTCTGTTTCTCTTGTCTCTGTTTCTCTTGTCGGGTCAGTCATAACCGTCCACTCTGCCAGATATCACCGTCCGCCGATGACCCGGGTTCACCGGCGACTTGCCAGCACCGCCTCGTAGAGTTCCCGCCGGGACACGCCGTGGGCCTCGGCAACGGTCCTGCAGGCCTCCTTCATCCGGACACCGGACGCCACCTGTTCCTCGACGAGGCCGACCAGGTCCGCCGGGTCCGCGGGTCCGGTCTCGGGTGCGGCGGAGATGACCACCGTGATCTCACCGCGGATCCCGGGCCCCTCACCCTTCTCCGCGGCAGCGGTCGCCTCGGCCACCCACTGCGCCAACTCCCCCAGCGGGGCCCGCCGCACCTGTTCATAGGTCTTGGTGAGTTCCCGGCACACCGCGGCCTCGCGGTCGGGGCCGAGCACGTCCACTGCCGCGTCCAGGGTGCGGCCGAGCCGGTGCGGGGACTCGAAGAAGGAGACGGCCCGCTTCTCGTCGACGAGTGTCGTCAGCCAGCGGCGTCGGTCGCCGTCCTTACGTGGGGCGAAGCCGTCGAAGGTGAAGTGTCCCACCCCCACCCCGGACAGGGCCAGAGCGGTCGGCACGGCAGAGGGGCCGGGCAGGCAGGTCAGAGGGACGCCAGCCTCCTGGGCCGCCTGGACCAGCGGGAATCCCGGGTCCGAGACCGCCGGCATCCCGGCGTCCGTCACCACGAGGACGCGGGCCCCGCCGGCCGCGCTCTCCACCAGCCCGGCGGCACGGTCGGACTCGTTGTGGTCGTAGTTGGAGACGACCTTCCCGGTGATCTCCACGCCGAGGGCGTCCGCCAGGGCACGGGTCCGGCGGGTGTCCTCCGCGGCGATGATGTCGGCGCTGCCCAGCGCGTCGATCAGTCGGACCGAGGCGTCCAGTGCCGTCCCCAGCGGTGTGGCCGCGAGAATGATCCCGCCGTGGGGGCAGGGTCGGTCGTCGGCGGCGCGGGACAGCAGGCGGGGCAGCGGGCCGGACAGCGGGCCGGACAGCGGGCCAGTGAACTCGGGGGTCTCCATGTTCTCCGACTCTAACGCCCCGTGCTCCGCCGTTCTGCGTCCGCTTCCTACTAGGATGGCGCCCTGTGAAACCTTCCGTCGCCGCTCCCCGGGGCCGGCCGACCCGGTGGTCGGTGGTCCTCGCCGTGCTCGCCGTGCTCGGTGCGGTCACGCGGCTGACGGAACTCGGGTACCCCACCGACGAGGGGACGCCGGTCTTCGACGAGAAACACTACGTCCCCCAGTCCTGGCAGATCCTCCGCGGTGGATTGACCGGTGGAATCGAGGACAATCCCGCCTACGGCCTGGTCGTCCACCCCCCACTCGCCAAACAGCTCGAGGCCCTGGGGATGTGGGTCTTCGGCGACACGCCCTTCGGTTGGCGGATCTCGGTCGCCCTGCTGGGCATCGGTGTCATCCTGCTCACCGCGGCGACCGCGCGGCGTCTGGCGTCCTCCACCGGATACGGCGACTGGGTGGGACTGTCTGCCGGGCTGCTCGCCCTCTGCGACGGCATCCTCTTCGTCACCGGACGCTCGGCGATGCTGGACCAGTTCCAGACTTTCTTCGTCATCCTCGCCGCCTACCTGCTGGTCCGTGACCACGGGCAGATGGAGGCCACATTCCGGCGGGTCTTCGCCGAGGGGCGGATCGCCGACAACCCGTTGGGTCCGCGGGCCGGGTACCGGTGGTGGCGTTTCGCTGCCGGGCTCGCCCTCGGTGGCGCGCTGGCCGTGAAATGGTCGGGACTGTACTACATCGCCTTCTTCGGACTCACCGTCGTCGGTGTCGACTGGTGGCGGCGCCGTCGCTTCGGCGTCCAGCGTCCGCTGGCAGGCACCTTCGCCCGGGACTGCGTCCCCGCGTTCGCGTCCATGGTCATCCTGCCGGCGGTGATGTACCTGTTCAGCTGGCGTGCCTGGTTCGCCTCAGAGACCGGGGTCTTCCGCCACGAGGTCGAGGCCGGTAACGACCGGATCAGCTCCTGGGGCCTGGACTGGTTGCCGGACTCCTGGCTCAACTTCATCTACTACCACGTCTCCGTCCTCGACTTCCACGAGGAACTGACCAACTCCAACGGCCACCACCACCCGTGGGAGTCCAAGCCCTGGGAATGGCTCGCCAGCACCCGTGGACTGCTGTACTACAGCGAGACCGACGGCTCGGGGATGAAACACGTCGTCCTGCTGACCGGTACCCCGGTGATCTGGTTCCTCACCGTGCCGGTACTGCTGTGGGGCCTGTGGTGCCTGGTCCGGCGTCGTGAGATGGCCTGGCTGGTGCCGGTGGTCGGGTATCTCGCCGGATTCCTGCCGTGGCTGCTCAACGTCGACCGGCAGATGTACCTCTTCTACGCGACGAACCTCGCCCCGTTCCTCATCATCGGCCTCGCCCTGGCACTGGGACAGCTCGCCGGCTGGTCGATTGTCGGCGACCGCCCGGCGGACACCTCCCCCGGTCTCCGGCCGGCGGTGCGGCGGTTGTGGCTCACCCGTACCGGCATGCTCTTCGGTGTGATCTACCTGGTGCTGGCGGTGTGGATGTTCCTGTTCTTCCTGCCGGTCTACTCGGGCCTGCCACTGACCCAGCAACAGTGGCACTGGCGGATGTGGCTGCCCGGCTGGACCTGAC
The DNA here is from genome assembly GCF_022712275.1 of Corynebacterium sp. Classification (GTDB taxonomy): domain Bacteria; phylum Actinomycetota; class Actinomycetes; order Mycobacteriales; family Mycobacteriaceae; genus Corynebacterium. The sequence continues at coordinate 9,551 of NZ_JALAGU010000010.1, read as the reverse complement.
TGCGCCGTCGCCGCAGGCTCAGTCCCCGTCGCCGGGCCGCCAGGTGGAGTTCCGCTCGGCGTCCCCCGGGCTGTACGCCACCGGGCGTGCACCGAGTCCGCGCAGCGAATCCCGCAGCGGATTGACCGCGTGGTGTCGTGCGAGCCACACCCCCACCACCGTCATGCAGGACGCCAGGTGCAGCAGCAGACCGGCGACCGTCGGAACATCGAGGTAGCCCAGCACCAGATCACGGGTGGAGAACCCGGCGCCGAAACCCCACAGGGCGAGGAAAACCGGCAGCAGTCCCGGTGCGGCACGTGGTCGCCACGCGCCCCAGATCAACCCGGCCGCCAGGGCCAGGCGCACCGTCGCTGCGTCCACCGACAGGCGCGCCAGATCCGGGTCACCGGCGTTGGCGACCTCACCACCTGCCCCGGACGCCGTCGGGGAGTCCGGCACACCGGTGGAGTTGACCAGCAGGACCACCGCCCAGGCAATGTAGAGCACCGCGAGCACCACCATCGCCACCCGGCACAGGGTCAGCGGCAACGACCGGCTGCGCAGCCGGTGGGACAGTTCCGGGGTGGTCTCCGCCAGCGCCGCCATCTGACGGGCCAGCTCCCCGGCGTCACGTGGTTGCGGTTGTTCCGTCGGGGCGGAGCTCACCCGCAGTCGGCGGTTGAGGTCCGCCGCCGCGGCGAACCACCCGGGGCAGTCCGGGCAGGCCGCCAGGTGGGCGTCCACCGCATCCGGATCGGTGCCCGCCGGTTCAGGTTCGCCGTCGAGCCGTGCGGACAGCGCGGCGCGGGCCTCCTCGCACTCCACCCCCGCGCCCCTAGGCGAACCGGGACAGGGCCCGGTCCAGGCTGGCCCGCCCCGAGCCGAAGACGATGAGGGTCACACAGGCGGCAGAGAGGACCAGGACGAGCTCCCAGCCACCGTCGCTGACGAAGAGTCCGTTGTCGAGGTGGACGAAGTAGAAGGCCGCGACCATGTCGAGAGCGAGGACGCCGGCGGCGGCCGGGGTCAGCAGTCCGAGCACCAGCATCGCGCCACCGAGCATCTCCACGACAGAGACCACCCAGGCCGACAGGGTGGGCTGCGGGATGTTCAGGCCCGCCCACTGGTCGGCGGTGGCGTCGATACCGGTACCGAAGGCCTTGTCCCAGCCGTGGGCGATGAAGATGACGCCCAGGACCAGCCGCAGCAGGAACAGGGCCGCGTCTCTGAGCGCAGGGTTGTTCATGATGATGACAGCCTACCCCGGGAGGGACCTGTGTCAGACCACGCGGACCGTCGGATGCCCGTCGCCGGGGTGCCCGTAGCCGTCGTCGTAGGCGTCGTAGTAGCCGTCGTCGGTGTCCGGCACATCGTCGTAGCCGGCGAAGGTGACGTCGGCGTACTCCAGGGCGGCGAACTCGGGGTCGGCGTCGTCACTCTCGACGACGACGGCACCGGGTCGACGCAACCGGTCGGGGACGCCCAGTTCACGGTCGTCGGTGTTGCGCACACCGAGCCGGGCCCGGCGCATCCGTGCGAGACGCCGGTGCTGCAGTTCCCGCTCCGCGAGTGTCTGCTTGCGCAGCGAATAGAGGTACATGCCGGTCAGCGCCGCACCCAGCAGGGTGACGATCCACAGCGAACCGGACAGCGCAACAGCCCCGATGAGGGACAGGACGGTCACGACAACCAGCACCATGAGGACGCGACGACGCCGGGACTGACGCTGCTCGGCAAGCTGTCGGGACGCCACGGGGTTGTAGATACCGCGGCCCTGGCGGCTCGCCAGGTAATCGATGTCGTCCTCGGTGATCTCGTCGTCAAAGTAGGCGGCGTCCTCGTCGGACTCCTCCGTGGTGTCCTTGACGACCAGCAGTTCATCGTCGGTGCCCACCGAGACGTCGATGTCGCCGCCACGGATGTAGGCCTCGTCCACCACGGCGAAGCGGCGGACCGGCTCGTCCGGCACGATGTCAGCGACAGGCTCACGGTCGTCCCCGGTCTCCACGTCGTCCATCTCTTCAGCCTCAGCCTCGACCTCAGCCTCAACCTCAGCCTCAACCTCAGCCTCGACGACAGGCAGCTCAGCGACGGCGTCATCGTCCCCGGTGGTGTCCCCGTCCACCGGGAAGTCGGCGTCCACGGCGCTGTCAACATCGGTGTCCTCGGCGTCCTCTGCGTCCTCTGCGTCCTCTGCGTCCTCTGCGTCCTCGGCGTCCTCTGCGATCTCTGCACTGACGGGTGCGAACTCACCGGTGTCGACGTCGTCCTGCGTCCGGTACTCGACCACGTCACCCTCGATCACGGAAGGCACAGGCAGCGGCGGGGCGACATCCGGGATGTCGTCGTAGGAATCGTCACGGGTGTCGTCGATGACCACCTGCTCCGGCTCCGCCTCCACCAGCTCGAGATCGGCGTCGGGATCGGCACGGTAGAGACTCTCCGCGGGCAGCGGACGGCGTCGGGACCGCTCGATCCCGGTCCCGCCCTCGTGCACCACCCGGGTCTCGGACAGGGCCTTCGACGTCCGGCGCACCGGAGAATGACGGCGGACGAACAGTGTGGTGATGATGAGAAGCCACACCACACCGATGAGGACGACGGAACTGAGGGAGCTGGACACGGGGGACGTATTCCTCTCACCGGGATCACGGACAGTGTGCCTGTACCGGATACGTGCCCGGCATCAGACTAGGTGACCACGAGGGTACGTGTGCTCCGCTTCTCACGGCATCAGGCGCGCCGGAGAAAATACGTAACCGGTGTTGTCTCCCGTGACTCAGGGGGCGGGAAGCACGCCGGACGCCTGCAATCCGGCGAGGACACCGCCGGAGGTCTCCTCCACGGTCTGCGCGACAAGGAGGTGGTCCCGCCACTGACCGTTGATGTGCAGGTTGCGCTGCAGTCTGCCCTCTTCGCGGTAACCGGTGCGGGCCAACACCCTCCGCGACGCCGCATTGTCCTCCAGCACCGTGGCCTCCACCCGGTGCATTCCGACCTGCCGCATCGCGTGGTCGGTACCGAGCGCGACCGCCGCCGTCGCCACTCCTCGACCGCCGAAGCCGGAGTACACCCAGTACCCGATCCAGCAGCTGCACACCACACCGTGCTGGACGTTGCCCAGCGTGAGCTGGCCGGCGAACTCACCGTCGACCTCGATGGCGAAGGGCAGGACCACGCCGTGTCGGGCCATGTCGAGCAACCCACCCACCGTGGAACGCCACATCTGCGGGGCGTGCGCCTCATGCCAGTCGCCCGGCACCGTCGGCTCGACCGGACGCAGCAGATGCTCGTCGGCGACCCGGTACCGCGACCAGCGCTTTCCGTCACGACGGTGCAGCGGACGCAGCTGCACCTGGCCAGCGGTGCAGCGCGCCTTGGGGGTGCGGGCGGGCCAGCCCGGATGCCTGTCGATCACGGTCGTCTCACGACTGGTTCGTCAGGAACATGACGTCGACGATCTCGCCCGGCTCCACCCTGGTCCGGTCCCCCGGCAGGACGACCAGACAGTTCGCCTGGCCGTGACTGCCGAGCAGGTGACCCGGTTCCCCGCCGCCGACCGCACCGAGCGGATCGACGAGGAACTCACGGGTTCCGCGGTCGCGCATCAGCTGACCGCGCAGGTAGCCGGTGCGTCCCGGCGCAGACTCGATCGCGGCGATGGTGCGTGCCTGTACGGTGCGCCGCATCGTCTCCCGACGACCGCGGAGAATCTGGATCAGCGGGCGGACCAGGACCTCGAAGGAGACCAGCGCCGCCGAGGGGTTGCCCGGCAGCAGGAAGGTCGGGGTGCGGTCTGCACCGAGCGTGCCGAAGCCCTGGACCGAGCCCGGGTGCATCGCCAGCCGCGAAATGTCCATGTCACCGAGGTCCTCGAGAACCTCCCGCAGCCGATCACTGGCGGCACCACCCACGCCACCGGAGATCACGAGGATCTCCGACCGGATGAGCTGACTCTCGATGATCTCGCGCAGCCGACGCGGTTCCCCGTTGAGGACGCCGACCCGGTTGACGTCCGCTCCCGCCTCCCGACCAGCCGCGGCCAGCGCATAGGAATTGACGTCGAAGACCTGGCCGAGGGCCGGATCACGGTCGATGTCGACGAGCTCCGGGCCGAAGGACAGCACCGAGACCCGCGGCCGCGGGTACACGAGCACCTTCGAGCGGCCGACCGCGGCAAGCAGCCCGACCTGGGCAGCACCGATGACGGCACCGTCCTCGACGACCACGTCACCGGGCTGGACATCGGAACCGGCACGGTGGACGAACTGTCCGGGGCTGACCCCGTAGAGCGGTTCGATGCGGCGTCCGTCCTGGGACGCCCAGTCCAGCGGCAGCACGGCGTCCGCCAATGTCGGTAGCGGAGCACCGGTCTGCACCCGGACAGCCTGCCGGGGCTGCAGGCGCACCGGGCGATGGGACCCGGCGGTGACTTCGCCGACCACCGGAAGCATCGGAGAGGACGCGTCGTCGGAGCCACCCGATCCGGATCCTGCGCCAGAACCGCCGTTGAGGATCTGGCGGATGTCCACCGCGCGCACGGCGAAACCGTCGACGGCAGCCTGGTTGAAGCCGGGGAGGCTGGTCTCCGACTCGACCTGTTCGGCGCACCGTAGGCCCAGCGCCTCGGAAATGGCGGTACGCACCGGCTCCGGGGTGACTGCCGCAGCGGTCACCGCCGCCAACTGCTCCTCAACGCTCTTCACGGTCCTCGAACTTTCCTGTGGCCGACACTGTTCCGGCGGACGGTCCGTCCACCTTCTGCACCATCCTAGAGAGGGCCGCTACTCGGCGGGCACCTCGGCATGGGACACGGCGTCCGCGGAAAGGCGAGTGCCGAGCCACTGACGCAGGGACGGGCCGTAGGTGTCGTCGTTGAGGGCGAAGTCGACACAGGCCCGGATGTAGCCACCGGGGTTACCGAGATCATGACGTCCGCCCTGGTGGATGTAGACATGGACCGGGTGGCCTTCGGTGATGAGCAGTTCAATGGCATCGGTGAGCTGCAACTCACCGCCCTTGCCCGGCTCGATTCTACGCAGCGCGTCGAAGATAGTGCGGTCGAGCAGGTAGCGGCCGGCGGCGACGACGGTTGAGGGGGCGTCCTCCGTATCCGGCTTCTCGACCATTCCCCTGACCTTACGGACCTGGGAACCGGCACCTTCCTCGGTCTCCTCGAGATCGAAGACACCGTAGTTCGACACCTCGTCCTCGGGGACCTCGAAGCCACAGAGCACGGTCCCGCCGAACTGGCGGCGCACCTCCAGCATCTCGTTGAGGACGCCGAACGGCAGCACGAGGTCGTCCGGCAGCAGAACGGCGAAGCAGTCCTCGTCATCATCCAGGGCGGTCTCGGCACAGCCCACGGCATGACCGAGGCCCAGTGGCCGGTCCTGGTTGACAGCGACGGCGTCCACCAGGGTGTTCACTGCCTGGACCTTCTCCAGCTGCGTGGTCTTGCCACGGGACTCCAGCGTCGACTCGAGCAGTTCGTCCTGGTCGAAATAGGCCATGATCCCCTGCTTGCGGGGGGCCGTCACCACCGCGAGACGGGAGGCACCCGCCTGGGCCGCCTCCCTGGCGATGAGTTCGATACCGGGCGTGTCGACGACCGGAAGCAGTTCTTTGGGGACCGTCTTGGTCGCCGGCAGGAAACGTGTTCCCAGGCCTGCGGCCGGCACCACAACAGTGCGCAGGCCCCCGTCATGGAGAGAGTTATCAGCAGTCATGGGGAGAAGAGTACCGGCCGTTACCGGTCCGGGTGTGGTGAGCGCGCCGACATACCCCCGATTCAACCACGTGTCCGCAGAAATTCTGTGTCCCGTCCCCCGCACACCACCCCTGCCCTTCCTTTCCGGGGGGGGTGGGATGGGCGGACTAGTCTCCGGGGGTATGGATACTTCGGCCGATACTGCGGACGACGCGGTAGACGACGCGGCGGGCGCCAAGACCGCACTGCGGGCCCGGATCCGACTGGACCGGACGCACCGGCTCCCCGACCGCGACGCGCGGGACGGAGCCGTCCTCGACCATCTGACCGCCGAACTGGACCGCCGCGACAGGCCGGGGCCGCCCCGGGCCGTCGCCGCCTATGACCCACTGCCCGGCGAACCCGGCGGCAGCGACCTCCCCGAGTCACTCGCCTCCACAGGTCGCGAAGTCTGGCTGCCGGTGGTGGCCGGTCCCGGTGCCTCACTCCGGTGGGTGAAATGGCGTGGCGTAAAGCACACCCGCTCCGGAGCCTTCGGGATCCGGGAACCGGTACCGGCCGAGGGAGACACGCCGGTGAACACCGGTGACCTTCTCGCCCGGGTACACACCGTCATCATTCCCGCGCTGGCCGTGGGGAATGACGGAGCACGGTTGGGCCAGGGCGGTGGCTTCTACGACCGCACCTTTGCAGCATCCATGTCAACAGGTGAAAACCATGACAGACTGATAGCTGTCGTGGACCATGAGGAATTCGGCGTCGCCGTCCCCGCGACGGCGTTCGACATCACGGTGGACGTGGTGGTGACCGACTCCGGAACCTTCCGGACCGACATCGCAGACGGTAGTGTCCGTCCCTGACCCCTAACAACACCTCCCGAGGAGAACCCACAATGCTCAAGGGCTTCAAAGACTTCATCATGCGGGGCAACGTCATCGAACTCGCCACCGGTGTCATCATCGGTGCCGCGTTCACGGCGATCGTCACCGCGCTGACCGACAACCTGATCCAGCCGATCATCAACGTCTTCGGCGGTGGCGGCGACGTCGAGGGCCTCGCCTGGCGGATCAAGTCCGGCGACGCGTCGACCACCATCGACCTCGGCGCGATTCTCTCGGCCGTGATCAACTTCCTCATCATCGCCGCGGTGGTCTACTTCATCATCGTCATGCCGATCAACAAGATGGCCGAAGCAGCGGCGAAGAAGAAGGGCCAGGACTCCGAGGAGGCGGCCACCGCCACCGAGACCGACCTGCTCATCGAGATCCGCGACCTGATGGCCGCACAGAGCGGTGTCTCCACACCGTCCAACGACATCCCCGAGGGCACCGAACCGGAGACCGGACGCCACTCCGCGGGATAGCATTCCTGCAGTGAGCGGCCCCGGAGGGGCTCACCAGTGCGGTGGACGCTGCTCCCGCCAGAAGTTCTCGCTGAATCCCTCCCCCTGTCCCCCGGTCACCGCATCCTGCGGCGGCCGGGGTTTCCTCTGTACCGGGGACGGTGGCGCGCCGTCAGCGTCGTGGGCGTTGCCCAGGACGCCGACGCTCCGGCGCCGCCGTCGGCCGCGCACGCCCGGGTCCCCCGTCACGCCTGGTTCAACTCACCGACGATGTAGCGCGCCAGCGGGCACAGCGTGGCCATACCGTCGCGGATCGCCGCACGGGAGGACGCCAGGTTCACCACGACCGTCGAGCCGGACACACCCGCGACACCGCGGGACAGTCCGCCGTCCATCGCATTGCAGGCCATCGCCGAAGACCGCAGGGCCTCGGACAGGCCCGGGATCCGACGGTCGAGGACATCGCGGGTGGCCTCCGGGGTGAGGTCACGAGGACCGACGCCGGTACCGCCGACGGTGATGACGAGATCCGCGCCGCCGACGACGGCGGTCTCCAGGGCCTGGCGGACACTGTCCCGGGAACAGTCCACGGTCAGTACGGCATCCACCATGAAATCCTCCTCGGAGAGGAGTTCGGCGACCAGTTCGCCGGACTGGTCGCCCGGGGTGACCCGGTCGGCGACGAGGACGACGAGCGCATGGAGCAGGGAGTGCCGCGCCGCCTTACTGTCGCGACGGTCCTCCTGCTCGTCGAGACTGAGGAAGACGGAGTCATCGGGTTCGGTGACCTCGGCATCCAACCGGTCGTAGGAGGCCTGTTCGTCAGCGTCGAGATCCTCCACTCCCCGGACGCGCAGCAGTCCGTCGACTCTGGCTCCGGTGGTGGTTCCTTCAGTCATTTCGGTGGTCCTCCCGACCCTCGGAATTGTGGTGTTCGCGTGGCGAGCTCTGTTCTACATGACCATACTATTCGGATGCGGAAAGCGTGACCTTGATCTCATGTTCGTTCCCGCCGTTGCCGTCGGTGACGGTGAGAGTGACCTCGTCGCCCACGTTGTGCGAGCGGATCGCGGCGATGAGACTGACCCCGTTGTCGACCAGACGGTCATCGACCTTGGTCACGACATCGCCGGACTTCAGACCGGCCTCCTCCGCCGGACCGCCCCCGGTGACCTCGGCGATGACCGCACCGCCGCCGGTGGTTTCACGGGTGTCGACCTGTGCACCGATCACCGGGTGGGTGGCACTGCCGGTGTCGATGAGCTGCTTGGCGGTGTCCATGGCCTGGTCGGCGGGGATCGCGAAGCCAAGACCGATGGAACCGGACTCTTCCCCGGTGCCGCCGAGCGTGGCGATGACCGACGGGATGCCGACGAGCTCACCGTTGAGGTTGACCAGCGCACCACCGGAGTTACCGGGGTTGATCGCGGCGTCCGTCTGGATGGCGTCGATGAGCGAGGCCTCACCGCCGGACTCACCGCCGGCCTGGACCGGACGGTCCTTGGCGGAGACGATGCCGGTGGTGACGGTCGAGGACAGTCCCAGCGGCGAACCGACGGCGACGACCGACTGACCGACCTGGAGGGAATCCGGGTCACCGATGGTGATCGGGGTGAGGTCGGAGGCGTCCTTCGCCTGGATAACGGCGATGTCGGTCTGCGGGTCTGTCGCGACGACCTCCGCCTCGTACTGCTTTCCGTCGTTGGTGGTCACGGTCATCTGCGCGCCGCGCCCCTCAGCCTCTGCGACAACGTGGTTGTTGGTGAGGATCATGCCGTCGGAACTGATGATCGAACCGGAGCCCTCGGCACCGCTCTGGCCGCTGGTGACCTGGATGGAGACGACACTGGGCAGCACCTTCTCGGCGACACCTTCGATAGTGCCGTCCTCGGGGGTGGAGGAGGTCTGCTCACGGTCGCCGACGACCTGGGTCGAGAATGTGGTGCCGTCCGACGATCCGCCGGAGCCGGTGTTGTTCATGATGACGCCGGTCAGTGCACTGGCGGCGACAGCCACTGCGACCACCATGCCGGCGACGACAGGCGTAGAGAAACGGCGGGGGGACTTCGGTGGAGTGGTCTCGTTCCCGGGGACCTCCGGTTGAACGGAGGTGGCGTCCTGCCCGGCTGCATCGGCCGACCCCTGGCCCGCAGGATAGCCCGGGTAGCCGGGGTGGCCCGTGGACCCGGCGGCGTACTCGGCGTGGCCGAACTGACCCGGGTACGACTGACCGGGATAGGTCTGACCGGGGTACGGGGGGCGCTGCTGTTCCTGACCACCCTGGCCCCACTGGGCCGGGTAACGGTTGTCGTCTGATCCTCCGGTTCTCCCGGTGCTGTTACCGTTGCCTGCGCTGCCGTTGTCCGCCATCGGACATCTCCATTCATCGTGATTACTGCCTGTGACGCTTCTGTGTAGACCATACTGGCCCCGGAGACTGCGACAGTTCTCCAGGCAACCTTGGAATTGGCCGTGAAGCCACCCCCAGTTCCCCAACTAGAATGACTGCCCCCACTG
>NZ_JALAGU010000009.1 GCF_022712275.1 Corynebacterium sp. | reverse complement strand
GGGTGGGGGGGTTGGCCCACCATAGCCGGGCATGGATCCGGCGAAGTAGTGACTTCGCGCGTTGTGGGTTCAGTTCGGCCCAGAGCTGCGGGCAAGGTCGGGGTAGACGAGGGTGGGGCAGAGTCCGGCAGTGGGGGGCAGGAAGTCCTATTCCTCCAGCCAGTGGGCGGACTGCATGCCGGCGTCGCCGATGGAGTCCGTCTCGTCGATCGACCACTGGAGTTCGACGTCCGTGTCGTCACGGGAGAGTGTTCCGCCGTTGCGACGCCCGCCGACCTGTTCAAGGAGCCGGGTGCGGATCAACTGCTCCAGCTCATCGAAGGAGGATCCGGTCGCCACACAGTCCGGGAGCTCCGCGACCCGGGCGGTCCAACGGAAAGCTCCTGCCTCCCCCATCCCTTCCCCGGATCCGTCGATGTCCGCAGGGCGGACCGAGACCGTGTATATGCGCGTCATTCCGGAATTCATGTCCTGCATTCTAGTGGCGGAACATGCCGGCGCCGGTGCGTGGCCGGGAAGACATCGGATCCGAGGTCTGTATGCGGCGAACCGGAACGGCGATGGCACCGTGGACACCCCGGGTGCCTACCCAGGTTCTCCTCCCACAGAGCTCGGGTGCACGTCCGCGCACCCTCCACATACCGGAGGCCGACCCACCCCAGGGGCGGCGTCACGACCGTCGGAGCACCGATCCTTCACAGGCACCAACCGACCGGGCACCCAGCCGTCAGGGCACCCCGAGGACGTTCACCCGTACGGTGATCGTCGCGTCCTTGCTGACGGTCGAACCAGATGCCTGGGTCTGTCCGACGACACGGTCGATCGCCAGCGGATCGAGGGTGTTCACCGGGTCGCGCTGGACGGTGCCGCCGGTCCAGCCGGCGTCCTTCAGCAGGCCTTCGACCTCGTCGATGTTCCGGTTCTGCAGGTTCGGCATGGTGAACTGGTTGCCCCTGGAGACCGTGATGGTGACCGTGGACCCCTTCGGCTGACGGGTTCCCTCGTTGGAGGCGCTGAGAACACGGTTCTCGGGCTCCGTGGAGTCGACCATCTCGACGTTCACGGTGAAGCCGGCGCCCTCGAGGTTGTCCCGGGCATCGTCCAGATCCTGACCGGAGACCGTCGGCACCCGGACCTCCTCGGCACCGGTGGAGACGGTGATCGCCACCTCCGTGCCCTTGGAGACCTGGGAGCCCTGGCCCGGCGACTGTCGGGTGATCTTGCCGGCCTCGACGGAGTCGTTCGCTTCCTCCTCGACCTGGGACTTCAACTTCAGTCCCACATCGCTGAGGGCACGCTGCGCCTGCTCGGTGTTCATGCCCGTGAGGTCCGGCACCTCGGTGATCTCCTTACCGGAGGAGACGTACAGGGTGATCTGTGAGCCCTTCGGTACGGAGGAATCGGTGCCCGGATCCGTACGGATCGCGTTACCGCGCGCAATGTCGGCGTCAGCGGTTTCCTCAACCTGGACGTTGAACCCGGCCTCCTCGAGGATCTGTTCGGCCTCTGCCTGTGGCCGGTCTCTCACGTCCGGCACGGAGACCTGGGTTTCGCTGCTGTCGAAGCCGTCGTCACTGACGAGGTTGTAGGCGACGACACCTCCGACGCCGAGCAGGGCGAGAAGCGCGACAATCCATGCGATGGTGCTCGCGCGGCGCTTCTTTTTCCCCTTCCCGGAATCGTCGGCGTCGTCCTGCCCGGAAGCCTGTGTCGAGGAGTTGTGGTCTGCCGGAGCCGCATTCCCGGCTCTGCCACCGGCAGCACCGGCACCCGCAGCAGCGCCGGCGGCACCCGCCAGGCCGGCACCTGCCGCGGCAGCGCCCGCCTGCGGGAAGACCGTCGTGGACTCCGCGTCCGCGGACGGCTGCTCGTGCGCCGGGGCCCCGGTGTAGTTGACCGCGGCCATCGGCATGCGACGGTCGGCGACCGCCTGCAGGTCCGAGGCCATCTGGTCGGCGGTGTCGTACCGGTCCGAGGGATCTTTCGCCATGGCGGTGAGGACCACCGAGTCCAGGGCGAGTGACTGCCGCTCATCCAGGTGCATGCCCGGCAGCGTCGACGGCGGGACCGGGGCGTCCTGAACATGCTGGAATGCCACGGAGAACGGGGACTCGCCGGAGAACGGCGGGCGCCCCGTCGTGATCTCGTAGAGGACGCAGCCCGCAGCGTAGATGTCGGAGCGCGCGTCCGCGGACCGGCCGCGCGCCTGCTCCGGGGAAAGGTACTGCGCGGTGCCGATGACCGCGGAGGTCTGCGTCATGGCGGAGGTCGAGTCCGACAGGGCCCGGGCGATGCCGAAGTCCATCACCTTCACCGCGCCGGTGTTGGTGATCATGATGTTCGCGGGCTTGACGTCCCGGTGGATGATGCCGGCCTCGTGCGAGAACGACAGCGCCCGGCAGACCTCCGCCATGACCCGGCCAGCCTCGGTGAGCGGCAACGGGCCCGAGTCGCGGATGATCTCGCGTAGCGTGGACCCGTGGACGCGTTCCATGACGATGTACGGCACCGAGCCGGTCTCCGGGGCGGTCTGACCGGTGTCGTACACCGCGACGATGGCGTGGTGGTTCAGCTTCGCGGCGTTCTTCGCCTCGCGGCGGAAACGTTCGAGGAACGTCTCGTCACGGGCGAGGTCGGCCCGCATCATCTTCACGGCGACATCGCGTCCGAGCAGCTCATCGGTGGCGGCGTAGACATCCGACATGCCACCGGTGCCGATGACGGCACCGAGGCGGTAGCGGCCGCCGAGGATGGTGTTGGTCAGATCCACGTTGCCTCTCCTTTCCACTGCGCGGGGTGTCCGGCGGTGGCGTCTCCAGTGAGTTTACCGGTGTTGTTAACACCACTACCAGCAATCACAGCGTCAGTCCCGCGTCATCCGCGGCGTCCGCGGCGCGATCTCCGGTGCCGGTCGCCTCCGGTTCCGACGGCATGGCGCTGTTCGCCCCGCCGTTACCGTTGGTCTGTCCACCGTTCTCACCGTTGTCGGTGCCGCCGTTGTTACTCCCGTCGTCCCCGTTGTCCGGGGTGGTGGGAGTCGTCGGTGTGGACCCGTTGCTCCCGGTGCCCGGGGTCGAGGTCGGGCCGGGGTTCTCGGTCGTCGGCAGATTGTTGTCGGTGGTCTCCGGGACGGTCTGCTCCGGCGTGTCCTCGGGGGTCTCCTCCGGGGTCCACTGCTGCTCCGGAGGGTCCACCGGGACCTGCTCGATGACGGTCGTTGTCCGGGTCGGGGATTCCTCGCCGGAGTCGCCCAGGCCCGAGGACAGCGCCCACACGAGGACGCCGATCCCGGCGATGGCGACGATGACGATGAACCAGATCCAGCCGTTGCCGGACTTCTTCTTCACAGGACGCTGCGGGGCGGCGGTCTGCGCGGCCTGACCGGTGTTCTGCTGTCCGGTGGGACGCGGCGCCGGTCCCATGTTCGACGGGTCGGTGACCCGGCCCAGCCGGGTCTGCGTGGCCGGGGCGACCGGCGGCGCACTGACCGCCCGGGTCTGAGCCGACATCGACACCGGCACCGGCGGCATGCCACCGGCCCGCACCTTCACGGCCGCGGCGGCCAGCTCGCCACCGTCGGCGTAGCGGGTGCGCGGATCCTTGCGCAGGCAGATGTCGATGAGCTCGCGCACCGGGGTGGAGACCTCCCCGGGGATCTGCGGGGCCGGGGTGCTGATGTGCTTCAGTGCCACGGAGACCGTCGACTCCCCGGAGAACGGGCGGTGCCCGGCGAGGATCTCGTAGCCGACGACGCCGAGCGAGTAGACGTCGCTCGTCGGGCCGACATCATGGCCCTGCGCCTGCTCCGGGGAGACGTACTGTGCGGTGCCGACGACCATGCCGGTGCGGGTCAGCGGCACGGCGGACGCCGCCTTGGCGATCCCGAAGTCGGTGACCTTCACCAGGCCGTCGGCGGTGATCATGAGGTTGCCGGGTTTGATGTCCCGGTGGACCAGCCCACGGTCGTGGATCGCCTGCAGACCGGTTGCCGCCTGGGTCAGCAGGTCCAGCGCCATGACCTCGGGCAAGGTGCGCTCGCGGGCGAGGATGTCCGCCAGCGACTCACCCTGGACATACTCCATGACGATGAAGCAGTAGGTCACGCCGGTGCCGTCGACGTCGGGTACCTCGCCGTAGTCGTAGGTCTCCACGACGTGCTGGGAGTGGACCGTCTCGGCGGCCTCCGCCTCGGCGCGGAACCGGGCGCGGAACTCGGCGTCGTCGGTGAGCTCGGGCTTGAGGACCTTCACCGCGACATCGCGGGCAGGGGTCTTGCCGGTCTCCCCGGTCTCTCCGGCGCCGGAATCCGCGGCGAGCCAGACGGTGGACATGCCACCGCGGCCGATGACGCGGTCGACCTGGAACCGGTGCCCGTAGTGGGAGTCGAGGACGCGCTGCATGCGTCGGGCGTCCTCCCGGTGCGGGTCGCTGGACCGGTCACCGGGGGGGAAGGCTGTCGTCTCGTCGCTCATTTACTGCGCCTCCTGGAGGGCGGCCTGGATGACGGCACGGCCGATCGGGCCGGCGACGGCACCACCGGTCGCAGCCTGGCCACGGTCACCGCCGTTCTCGACGAGGACGGCCACGGCGACGTCACCCTCGGGGGCGAAGGCGACGTACCAGGCGTGCGGGTTGGAGTTGCGGGAGTCCTCACCGTGCTCGGCGGTACCCGTCTTCGAGGCCAGCCCCATGGTGCCGCCGGCGTAGGTCTCGGCGTCCTTCATGAGGTCGGTGAGCTGCGAGGCGATCTCGCCGTCGATGGCCTGGTTGACCTCCTTCGGCTTCGTCGTCTCCAGCGGCTTGAGGTCCGCGCCGGTGACTTCCTTGACGAGGTGCGGTTCCATCCGCTTGCCGCCGTTGGCGATCGTCGCTGCGATGACCGCATTCTGCAGCGGGGTCAGGGCGACGTCGCGCTGGCCGATGGCGGACTGTGCCAGGGCGGACGCGTCGGGGATCTCGCCGACGGTCGAGTCCTGCACCGGCAGGCCGACGTGGCCGAACGTGTTCTCCTCGTCGATGCCGAAGGCCTTGGCGGTGTCCTTGAAGGCATCCGTGCCGTGGCGCTGGGAGAGGTCCACGAAGGCGGTGTTGCAGGACTTCTCGAAGGCGGTGCGCAGGGTCACCTGGTCGGCACCGCAGGAGGAACCGCCGTAGTTCTCCAGGGTGGTGGTGCCGTCGGGCAGGGTGATCTGCGGGGAACCGGTGACCAGGGTGTCGGCGCTGTCGCCGTCGGCCAGGGCGGTGGCGGTGGTGATCAGCTTGAAGGTCGATCCCGGGGGCTGGGTCTGCTGGGTGGAGCGGTTGAGCAGCGGGGCGTTCTCGTCGTTCTGCAGTGCCTCGAAGGTGGCGTCCGCGGCCTCGGAGTCGCTCGAGGAGACGGCCTCCGGATCGTAGGAGGGGGTGGACGCCATGCCCAGGATCTCGCCGGTCGACGGACGCAGCGCGACGACCGAACCGGAGTAGCCGGCATTCGACAGCTGGTCGTAGGCCGTCTGCTGCACGGACGGGTTGAGGGTCAGCTCGACGTTCGCACCGCGCTTCTCCTTGCCGGTGAGGGTGTCCCACACCTGGCTGGGCAGCAGGGAATCATCGGTGCCGTCGAGGATGGAGTTCTGCGACTGCTCGATGCCGGCGGCACCGTAGCGGTCGGAGAGGTAGCCGATGACCGAGCCGTAGGCGGCCGGCGCGGTCGGGTAGGCGCGCTGGTAGAAACCGTCCTCGTCCGGGGTGGACTGGGCCAGGATCTGACCACCGGCGGTGATCTGGCCGCGCGGGACGGACTTGGTCTCGAAGTACTGGCGGGCGTTGCGGGAGTTGTGGGCGTAGGTGTCCGTCTGGAAGCCCTGGATCCAGGTCAGGTTGACCAGGAGGATCGCGATGAGCACGAAGACGAAGACGGAGACGTTCCTGATTGCGCGGTTCACTGGGGCACCTCCGCCCGGTTGTCACTGGTGGTCTCGGCTGCGGCGTCCTTCGCCCGGGTGCGGGTGTCGTGCGAGATCTTCAGCAGGATCGCGAGCAACAGGTAGTTCGCGAGCAGACTTGACCCGCCGTGCGACATGAACGGTGTGGTCAGTCCGGTCATCGGCAGCAGCTTCGAGACACCGCCGGTGACCACGAAGATCTGGATGGCGATGGTCAGCGACAGTCCTGCGGCGACGAGCTTGCCGAAAGAGTCCGGCGCGTTCAGCGCGGTGACCATGCCGCGGGTCACCAGGACCGCGAAGAGAATGAGGACGGCGGCCAGACCGATGAAGCCGAGCTCCTCACCGATGGAGGAGAGGATGAAGTCGGCGTAGGCCACCGGCACGAGCTGCGGGTAGCCCTGGCCGATGCCGGTGCCGGTCACGCCACCGAAGCTCATCCCGAACAGTGCCTGGGACAGCTGGTAGCCGGTGCCGTCGTCGTAGGTGGCCAGCGGGTCGAGGAAGTTGGTGAAGCGGTCCTGGATCTTGTCGGAGATCTGGAAGACGCTCCATCCGCCGATGACCGCCAGGCCCACACCGATGATCAGCCAGGACGACCGGCCGGTGGCGATGTAGAGCATCCCGAGGACCGTGCCGAAGAGCAGCAGCGCGGGGCCGAAGTCGTTCTGGAAGATGGAGATGAGGATCGCCACGCCCCAGACCAGCAGGATCGGCCCAAGGTCGCGCAGCCGCGGGAACTGCAGACCGAGGACGCGGCGTCCCGCCACGGTGAACAGGGTGCGCTTGTTGACCAGCAGGGCGGCGAAGAAGATCAGCAGCATGATCTTCGCGAACTCACCGGGCTGGATGGAGAACGGGCCGAGACTGATCCACACCTTGGCGTCGGAGTTGATCGACGTCGGCCAGACGATCGGCAGGGCGGACAGGAACAGCCCGCCGAGACCGAGCAGGTAGGCGTAGTTCTGCAGGTTCTGGTGGGACCGCATGAAGATGATGACGGCACAGAAGATCGCCACACCGATGACCGTCCACATGATCTGCGAGTTCGCGCGCGTGGTCTCCGCGGCGAGGTCGATGCGGTAGATCATCACCAGGCCGATGGCGTTGAGCAGGGCGGCGATGGGCAGCATGAGCTGGTCGGCGTCCGGTGCCTTGAGACACATCACCACATGGGCGACGCCGAAGACCACGATAAAGCCACCGAGGACGGTGAAGACCTCGGAGGTCAGGCCGGTGGCCTCGCCGCCGGCGCGGGTCGCGGCGTCGGACTGCGACAGCTGCAGGGCGATGACGGCGATGCCGAGGATCAGGGCCGAGAAGATCAGCAGGCCGAACTCGAGCGGCCGGACGTGCGAGGAGCGCACCTTCGGAACCAGGCGGACCATGTCAGTCCACCTCCCGGCAGGACACGCCCGGGGTCGTGAGGTCCGAGGGGTCCCCGCCGCTGTCACGGTCGGAGTCCCGGGTCACGCAGATAGGCAGGGTCTGTGCCGACAGGCGGCGCAGCTGGTCCTGGACGGACTGGTAGGAGTCCCGCGGGAGCGTGTCGAGGGTACCGCGGGCCGCCGGGGTGAGGTCGGCGGTGGTGAACCGGTGGCAGGGATCGTCGGAACCGGCGGGCAGCAGCCGGATCTCGCCGTCCTCGCTGAGGCAAATCTCCTGGTAGGCGGAGTTCAGCGAGATACCGAGGAAACTGCCCGGAGCACCCTGGTAGATGAGGATCGGGGTGCCCTTCGCTGCTGCGGCGGCCTCCGGATCGTCCGCGTCCAGGGTGGTCGAGGGGGACGCCGCGCCCGTCGTCGGTGCCGCGGGTTCCGTGGTCGACGGGTCGGCGCTGGTGGGTGCGGCGGCCGTGGTGGGCGCCGTGGACGACGTGGTCGACGGAGTCGGCACATCGTCGGAGGATGCCACGGCGACGAAGTAGGAGTCGTCGAGGTTGCGCTTGGCGATCCAGCCACCGATACCGGCGATGACCACCAGGGCGACGACGACGGTCAGGGCGATGAGGATGCGGCGACGTCGCTTCGGGTGGCGCCGGCCGGAGGTACCGGCGTCACCGACACGGTCGGGGTCCGCCTGATCCTCGGTGGACGCGCCGGGGGAACCGGCGTCACGACGGCGTCCGACGCGCCGGGAGCGGCGCATCGGCGGCATCGCGTTCGGGTCGGTGCCGGGCGCGGCGGACACGTCGTCCTTCCCCTGGTCGGCGGGCGGCGTCGGGGAGGAACTGTTGACCACGTTGACGGCCATGGCGCGTCCGGCGGCGGTGTCCGGGCGGGGAAGTTCAGTCTCGTCGGAGTTGATCGCACCGGCGAGTGCGGCGACGGTCGGCAGTGCGAGGGCGCCATCAGCGCCTGTGCCACCGGCGTCTGTGTCGGCGGTGTCGACGACATCGGCGACGACAACGGTGACGTTGTCGGGGCCACCGCCGCGCAGTGCCAGGTCGATGAGCTTCGTGGCGGCCTCGTCGGGCGTGCCGGTGGCCAGGACCTCGCGGATGGTATCCGCGCTGACCGGGTCGGACAGGCCGTCGGAGCAGAGCATGAACCGGTCGCCGGCGTGGACCTCGAGCAGTTGCAGGGTCGGTTCGACGGGGCGTCCGGTGAGGGCCTTGAGGATCAGTGAGCGCTGCGGATGGCTGGAGACGTCCGCCGGGTCGAGCTTGCCCTCGTCGACGAGGGACTGGACGTAGGTGTCGTCCTTGGTGATCTGGGTGAGGACGTCGTCGCGCAGCAGGTAGCCGCGGGAGTCGCCGACGTGGCAGACGCCCATCCGGCCGTCGAAGAAGAGCAGGGAGCTCAGGGTGCAGCCCATGCCGTCGAGGGTCGGGTTCTCGTCGACGTGCGCGGCGATGGCGCGGTTTCCGTTGTCCATCGCCTCGACGAGCATGCCGGGCAGCCGGTCGACGGTGATGTCCCGGGCAGCATCGCCGAGGAACTGGGCGTTGAGCGGCAGCAGGGCCTCGATCATCAGCTGCGAGGCGATTTCACCGGCGGCGTGGCCGCCCATGCCGTCGGCCAGGGCGAGCAGGTTGGACGCCGCGACGGCGGAGTCCTCGTTGTTGCCGCGCACCAGACCACGGTCGGAGTGGGCGGCGAAATTGAGGGCGAGTGTCTCCGACGTCATGCGTCCATCCTCACTGTGGTCTGGCCGATGCGGAACTCACTGCCTGCACGCAGGGGTTCCGGCTGGTCGATGCGCTGGCCGGCCAGGAATGTGCCGTTGCGCGAGTCGAGATCCTCGAGGTACCAGTCCGGGCCACGGCGGATCAGCCGGGCGTGGGTGCCGGAGGCGAAGTCGTCCTCGAGGACGAGGGTGCAGCCCGATGACCTGCCCACGGTGACCTCGTCGTATCCGGCGAGGGCCAGGGTCGTGCCGGTCAGTGGTCCCGTCGTCAGTGCGAGGGACTGAGGCCCGACGCTGCGGGAGAATCCCCGGCCGCGGTGCTGGGCGGGGGCGGACGCAGCGTAGGCGGCCTTGCCGCCACCGACGGGAACGGCACCGGCGGTGGCGGCGCGTCCGACGTCGCGGTTCATCGCGCGGACGGCGACCCAGATGAACAGCCAGAGCACGACCAGCAGGCCGATCTTGACGACCAGGACCAGGGTGGACTGCATAGGGGCAACTCCTCACGGATGTCACGGACGGTGGGCAGGGGTACAGCTGTGCCCACTTTACGGCAGGTACCTGTGTTTGGAGGGGTCGTGACGGATGCTCCGGGGTCGGGCGGGGTACGGATGTGTCCGTCAGCTGAAGCGCACCTCGATGCTGCTGTGACCCAGGGAGATGACGTCGCCGTCGGCGAGGAGCCAGTTCTCCACCGGGATGTCGTTGACGGTGGTGCCGTTGGTGGACCGCAGGTCGGTGTAGACGGCGTCGAAACCGTCCCAGGTGATGTCCCCGTGGCGGCGGGAGACGCCGGTGTCCGGGAGGCGGAAGTCGACCTGGTTGCCGCGGCCGATGGTGTTGCTGCCCTGGTTGAGGACGTAGGTGCGGTCGGAGCCGTCCTGGAGGTAGAGGGTGACGGTGCGCTGCGGGGTGCCGTCACCGGCACCGGTGGCCCCGTCGGCACCGTGGACCGCTTCGGCGGTCGGGCCGGGGACGACCTCGGTCTCGGGTGCGGGTTCGGGGCGTCGTTCCGGTTCGGACGCAGGTTCCGACTGTGCTTCCGGACGCTGCTCGGGGCGCGATTCCGGCCGGTTCTCCGGCGCGGACGTCGACTGTCCCCAGGCGGACGCCGAGGACGCCCGGCCCTGCGGGTGGGCGAGGCCGGCGAGGGAGCCGGCTGCTGCGGCACCGGCGGCGGCTGCGCCGGCATCGCCGTCGGCATTGTAGGGGCGGGCGACGGGGGAGCGGCCGGAGTCCGGCTCGGAGCTGGGCCACTCGGGGGCGTCGGTGGACGTGCCGGGGGAAGCAGCAGACGAGGACGCGGCACCCTTCTTCTCCTCGGCGGCCGCACGCTGGTGGGCGGCGGTGAAGCTCGACCGGCACTTCAGCTGGCCGGTGTGCATACCGTCGTCGCGGACGAGGTCCACGGTCAGCGGGGCGGAGGTGGTCCAGCCCTCGTTGCGGATGAAGCGGTTGATGCGGTCGCGGAGCTCGTGGTCCAGGTCGGGGCGCTGCGAGATGAGATTGTCATGGTCGCGGGCGGCGAGATGCACCTCATAGGTGGACGGTGCGTGGAGGGCGCCGGAGCTGTCCTCCATCAGTGCGTCCTCCACCTCCTGCTTGAGCAGCTCGTCAATCTCGGCAGGGACGACCTCGCCACCGAAAACGCGCGCAAAGCCGTTGTCCAGGCCACGCTGGAGCGAGCTGTCGAGCTTGCGGAATCGTCCGAAGAGATCCATGAACCGGGGTCCTGCCTTCCTTGCGCTGTGCCTCCCAGGTCGCGGGATGATGTCCGGGTTGATCAAGGGGTACCCGGGGACGCTGACACGCTGAAGTTCGAGTCGGGTGAACAGTGAGCGCCCATTATAGGGATCCGTCGGACGCGATGGGAGTCGAGTTGGCCGGGATCGCGCTCGGCGATCGGGAAAACAGTGTATGAGCTGCGCCTTTGTGTGATCGTGGCGCCGGTGCTAACCTTACAACCCGTTGCAGAAGCAACCCACGTTGATCACTTTGATCGATGCCACGGGCGAGTGGCGGAATGGCAGACGCGCTGGCTTCAGGTGCCAGTGTCCTTAGGGACGTGGGGGTTCAAGTCCCCCTTCGCCCACAGTGAGCGGTTCACGAACTGAACCGGCCGGAGGTCACAAACTCGAAAGGGTTTGTGACCTCCGGTTTTTCGTTGTCCGGAGTGGCCGTGCAGTGAAAGTGTCACTACTGCGGGAACTGGTCGACAACTCCCCAGGTTACCTCCTGGCGTCGGGTATCCAGGGGCCTTTCCATGAGGAGGGATCACGATCTCACGGCTACCGGTTGGGCGGGTGGACGTGAGCGGCGTAGATACCCACACTGGTGCTGTTGCAAAGTGGTGCGGGCAGTGCCCAAGTGCTGCCCACGGTGGGGATCCCCAACCCTGTGGCACTGGCCCCTCAGACGCCGGCGAAGGCCTTGGCAACGATCACCGCATCCGCGTTCAGGCGCCCGAAGGCGAACACTCTGCCCTGGCCCTTGCGCAGCGCATGCATAGCCTCCATGCCCTGCAGTGTCCTGTAGGCCGACACCGGGGTCTTGAACCCACCACCTTTAGGACCCAGGATGCGCTTGAGTCGGCCGTGATCGCCCTCGATCACGTTGTTCAGGTACTTCACCTGACGATGCTCTACCATCCTCGGCAGTTTCTGCTCTGTGATCAACTTCTCGATCGCGCCAGCGTACGTGGGCGCTTTGTCGGTACCTATCACCCGGGGACCGTTGTGAGGACCGCGGTGACCAGCACCGCGCAGTGCTTTACCCAGGAACCGTGTCGCTGCCGTCGTGTTACGTCGGGTGGACATGTAGAACTCCACGCTACGGCCGTCCTTGGTCACTGCCCGGTAGAGGTAGCACCATTTACCTCCGACTCGAATGTATGTCTCATCAACCCGCCAGGAATCGGAGAACCAGGGTGAGATTTGACGGTACCAACGGGTTCTTTTGTCCAGCTCTGGGCCGTACTTCTGTACCCACCGGTAGATGGTGGTGTGATCGACCGGCACACCACGCTCGCTGAGCATCTCCTCAAGATCCCGGTAGGACACCCCGTATCGGCAGTACCACCGTACGGCCCAGAGGATCACATCTTGGGGGGGTAATGCCTACCGGAGAAAATGCCCATGCGGGCCGATCCTGATCGATTGCCCCCAACTTTGCAACAGCACCTGTCGATCTGCCCCGGCTCGGCTGCGCCGGACGCCGGAGGCTCCGTCAACGAAGACCGTGAGGCCGGCGGATCGTACTCGGCAAACGACACCTCGATCTCACCGACGGCGCCAGGATCCTGACCGACAGTTGTCTCGGCCGGCGGGGCCGGCGTTGCAGCACCGTCGGACTCCAGGACCTCGCGCAACCGGTGATGATCCTCCGGCAGCTGCTCAGGTGCAATGACCTGCTCAGCATCGCGCACCACGTTGCTGATCACCGTTGCCGTCTGCGGGGTGATCACCCCCGGCTCCAGAAGTCGACCCGCCACACGGTGGTAGTCCTCTGCCCAGTCTGTGACCTGCTGAGGACTCAATCCCCGCTGACGCTCGCTGATGACCGCCTGTGCCGCCATCACCCCGTCGGTACCGGCGTACAGCGGGTCACCGTTGCGGGTGTACACCTCGATGGTGTCCGCGACACCGATGACCGTCGGTGAGCGGTTGATGAACTTCCCGATCTTGGTATTGCTCGCACCTGCGGCGTGAGCGGTGACGACGGCGTCTCGCTCTGCCTGTCGCGCGATCTCTAGTGCCTTCTCGGCAGCTTTCGCACAGTTCAGTGCCTCAGTGAAGAGCGCATCCCAGGGACTGCTGCACTGTCGATGAGCTCAGCTGATACCTGATCTGCTGATCGCACCACGCGGGATAATTACTTGCCAGCTATCTTCACCGTTCACCGTTGGCCATGGCTCCCTGCAAGTACCATGACCTATATGTTGCATCTACATAACAAATCTGTTGCTGAGCTGCTGGGCATCGCTGCTGTCGCGGTAGTGGCGACAACGGCTCCGACAGCTGTCGCTGAGACACACTCGCCGTCCAACTTCGTCGACGCCTTCGTCGAAAGCTTCCATGACCCGCAGCGGTCGCCAGCCGGAGCCAATGAGTGGGACTGCGTCCCCAGCAAAGACCACCCGGACCCGGTTGTCCTCATCCACGGAACCTGGGAGAACGCCTACGACAACTGGTCGGGGCTCGCCCCGCAACTCGCCGACGACGGGTACTGCGTCTTCGCCCCCAATTATGGTCGTGCCGAGATCCTCGACAAGGGCGGGGTGGGCACCGTCCTGCCGAACACGTTCGGCACGGGCGATATCACAGCCTCCGCCGGTGAGATCGAGTCCTTCGTTGACCGTGTTCTTGAGACCACGGGTAGCCGAAAGGTCGATTTGGTCGGTCACTCCCAGGGTGGACTGCTCGCCCGCCAGTACCTGGCCTTCAACGGGGGAGCGGAGAAGGTCGACAAAGCCATCACACTGGGAGCGACCAATCACGGCACCACACTGTCCGGGCTGGCCAACCTCAACCGGTTCATCGAAGGCCTCGGGCTCGACCTGGATCCTGCCCTGGACTATGTCATCGGGGAGGCCGGAACCCAGCAGCAGTACGGATCACCTCTGCTCGCCAAGCTCGACGAACGCGGCGACACGGTACCCGGCGTCGACTACACCGTGGTAGCCACGAGGTATGACGAGGTCACCACCCCGTATGACTCCACGTTCCTCACCGCTGGTGAGGGTGCGACGGTCACCAACGTCACCGTCCAGGACGGGTGCGCACAGGACCATTCCGACCACATCTCCATGTCGTACTCACCGCGGGTCATTGACATCGTGCGCGACGCTCTGGATCCGGGCAGCGTCCCGGAGAAACGCTGCACACCCAACTCACCAATCATGGGCGGCGGAACCACGGAGTTCACCGAGGGATTGACCGGACCATTCGGATGGTTGTCCGAAAACGCCAGGCCCCTATAGAAGGTGCCGTTGCCTGTGACCGTCAGCCGGCACGTCGATCCAGACACCGGCACTGAGCCGCTCTCCGTCGGGCAGGGTGTGTTCGTCCTGGTGGTGTCTTTTCTAGTCAAGGATCTCTCGGTGACGATCGCTGCGCTGGAGGTGCTGTTGCAATGCTGGGGTCGGCCAAGCGCGCACTAGCTTCTGCGCAACGTGAGCTGTCACGGAAGATCAAGGGAAGCTCCAACCGGAAGAAAGCCGCCGCGAAGGTGGCCAAGATCAGCCGCAAGGTAGTTTGCCAGCGCAAAGACCACCTCGACAAGCTGTCTCGACAACTGGTGAACAACACCCAAGTCATCGGTATCGAAGATCTGTCAGTGGCCGCGCTGTCGCGCTCTCTGCGGCTGTCCACCTCCGTGTACGACGCGGGCTGGCAGTTTTCCGCTTTGCCAGTTGGCTCTGCGTGGTCAGTGTCCCGCAGCGTCGCCGTACATGCGCTGATACTCCCGCACGGTCCTCGTAGGCGGCAGGAGAAGCATCAAGGCGAGGTATACGAGGACGGCTGCGATCAGGAAGACGAGCATGGGAATGCCCTCACCCAGCGGGGCGATGATTCCCGCGATGAGTACCACGAGGACGACGGAGAGGCCTCGTACCCAAGCGGGATTGAATCCGCCGCGGCTGGCGATTCCCAAACATACGCCGCCGATCCACTTACCTTCGATGACACGTGCCCATGCGGGGCTGCGACGGGTCGGGGAAGTCGCGAATCCGGTCGGGTCTGCCTCGATCGGCCCTAGCTGTTCCAGGATGGTCAGCATCTCATCGGCAGTGACGACGGTATCGGCGCTGGTGTAGAGCGGTCCGAGTTGCTCTCCGATCGACGCTTCGAGGTCGCGAAGCGTCTCTTCGGATTCCGGTTCGGTGTCGAGCGTCAAGCGCGCCCGCCTGAGGTAGTCCAGGAGTTCGGTGTGCGCATCGTCGGTGAGCGTGAACACGCGTGCGTGCCCGGAGAGTCGCATGTGTCGTGTGCTCATGGGTGTCGTCCTATCTGCTCGATGGTCTGGGTGAGGGAGTGCCAGTAGGCCTTGAACTCGGCAAGCTGCTGCTGGCCGAGTGGGGTGAGGCTCAGATACTTGCGGGGCGGCCCGGAGGGTGATTCGCGCCACTCGTGAGTCACCACCCCCTCTTTCCCGAGCTTGGTGAGCAATGGGTAGAGGGTTCCTTCCTGAGCGGGAAACCCCGCTTCTCGAAGGGCTGCCACGATCTCGGCCGGGTACCGTTGGCGTCCGTCGAGAGCTGTGAGTACCAACGGTTCCAGCAGGCCCCTCCGCAATGTCATCATCTTCTGACTCTCACTCATGCAGGTACTATAACATACCAAGGTACTAGAGTTTAGATAAGTAACCTTGTCGGACGTGCGGCTCCTGATCGATGGATGCCTGCCCCGTCGCCTTCTCACTGGCCGACGGTCGCCCCGGACTTATGTCTGAGCAGACGCGTTGCGAGTGCGAGCAATTACAGTCGCCTCGCGTCACAGCCCATGCGAGGGTCGCTCGCGACCGGGGCCGCTGTGGCGGTGTTCCTGCTGGTGCGGTTGCAGGCTCGAGAACTCGGGTGAAGAAGCACTTGTGAAGTAGGAGTTGAAGTGCTTGTTGTCGATCGGTAAGTAAAGGGAAACCCTATTTGCAACAGCACCTCCGACACTGCCGGACACTGTCAGGCACCGGCACATCTGGTCACCTATCCGTGCAGCAGTCCCTCGGGTCACTGTTTGCTGCTGGCCCTAACCTCGCTGGTCAGTGATTCGTACATGCGTGTTGACGAGTGGCGTGGAGAAAGGCTGCCGCAGGGACCGCTATCACTAGATCCCCTTGCTCATGAGGTGGTCTCTATCTGGTGACGACGGTCGCTTACTGGTCTTCCCCGACCTCCCGGAGCCGCTGTAGCCATTCCTGCAGCAGGCGGGTCTCGGCGGGGCCGAGGGTGTCCGAGTTGGACGCGGCGAGCTCGGTGACCGCTGAGATCGCACCGGAGCAGTCAGCACCGTCCGGCCTTCCGCTGCCGGTAATCGCGTCGACAACCCCGTCGCGCACGGCTGCGGAGAGATCGGGGTCGGGGTTTCCCTGGATGATCTGGCGCAGCGTGACCCCGATGTTGGTGGCCAGGATGTGGGCGGACGCCTGTTCCGGGGAGACGACGAGGCGTCCCTGTTCCGCGGCTGTCGTGGTGAGTCCGAGCAGGATCTCGGCAGGCCGGGACTGGGCGGCGGGGGCGTGGCCGGGCTGCACCTTGCCGTACATCAGGGCGTAGAAGCCCGGATTCGCTAGGCCGAAGTCGACATGAGCGTCCCAGCCGGTGCGGATGTCCTGGATCGGGTCACCGGTCCACTCCATGGCCTGTTTCTCGGCGATGTACATGTCGAAGCCGTACTCCACCACGGCGTCCGCCAGTCCCTGCTTCGATCCGAAGAAGTGGTAGGCGGTGGGCAGCTTGACTCCCACGGTGTCGCACACCGCCCGTAGTGAGAAGTCCTCGCCGGGCGAGCGGGCGATCATGTCCGCGGCAGCGGCGATCAACTTTTCTCTCGTTCCTGTCGACGCGTCCCTGCTCATTCTGCTACCGTAGCGTAAGTATCGCCGATACGCCGCAACATATCTATGATATGTTGATCCGTGAAGTCCACGAGAAAGGAAGAGCATGACTGAGCACACGCTCAAGGGAAAGAACGTCTTGATTGCCGGAGGAGGCAAGAATCTCGGAGGCCTGGTGGCGCGCCAGTCCGCAGCCGCCGGAGCAAACGTCGCAATCCACTACAACTCGGGTGCCAGTCGACCGGATGCCGAGGACACCCTCGCTGCTGTGCAGGCTGAAGGCGTCCAGGGTGCGATCTTCCAAGGCGACCTGACCTCCCCGCAGAACGTCGCGACCCTGTTCGACGAGGCAGAGAAGACGTTCGGGAAGATCGACATTGCCATCAACACCGCTGGCAAGGTGCTGCGCAAGCCCATCGTCGAGACCACTGAGGACGAGTACGACTCGATGCTCGACATCAACGCCAAGGCTGCATACTTCTTCATCAAGGAGGCAGGCAAGCATCTTGCCGACGACGGCAAGATCATCACCGTGGTCACTGCCCTGTTGGCCGCTTTCACCGATGGCTACTCCACCTACGCCGGTGGCAAGGCCCCGGTGGAGCACTTCACCCGTGCGGCGTCCAAGGAGTTCGCCGACCGTGGCATCTCCGTCAACGCCGTGGCCCCCGGACCCATGGACACGCCGTTCTTCTACGGTCAGGAAACGCCGGAACGAGTCGAGTTCCACAAGTCCCAGGCCATGGGCAATCAGCTTACCCAGATCGAGGACATCGCACCGATCATCCGGTTCCTGGCGACCGAGGGCTGGTGGATCACCGGTCAGACGATCTTCGCCAACGGTGGCTACACCACACGCTAAACTCCGCCCTGTCTGCCTAACCGAAGGATTTCTTGTGCCCATCATTGACATCCCCGAACCGATCGCCTCATTCTTCACCACGGTCAACGATCACGATAGCCAGGCTTTTCTTGATGCGCTGACTACCGATGCTGTCGTCGACGACTGGGGTCAGATCATCACCGGACGCGACGAGATTGAAGAGTGGAGCAAGATCGCATTCATCGGGTCACAGCCCACCTTCAGCGCAGAACGAGCCTCCACCGCCAACGGCAAAATCACTGTCGTAGGTGACTGGAGGTCGACCCACGCCAACGGGCCGTCGCGATTCGACTTCGACCTTGATGGTGACAAGATCAGGAAGATGACCATCAGTGAAGGCTAATCGGCGATGACTGTCTCTGGCCGTGGCTTGTTGCCTCGGATGCGACGCCGCGACCCGGAGGAACAGCACAGGGCGGCAAGTCCGCTTGAGTTATTCTTCGACCTCGTTTTTGTCGTCGCTGTCTCGTTCTCGTCCCAGCAGCTCCACCACATGGAGGCGGATGGTCTCCTGGGGCAGGCAGTGTTGGGGTACCTGATGGTGTTCTTCGCCATCTGGTGGGCGTGGATGAACTTCACGTGGTTCGCGACTTCGTTTGACACCGACGACTGGCTCTACCGGGTCATGACGATCGTGCAGATGGCCGGTGTCCTGGTCCTTGCTGCGGGTACCGGTCCGGCGATGGAGGAGCACGACTTCGCCCTTGTCACCCTCGGATACGTCATCATGAGGCTCGCTCTCGTGGTGCAGTGGATCCGGGCTGCACTGGAGGATCCCGGGGTCAGAGCGGTAGCCCTGCGGTACGCGGTAGGGGTCACACTTGTTCAAGTTGCCTGGGTCGCACGGCTGGCACTGCCGGAAGCCGCTGGGTTCATCGTGTTCTTCGTCCTCGTCGCTGCGGAGATCTCCGTCCCGGTCTGGGCGGAGTCACATGGTGGGACGCCCTGGAATCCGCATCACATCACCGAACGCTACAGTCTGTTCACCCTGATCCTGCTCGGCGAATCGATTCTCGCTTCGGCCAACGCCGCCGTCGAGGCATTCGATTCCGGGCATCACGTCCCATCGCTGGTCGCTGTCTCATCCGCGGGGCTGGTCATTGCGGCGGGGATGTGGTGGATCTACTTCTCCCGGCCTCAACATTCCTTTGTGGGAAGCTTGCGTTCCTCGCTGACGTACGGCTATTTTCACTACGTGATTTTCGCCGCAGCCGGAGCTTTCTCGGCGGGCGTGGAAGTTGCGATCGACGGTATCGAGGATGAGACCGGTACCGGATCTTTCGCAGCGGCGGGCACACTCACCATTCCCGTGGCCTTGTTCGCCGTGAGTATCTGGGCGCTGGTTCTGCGGCACAGCTTGTCAGCTGCGGAAAACGTTGTGTTCCTCGTTGGCGTAGTCCTGGTGCTCGTCGGGACAGTGCTGCCTGGAGTGCTCACGGTCGTGGCCGCTGCGGTCGGCATCATCGTCGCGGCGCGCGCCACGGAGCGTGGGCGAGTGGGCCATGGCGTCGTGGGCGAGTGACATTCGGCTTCTGTCTGTTCCTGCTCAAGATGAGATGTTGGCTGACGATTGATATTGAGGGCGTTGCAGATAGCGATCGTCACCCGCAACTATCTAGGGCTTTATCTTGATGATCGTCGGAAGGGTGGCCTGTCCGGCGATGATCTGTGCGAAGTCAGTGTCCATGGAGCGGAGCATCCGTATCGCGTAGCGGTGGGTGGTCCAGAGATCGTCGGTGTTGAGCATGGGTCGCAGGTGTGCAGCGCGGTTCCTCATCCACCGCAGTTCGTGGGCGTAGCGGTACACCGCCTCACGGCGGACTCCTGTGAAACCCGATGCCAGCGCAGTATCCCAGATCTTGACACGGTTGTTGTTCCGACCTGCCTGTGGGGTGGGAAGGATGCTGGTCCATGACCCAAAGCTCAGACTCGCCACCAGATCATCATGTGTCGGTAGCGTTCGTGCTGTCGATTCAGCACCAGGTCGACGTGGGTCGTAGTTGTCTCGCGCCTTCTTCTCCCACCACCGTGGGTACAGATCCCCGTCTTGTCTCGGTCTCCAGGACTCAGGAACATCAGGTCGGACCAGGTGTTTCAGGACTGTGGGAGCTGGGTGTGTGATCCATTCTTCACTTCCACCGACGCTGGCGTTCCAGCCTCTAAGGCAACTGTCGATAGTCTCGCGGAGCAGCACCTCGGCCAGCCCAGTCAGCTCGGTGACCGCGCTCGCTGCCTGGATGTTCCACAGGTAGAGCCGTGCCGCCTCGACGACATCTCCCGTGGCCTGCCTGTAGGTCTGGAACCGGGCGGTCGGGATGGCCCTCTCGATCTGGCTGGCGGCATGATATGTCAGCCTGGGCACTGGATACTTGCTTTTCGTTCGGGGGAGCGATATTATTCAGCCCATATAGCGGGACAGTACCCGCAGTTACAGGACACCGGCGCTGAGGTTATATCTCAGGGCCGGTTCCTTTTTGCTTGGTCTCAGAGCGGCCACACGGCCATCGAGCTACGCGTCCGGGTGGCTACCTGTCACCTACCTTCAGTGCTGGGTGGTGCCTTGGGGGCATAGACGACTACCAGGCACTTCCCTCATTGGAGGGCCACTCGCTGCCCCGATATCTCACCCCGTAGCGTCCGCCGGCCAGTAGTGAGACGACTACCTCGATGCATCTTCCGTCGGCGTCCTTTAAATAGAACGGGCTATCGACCTCGTAGAAGTACGTCTCTGGGCCGTCCTCGATCGCGGTCCCGGTCGCGTCGGCGTACCCGCCACCTAGGGTCGTTGCGGTGAAGTAGTACCGTCCTGCGTCACCAACATTGTCGCGACGAGGGTTGATGGCTCCGAAGCCCGCGAGCTCAATCCACCCAATACCCTCGGCTTTCTTCCACTGTGATGCGCCATCGCGGCCCTCGGCGGATCCTCCGGAGGCGAGTAGTGACCTGATGTCCGGTGACCACGTCACCAGCTGGCCGAGCTTTTCGCCCTGCATCGACAGGCGCCGGCCGACGGAACCAAGGTAGTTGTTTTCGAGCACATTGACCGGTCGGAAAGCATCGTCCCGCGTGGGCTCTTCTGGGTCCAGTGCCCAGTCTGCAACGATGGTTCCGGGGGAGTCTGTGGTGGAACCGAGCCGGACGAGGAGTCGACGCGGGCAGATATCTTGGCGCCGGATCTTGTCCAAGGGCCAACTGGTGAGTGACCGCAGGGCGATTTCCTGGGGAGTGGATGCCAAACAAACAGGTCCTCGTCCGTCCGGGAGCGTCTCAGCTGATGCGGTGACGATCGCTGTCATCTCAAGTTCGGAATACGGAACATCAGGGTGAAGGCTGACTCCCGTCCGGGTGAGGTAGCGGTGTATCGCGCTTCGGGACAGTCCCGTGGCCGTGGCGAGCTGGTCGCCATCGAGGCCATATTCAGCTCCCTCGACGATGAGGTTTGTTCGCTCGCGCGTAGCCTTGTCGATCTCTTGCCGGTTCTCGACGAGCCTGTCGATGGCACCCTGGAGCTCTTTTCTGTCCCGTTCTGTGTCCATGCACTGACAGTAGCACTACAGTACTGCGTCGCGCAACGCGACTCCGTCGCACTGTCGAAATGCAAGCGAAATAAGGTAAGACGAGGCTGTGGGGGTAGTGTCCGAAAACGATCATTTATGACACAACTGGTCGTGAGTGCGGCGCGCGTTGCGTCAGTGCAGGTGGTGGCGTCTCAGAACTCTGCGTCAGAATCAACATGCCACTAGACCGGCCACTGACGAGTTTCGGACACCTCGGCACACTAAAGAGGGTTTCATGGGTGAAGTATTTGGGTATGCGCGGGTATCGACGGCGGATCAGGATGCGAGTCTGCAACGCGATGCGTTGAGTCGGTACGGCTGCAGCGAGATTTTCACCGATGTCGGTTCAGGGTCGCGGGCGCACCGACCGGAGTTGGACCGGTTGTGGGGCAAGCTGCGGAACGGGGACACGGTGGTGGTGTGGCGGTTGGACCGGTTGGGTCGCTCGGTCCCGCATCTGATTGATCAGTTGGAGGATCTCCAGGCCCGCGGGGTGGGGTTTGTCTCGTTGCAGGAGACGATTGATACGACGACTCCGGGTGGCCGGTTGGTGTTCCATGTGTTTTCGGCGTTGGCGCAGTTCGAACGTGATCTGGTGATCGAGCGCACCACTGCCGGCCTGGCAGCGGCCAGGGCGCGGGGTCGGGTCGGGGGTCGTCCGAAGAAGCTCACCGAGCAGCAAGCCGCCACCGCTCGCTCACTGTATGAGGCGAAGACGATGACGGTGTCGGAGATCGGACGTGTTCTCGGGGTCAGTCGCTCAACGATCTACCGAGCGCTGTAAAGGTGCTGTTGCAAAGCTAGGGGTGGCACGTGAGGATCAGGTCTCGTGAGCATCTTCTCCGGTCGGAAAGGCCGGGAGGGGAACGGTTCACCCTTCACCGCTAGTACTGCTATCCCCGTCGAGAAGGTCTAACAACCTCACCTTGACAAGACGATGAGCTGGAGCGCGCCACAGAGCCATCAAGATTCCAGGCCACATAGCGATCACATTCACAGCTTCCCGATGCAAAAGTCCCAGACTGCAATAGCGCCCGCTGCGGCATCATCCTCAAATGGACACCCGCCGGAGGCCGATCCTGGCGGCCTCCTGTTCGATGATTTCTACGCCGAACACCTCCAATGGACTGAGTACACCCATCTTCTGAGCTTCGCCGGAGGCGAGCTTTTCCGCAGCCGTGGCCAATAGTTCGCCCGTGAGAGTGTATATGCTCGGCCCTTCGAGATGGACCTCAGCGAGATCTCGGCCGGATGAGTCTCGGGCTCGGGCTACCACATGGGTGAGTGTGCGTGCACGCTCCGCGAAATCAGGCCCGCCGGATGGACCCACCACCTTCCGGGAAACACAATCGATGATTCCGGCACCGACGGTCGTGTGAGAGACAAGGTTGGCAACTGCGGAGGCCATAGATAGGGTTCGGCTTAGCGACGGGAACCATCCGTTGAAGACCTCGACTGTGGTGAGGGATCTCCCGATTTCTGGAAGGAAGAGCACCTCAGTGCCGGAGACGAGGAATGCCGATTTTTTCCTGCCATGGACTGTAAAGTCACGCACGGTCTCCGCCGCGCGAGTCTCCGCGAGCCTGCCATCACGCCACACGGTGTTCGGAAGGGTAATCCCGTCGGCCATGCTCGACTTGGTGCCCTGACTAAGCCCCTTGCGTAATGAACCGGTGGCGAAATAGCCGAGTTCCATGCTGGCGGCGTCCGGAGCTTCGGCGAGGGCTAGCGCACCGGCCAGCAGGCCGGGGACGTAATCGTATCCGAAGGCTGGGATCATAGTCACGCCGTTGGTGCGGGCGGTGACATCGAGACTGGACTGGATGTCACGGACGAATCCGACCTCTCCGGTCGAGTCCACATAGTGCACGCCTGTCTCTGCTGCGACCTGCGCCGGTATCCGCCCGAATCGACCAAACGGCCCGACGGTACTCAGGAGGACCTCCCCCGGATTGACCGCCGATCGGACGCTGGTGGGGTCCGTGACGTCAGCTACACGGTACTCCAGGCCGCCGAGGTCTTGAGCTAAGGCGGCAAGCTCGGGTTCGCGGCGTCCCATGATTACTGGGGCGGTGCCCCGGCGCAAAAGAGCCTCGACCGCGAGACGGCCGGTGTATCCGGTTGCGCCGAAAACAACGATTGGGGCTGTCACTTCGCCTCGATGTTCTTAAGGAAGGAGGCGATGCTCTCAACCATGAGATCGAGCGCTTCCTTCTCCAGCGGGTAGTGCCCGCCGTTGGGGAGCATGACCTTTGTGACCGGGACACGGGTAATGCGGTCAAGAAATGGTTCGGCGAGATGTAGCGGAGTCCACCGGTCAGCTGAAGGCTGAGTGAGCAACACTGGGGCGATGTCAAAGTCTTCAGGGGCAACGACCGGACGGTAGGCCAGCCAAGAATCAAGAAAAGCAACGGTGACGACGTTGCCCGCGGAGGTATTGTCCCGATACCAAGCCTTCTTCGCGTCCTTATCGTTGACCAGGGCCCTCATCTTCGACACATACCGCATCGGGAGCTTGACCTTCCCGAAACCAATCTTGTTCAGCAGTCCCATCAGCTCCCCGCTAAACCTGCCGCTGATCGGATCGAATCCTGTCTCCGTTTTCACGCGAGTCAGGGAGGTATCAAGGAAGGTCATGCCGACGATACCGGCTACCTTTTTGTTGAGTGCGGCGACGTGGTAAGTCTCCATTCCGCCGGCCGACAGGCCGTAAAGCACGATCGGGCGGTCATCCTTTGCCAATTCAAAGTCGACGAGGTCGGAGCCAATCTGCACCCATTCATCGTACGTGACCAGGGCGTCGGCGCTTACCTGGGTGACACCATAGGTTGGCATGTCGATGGCGATGGTCTCGTAGCCGAGGTCGGCAAGCGGCCGACCGAGGATGGTGGTCATCTGACGGCCGTTGGTGCCCACGCCGTGGAAGAGGATGACTTTCACGGGGGAATCAGTGTTGCGATAGGTGTCAAGGTGAATGCGGTGACCCTGGTGGTCCCACCACTCTTCGGTCGGTTCCTCGGAGGGATTGAGTCGGTACTCGACGGGAAGGAAGTCTTGAAGCTCGCGCCAGATGGTCTGCTGTGCGTAGTTCATGTAATCGACGATACCCGAGCCACCTATCTAATGCGGCTCTTCGCCTTTCAGAGTGCGTCAACTGCTCCGCGGAGTCCTCCCGAGTGGATCAGTGACCTCAAGATGTAGTGTTCCAGGTTCCTGAACCCCAACGCGATCCCGCGTAGGTGCTCCAACCGTCCGTTGAGTCGGGCCTCGACCGGCCGGTTGGACGCGCCGGTGTCGAAGTACGCCAGGATTGCGGCCCGCTTACGCCACAGGGTCCGCCCCAACGTCGCCAGCTCCGTCAACCCCTTGGGAACCCCGGCCCTGATCCTCTTGATCAGCTTGAACATCCGCAACTTCGCGTCCCGGGCCACCGGCTCGTTGTAAGCGGCGATAATCTCCTGGTAGAAGTCCCACGTCACCTGGACTGCCACGTGTTCCTGCGCGGTGAGGACCTCATCGAGGCGTTCCGCACGTTTCGGGGTGACCAGGCTCCGGCGGGTCAACATCGCACGGCGGACCCCGTACAACGGATCACCTTTGCGGCCCCGGTGACCCAACGTCTCGTTCTGGACCCGCTGACGGCACAGATCCAGCTTCCCGGCGGCCAGATGCACGACATGGAACGGATCCATCACCTGCCCGGCTTTGCTGACCTGCTCAGACGCGGCCTTCGCATAACCGGAGTACCCGTCCATCGTCACGGTCTTCACCGTGTCACGGAACCGGCGGGGCCGGTCGGCGAGCCAGTCACCGAACGCATCGGCCGACCGGCCGGGCACCATGTCCAGCAGGCGGGCCGGACCAGTGCCATCGACCTGCGGGGTCAGATCCACGATCACGGTGACGAATCCCGGTGTGCCGTCGCCGCGAACATGCTTCCACTTGTGCTCGTCGACGCCCCAGGACCCGGACATGGTCAAGACGACCCGGGTCACCGCCGGTGCGATGCCGGCAC
This sequence comes from Corynebacterium sp., assembly GCF_022712275.1. Taxonomy (GTDB): domain Bacteria; phylum Actinomycetota; class Actinomycetes; order Mycobacteriales; family Mycobacteriaceae; genus Corynebacterium. Next base: position 7,856 of record NZ_JALAGU010000009.1, on the reverse strand, counting down.
GCGGACAAGGCCAGGGAGCAGGTCTTCTTCCAACCGATCCCCAGGCCGCGGGCGCAGGCTTTCACGCTCATGCCGTCTGTCGCCATGCGCTGCAGGATCCAGCGGGTGACCCGGAGGGTCACCGATTGCCGGTTGTCGGCTGCCTGGGGGATCGAAGCACGGAAGATGGCGACGTTGCAGTCGTCGTTGCCGCAGACCAGCCGGGGTACACGGGCGTGCAGGACGCTGGGGTGCCCGGCGATGGGCAGGTCTGTGAGTCGTCGTTCGACGTGGTCACGGACCCGGCAGCCCTGTCCGCAGCCCGGGCAGCTGAGGTCGACGGTCACCGGGTGGCAGTACAGGTGGGTGACGTCGCCGGCGTCGGCGGCGTTGTCGATGCTCAGGCCGAGTTCTTCCGGTTCTGCAGATCGTGTCGGCGACGAGGTTCGGGGCAGCAACAGGCGTGACGGTAGGGTGAGACATGGATCCTGGAGTGACTGATGAGGACGTTGAACACCTTCATCCTGTCACTGCAGGATCCTTCTACTTTCCCGACCCCTGACCCCTACATGTTGTAGCGGCCCATCCCGACGGCTTCACACTCGCTACGCACTCCGAAAGGCGAAGAGCCGGTATTGGCTAACAGCTCGTGGCACAGGCCGAGCGCCTGTTCCGCTCGTCGGGCGCCGACCAGTGTTTGTTGATGGTCGATGACCATTCCCCGGCTGCCACCCATGACTTCTGGACCACCCTCGACGGTGCTGTTGCAAACTGGATTTGCTCCTTACCTACCGATCGACAGCAAGCATTGCAACGCCAGCTTCACAATTGCTTTTTCGCCCGAAATCATGAGTTTGCAACAGCGCCCCTCCCCCCCAGATACGAAAAAGCCCCCACCGCCCGAAGACGATGGGGACTCAAGGGGTTGTTTCATGACCCGGTTCCAGACTACTGGGCAGCCGGGGGGTCGAGCAGAGTTTCTCCTACGGGGGTAAGTGGAGCCCCCCCCAAAAAACAGAAGCCCCCGCTGTCACGGAGACGATTGGCGGGGAGCAGCGGGACCCCTCCACACGGCGCTGTCGCAAAGTGGCGCTGGCGGTGTCCGGGCGCCGATCGAGGAGGCGGCCCCCGTAGACCTGATCTCTCAGGCGTCTGCGAAGGCCTTGGCCACGATCACCGCATCCGGGTTCGCACACCCGAAGGCGAACACTCTGCCTTGGCCTTTGCGCAGCGCATGCATCGCCCCCCATTCCTTGTAGCGCCCGGTACACCGACACCGGGGTCTTGAACCCGCCGCCTTTGGGCCCCAGGATCCGCCTGAGTCAGCCGTGATCGCCCTCAATCACGTTGCCAAAGGTACTTCACCTGCCGATGCTTCACGGTCGTCGACAGCTTCTTCTTGTCGATCAACGCTGCGATCGCCGCAGTGCAGGTGGGTGCTTTGTCAGTGCAGATCACCCGGGGGGCCGCTATCAGGGCCGCGGTGCCCAGCACTGCAAAGCGCTCTTCCCAGAAACCTCGTTGCTTCGGCCGTGTTGCGCCGGGTAGACATGGATAAGTCCAGGTTCCGGCCGTCTGTGGTGACAGCCCGGTAGAGATAGCGCCACTTTCCGACGACCCGGATGTAGGTTTCATCGACTCGCCAGGAGCCGGCGAAGCCGGGCGAGGTTTAGCGGTACCAGCGGGTACGTTTGTCCAGCTCGGGACCGTACTTCTGCACCCACCGGTAGATGGTGGTGTGATCCGCCGGCACGCCGCGTTCGGTGAGCATCTACTCAAGGTCTCAGTAGGACACCCCGTAGCGGAAATACCAGCGCACAGCCCACAGGATCACGTCTTTCGGGTAGCGGCGCCCGGAGAAGATGCTCATACCGGCTGAGCTTGACCTCCCCATCACGATTTTGCAACAGCACCCTACATAGGGACACCCCCGGTAGACACTCAGGTCGGACCTGAAACCACAGGTGACATCATCCTCGGGTCATCGCTCTGTGACATTCCCGTCGGCTCGACCGCGGGAGATGTGATTCTCGGTTCCACCGGCGGAGACGTTGCCCCGACATTTGGCTCGAGCAACGGGGATCAGAACCTTGGCTCGTCGGGTCTCAGCCTTCCGTCGATCCCCGGTCTGTAGGGAGTCTAAAACTGTCCGCACTCCGGGGTGACGGTTGATCTGCTCCCTCCTTGTGATGGCCTGCGGCTCAGTGCATGTGTCTTTTGACATGGTATGCACTGGCCAAAGTGGCTTCGAGCTAGACCCGAGTTGCCAAAGTGCGGGCGACAAATTCGGAACCTGCATCCGACGGGTGAAAGATCATATTGTAGTTGGGTGTAGTGGTATCCACCACTCCGGCTACATAGCGCGCTGTGTCAGGTGCGCAAGTATCGTGACCGCGTGCTCCGTCGATGATTTCGACATATTCGCCTCCTACCTGGCGGGCGGCTTCCTTTTGGTTCTCACGGTTCCAGTTCTCAACGTCGCGCAAAAGCGGAATCGGGGCTCCTCCAGGCATGTTCGGGATGACGTTCACTGCACAGAAAAACGTTGTGTCGCGGTCGACGGTGGGTAGCGCTCCGGAGACGACGATTTTCGCGTAGGGCGCGGCAGATCGGATCTTCGCTGCTGCTGCACGCATGTCGCTCAGGTAGGCGTCTCGTATTGCTCCGGGGTCGAAGATGTTGACACCGTCGAGGATCCCGAATCCTCCGTAGTTGTTCATTCCTACCGCGAAGACAACGCTGCGGGTTTCCGAGTTGACGTCGCCGGAATGTATGGCCGAGTCAATGCGGCCAAGCATTGACCGAGACGTGTTACCTGCGCACGACCAATCGTTTACGGGGAGGCCAGTCTTTTCGCCGACTTTTCGTGGCCAGTTGTTGGGGGCCTGCAGGCAGCCGCCTGTCTGTGGGTACCCGTTGGTGATCCCGGGGATCATCCGGAGCGTGTTCTTGACCTGATCTGGATTAGCGGTAAAAGAGTCACCAAAGGTCACAACGTTCCCTCGGGGCGCTGCTGTAGTCGCAGGGGCAAAGGTTGTCGCCACGGCGGCGGCACACAGGGCCAAGGCGGCTACGCGGAGAGGGTGCCGGCGGTGTAAGGGATTTTTCTTTGTGGCGCGGTGCTTGTTCGTCATGCAGGCTCTCCGTGTCGAGTGGGTAATGGGGTGAACCACGGGGGTTGTGAATATGTATCGGTTGTGAATATACATCATAGTCGTAACGCGGACTTCACTATGGATTCATATCGAGGCGGAGAGTGGTAACGTTACGGTTAAGAGGAGTCGTGGCCCCTATGTGGGGGGGGGGTACCAGGCTTCTCCTTGCTTCTTCCGTGGTGTGATGATCTCCAGAACCGTTACGACGCCCTCGAGAGAAAGCTGACCTTGCCCGCAAATCGCGGACAGGTAACTTAGCTGCCTCAGGGTTCTGGACAGCAGGTTTGTTGAGCAGATTCATTTCGAACTCCACCGGCAGAACGTGGCCGAGTGGAGCGAGGGTCAGATCGACGTCGTCCTCGATCGTCTCCCCGTCGAGGAGGTCTGGGGTGTCGGACGGCGACTGTCGCAGCGCCTCACCTCGGCCAGCATCGCCACGGCCGGTGACCTGAAACGAACTGACCCTGCCTGGTTGCGCCGGTTTCACGCGCCGCCCCTGGCCCAGACCGGGATCGAGCTGTCGGGCACCCCGGTGATCGACTTTGACGAGCAACCGGTGTCCGCATCGCAGACGATGATCTTCTCCCGGCTGATGGGCCAGCGAGCCCGCGGGGCCGACCAGGTCGCCGCAGCACTCACCGCGGCCGCACATCCCCTGTCGCGTCGCCTGCGCTCCAGGGGGTGTCCCTATGTAGATTGTCAACCCCTCGACCCGTCTTTTCCCTGGCCTGTGTAGCCCTCCCGGGTTGAGGGTGGTCGAACAGGTGCTGTTGCAAAGTGGTGCGGGCAGCACTTGGGCACTGCCCGCACCACTTTGCAACAGCACCACCAGGAGTCCATCTGGTCCCTCGGCGTCATCCGTGTGACCGCAGATGTGCGACGAGACTCGGAGAACAGAGACAAGAAAACCCAGCTGAAGGCAAAGGACACCTCTAAGATCACCTGGGTCTGGCGGAATGCCCCGCTGCGTCCGAACATTCTCCTGCAGCTACCCCCTGACGTGGTCGAAGGTATCTTCGCCCACAAGTCCGGGACGACGAAGGTTGCACAGCTGTTTCGCGACGCCGAGGGCATGATCGTCCATCGCAATAGCGTCTCCACGGTCGCAGAGCAGCTCGACCCTCAGCGACGGGTCCGCGGGGGAAGCGGCGGCGCCCGGACACTGCTCGCTCCCGAGGGCTACGTGATCCTGTCCGGCGCCTACCACGGGGATATCGCCACCGAGCTTGGTGTTCCGGTTCCCCTCGGGGACGAGTATATCTCCGTGAGGGTTGTCCCGACGGGAGATGGAACCGGAACACGTATCGGTGACCGGAACTGGCGGCGCGCAACCACCGAAGACACCATCATCGTCCCCGCCCCCATCGTGAAGGACAAGAAGGGCCGGCAGACAGAGGCCTAGCATCCGGACTCGGGGACGTGGCACGTCCCCGACCAGGCCCCCTCAGAACGGGGCCGGCTCCGGTGCGGTGCGGTGCAGCTCCAGGATGTAGCGGCACCACGCACGACAGGTATCCACGGCGAGCTGGGCATCCGCCCCGCTCACTTCACCGACCCGGTGGTTCCCGTGGCCAGCCAACGCCTCCTCCGAGCGCATCTTTCGCACTGCTTCCAACGCCTTGGACAGTCCCTTGCGCACCAGGTTCAAGCCGTCTGCCATCGCGCCTGCACCGGTATTCTCAATGACGCCGAGTGCCTTGTGTGCCTCAACGCAGCGGTCCTTGAACTGGAGCTTGTCGATCTGTTCGTCGGTGTACCACCGATCCTTCAGCACCGAGGCTGCTACTGCCTCCATCAGCTCCTTCGCCGCCGACACCACCGCCACCGCGTCCCGTTCCTCGGCAGTCAGCGCACGATTGAGCGTCTTGAGAGCTCTCATCACTCCCGCAGTGGTCTTCAGCCCTGACAGGTCAAGGTCTTCCAAGTCGATGACGTCAGCCTGCGTAAGTGTCCCGTCCTCGCCTAGGGTGAACCCGTCCTCCCTGCACGCCCGCTCCAGTTCCGCGTAGTCATCCCAGAACGGGTCCCAGTGATCGTTGACGTTGGCCTTGGCCCGCCGGACCATCACGGACATCGCCTGCAATGCCCTTCTACATTGCTCTCGGTCACTCCAGTCAACGCGACCTCGGTAGAGCGTGAATACCTCGTCGCTTCGATACTCGGAGGCGTTCACTGCTGTGACGTCTGAAAGCGCAGCAGGGGTTCCAAAGTCGTACCGCTGCCAGGCGTTGATGGAGGTCCAGGCGTCCACCTCGCCCAGGAGCTTGTAGACAGCACCCCGGATGTTCGCGCTGATCAGCGGGTCCTTCTCGGATGACGGCTTCTGGTCGAGTGTCATGGCGGTGATTCTAGGGGACATGCCAAGAGGTGCGCTTTGCCTGCCGCATGATATAGAACGGTTATTCGACTCACGCGACCCTATTGCCCGACCTCTCGCTAGACTGCGTTGGAGCCGACAGATGCACCACCAGGTGCCGGACGAAGAAGGGCAGGGCATCAACATCTTCGATGACGACATGTGGGACGAACTGACAGGCAAGCGGATCCTCCGCGACATGACGTCCCCGATGACCGCCGCAGGGATCAACCCCGTTGCAGATGCCGTCTCAAGCATCCTCAAAACACCAGGGGTTCACATGGCGGAGGGGTTCGCGCACTCAGCATTGTCTCCGATCTCCCTGGGGGTGGGGGTCTCTAAGGTATTCGCGCCGTTCGGCACAGGAACCGGGATCACTGACGCGTTCAGCGGGATCACCTCCGTCTCCGACCACTCCAGAAAGATCGCGATGTCCACTATGGCAGGCTTCGCCGGTCTGAATATCGGAAAGACCTTCGCGGAATACTCCGCCTCAATGACTGGCGGGTTGCAGCCGATCATGGGACGCATGGACACGGTCAACCGGTGGCAGGGTGATCTGGCGAAGTCCCTGGCGCCGGCCCTCGTGTCCAAGTCGGCGTTCACGATGCCAGCCAGCTTCTTCGATCAGATCCCCTCGGTAGTCACCGGCATCCAGCGTCTCGCTGACCAACAGCGGCAGGTGTTCGACGGCATAGCCAAGGCACTGCGGAGCTACGATCTCTCCGGCATCCAGAAACTGAACAGGAACCTGTTGCCACCCAACCTCCGGGAGCTTGCCGACGAGATCAACTTCAGCGACGTCCGTGAGTTCCTCCGGGAGGAGGCGATCCCGCTGTACCTCGTGCCCCGAGCCCGGACTGCACTTCGGTTCCTCCGCGCTGCTGATCGTCCGGTTCGGCGTCAGATCCTCAACGCCTGCTTCGAGTCTCTGGTGGAGGACTGCGAAGAGGTGCTGGAGCAGGTGGATCATCCGGAAGTAGAGACCGAGGCTGAGTTCGCGCTCAACGGTGTAGCAGCGCTGCGCGACGGGCACGAGCGGGCTGCCCAGGCACTGTTCACCCTCATCTTCGACACGCTGATCAGCCGGTTCTACCCGGATAAGAACGTCAGGATGACAATCACTAACCGGAAGGCTGATGTACCGGAGATCATCAACGGAATGGGGTACCGAGATGTGTCAATGTGGCTCCCTGTCTGGAACGCGCACGGGAAGTTTCACCCGAAGCCGGGAGCCCCCGTTCCGTGGCAGTTCTCGCGCCACGCGACCGTCCACAAGGTGTCCCGCAAGCAGTACAGCCAACGCAACACCGTCCAGTCGCTCATGCTCGTGACCAGTCTCATCGGGCATGCCAACCGGCTGAGAATCTCCCTGCCGTAAAGCATGTCCAGTGACCCTTAATTAGTTCCCTGACCTGCGCAGAACCAGGCACAGAAACTAGCCATCGTCCTGCCCTGTCCCTTACCCTCACCCCATGAGCACCACCCCGGACCCGAACCGCATCGCTTTCGTCGGAGACCTCCACGACGACATCGACGCCTTCATCCACACCACCGGCCTCGCCACATCCGCCGGCGCGGCGACGATCGTCCAGACCGGTGACTTCGGTTTCCACCACCCCGCCGATCTCGAACTGTTGCAACTCATCCTCGACGAACGCACCCCAGGTGTCGACTACCGGATCATCGACGGCAACCACGAGGACTTCACCCTCCTCACTCCCGACACCACCGAACCCGCCGCGCTGACCCGGTCGATCACCTACATGCCGCGCGGGCTGCGCACCACCGTCGCCGGGGCCAACATGCTGTTCCTCGGCGGGGCGACCTCCACCGACCGGAAGTGGCGCACCGAGGGCGTGGACTGGTTCCCCGCCGAGCACATCACCGACGCCCAGGTCGACCGCGCCATTACCGCCGCCGGCACTACTCCCAGCCCGGTGGACATCCTCGTCACCCATGAGACCGGGTCAGCAGCGTTCACTGCCCTGGCCACAGGCAGTGACCACGCCCAGACCAAGGAATCCGACCCATTCAGCCAGGCCGACCGTGCCCGCATCGACCGGATCCTCGCGGCTGTGCACCCGGCCGTCCACGTTCACGGTCACCACCACACCCGCTTCGCCGCACCCCTGGACGGTGAGCTGACCGGCACACTGGACATCGCCCTGGCCAAGGAGACCGACGACGGATCAGTCGTCGTCCTCGACACCCACGGCGGCGACCCGGACCAGTGGACGTGGTCGGTACCGGTGGCCCACCGGCAGGTGATCACCGACACCGGCTGGTACCCGGTCGACGAGTTCACCGTGACCGGGTTCGGTCCCCTGTGGCCCTGGACCGACACCGAACTGCCCTGGCCCACG